>CAVEZM010000013.1:0-51301 GCA_963620225.1 Acidaminococcaceae bacterium | reverse complement strand
ATTCGGATGTGCAGCGCAAGGCGGGTATCTTCGAGTATGTGTTCGACCACGACATTCGCCACTTGGGTATCCGTGCTTTCGACGACAACACCAAGCGGGAGGTCTATGAACGGCAAGGCGGTATCTGCCCGCTCTGCGGCAAGCACTACGAAATAGAGCAAATGGAGGCGGACCATATCACGCCGTGGGTAGAGGGCGGTCGCACCATAGCCGACAACTGCCAGATGCTCTGCCGCGACTGCAACCGCCGCAAAAGCAGCAAGTAAACTCACCTGTTTAACCAACTCCCGTATCCTTCATTAACCAATGACGGTCTTTACTCCCTACTCTTTCTTCCCTAAAAATAACACATAGTTTGTGTAAGTCAAAAGTATTTCGTATCTTTGCCGCCTAAATAGTAGTAACTACTAAAATCTATACAAATATGAAGTTTAATGTATCAAGTACGAAATTGTTTGCACAATTGCAGGCAGTAGGTCGCGTGATTGCAAGTAAGAATAGTTTGCAAATACTCGAGGACGTGTTGTTCGACCTCCATGGTGAGCAGTTGACATTGACGGCATCAGATGGGGAAACAACTATCCGCACGTCTCTTTTTGTGGAAAACGCGCAAGGAGAAGGAAAGGTCGCTTTTGGGGCGCGCCTGCTATTAGATACACTAAAAGAGTTCCCGGAACAACCGCTGACATTCCAAATCCATGACGAGAATTTCGGACTCAACATCACCAGTGCCAACGGTACGTATAGTTTTGTGGGGGCGAACGGACAGGAGTACCCCCAGATGCCTACCGCAACCGGTGAGAAGAAAATAACGATGCCGGCAAGCGTGTTGTTGGATGCCGTCAACAAGACGATATTCTGCACGGCTGACGATGAACTACGCCCCGTGATGAATGGTATATTCTTTGACCTGACTGAGAACCAAACAACATTGGTAGCCACAGATGCACACCGCCTAGTCCGCTATACCAATACGGCTATTCAGGTGCCTGAACCTGTCTCGTTTATCCTGCCTAAGAAGCCGGCTACACTGCTGCGTCAGGTACTGCAGAAAGAGGAAGAGGATGTCGTTATCAACGTGGGGGAAAAGAACGTGCAGTTTAACTTTGGCCAGGTGGTTATTGTATGCCGCCAGATAGAGGGACGTTTCCCGAACTATAATGCCGTCATCCCGCAAAACAACCAAAACAAGGTGATTGTGGACCGACAGACACTCATCAACGCTTGCAAACGCGTGTCTTACTTTGCCAACACTGGGACAAGCCTGCTAAAACTGGCGTTGAGTGACAACCAGATAAAAATATCCGCACAAGACATAGACTTCTCCACCTCGGCAGAAGAGACGATCGCCTGCGACTATAGCGGTATGCCAATGGCTATCGGTTTCAAGGCACCATTCCTGATTGAGATACTATCCTCCATAACATCATCGGATGTAGTACTGGAGTTGGCTGACCCGGCACGTGCTGGACTGATACTGCCATCCGAGAACGAGGAGAACCAGGAACTGCTGATATTGCTGATGCCGATGTTACTGAATGATTAGTGACAATTAAAGCAATAAGACAGATGAAACTGCAACTGACACGCCCGTTGGTGTTCTTCGACTTGGAAACAACGGGACTCAATATAGGTACAGACCGCATTGTGGAGTTGAGTTATTATAAGGTCTTCCCTAACGGCAATGCCGAAGGGAAGACTTTCCGAATTAAACCTACCCATGTCATTGACGGAAAAGAAGTACAAATGCACATTGCCGAGGAGGCTTCTGCCGTACACGGTATCCACGATGAAGACCTTGCAGATTGCCCAACCTTCAAACAGGTGGCAGCGCAAGTGGCAGAGATACTGGTTGGATCAGACCTGGCTGGTTACAACTCCAACCACTTCGACTTGCCATTGTTGGCTGAAGAGATGATACGGGCGGGAGTAGATATCGACCTGAAACGGATGCGAATGGTGGATGTGTTTACTATATTCCAACGGCAAGAACCGCGTAACTTGGTCGCCGCCTATAAGTTCTATTGCGGAAAAGACTTGCGTGAAGCACACTCTGCAAATGCAGATACCATGGCAACGTATGAAGTGCTGATGGCGCAGTTGGAGAAGTATGATATCCCCTCTTCGGTAGAAGAACTGTCGGCGTATACAGCAGGGACCACACCTTTCGCAGACTTTGCCGGGCGTATCGCCTATGACAAAGACGGAGTAGAGATATTTAATTTTGGTAAGTACAAAGGGCAACGTGTCATCGATGTGTTCCGCCGCGATAGTGGCTACTATGGGTGGATACAACAAGGCGACTTCCCGCAATATACAAAAAACGTATTCTTGCGTATCTACCTGAACATGCGCAAATAACACTATGCGCCGCCTATGGAATACAGACCTCTCACCGATATAGAGCAGCGGCAACTCTCCGAACAACAATGTACTGCGGAGAGTTGGACGACAGTGTGGGTGAAAGACGGCTTCGATGCACGCTATGTGCACAACGCACACTTCTCGGGAACAGTAAAGATAGGACGCTTTGAACGGGAGTTCAACCTCCCCGGCGGACTAAGAGTGCACTCGGGTATCGCTCATGCACGAATCCATAACTGCGAGATAGGGGACAACGTGCACCTGTACAATATCCACAACTATATCGCCAACTACCGTATCGGCGCAGGCAGCTGCATCGAGAATGTGAATGCCGTGCTGGTGGACGGACGGACAACTTTCGGAAACGGTGTGCGCGTGCCGGTAATGAACGAGGGCGGCGGACGCGAGATACCTGTCTTCGACAAACTGAGTGCACCGTTAGCCTATATGCTGACACTGTACCGCCATCGCCCAAAGATGATAGAGGCGGTGGAGAAGATGATTGACGACTATGCCGGGAGCCAGGCAAGCGAGATGGGAACTATAGGAGAGGATGTGTGCATACTCAACTGCGGCACAATAAAGAATGTGCGTATCGGCGACTGTGCGCACCTGCAAGGGATATCACGACTCAACAACGGATCAGTCAACTCCAACCGACTGGCACCGGTTAAGTTGGGATCGGGCGTGAAATGCACAGACTTTATCATCGCCTCCGGGGTCCAGATACTAGACTCGACTATCGTGGATAAGTGCTTCGTGGGACAAGGGTGCGTGTTCGATAAACACTATTCCGCTGACGAGTCACTGTTCTTCAGCAACTGCCAGGGTATGCACGGCGAGGCGTGCGCGATATTTGCGGGACCTTTTACCGTAACGCACCATAAGTCCACTTTGCTCATCGCCGGGATGTTCTCCTTCCTCAACGCAGGATCAGGAAGCAACCAGTCAAACCATATGTACAAGTTGGGACCCATACACCAAGGCGTGGTGGAACGGGGAGCAAAGACAACATCGGACAGTTATATGCTGTGGCCGTCGAAAGTGGGAGCATTCTCCTTGGTCATGGGCAGACATACACACCATTCCGATACATCAGAACTGCCGTTCTCCTACCTGATAGAGAACAACGCAGAGACATTTGTCGTACCCGGAGCCAACTTACGCACCGTCGGCACGATACGCGACGCACAGAAATGGCCGAAACGCGATGTGCGGACGGATACAGAGTTGTTGGACCTTATCAACTACAACCTGCTGTCACCGTACACGGTACAGAAGATGTGGCGCGGACGGACGATACTCAACGAGTTGCAGGCGTTAAGCGGCACCAACACCGAGATATATGGCTACAACAACTGCAAGATACGCAATTCCTCTTTGCAGCACGGCATCGAACTATACACCATAGGGATAGCCAAATTCTTGGGGAACTCGCTGATATCGAGGATAGAGAATAAGGACATCCGCACCCTGTCCGAGTTACGCAAAGCCCTGCAACCCGACACACCAATCGGATTAGGCGATTGGGCGGACTTGGCGGGACTGTTGGTGCCCCGCACAGAGGTGGCACGACTGATAGAGGACATCGAGAAAGGACAGACCACGCTGCAATCCATACAAGCACGCTTTGCAGGGATGCACGATAACTACTACTCCTATGAATGGACATGGGCGTTGGAAAAGTTAGAGCAGGTGTGGGGATGCAAAGTGGATGAAGTAACGCTCAAACAAGTGCGTGAGGTGGTGGACGAATGGCAGAAATCGGTGGTGCGACTCGATAAGATGGTGTATGAAGACGCCAGAAAAGAGTTCGACCTCAATAGTCAGACAGGGTTTGGCGTGGACGGCGATGCACGACAACAGAAAGCCGATTTTGAATCGGTACGAGGCAGGTTCGAAAGCAACGCTTTCGTCGTAGCAGTAAAAGAGCATATTAAGCAGAAGACAGCATTGGGAGAGAAAACACGGGCACAACTAAACATGATAACAGAATAGAAACACGATGGGAGGAGAAAAAGCAAAACTAACGATATTAGGCTGTGGCAGTGCCATGCCAACTTTCCAGAACTCTCCATCGGGGCAGATACTGGAGATATGCGACCGTTCCTACCTCATCGACTGCGGTGAGGGAACACAACTCACCATGCGACGGTTAGGTGTACATACCTCCCGACTATACACCGTACTCATCTCGCACCTCCATGGCGACCACTGCTTCGGACTCATCGGACTGATATCCACGCTCGGCATGATGCATCGTACACAACCATTGCATATCTACGCACATCCAGACTTGGAGAAACTGCTGCACCCACTGCTCAACTACCACTGCACAGACCTTACATTCGAAGTAATCTTCCATAATATCAATCCACGCAAACAACAGATCATCATCGACGACCGCACACTCACGGTCGAGACTGTACCTCTCAAACATAAAGTGCCTACCTGCGGCTTCCTCTTCACCGAACGACATCGACGGCAGACACAGGACGGCACCTACTTCTACGAAACACACAAACGATACGCCTACTGCTCCGACACCACCTACCAACCCAAGATTATTGACCAGATACGAGGCGTAGACATGCTCTTCCACGAGGCGACATATACCAGACAGTACGCCGACAAGTGCAAGTCAACTATGCACTCCACCGCCAAGCAGGCTGCTATGATAGCACAGCAGGCAGAGACAAAACAACTGCTGATAGGACATTTCTCCGCACGCATAGACGACCATCAAGAGTTCCTACAAGAGGCACAGCAGGTATTCACAAACACACTCCTCGCCAAAGAACGCAGCACGATAGAGTTCTAACCCCCTCAACTATCAACTATAAACTATCAACTATCAACTACCAATTCTCAACTACCAACTACCAACTAATCCCTCCGACATGCCCAAGTCCACAACCGAATACATCTGTTCCAACTGCGGTGCGAAAGCACCACAGATGATAGGCCGCTGCCCCGTATGCGGCGAGTGGGGTACCTACGAGGAGAACATATCAGTAACACCCTCCGCCGGCAAGAGACCTATATCCACACGGGGTAACACCACACCACAACGCATACAAGACATCAACGCCACCGAAGAGATGCGTATCGACATGCAGTCCGCCGAACTCAACCGTGTACTGGGGGGAGGACTCGTACCCGGCAGCCTCGTGCTGCTCGGTGGAGAACCGGGCATCGGCAAATCGACACTCGCACTACAAGTGCTGATGCGTATGGACGAACGCAAGACACTATACGCCAGCGGAGAAGAGAGTGCCAAACAACTCAAACTACGTGCCGAACGACTGGCAGGCGACCCGGACAACCTCTATATACTCGCAGAGACATCACTCGAGCGCATCCTGCAAAGCGTCACCGACCTGCAACCCGACATCGTCGTCATCGACAGTATCCAGACTATCGGTACCGAAACCATCGAATCAAGTATAGGCAGCCTCAGCCAGGTACGCGAATGTGCCGCCCGTATCCTGCAGTACGCCAAAGAGAAGAACGTACCCTTCATCATCGTCGGACATATAAACAAAGAGGGATCACTGGCAGGACCGAAGGTGCTGGAGCATATCGTGGACACCGTCCTGCAGTTCGAAGGCGACCAGCACTACCTCTACCGTATCCTGCGCGCACAGAAAAACCGCTTCGGTAGCACCAGCGAACTGGGTATCTTCCAGATGCAACAAGACGGACTACGCGAGGTCACTAACCCCAGCGAACTGCTACTATCCGGCAACCGTGAAGGACTATCCGGCATCGCCATAGCAGCCGCCGTAGAGGGCGTCAGACCACTGCTCATCGAGGTACAGGCTCTCGTAGCCAGTGCAGCATATGGCACACCACAACGCAGCAGCACAGGCCTCGACGGACGAAGACTGAATATGCTACTCGCCGTCCTCGAGAAACGCGTAGGCTTCAAACTACTACAAAAAGACGTCTTCGTCAATATAGCAGGCGGCATACGGGTCAACGACCCGGCCATCGACCTACCCGTACTGGCTGCCGTCCTGTCGTCGAATATGGACATCGCACTCGATGCACAGATATGCCTCACTGGCGAAGTGGGACTGGCAGGCGAGATACGACCCGTCAACCGTATCGACCAACGTATCCACGAGGCAGAGAAACTCGGATTCAGACAGATCATCATCCCGGCAGGACAACAGTACAAAGCATCAGGACTACATATACAGGTAACCGAAGTAGCCCGGGTCGTGGACGCCTTCCGGCGGCTCATCAACAAATAACCCATGCGGCGTACCGCTATCCCTCTCTTCTCTCTATAAGACAAATGCCTGCCTGTCGTCAACACGTGTTGAGTGGAGTCATATAGCAGATACATTCAAACAACCGATACAAAAATAATTTGTGTATTCAGAGCAAAAGTAGTACCTTTGCACGCTTGTACCATTTGTTAGAGTGCGTAAAGTAAGGAATATAGTAATGGTGTGTATGTTGTTTTTCCCTCTATTGGCATGGGGGGATACACGTATGTATCGTTGTGAAATGGGTTTCCAAGGAGGCTGTGGATACTATGTGGGAGATGCAACGGAGCATATATTTATTAAACCATTGGAGGTTTATGGTGCACAGTTTCGCTATAAGTTTGATAGACGTTGGTCTCTGCAAACAAAGGCGCAGCGGCAACGCATAACATATCGTGATAAAGACAACGTGCAGTATTACAATCCAATGTGGCATGTGGACGTGACGGCAGAGTTTAACTTCTTTCGTTTTGGTCAGCGGGAGTATGATATGCGTATCAAGCCGATTACACCCTTTATATTCATCGGTATAGGTGCGAGTGTGTATAACGCCAAAGCCTCACAACAAGATGTGAATAATTATCCGATGGTCAGCACGCCATTAGTCGCAGCATATATACCATTGGGTATTGGGGCGAAATGGAAGTTCGCCGAGCGTTGGCAGTTACAGTTGGCATGGCAGCATCAGATATTCCTGGCGGATAACATAGAGGGATTGGAATCGCTTAACAATACCTACAAGATGAATGGAAGCAACATCCTGAATAACGATTTAACCTCCTCTCTTACGCTTGGCATAGTTTTTGAGTTTGCGAAGGATAAAGCAACGTGTAGGCACTGTGAATATTAGGTATAGAGCATAGTATGGGCTATAAGGAACAGATACAACCGGACAGGATACCGCGACACGTAGCCATCATCATGGATGGTAATGGTCGTTGGGCGAGACGTCAAGGTCTGGCACGTATGTTTGGACATCGACAGGGAGTACAAGCAGTGCATGAGATAACAGAGGCTGCTGCGGCATTGGGAATAGGCTATCTGACTGTTTATGCTTTTTCTACCGAGAACTGGAACCGTCCTAAAGAGGAGGTCGATGCGTTGATGTCTTTATTGATAGACACGATATCCAAAGAGACACCTACACTGATGAAGAATAACGTGCGGTTGCTAACGATAGGTGACCTCTCCCGCTTGCCGGCAGATGCACGTACCAAGTTTTGTGCATGTATGGAAGAGACGAACGGTAATACTGGATTAAAACTGGTTGTGGCATTGAGTTATAGCGCACGTTGGGAGATTGTAAAGGCTATGCAAAATATAGCAAGAGCAGTCCAATCAGGTACGATGCAGGTAGAGGATATCAGTGAACAGACAGTGTCTTCTTATCTGACAACTTCGGGAATACCAGACCCGGATTTGCTCATACGTACCAGTGGCGAGTTACGAATTAGTAATTTCCTTTTATGGCAATTAGCCTACTCAGAGTTGTATTTTACCTCTTGTCTGTGGCCAGAGTTCACTACAGAGGAGTTTTATCGTGCTATAGTGGAATATCAGCACCGTGAACGAAGATTCGGAATGACTAGTGAACAGATACATTAATCTCATATTATTGGTATGTCTATGCCGCTTGCCGCTTGCCGCACAGACGGATAGCATTGCTTCATTTTTAGAAGACAGTACGACAACAACTTCTCAGGTCTCTACCCCTGTTATAGAATATACCCTGCAACGCAAGACGTATGAGATTGCTGGGATAACTGTCTCCGGCGCAGAGAGTTATGAGGATTTTGTACTGATAGGATTCTCCGGGTTGGCAGTAGGCGATAAGATAGAGATACCGGGTGACCAAATAACCAAGTCGCTGAAACGATTCTGGAAGCAGGGACTTTTCTCTGATGTCAAAATTAAAGCATCAAAGATAGAGGGGAATAAAGTGTGGCTGGAGATAGCACTAAAACAACGGCCTCGTATATCGGATGTGGCGTATAATGGTCTGAAGAAAAGCGAGAAAGAGGATGTAGAGGTCAAAGTGGGAATACAGAAAGGAGGACAGATGACACCCGACCTCGTGGATCGTGCACAAAAAGTCATTTCAAAATACTTGGCAGAAAAAGGCTTCTATCATGCTGATATCAAAGTGTTGCAGTTTGAAGATAGAGACCATCCCGGTTACGTAAAAGTAGCTGTCAATGTGGACAAAAAAGCAAAGACAAAGGTGGGACGTATCTACATCAGTGGTAATGAGGCACTGACAGACAATCAGGTGAACCATGCCATGAAGAAGACCAACGATAACAATATCATCAACCTGTTTCGAACCAAGAAGTTTGTGGCCGCTGAGTTCGAGAACGACAAGAAACTGATAATAGACAAGTATAATGAGATAGGCTATCGTGATGCACGGATAGTGTCGGATAGCGTGGTCCAATCACCGGAAGATAGTACACGTGTAGATGTCTATTTAACCATAGATGAAGGTAAGAAATACTATTTTGGTAATATCGCATGGGTAGGCAACACGGTTTATCCATACGAGTATTTGAACGCAATGCTGGGTATCAAGTGTGGCGATGTGTATAACTTGAAGGAACTGAACAAGCGCTTGAATGAGGATGACGATGCTGTCTCCAAATTATACACGGATCAGGGATATTTGTTCTTCAACGTAGATCCTGTTGAGGTACGAATAGAGGGAGACACCATCGATTTTGAGATGCGTATGTATGAGGGCAAGCCCGCTACGATCAATGAGATAAATATCGTGGGGAATACACGAGTATATGAACACGTCGTCCGCCGTGAACTATATACGAAACCTGGTCAGTTGTACAGTCAGTCTGATATCATGCGCAGTCTGCGTGAGTTGGCTCAGATGGGACATTTTGACCAAGAGAAACTGGTCCCGGATATTCAGCCAAATCCTGAAGAGGGAACGGTGGATATTACCTATCAGTTGGAAACAAAATCGTCAGACCAGATTGAGTTCTCATTGGGCTGGGGGGCTACCGGTCTGGTAGGCTCATTAGGATTGAAGTTCACGAACTTTGCCATACAAAATCTGTTTAATCCCAAGAGTTATCGTATTGTACCTCAAGGAGAGGGACAGACGTTTAGTATCAATGCTCGTACGAATGGTATATACTACACCTCGGCATCGATCAGTTTCTTGGAACCATGGTTAGGAGGCAAACGACCGAATTCGCTAAGTACCAGTATATTCTTTGCTTCTCAAACAGGCTACTCAGATAGATATTTGAAAGGGTATCAAAGCCTGTATAGCAACTATGCGGCGAACTACTATAACTACTATGGTAATAACTCGTATTACGATACCTATCGTGAAATGGAGGCTGACAAGAACAAGTACTTACGCACCTTTGGTGTGAGTATCGGTTATGGCAAACGCCTTAGTTGGCCGGATGACTATTTCTCTTTTTACGGAGAAATCAGTTATCAGATGTATATCATGAAAAACTGGCCATACCTTATTATCACCGATGGTACGAGCCATAATCTGGCACTGAACTTACAACTGTCACGTTCGAGTATCGATAACCCCATATACACCCGTCGTGGTTCCCAGTTTACTTTGGGTCTGAAGATAACACCTCCTTATTCATTGATTAAGAAGACTACAGACGCTCAATACGCACAGATGACGGTTTCGGAGCGTTATCACCTGCTGGAGTACCACAAATGGCGTTTCTCAGGGAAAGTCTTTACTCCTCTTACTCCGGACTCTAAACTGGTGTTGATGGCACGTGCTGAATTTGGTTACTTGGGACATTACAACAAGTATGCTAAGTCCCCGTTTGAGACTTTCTACATGGGTGGTGATGGAATGTCAAGTTACTCCAGTTACTCAACGGAGTATGTGTCCATGCGTGGCTACCAATCCGGATCACTCACCCCGTATGATGCTACACTCGGTCGTAATATGGGGTATGTATATAACAAGTACACCATGGAACTCCGTTATCCTATCTCTCTGGAACAGAATGCTACGATATGGGCATTGGCTTTTGTGGAGGCAGGTAACTGTTTTGCGGATATTAAGGATTATAATCCGTTTAACCTGAAACGTTCTGCTGGCGTGGGTGTGCGTATATTCTTACCTATGTTTGGTTTGATGGGTATAGACTGGGGCTGGGGATTTGATCCTATTAATGGTTCGACACAATATGGTGGTTCACAGTTCCATTTTGTGTTAGGACAAGAATTATAGAAACTATGAAGAAACATCAAGCACTGATATGGCTACTTGTTTTCATGGGAGTGATGGCACCCGCAGTGCTACTATCCCAGAAGTTCTCGGTTGCCTACGTGGATATGCAGTATATCCTGAAGAACTTGCCGCAATACGAAACGGCCAATGAACAGTTGTCGATGATATCTAAACGTTGGCAAAAAGAGATTGACGCTGCTCAACAAGAGGTGCAGATACTGACGAGCAACTATCAGACGGAGCAGATATTCCTATCGGCTGATATGAAAGCCAAACGGGAGGAAGAGATACTACAGAAAGAGCAATATGTGTTGGAGTTGAAACGTAAGTATTTTGGTCAGGATGGTGAGTGGTACAAAAAAAGAGAAGCACTGCTCAAACCGATACAAGATGAGATATATACTGCCATACAAGAGTTGGCAAGTGAGAAACGATATGATGTCATCAAGGACCGCTCTGCGGAACCATCGCTGATTTATATGTCCAGCAAGTTGGATGTGTCAGATCAGATTTTGGAGAAGTTGGGTGCCAAATGATGACTCGTTTATGACAATTATAAACTACTAAACAATACAACAATGAAGAAAATTATTCTTATGCTAATGGTGGCTCTTCCTATGCTATCCACTGCACAGAAATTAGGTCACATTAACTCTCAGGAACTGTTGGCTGCTATGCCAGAACTGAAGGTTATGCAAGCACAATTGGACACTTTGGCCAATCAATACGAGATGCAGTATGCCAATATGCAGGAAGAGTTCAATAAGAAGATTGTAGATTTTCAGCAGAACCAGTCAACCATGACTGCCGGTGTTCGTGAGTTCCGTCAGCAGGAGTTGGCAGAGATGGAGCAACGCATTCAACTTTTTGGCCAGACTGCTCAGAAAGATCTGCAGACCAAGCAACAGGAGTTCTTACGCCCGATACAGGAGAAGATGTCTGCTGCTATCAAGAAGGTAGGTGCTGCCGAGGGATGTACATATGTGTTTGACTCAATGGTCACACTGTATATTGCTGACGACGCTTTGGATCTGATGCCCGCTGTTAAGAAGGAGTTAGGTATTCAATAAGGTCGCACTACGCACATGTCCTGTAAGAAACGTGCTGGTTCACGGTTAAACGATAGTCTGTCTTATGGCTGATGGATATTTGGAGTCCCACTATGCTGAGTACGAAAAACGTAAGGCTGCATGGTTGAAACGTAAGACACGCATGTCCCGCCCTGATCCTGCACGCGAGGAGGATGAGGCTTTGTAGAAATAGTAACTGAATAAAACAATAGAAGATAGAAAATCTTGGTATGGTAGAAAAACTTCAAAAGACCCTTCGAGACTCGACTGCAGCACGCTGGGCAGTACTCATACTCGTGGCATCGATGATGTTCTTCGCGTATATGTTCGTGGACATCCTCTCGCCTCTCGCTTCACTCCTCGACACGTCCTACAACTGGGATCGTGGGGATTTCGGCACATACGCTGCGGGCGAATACCTGCTCAACGTATTCGGGTTCCTTATCATCGCAGGTATCATCCTCGACAAGATGGGCGTACGCTTCACAGGTACTCTCTCCGCCAGCCTCATGGTTATCGGTGCCGCTATCAAATACATCGGTGTATCTGACTGGTTCGATGCTAACAATATCTCGTGGCTCAACTCGTGGTGGACAGATATGCCCGGCTCAGCAAAACTGGCGATGTTCGGGTTCATGATATTCGGTTGCGGATGCGAGATGGCAGGTACAACGGTTAGCAAGATCCTGGCTAAGTGGTTCAAGGGCAAAGAGATGGCACTTGCTATGGGATTAGAGATGTCTATCGCTCGTATCGGTGTGTTTGCCGCTATGTTCTTCTCACCGAAGATTAGCCATGCGTGGGCTGTGAATGGGGTGGATTCAGTGGTAGCACCACTGTTGTTCGCCTCTATTCTGCTGGTCATCGGACTGATCAACTTCCTCGTGTTCACCGTGATGGACAGCAAGTTCGACAAGCAACTGATAGCCATCGGCGAGATGACATCCACCAAAGACTCTGAGGATGAGTTCCATATATCCGATATAGGCAAGATATTCCGTTCGAAAATGTTCTGGATTATCGCAATCCTCTGTGTACTCTACTACTCGGCTATCTTCCCGTTCCAGCGTTTCGCTACTAACTTCCTGGAGGAGACTCTGCAGATAGACAACGACGAGGCTGCGGGCTTGTTCAAGTGGTTCCCGATACTTGCTATGGTACTGACACCGTTCCTCGGCGCGTTTATCGATAACAAAGGGAAGGGAGCTTCGATGATGATGATTGGTGCACTCATCATGATTGCGTGCCACTGCGTCTTCGCTTTTGTGTTGCCTCTCTACCCAAGCAAGACACTCGCTCTCATCACGATCTTGGTACTTGGCGTCAGTTTCTCGCTCGTACCCGCTTCGATGTGGCCATCCGTGCCGAAGATTATTGACGAGAAAGTGCTGGGGTCGGCCTACTGCTTGATATTCTGGGTTCAGAATATCGGACTGTGTCTTGTGCCACTGCTCATCGGTAAACTGCGTGAAGCCACAGGCGGATACCTCGTGCCGATGATAGTATTCGCTTCGTTCGGCGTGATAGCGTTCATCTTCTCGCTGATGCTGAAAGTGGAGGATAAGAAGAAAGGTTATGGACTGGAACTTCCTAATAAAAAATAAAGACTCACTCACGGTGAGTACCGATACACGCAATCTGCCATCAGATTGCGTGTTCTTTGCACTCATAGGTGACACTTTCGACGGTAATCAGTTTGCTGACCAAGCACTTGACAAAGGTGCGACTATTGCTATCGTCTCCAACGAAACTATCTACAACCAATTAGTTGCAAACTACGGAAAAGAAAGAGCCTATTTGCTCCCCCCCCCTCTGAGGGGATCTGGGGGAGTCCATGCTCTCCAGTCTTTGGCTTTGGCATGGCGTCGTGAATTGGACATACCTGTCATCGGTATCACAGGTACTAACGGCAAGACTACGACCAAAGAACTGACGGCGACTGTACTCGCCACCAAGTACCATATCCACTACACACAGGGTAACCTCAATAACTCGATTGGTGTGCCACTCACACTGCTGCAACTGACGCGTCAGCACCAACTGGCGATAGTGGAGATGGGTGCTTCGCACCCTGGCGACATAGCAGAACTGGTAGGTGTGGCAGAACCTGACTATGGTATCATTACCAATGTCGGACGGGCACACCTGCAGGGTTTCGGCTCTTTCGAGAGCGTGCAGCAAACCAAGCGCGAACTCTACGACTACCTCCTCACCCACAACGGTTTCATCTTCCGCAACGCTGACAACCCCTACCTGTCTCAGATGTATGAGGATGCAAAATGTGCTGCTACGGATCACTCCACAAATAGGGGGGAGCCGGAGAAGGGACTGTACCATACTGGAGTTATGCCATCGGGGACTCATATAGTGGGTAACTACAACGCAGAGAACATATCAGCGGCATTGTGCATCGGTGAGTACTTTGGTGTATCGAAAGAGCAGGGACTGGATGCTATCCGTGCATACATCCCGTCGAACAACCGTTCGCAACTCATGCACTCGCCTCAAGGAAACACGATTGTGGCAGATGCCTACAATGCCAATCCTTCCTCTATGCAGGCTGCTATCAATGCTTTTGATGGTGATACATACATCTTGGGCGCAATGCGGGAGTTAGGTACTTGTAGCCATGTAGAACATCAAAACGTGGTAAATATGTTAGCTGAACGTAAGGCACAAGATGTGTATCTGGTAGGGGAAGAGTACAAGGAGACAACATCTCCTTATCCTGTGTTTGTGAGTGTAGAGGATTTGCATGCGTGGCTGAGTGAACATAAGTTGTATGGCAAGACTATCTTACTTAAGGGATCTCATAGTACACATATGGAGAGATTGTTGGATATACTATAAATGTTAAACCTGATAAACTAAATACAACTATGACAGACAAGGAACAAACACCCTCTGTAACAGAAAAGAAAAGTAAGTCCGTTACTCTTATTGTTCTGATTATTCTTCTAACATTGGGCATAGCCGTCCTGGTTTATCTGAATCTTCGTCAGAAGAGTGAGATGGGAGAGATGGTAGAGCAGATGCAGTTTGAGAAGGAACAGTTAGAGGATGAGTATGAGGAGTTGGCAATACAGTTTGATGGTTATCAAACTCCGAATATCAATAATGATTCGTTAGTGGAGTTATTGGCACAAGAGAAGCAGCGTGTCCAGAATCTGTTGGAAGAGTTGCGTATCACGAAAGTAACCAATGCTCGTCGTATCTCAGAACTGAAGAAAGAATTAGCCACCGTCCGTCAGATCATGGTGGGCTATGTACACCAGATAGACTCGTTGGATAGGCTGAATCAACAATTGACAACAGAGAACCGGCAAGTGAAACAGCAGTTTCAAGAGGTGTCTCGTCAGGCGCAGCAGTTGGAAGCGGAACGTACTCACTTGGCGGAGGTGGTGAGTCGTGCTTCGATGTTGGAGGTGACACGTTTCCAAATGACCACGTTGAACAAACGTGAGAGAAAGACAACGGTATATAGCCAGATACAGAAGTTGCAGTTTGATTATACCATAGGACGTAATATAACGAGTAAACCGGGTATGAAGACTGTCTATTTGCGTTTGACACGTCCTGATGGAGAGGTAATGCAGAAGAATATAGACGATGTGTTTGCGTTTGAGAGTGGCAAAATAGCCTATTCAGTGAGCAAGGAAATAGAGTATGCGGGTGAAGATGTGGAGGATACCATGTATTGGACGATAGATGAGATATTGCAGGTAGGTGTGTATAACGCAGATTTCTTTGTAGATGGAGAACTGATAGGTTCATTTCCTTTCTCGATACAGAAATAGGGTAGGTAACTCAGTATTCTTAGTGGAGGAAGTATGTAGTGATAATAATGTGAATGGTATAAGGTATGAGACATGTTAGTGTTTGGGCATGGATGTCCTGTATGAAAAATGTAGCAGTGACGATACTATTGGTATGGGTTAGTGTTGTGTGTGTTTGTTGTGGCGGCAAAAACCATAGTACAGCAGGAGAAACAGAAGAGAATGACGATAGTTTAACTGTAAATATGAAGCAAGATATGTTAACGGGTAATCAGAGTAGGGCTTGGGAGGATAATTATGTGTGTATCCCAATCACCGGTTTGAAGGACAATGTAATTGATTTGGTAGGTAATCAGTGGATGTTGGTAACGGCAGGTAATGCTCAGTCATACAACACTATGACAGCTTCATGGGGAACCATGGGTGTGGTGTGGGGTAAGCCTGCGGCTATGATTATGATACGTGAGTCGCGTTATACATATGAGTTCTTGGAGCGTGAGCAAGCCTTTACACTGAGTTTCTTCACTGAGTCGTATCGGCCGGCTCTGCGTATGTGCGGTACTCGTTCGGGGCGTACATCGGACAAAGTAAAGGATGCCGCTCTAACACCTATACAGACTCCATCCGGTATGATGAGTTTTGGAGAGGCACGAATGATAATAGAATGTAAGAATATGTTCCAACAGCGAATGGATACGGAGCATTTTACGCCTGCTTATAAAGATGAGATAGAGAAGGAGTATTATGCTACTTCGGATGCTTCTCGTCATCAGTTGTTTGTGGCGGAGATAACACGTGTATGGATAAAGAAGTAAACTTGTAACAATAAAAAATGGCAGTAGAAGGAATATATTTGTGCAGTTGCAAGAAAAGTATTACCTTTGCGGTCGCTTTCGTAATGAGAGCAAGTAGATATGACATCGTTTGTATGTAATATCGGGCGAGGTCATGATTGTTTAATCTATAAAGCAGTACAATATGTATTTGAATGCTGAAAAGAAAGAAGAACTCTTTGCCAAGTATGGTAAAGACGCTAAGGACACGGGTTCTGCAGAGAGTCAGATAGCTCTGTTTACCTATCGTATCAACCATTTGACCGGGCACTTGAAGAAAAATCACAAGGACTTCGGTACAGAGCGTGCTTTGACCGCTTTGGTTGGTAAGCGACGTCGTATGCTGGATTATCTCAAGGAGAAGGATATCGAGCGTTATCGTGCAATCATCAAAGAGTTAGGTATTCGTAAGTAGTTGAAACTTATTTATGCACAAGAGGCTGTCTGACAAGGTAAGAAAGTTAGGCAGCCTCGTTTTTTTGTGCGGTTAGGGAAGATCATGACGTTCAAGCAACTTATTGTGTCGAACGATGACATACAGTGCAATGATGAGCCCGCCCATAAAGTCAAGTGTCAGGTCTGTCATGGTGTCACGTAATGCCTCGTGCCCTTCTAAGGGAATATCATTGTCTGTGTACAGAGAACCCGTGGTCGTTTCCATAAACTGCTGTGTATTGGTATGAAAGATGTCATCGTAGGTGTACTCGCATATCTCCCATAGTGCTCCCGCAGAGATGGTGAACATAAGCAGGTAAAGGGCTAAGAAGTATTTGTTACGGAAGATAGTCTTATAGGAGTCGGGCATGACGACATGTACTATCCATAAGGCAATGAAAGACAATACAACACCGGAGAGCAAGTGCAGTAACGAGTCCCACCATGGATATTTACCATAGAAGTTGAGCCCGTCACCCAATATGAGAGCCGTAAATGCAAAGATAGCAACGGCTACGACAAGCACGAGAGGTATATTGAGTAGAAACTTCTTACGTAGTAGGATAGGAGTTGTAAGTAATGCCAACATAAGGACATATTGTAAGCCCTGAAACAATATCGTCTTGATGTCTATATCAGGTTGGCACAGCAGATAGATGACATTGATAAGACATATCACTGCAGTGAGGATAAAGATACCTGCGTATAACCTCTTGAGGTGTTGGTGTGGGTTTGTCATAATGGTTGTGTAGGGGTTTCTTGTTCGGATTGGCAAAGACTATGCCATTTCTTTTTTATGTCTCCTGCATACATCGCACGTGCCACACGCAGGTGCATCCGTTTCTCCAAAATACGCAAGTAACAATTGCGAGCGGCAGAAGTGCTGACTTTCCGCATACTCTACCATGCTTTGTAATCGCTGCGCATACTGTTCTTGACGTTGCTCATAGACGTTTGAAGAGAGGTATATCTCCTGTTGTCTATCCTGTGTCATCGTGAAGATATTGGCTACGGTTCGTGGGACATAGCGTATGATATGTCTTTGTGCAAGTGATGAGAGTAGGCTATGCATATCTATCTGACGCTTGCTAAGGCCTGTCTGCTGTGTTAGATACTCCTGTATGTGTTGTGTGGATGAGAGATACTGTAGTTCTGTGAAGATACCCGTATAGTGCCGCATCAGATACTCTATCAGATCGTTAAATATCGGCTCAAGGTGATACTGCTCAATCTCTTGTCGGGTGATGACAATCTGTACCCGTGGTTGGATATCTTGCTCCTCCTGAAAACGGATATACCCTGCGTTGGTAAGCAGTCGTAATGCGGAGTAGGTAGGCAGAATAGGTAGGTGCATGACATGGCATAAGTCGCCTATATCGAGATAGAAAGAGTGTCCCTCTCCGCTCCCGGCACCTATACAGAGATAGTCGCATGTCTTGTGATAGACATCTTCGATAAACTCTTTTGTGGGGTAGTTGTCGGATACTCGTTGGTGTGCTTTGGTCTTATCTGAGGGGTCATACAGTAGCACAGCGTATGCTTGTTGTCCATCCCGCCCTGCGCGTCCGGCCTCTTGGAAGTATGCTTCGATAGTATCCGGCAGATCGTGATGTATGACAACACGTACATCGGGTTTGTCAATACCCATACCAAAAGCGTTGGTACATACAATGACGCGTGTACGATTATCAAGCCATGCCATCTGCTTGTCGTTACGCTGTTGTGTAGATAACCCCGCATGGTAGTAATCTGCAGATAATCCATGTTGCTCTAAATATTCGGCTATCTCTTTGGCTCGCTGTCTGTTACGCACATATACAATGGCTGACCCGGACACCCGACTGAGTATATAGACTATCTCATCCGCTTTCTTGTTGGACAATCGTACGACATAACTGAGGTTGGGACGCTCAAAACTCTTACGCAGCACTTTGTGCTGTTGGAACTCCAACCGGTCTTGTATATCGTCAATGACATCGGGTGTAGCCGTAGCTGTGAGTGCCAATATAGGCACATGACGTGTGTCAGAGAGCAGTCGCCGTATCTGTGCTATATGCAGATAGGAGGGTCGAAAGTCGTATCCCCATTGTGAGATACAGTGTGCTTCATCTACTGCTATGAGTGTGATAGGCAGTTGCGGTAGTTGCTCGCGAAAATCATTAGACTCAAGTCGCTCGGGAGATATGTAGAGGAAGTGGTACGGCCCGTACTTGCAGTTGTTGATGACTGTCTTTTGTTGATCGTATGTCATCCCTGTGTAGATGGCCGCTGCTCGTATATCCCGTTTGCGTAAGTTCTCCACTTGATCTTTCATCAGTGCGATGAGAGGGGTGATAACGAGACATAGCCCTTCCCTGACCATAGTTGGTACTTGGAAACATAGACTCTTGCCTCCACCCGTAGGCATGAGGGCGAGCGTATCGTTACCTTCTAACACAGATTGAATAATTTCCGCCTGCAGAGGACGGAAATTATCATAGTGCCAATATCTATGTAGAACCTCTTGTGGGGTCATTACCTTTATATCTTTTCTATGGCAGTACGGACACGGCGTAACGTCTCCTCCTTGCCTATCACATCGGTGATAGCCCATATGTGCGGACCACGCGCGGCACCCACGAGGCAGATACGGAAGGCGTTCATCACGATACCGACACCATACTCATGTGCCTCTATCCACGGCATGACCAAGGCATCGAGTGCCTCAGCCGACCAGTCGGTCTGCGGCTCAAGCAAAGCCAATAACTCCCTCATATGGCGTGGACTGTCCTCTTTCCAGCGTTTCTTGAGCGACTTCTCATCGTACTCGGTAGGTGCCTCGAAGAAGAAATTGACTTGTTCCCATAGTTCGGGCACGAAGTTGACACGCTCTTTTGTCAATCCGATGACCTTAGCGACCACAGCCTTGTCAGCAATGATATGGTGCTGTGCGAGGATAGGCATAAAGAGGTCAGCCAACTCCTCGTTGCTCTTGAGTTGCAGATACTGGTGATTAAACCACTTGCCTTTCTCATAGTCAAACCTTGCACCGGCTTTACTGACGCGGTCTAAGGAGAACTGCTGTATCAACTCGTCCATCGTGAACATCTCTTGGTTGCCTGTGTTGTGCCAACCGAGCAGTGCAAGGAAGTTGATCACAGCCTCTGGGAAATAGCCACTCTCACGGTAGCCGGAAGAGACAGTACCGTCTTTCTGGTTATGGAACTCCAGGGGGAAGACGGGGAAACCGAGTCGGTCACCGTCACGCTTACTGAGTTTGCCGTTGCCATCCGGCTTGAGCAGCAGAGGCAAGTGGGCGAACTCGGGCATCGTATCTTGCCAACCGAAAGCACGGTAGAGCAGAACATGTAGTGGAGCGGAAGGCAGCCACTCCTCGCCTCGGATAACATGGGTAATATCCATCAAGTGGTCGTCCACAATGTTAGCAAGGTGGTAAGTAGGTAGGTCATCGGCAGACTTATAGAGTACTTTGTCGTCAAGAATATTGGTGTTGATGACCACTTCACCACGGATGAGGTCATGCACATGCACATCCTCGTTAGGCTCTACCAAGAAACGCACCACATATTTCTCGCCAGCATCCATACGTGTCTTGATCTCGTCGGCTGAGAGTGTGAGAGAATTAACCATCTGCATACGGGTGCGGGCATCATACTGGAAGTTGGGCACCTCGGCACGCTTAGCCTCTAATTGCTCTGGCGTATCGAAGGCTATATAGGCATGACCGCTGTCAAGCAGTTGTTTGACGTATGTGTGGTATATCTCTCGCCGCTCACTCTGGCGATATGGACCGTACGAACCCTTACCGTTGGGGGCGTCTTTGCATATCCCCTCGTCAATCTTAATACCGAGCCAGTCGAGAGCCTCAATGATATATTCTTCGGCTCCGGGCACGAAACGTGTAGAATCGGTGTCCTCTATACGGAGAAGCATATCGCCGCTGTGCTGACGAGCAAACAAGTAGTTATACAATGCGGTACGCACACCGCCAATATGCAGTGCTCCAGTAGGCGACGGAGCAAAACGCACACGAACTTTTCTTTCCATATGATTGATTATGTATTATTCTGTTGAGAAAGCTGCTCAGTATCAGGGTTGGCAGTGTCTGACACGATTGTCGGGACAGGTTGGCACTTTCCCGTCTCATCGACTGTATCGTGAAGCACAAAACGTTTGTAGTAAGATATGATGAGAGTGGTTACGGGCAAGGCGATAATCATACCGACAATACCTAATAGGGAACCCCATATAGAGAGGCTGAGAAGTATCATAGCGGGACTCATTCCCATAGCATGCCCCATAATCTTAGGTGTGAGCAAGAGGTCTTGGATACATTGCACAATGATAAACACAGTGGCTATACATAAGAATACAACCCAGACAGGACGCCCAGTTTCCGCAGATTGAATAAGTCCGAGAATGAGACAAGGTGGAATACCAATGGTCTGTAGATAGGGAACAAGATTCAGTACACCGATAATTAGACCCATTGCAATGCCCATAGGTAAGCCTATAATCTGAAAGCCTGTGGCAAAGAGTATCCCAACAATACCGGCAATAGTGGCTTGTCCACGGAAATAACTATTCATATTGGTGTCCAAATCGCCCATAAGCATCTGTACCCTGCTGCGGTATCGCTGCGGGATATATCGGTGCCAGTTCTTGGATATCTTCTCATAATCAATGAGCAAGAATATAATATATAGCAAACAAATGAAACCTATGGCAAGTCCCATAACAGCACTGACACCATTACTAATCCAATCACCTACCTTAGGTAAGAGTGCCCTGATACCTTGTTGCACTTCTGTATTCTGAAGCAATGACTTGATATCCATCTGTTGGACTAAGTCTTGGAACTGTTCGTTGACCTGTGGAGAGAAGAGTTCGTTGGCATCGAATGTGTTTAGGTAGTTTTTAATTCCCTCAGAGAGAGCCGTTGCTTGCTTGTTGATAACAGGAACCAATGCAGCAATAGCCCCCGACAAAACACCAAGAGTAAGTATGAGAGTGACGATGACAGACAATAGACGGTTCTTCAGACGACAATTGTATTGAAAGAAACGTACTATGGGTTCAAGCATATAGGCAATGACAAAACTTATCAGGAAAGGCAGCAGTACACCGCTCAAACGGCGTATAAGCAGAAAAAGCAAAACTAACACAACCATAGTGACTATACCACGAATGATAGTGTCACGGTCAAAATGCTGCTTAGAGAGATTGTCTGTCAATGGTTGAATCATCTGTTTCTTTTCTATTATAGGGTGTAGAATAACCCGCAAAGATACAAAAAAAACAGAACATACAAAGGTAATTCGGCTTTATCCTTATCAAAAAATGAAGGAGAGTACCATAGTTTACCTCAAGTTCACATTGGAAATGCAACACTGGGGTTAACGTCGTCTGTTATATATTCGTTCTTTACACCTCTGTGAAGCACCTGCTGTAATGTACATTTGGGCATCCTGCAATACGCCGCTTGTCCTTAACCAAATAATATATGATTATATCATAAATATCCATAGTATAATTCTCTGTTATGATTATAAATTGTTTGTGTATGTTGATAATGAGTGTGTTGTGACGTTATTGCGAATGTATATAATTCCCTCAAAATGGATAACACGGCAAGAATATCCATGTATATAGTTGTATTGTCTATTGTGGTGGAGTGTAAAGCCCCGTAATTTTGCAGCCGGAATTGAACGATAAATATTCAATGCAATGAAACAATCTAATACCTATCTGATTACTATTGCACTAATTAGTGCTATGGGAGGACTGCTATTCGGATATGACTGGGTAGTCATTGGTGGCGCAAAACCGTTCTACGAGCAATACTTTTGCATTACAGATAGCCCGGCTCTACAAGGACTGGCTATGACGACAGCCCTGATAGGTTGCTGCATTGGTGCAGTCTTCGCAGGGAAACTGAGTGATAAATATGGGCGCAAACCACTGCTGATATTATCTGCTGCCATGTTTATCTGTACCTCGCTCGGTACAGGACTTGCCAATACTTTTCTCCAATTCAATATATTCCGTTTCTTGGGAGGCTTGTCAATAGGGTTGGCTACCAACCAATCACCTGTCTATATCGCAGAGATATCACCTTCTTATATGAGAGGACGACTTGTCGGTGCTAATCAGTTGGCAACTGTATTGGGTATCTTGTCCGCACAGGTGGTCAACTGGCTTGTGGCAGAACAAGTACCTGCAGATTTTACAAACGAGATGATTGCAGCGTCATGGAATGGCCAAATGGGATGGCGATGGATGTTTTGGGCAATGATGATACCTGCAGATATATTCTTTGTGTGTACATTCTTTATTCCTGAAAGCCCACGATGGCTAATCATGAAAGGTCGAACAAGTGAAGCACTTGATATACTACAACGAATAGGCGGACAGGAATATGCTCAAACAGAGTGTGCTGCAACCAGTTCTTCTATCGCAAGTGAGCCACATGCCCGTTTCTCCGAACTATTCCAACGCAAGTATGCGAATGTGTTGCTTATTGGTGTCGTCCTTGCAGTATTCCAACAGTGGTGTGGCATCAATGTGATATTCAATTATGCACAAGAGATCTTCATGGCCGCTGGATATGGCGTCAGTGACGTATTGATGAACATTGTTGTAACAGGTGTAACGAATGTTGTATTTACCGTTGTCGCTATGTTCCTTGTTGATAAATGGGGACGCAAAGCACTGCTATTGACGGGCTCTATTGGATTAGCCATTATTTACCTGATTATGGGAGGGGCGTACTACTTGCATATATCCGGTATATCCCTACTTATCATAGTTGTCTTGGCTATTGCGTGCTATGCTATGACCCTTGCACCGGTGATGTGGGTGGTGGTCAGTGAGATATTCCCAAATAAGATTCGCGGTGTAGCAATGTCTGTTGCCACTTTCGCGCTATGGGCTGCATGCTCAATACTGACTTACACATTCCCAATTCTCAATGCTAATTTTGGTGCGGCCGGTACATTCTGGCTCTACGGCGCAATATGCGTCTTAGGAGGGATATTCGTATGGAAAAGGGTGCCGGAAACGAAAGGGAAGACTCTTGAAGAATTAGAAAAGAATTTAGTGAAAGAATAACCATATATCAAGTAACCTGTATAAAGTATGAACCGTCATTTCATAGAATCAACAGTAACTCGGAAAGGAGAAGTGCGTGCATGGCGTGAACAAGTCGTTATTCCCACTTATCCAATAGGTAGTGAGGAAAAGAACCCTATATTCCTTGAAAAACGAGTATATCAGGGTAGTAGCGGGGCTGTTTATCCTTATCCGGTAGTGGAAAAGATATTTGACGACAAGGTAGATAAGGTTTATGACGCCTGTTTCTTAGAGAACTACTATATCAAGATTATGATCCTTCCCGAACTGGGCGGACGAGTACAAATGGCGTATGACAAGATACACAAACGCCACTTCGTATATTTCAATGAAGTCATTAAACCGGCATTAGTAGGCCTTACCGGTCCATGGATATCCGGTGGTATCGAATTCAACTGGCCACAGCACCACCGTCCATCTACATTTCTTCCGGTAGACGCACAGATAGAACATAATACGGATGGCAGCGCTACTGTTTGGTGTAGTGAGGTGGAACGTATGTGCCGTACCAAAGGGACACAAGGCTTCACTATCTTCCCGGACAAAGCATACCTCGCAATCAAAGTGCGACTTTATAATCGCACTCCTTTCCCGCAGACATTCCTGTGGTGGGCAAACCCCGCTGTTGTGGTGAACGACCATTACTACTCAGTGTTCCCGCCTGATGTCAATGCGGTGTTTGACCATGGGAAACGAGCAGTAACAGAGTTCCCTATAAGTCATGGCGTATATTACAAATACGACTATGCTCCGGGAACAGACATTTCCCGTTATAAGAATATTCCGGTCCCTACATCCTATATGGCAGTACAGTCTAAATTTGATTTCGTTGGAGGGTATGAAGAACATGTGCAAGGAGGATTGCTACATGTGGCCAACCATCATGTCTCCACAGGGAAGAAGCAATGGACATGGGGGAATGGGGACTTTGGACAGGCATGGGACCGTAACCTTACAGACAACAATGGACCATACATCGAATTGATGACTGGCGTGTATTGCGACAATCAGCCTGACTTTAGTTGGCTACAGCCTTATGAAGAGAAATCGTGGACCCAATACTTCATGCCATATAGTCAAATAGGATACGTTCGCAATGCCAACAAAGATGTGTTGCTTGGTTTTGAAGTGATAGATAACAAAGCAATCCTCAAGGTGTATGCTACTGGTGAAGCGGACTTGCATATAGTGGTAATGAATACTTCGGGGATAGTCTTGTTGGATGAAACAACAATAGTATCACCTGAAATAGTATTCGAAAAAGAAATATGTGTCAATGACTCCACTCCAGACAACTATATCGTTAAGATATTCAATACTCAAGAGAAGTGTGTCCTACAATATCAACCTCACACCAAGACAGACCGTGCTATTCCTGACCCTGCCCAACCGGCAAAAGACCCCAAGGATATTGCCTCACAAGAACAACTGTTCCTGACAGGTCTGCATATCGAGCAATATCGCCATGCTACATATAATCCAATGGATTATTATCTCGAAGCATTGCGGCGAGAGCCTGGCGACATACGTTGCAATAACGCAATGGGACTGTTGTTATTGCGTAAGGGGCAGTTTGTAAAAGCAGAAGCCTATTTGAATAAAGCAGTAGAGACACTCACAGAGCGAAATCCCAATCCCTATGATGGTGAACCTTACTATAACTTAGGAATCTGCTTGAAATGGCAAGGTAGGGCAGACGAAGCGTATGATGCACTCTTCAAATCTACTTGGAATGCAGCGCAACAAGACTCTGCCTATTTCTCAATCGCCCAAATCGATGTGATGCGTGGTGATTATGATATGGCTCTTGAGAATATCGAACACTCTCTATATAGGAACTGGCACAATCTCAAGGCTCGACAACTCAAGACATCCATACTCCGTTATTTAGGAAGAACGGAAGAGGCTCTCTGTTTTGTGAATGAGTCGTTGCAGATAGATTCATTCAATATCGGTTGTTTGTGGGAGAAGTATATGCTAACGCAAGACCGGTCTATCATAGATACAATACGTACTACCATGCGCGGAACGGTCCATGATTATATCGAGTATGCCCTGGATTTTATGGAAGCTGGTTTGTGGAAAGAAGCGTCAGACCTGCTACATCTCTGTATGGACAATAACACGATTGTTTATCCAACTGTTATGTACGCATTAGGTTACATCGCAGAGATGCAGGGCAACACTATCAAAGCCCAATCGCTCTATCAAGAAGCCGAGAAGTGTAACCCTGCATATTGTTTCCCGAATCGCCCAGAAGAAACGATACTATTCGCACATGCTACGGTACTCAACCCGAATGGAGCAAAGGCTTATTACTATTTAGGGAACTTCTATTATTCACAAAGACAATACACAGTTGCCATCGAAGCATGGAAGAAATCGGCTGAGTTAGATGATTCCTATCCGACAGTCTTGCGTAATTTAGCCTTGGCATACTATAATAAAGGCAATGACAAACAACATGCATTGCAGATGATGGAAAAAGCATTCCGCTTAGACAAAACAGACTCCCGTATATTTATGGAGTTATATCAACTCTATAAGAAATTGGGCTATGACTATCAGTCTCGCCTACAATGTCTAACGGAATACTTTAACCTGACGCAGGAGCGCGACGACTTGATGATTGAGTATATACAACTGCACAACCAATTAGGTATGTACTCTGAAACGCTGAAGATTATTGCTAACCGTAAATTCCATCCTTGGGAAGGTGGAGAAGGGAAAATAACAGGGCAATATACTTTATGTTATCGAGAGTTGGCTAAACAAGCCTTGACACAAGGAAACTACGAGGAGGCACTAAATATGCTTTCTAAGACGGATAACTATCCTCATAACCTTGGAGAGGGTAAGTTGATAACGATGCAGGAGAATGATATTGACTATTACAAAGGCTTGGCATACAAAGCCCTCGGGCAAACTGACAAAGCACGCGAATATTTCCAGTTGGCTACAAAGGGTGAAGCAGAGCCACACCAAGCCTTCTATTACAATGATTCCCAACCGGATAAGATATACTATCAGGCTCTTGCATGGAAACAATTGGGCGATAATACGCATGCAGAAGAACTGTTCGAGCGACTATTGCAACATGGAAAAGAACATCTCCACGATGTTTGTAAGATAGATTATTTTGCAGTATCTCTACCTGAATTGGCAATATGGGATGACGACCTAAATATCCGTAATCAGATCCACTGCCACTTTGTTATGGGATTAGGTTATCTTGGAAAGGGAGACTTGCAACATGCCTGTCAAGAATTCCAAGAAGTCCTAAATCTCGACATCAATCATCAACAGGCACAGATATTGTTAAAGGATGCGCAGCATCATAATTAATTCTATAAATATGGCTCGTTTACAAGATGGATTCGTTGGCTCACGTGCATTAGTACTGCCAAGTTCTGTAGTTCAAATAATGGAACACGATGAGTTGTGCCAAGAGTTACACATCACCGATATTGGTTATTACCCTAATGCCAAGTTCCATTATATGCAACGCAACACACCGATTAAAGAGTACGTGTTACTGTATTGTATTCAAGGTGAAGGACAGATATCCGTCAATGGCAACCAGTTCGCTCTAACTGCCAATCAGGTTATTATCTTGCCGCCTGGCGTACCCCATACGTACATGTCGTCGATTGATAACCCTTGGACTATCTATTGGATGCATTTCAAGGGAAATAAGGCTCATTTAATGGCGGCGGATTACACAATCCCAAGAACAATATCTATCACAGAAGAATCCCGTATCAACGATCGGTTGGATCTGTTTGAGGAAATGTATCATACATTGGAATGGGGCTACTCTTTGGAGAACCTTCGTTATACTACCACCTGTCTTTCCTATTTCATGGGGTCGCTTGCGTATTTGAATTGCTTCCGTGCCGCACGAACAAGAAATGATAACAAGAATAACGATATTATCACGCAAAGTATCCATTATATGCATGAGAACATCAATCGCACCCTTACGGTAAATGAGATCAGTACCTATGTTAAATATTCTCCATATAGATATTCTGCATTGTTCAAAGCGAAAGTCGGATACCCTCCCATGAACTACTTCTCTCGCTTAAAGATTCAAAAAGCATGTGAGTTATTGGATACAACATCAATGAAAATCAATCAGATATCTCTGGTATTGGGTTTTGAAGACCCATTCTATTTCTCTCGGGTGTTCTCAAAGATTATGGGGATGTCACCCAATACATTCAAGAATCGCTACGAAAGAATGCCGGCAAAAATGTAGTATCATCTGATGATATGCTGTGTAACAGGATTGTCTATGTTTATTTTGGGATTATCCATTGTGAGACCTTATGGGATGCAGTAATTTTGCAACGGTTGTTAGTCTAAGTAAGAAGTTATAACCTATATAAATCTATATCGAATGAAAAAGAGTTTATTATTGTTCTTTATTCTGTTATCTGCAACTGTTGCATTGAGTGCTCAAACACTCACAGTCAAAGGAAAAGTTGTTGATGCTGGTAATGGCGAACCATTACCGGGTGTTAGTGTCGTGAATACGAAGCAGACCGGTGGAACAATTACCGACATTGATGGATTATTTGTCATCTCAGTGCCAAAGGGTGCTGTTCTGCAATTCTCGTTTGTCGGCTATGATACCCAGACCTACTCGGTATCATCAGAACGTTTCTTGTCGGTGACATTATCCGAAAAGACACAAAGTATCGATGAAGTGGTCGTCGTTGGTGCCGCTATGAAAAAGTCAGACCTTACAGGTGCTGTGGCCAGTGTGGATGCTGATCAACTAAAAGAAATTCCTACCGCCAACCTCAACCAAGCAATGCAAGGTAAAATACCCGGAGTCTATATAGAAGCAAATCCTCGTCCGGGAGCAAATGCCTCTATTCAGATTCGTGGTAACAACTCTATCTCCTACGGAACGTCCCCTCTGTATGTTATTGATAACATCATGATAGATGATACCGATATCTCAACGATTAACCCCAACGATATCGCCTCTATTGAAGTGTTGAAAGATGCCTCTGCTACCGCTCTGTATGGCGCACGTGGTGCTAATGGTGTCATCGTTATCACAACGAAACGAGGACAAAAAGGTAAAGGTAAAGTAACCTATGACGGATGGGTAGGATGGCAGACATTTGCAAATGATATACCACTGATGAATGGAAAGCAGACATTCGACTATCGTATTGATTCTTATGCCAATAAGTACATGGATGATAATCCTACTAAAGACCGTCAGAAGTATATTGACCGTTATTTGACAATCAGCGGCGCACGTATCTCACAAAACATCGCATTTGCAGAATGGGAAATGGCGGCTTATGAAAAGGGAGAGACTTATAATTGGGTAGATCAGATCACACAAACAGGTTTCCAACACAACCACAATGTTACCTTCTCTGGTGCAACCGACAAGGTAAACTACTTTACCAGTTTCGGATATTCTGACCAGAAAGGACAAATCAAGAACTCTGCCTACAAACGCTACAATGGCAAGGTCAATCTTGACTTTGAGGTGAACAAATGGTTGAAAGTAGGGACCAACAACTCCCTCGCATACTCTATAGAGAACCCTATGGCGGATGATAATATGTACCTCGTTGCTTTCCGTGCTGACCCTCTTTATTACACCAACGATGAACAATACTATATGTGGGAAGGAAAACTCGAGAGTCAATCCTATAGCAATCCAATCAAGGCACTCAATACCATCACAAAAGATGTTGATAAGTTCCGTTACCTGTCATCCAACTATATCGATATCCATCCTATAAAGGGCTTGGACATCCGTTCCACATTCTCGTTGGACTTTGCTCAACAGGAGAACGACTATTACTATGGCACCAAGAGTACGCTCTCTTACAAGAACTCGTACAATGGATATGCTCAGCAATATCGTTCAAAGAGCATGAACTATCAATGGGATAATACAGTGTCCTACAACACGACCATAAAAGACAGACATCGTCTGGGTGCCGTGCTGGGTATGGATATGTCCTATTATGGCACCAATTGGAATCAAATCAATGCTGTCGGCTTTGGGAACGACTTGTTTACCTACAAGAGCATAGGCTCTGCTACCGATAAAGAGAACTCAACATGGAGTTCTTCCTATACCAGTTACTCACTGATGTCTGCATATCTTCGTCTGAATTATGTGTATGATTCCCGTTACTACATCACTTTCACAGGACGTGCTGATGGCTCCAGTAAGTTCGGACCGAGCCATAAGTGGGGCTTTTTCCCGTCTGTGGCTGCTACTTGGAACATTACCGGTGAACAGTTTATGAAAGACCAGAATGTGGTTGACAACCTGCGCTTGCGTTTGGGCTATGGTCTTGTCGGTAACCAAAACATCCCTAATTATGGTTACAACACCATATTCAACACCAAGACCACACTCTCTACTTATGTATTCCTCAATGATGGTATGGGACGTGGAACAGGTACTAATGGTCTGTATGGGAATCCCGACCTGCGTTGGGAGACCCAAAAACAATTCAACGCCGGACTGGATATGGCATTCTGGCACAATCGTATTCAAGTCAACTTTGACTATTTCTTCACCAACAATGAGGATCTGTTGATGCAACGCAGTTTAGCAGGATCTTATGGCTATTCCTATATGTTGGATAACGTAGGTTGCTTGCAGAACCAAGGTGCAGAGTTGAATGTAAATATCAATGCAGTCAAAGTGGGTGGTTTCCAATGGAATATCGGTTTCAATATCGCTACAGCTCAGAACAAAATCACTAAGTTGTATGGCGATGTTACCTCGATCTACAATGTCAGCGGCAACTCGATTCAGCGTACGGGCAACCTCTTTGTTGGAGAGTCTCTCAATAATATCTATGTCTATCAGTTCAACAAAATTGCTCAAGAAGAGGATATGGAATATGTTTCCACTCTTGACCTCTGTGGTCATCGTGTCCGCCCGGGTGATATCCTACCCGTTGACCGGAACAACGATGGCATCATCAACGATGAAGACCGTTATATCATTGGTAACACCGATCCGAAATTCTATGGAGGTATCCATACTGATTTCTCCTACAAAGGTCTGACACTCCAAATCGTAGCCACCTATTCGTATGGTGCTCGCCGTATCAGCAGCCTGTATGAGACGCTTATGCAGACCAATGGAGCAACATCAACTCACGCAGATAACCTCAACCGTTGGACGCCTGAGAACACCAACACCAATATCCCGCGTGCTTATTGGGGGAGTGACCGCTATACTATGAGTATGTGTGACAACGGAATACAAGACGCATCGTTCCTCAAGATATCGGCTATCACATTGAGTTACGACTTCCCTCAGAGATGGATGAACACCATTCATTTTGACCATGCTCGTATTTACTTCACTGCCAACAACCCATGCACGTTTACCAAATACAAAGGATATGACCCTGAATCGGGCGACTACTATCCATCATCACGTATGTATGTGGTTGGCTTAAATATCGGTTTCTAACAAATATGTCTCACCTGATAATATAGTTATAATGCTATGAAAAAGTATATCAATAAATCGCTGATAGCCGTTCTTATTATGTGCTCTCTGTTATCCATGAACAGTTGCGAGGATTTCCTATCGCAGGAACCACAGACGGCTCTTTCTACAGAACAAGTCTTTGCAGATATCGACAATATTCAACCTTACCTGAATGGCGTGTATTTCACATTCCGTCGTACCCGCTACGAGCGTACCGGATTATATCCTTTCTTAGGACTTGACGAGACCCGTCAGGGTGACTATCAGGTTTGGACTGAGGCGCAACAGGCTGCTCTTGACTATTACAATGGTATGCTCAACGACGAAAATGTCTGCATCGCTGCATGCTGGAATGTTCGTTGGCCTGTAGTAATCCGTGCATCGCAAGCGTTAGATGCACTAAACAAAATGGCTATCACTGAAGAGAATGCAGATCAGATGTCCTCTTTCATCGGACAAGCCGAGTTCTATCGTGGTGCTATGATGTTCGAGATGGCTCAGTATTGGGGCGCATTACCTATCCCTTCAGTTTCCGATGGATCTATCGTTCTCTCCGGGCGCAGCACTATTGAGCAGACCTACCAATATATCATTGGTGACCTGACTGATGCCATCGCACGTCTCTCGGATACGAAATCATCCGACAAACGTATCCCTACCAAGTGGGCAGCACAAGCCGTGCTCGCAAGATTGTATATGTCTGCATGGCCGGAGTCCAACATGCGCGACTACAATAAGGCTCACGAACTATTAGATGAGATTATCAAGAGTGGTAAGTTCTCCTTGATGCCTAACTATGCTGACCTATGGGACCCGGAGGTAAACTGCGAACAAGAGGCTGTCTATACTCTCTATTGGGGCAATACGGATGATGATGTTCATGGGCTGCAATGGCATATCGGAAGTCGTGCTGCTTCTTCCAACCCGAATTGTATGTTTGGTGGCTACGACTTGGTGACCCCTTCTGCTTGGGCTTATAGCAAGGCCACGGAGACGATCGATGGTGTTAAAGGACTTTGGGAGACAGGTGACCTGCGTTACGATGCTTCTATACGAACGGAGTATGTGTACAATGGTGTTAAGTGTACCGAAGTGACTGGTTTCGGTGATGACCAACTCCTTCCGCATTTCAAAAAATATGAGGACCCGCGTATCGATGGTACACAGTCTTTCTGGCAGGCAGGGAAGAATACTTATTACCTGCGTTTTGCAGATATCCTGCTTTTGGATGCCGAGTGCCTCAATGAACTTGACCGCCAACCTGAAGCCATTGCGCTTGTCAATCAAGTACGCACCCGAGGTTTCGGAGGTACACTCCCCGCAGGCATGGAGTGCAAGGCTGATACCAAAGAGCAATTTCTTGACAACCTGTTTGACGAGCGTACTCGTGAACTCAGTTGCGAAGGATGGCGTCATATAGATCTCAATCGTGCCGGTCTATATGTGAAGCGCGTCAATAGACACAATAAATGGGCTAAGACAACCGGTAACCTGACCGCGAATAGCCACTTCCTTAAATGGCCTATCCCCGACACAGAGATAAAGACCAACACGAACCTCAGTGATGCCGACCAGAATCCAGGATACTAATCCATAGACCTACAATACGTAATAAATATAGTTTAACCCATTAATCTTTTTGAGACAATGAAAAAATGTTTACTTTCCGTTGCAGCAGTGATGCTGTCTGCAACTATGATGGCAGAACTGACCACTGCCACTTTCGAAGTTCGCGACCTGCAAGACGGACAGGAGTCTTGCACCTCTTTACTGCCGAGCAAATTAGCTGCCGGTGTGATGATATACGGAGACTATGACAACGATGGCGACCTCGATATATTCTACATCGGTGGACAGAGTTCTTCTGACCAAATGGTGGGTCTGCTCCAAAACAACAATGGCGTTTACTCCAAAGTGGAACTGAGCGAGGACTTCCAGTCACTGCAACAAGCATCGGCTGCTTGGATTGACTACAACAATGATGGCAATCTCGACCTTATCCTCACGGGTTCTATGGATGGCTCTTCTACCATCACCATGGTCATGAAGAACTTAGGTGCAGAGGCAGGCTATGCATTCGAAGAAGACCTTGATAACTTCCTCCCCGGTATCTATGGAGAAGGCAATGACAACACCCAACATCAAATAGCAGTTTTAGATTACAACAACGATGGCTGGATGGATATCGTTCTTACCGGTAATGCCGGATCCAAATGGGATGGTGAGCATGGACGTCTGACTGCTCTGTTCCGCAACAATAACGGCATATTTGAGTTTGATGCCACAAATCAAAAAGCGACTATTGGTGCTGAAGTGTTCGACCAAATCAATGGTGGCGGTATAACCGTTGGTGATGCTAATAACGATGGATATATGGATATCCTGGTAACAGGTTATAGTGATATCGCCCTGAAAACTGATGGCGAGAGTACTGGCAATGGTGTTGTTTATCTTTACTTGAATGACGGCAAAGGAAACTACACAAACGCAAATATCGCTTTCCCGTATGCTCAAAACCAAGGTGTTGCTTTCTTCGCAGATATAAACAACGATGGTTGGAACGACATCGTGGAGATAGGTCGTGACCTGAATAATGGTTGGGCTAATGCTGCTTCTGTTTGGGCGAACAATAACGGCACTTTCAGCAAATTGGATAGTTGCGGTCTGTCCGGTGGACAAGCAGTCGTATCTGTTGGAGATGTCAACAATGATGGTTTCATAGATTTCGCTTATGTCGGATGGCCTACTGTCACGATTGCTTATGGACAAAGCACGGGCGTGTTCCAGGAAGTAGTTTACAAAGATTGCGGTCTGTCTGATATCAGTGCTCGTGGTGGTGCTGTCAACTTGGTTGACCTCAATGGTGACAAGACTCTCGATATCCAAACAAGTGGCTGGTCTGATCTTAACAGCAGTTGGCGTAATGGCGAGGCTATCAATGAAATTACGGTGACTAACCAAGCACCTACCGCTCCGGTAAATGTTAAAGTTGCTGCTACGGCTGATGGCTACGACCTCACTTGGGAGGCCGGTACCGACGACCACACTCCGTCTGCTGCTCTGCGCTACAATATCTACGTTAAAGATGCTGAAGGAAAAGTATGGATGCTCAATCCTGCAGACATCGCTACTGGTGTACAGAAAGTCGCTGGCGGATATATCAACTACTTGAATACAACCAAATATCACTTCAATATTCCTACTGGCAACTATGTTTTCGGTGTACAAACTATTGACCAAGCCAACGCTTGTTCCGCATTTGTTAGTCCCGAAGCCACTGCTGTTATCAATATCAATGATAACGTTGATGGTGCCAAAATTTCCAAAATCGTAGAAAACGGTACTATCTATATCATCGTGAACGACGTGAAATACAGTGTATTAGGTCAAGTTAAGTAATTTACAAGTACAAGAGTAAGACGGCAATCCCGTCTTACTCTTGTTTCTCTAATAATAAACCAATATGAAAAGATTATTCCTCCTTCCAACTATCCTGCTCGCACTGACTCTATCCGCTGCGGAATACTCCGTCGGTGCATGGCGAATTGTATTGTCCGACAATGGTGTTGCTAACGTCTTTTTTAATAACAACCTGACACTTGCTGATAACAATGCCAAGTTCAAAGTCGGCACAGAGGAGTATCTCCTATCTAACCTAACTAACCAAACCATTACAGATGAAGCCTTAACCGATGCTTTCGGCACCGGGCGCAAAGTGATTATCACGGCTACTATCAATACCAACATCACTTTTGTCCAGTCTTATAATCTCTACGAGAACCTTAACTATCTCCTTACCCAAATAGAACTCAAATCAGACAATTCTATCAAATCCAACTATATAGCACCTATAAACACTACTGCTGCTACCACCACTATCCTTCCTGCTTCCGAGAACAGAGCACTATTCGTACCGTTCGATAATGATGAATGGATTCGATATAAATCCAATAAATTTGGAACTACTATCACCAGTTATGAAGTAGGACTCCTCTATAATGTCACGACAAACGAGGGGCTTGTTCTCGGCTCTCTTACCCATACGGATTGGAAGACCGGTGTGAAGACTTCTACAGAATCAGTCAATAAAGTGTCTTCAATCACTGTTTATGCCGGAGCAAGCGACAACATTACCCGAGACTCACTCCCCCATGGCTATGTGTGCGGATTATCCGTAAAATCACCACTGATGATGGTCGGTCGGTTCAGTGACTGGCGCGATGCTATGGAGACCTTCGGTGATCTCAATACTATCGTTGCACCTAAACTCACATGGAATGCGAGCAAGCCTTTCGTATGGAATAGTTGGGGCGTGCTGCAGACAAAGATATCCTACATGAATGCTACGCAGAATGCCACCTATATCGCTGATTCCATTGTGCCTCTCGGATATCAAAACGATGGCACCATGTATATGAACCTTGACTCCTACTGGGACAATATGGGTTACTCTGATCTCAAGCGCTTCTCCTACAACTGCAACCAGAAAGGCCTAAAGACGGGCATCTATTGGACTCCATTTGTGGATTGGGCTAACAATCCCGACCGTCAAGTGGAAGGTGCTACTGATGGAACTACCTACAAAGATATCTGGTTGTATGCTAATGGTCAACCCATCAAAAGGACAGGTGCTTGCGCATTAGACCCGACACATCCTGCTACCAAAGCACGAGCCAAACTATACATCGAACGTTTCCTTGCACAGGGATACGAGTTCGTGAAACTCGACTTTATGCTCCATGGCATTCAGGAGGCAGACCATTGGTACGACACTACCATCACTACCGGTGTTCAAGCCTACAACTATGGTATGCGCTATGTTGACAGTCTCACACAAGGGAAGATGTACATCAACTTATCCATTGCTCCGTTGTTTCCCTACCATTATGCACACGGACGTCGTATCGCTTGTGATGCCTACTCGTCTATCAGCAACTCGGAATATACTCTCAACTCTACTACCTATGGTTGGTGGTTAGACCATGTCTATAGTTACAATGATGCCGACAATGTTGTGTTCAAAGGTCAACAGATAAGTGTCAACCGTGTCCGTTTAGCCTCTTCTCTGATAACCGGTATGGCTTGCATAGGCGACGACTACTCACTCACTGGTGACGACCAAGCCAAAGAACATGCCAAGAAACTGCTCAATAATCCGGAACTCATGCAGATGGCTCGAGAGACTAAAGGTTTCCGCCCATTAGTTCTCCCTCAAAACGGAGACTCTGCTACCAGTCAGTATTACGCAGTGGTAGAAGACACCGTGTTTGTCGCTGTATTTAATTTCACCAGCAGACGCTACAACTATACGCTTTCGTTCTCCGGGCTGCCGCTCCAAACGGGCAAACAGTACCTTGTTCACGAACTGTTCCGTGATGTGTATGACTATGCTACCGATAATTACACCTACCCGCAATCCTTGGCGCGGCAAGATGTCTATATCTTCAAGATTTATGAAGGAGAGAAGCCTGAACCACAGGCTGTAGAGAATATCAAGGCAACGCCATTCTCCTGCTACCCCAATCCTACGGATGATATGCTATATCTCAATCTCCCTGAGGCTGCAAATATAGAGGTCTATTCCATGCAAGGGCAAAATGTCATGTCATGCAGCCAGGTCCAATCAATCTCTACAAGTAAGATCCCATCGGGATTATACACATTGAGAGCCACTATCAAAGATAGTGTGTACGTCTCCCAGTTTGTGCACCTATGATCTCCACGTCTCCACTACCTATCATTCGTCTAATGCACTCATGTAGCGCGTACATAGACTTATGTGCGGAAGGTGCTTCTATCATACGTGCAGTAATGCCTGACAGAAGCGGAGTGTTAGGAGATGTCATTCTCGGATACCCCTCACTAAGGGATTGGCAGTATGATACCAATTTCATGGGACGAACGATTGGACGTTTCGCCAACCGTATAGCAGGGGCTTCATTTTCTCTGCATGGGACGACGTACTCCTTAGAGAAAAACGATGGCGATAACTGTAATCACTCCGGCTCAACGGGCATTCACCATCACATCTTCAACGTGAGCCAACAGACCGTCAATTGTGTGCAATTCTCTACAATAAGTCCCGCAGGAGAAGGTGGTTTCCCCGGGACAATGGATATTCGTATCACCTATCGTCTGCAAGATGATCTGAGCCTACATATATCCTATTCCGCTCATACAGATGCACCGACCCCCATCAGTCTAACTAATCATACTTATTTTAACCTCAATGGTGCCGATAAGATACTGACACATGAACTTTATATACCTTCCCAACGGATATTAGAAACGGATGCTTCTTTTATCCCGACAGGTAAAGTAACAGAGATACAGCATACAGCATTCGATTTCACGACGTTCAAGCCTATAGGACAAGATGTTGATTATACCGACAACCGGTTTCGTTGGAACAGAGGGTATAACCATTGTTACCTATTCGAGGGGAATGGTATGCACGAGATGGCAGTTCTACGATCTCTACAGACAGGACGAATGCTAACAGTTTTATCCACGTTGCCCGCCCTGCAACTCTATTCCGGAGGATATCTGAGATCGGATGTTGCAGGACGCTTTGGACGATGCATACAACCATCAGACGGTATAGCTTTGGAGGCACAATATTATCCCGATGCCCCCAACAGACCATCTTTCCCCTCTTGTATCCTGCTTCCGAGAGAAGAATACAACCATGAAATAGTCTATAAATTCAGTACATTCTAAATTATGAATAGTCGCACTTTATTTTTAGTCGCATTTTCGTTGCTGCTATTGACAGCATGCTCCAAACGGAACTATGAGATAAACTCTCCTGACAGCCGCCTGTCTGTGGCGGTAGATAGCAAGTCGCTGAGTTATATCTTATCTTACAACTCCGTACAACTAACCGCCAGTACCTCTATCGCAATGTCTTTAGAAGATGGAACGATATGGAACGGCGGCCAACCTCAACGCATAAGGACACGGCAAGTACGGAACACTGTGCATCCTGTTGTTGGTAAAAACGATACGATACGCGAGGCTTACAACGAACTAACCCTTATCTACAACGATTATATTGTTATTTTCCGTGCTTACGATGAGGGCTTTGCATACCGCTTTACGGCTCGTGGACAAGAGAATGACTCTCTCGTCGTAGTCAACGAACAAGCCCCCTTCCTGTTCTTATCCGACCCATCTGTTATCTTCGGAGAAACCAATAACTTCACATCATGGGAGTTGAGTAATAACGTCTATCCTTCTGTATCATCCATTGACTCAGGCAAATATGCTATCACACCGACCGTAATGCTCGATTCTATTAACGCTATGACGATTGTAGTCGCAGAGTCGGATGTGCACAACTATCCGGGTATGTATCTGCAAAAGCGGGGAGACGGGTTATACGGCTATTGGGCAAAGAGTCCGCGAGAAGTAGTGATGGGTAGTTGGGGGAATTTCGTAACTGTGGTTACGCAACGAGAAGATAATATCGCAACCGTCCCGGGTAATGAATCTTTCCCTTGGCGCATAATCATTCCTACTACCGATGATGCATCCTTGCTCAATAATGAGCTTATCTACCTGTTGGCAGAACCCTGCAAGTTAGATGACACCTCGTGGATTAAGCCAGGGAAAGCAACATGGGAGTGGTGGCATTGCGCTATACTGCCGGATGCGCTATTCAAGAGTGGACAGATTAGTACACAGTTATATAAGTACTACATTGACTTCGCCGCAGAGAACGGCTTAGAGTATCTGTTGATAGATGCAGGGTGGAATAACCTGTTCCGTCCTACGGAACTCAATCCTAATGTCGATATCCACGAGATACTGCGCTATGGAGATGAGAGGGGAGTGGGCGTGTGGCTTTGGATGGTTGCCTCTACTCTCATGCACTATCCCCATCAGTATCTGGACTCTGTGAGTGCATGGGGTGCGACAGGTGTGAAGATAGATTTCTTTGACCGTGATGACGATGACGTGATGCGCCAATACGAAGAACTCGCCCGTGCGTGTGCGGAACGCCACTTATTAGTGGATTTCCACGGATGTAGCAAACCTACGGGATTACAACGCACGTATCCCAATATTCTCAACTTTGAAGCCGTGCGTGGTCAAGAATGTGCTAAGTGGGATACCTCTACCAACCCTGACTATCGTATGCAGTTTATCTTCGGACGTATGCTTGCAGGACCGATGGATTATACTCCGGGAAGTATGCGAAACTGCAACCCTGATACTTTCACTCCTCGTGACCCTGGCTTGCCTTCTACCTTAGGAACGCGCTGCAACGAGATGGCAATGTACATACTTTTGGACGACTATTTTGCCATGCTGTGCGACTCACCAGATGCTTATCGACACGACTCTACTATACTGCGTTACTTGCAGAAAGTACCCGTCGTATGGAATGAGACACGCCCACTGTCTGCCAAGGTGGGACATTATGCCATCATTGCCAAACGTTCTGGTGAGAGGTGGTATGTCGGAGGTATGTGCGGATATCAAGGAAATACATCTTCAGTGAGCCTCGACTTCCTAGCGCCTAACAAACAATACAATCTTGAACTGTATGAAGATACCGATGAGACTCGCAAAGATGCCTCTATCTACCAATATCGTACTATGCCTGTTACTGCGGACACGACATTGCAAATGACCATGCAGCCCGGTGGCGGCTTTATGATGGTACTTACCCCTGTAGAATAATCTACGAACAACAAAACTAATTCTATAAATATCAATCTATGAAACTTAAAACAATCGTGGCGACGCTGCTACTTATGCTTAGTGTCATGTCTTATGCCAATCCTATTATCCGCATAAGCACCGATGAGACTGACTTGATATTTCGTGTTGCAGACAACGGGCGTCTTTATCAAACCTACTTCGGTCGTCGTCTCGCTCACGAATCAGACCTTCAATACCTCACCCAAGGTACGGAAGCATACCTGACGCATGGTATGGAGGACTATTACGAACCTGCCTTAGATGTCCGCCATGCGGACGGCAATGCAAGTACCCTGCTCTTGTATCAAAACCATACCGTCACTACAACGGTTGACGGTGCGGTGGAAACTATTATCCATCTTTGCGATGAGGTGTACGGTACCACTGTGGCACTGCACTATGTGACCTATGCCAAAGAGAATATGTTCAAGACTTGGACAGTTATAACCAATGCAGAGAAAAAACCTGTGCATATCGCCAAGTATGCCAGTGCTATGCTCCATCTTCGTGAGGGTCAGTATCAACTGACGGAGTTCGCCGGCAATTGGGGACGTGAGGTACACCCTACTACGACCCCATTGTCGTATGGCAAAAAAATTGTTGACACCAAACTTGGCGCACGTGCCAACCTCTTCACCCCACCGATGTTCTACCTCTCTATTGGAGAGCAAGCCACTGAGACAACCGGAGAGGTTCTGCTTGGGCAGCTCGGGTGGACAGGCAACTTCCGTTTCACTTTTGAGATGATAGAGGATAATAGTCTGCGTGTGATAGCAGGTATCAACCCTTACTTCTCAGAATATGAACTTAAGGCAGGAGCAACTTTTGAGACACCTAAATTCTTTTTCACACTCAGCCACGAAGGTCTTGGTAAGGCAAGTCGCGACATGCATGATTGGGCTCGACTATATCAAATCAAAGATGGACAGAAAGATCGTCTTACTCTGCTCAATAACTGGGAAGCAACCTATTTCAACTTTAATGAGGAAAAGTTGTGCGACCTGATGGGAGATGCCGTGAGACTTGGAGTGGATATGTTCCTGCTCGATGATGGCTGGTTTGGTGACAAGTATCCACGCAACTCGGATACGCAGGGACTCGGTGACTGGCAAGAGAATACGGATAAACTGCCGGGTAAAATCACAAGACTATTGGATGAGGCTGACAAGAAGGGCATCAAGTTTGGTATCTGGATTGAACCCGAGATGGTTAGCCATAAGAGTGAGTTGTACGAGAAACATAAAGACTGGGTCATTACTCTGCCTAATCGTGATGAGTACTACTTCCGTAACCAGTTAGTTCTGGATATGACCAATCCCAAAGTGCAGGACTTCGCTTTCAGTGTAATAGACAACCTCATGACTAACTATCCTGGTATCGCCTTTTTGAAATGGGACTGCAACTCGCCTATCACGAATATCTATTCGCCGTATCTCAAAGGCAAGCAGCAACATCTCTATGTGGACTATGTGCGTGGATTATACAAGGTACTTGACCGCGTCAAAGCCAAATACCCTGACCTGCCTATGATGCTTTGTGCAGGTGGTTCCGGACGTATTGATTATGAGGCACTGTCCTATTTCACGGAGTTCTGGCTCAGCGATAACACCGACCCTTTGGAGCGCCTGAAGATACAATATAGTTTCTCCTATTTCTATCCTGCGCTCGTCTGTTGTAATCATGTAACATCAGCGAATAAATCCACATCTATCAAGTTCCGTACAGACGTAGCCATGATGGGCAAACTCGGCTTTGATATCAATATCCAAGAGACTGCACCGGAGGACCTTAAATACTGCCAACAAGCGGTGAAGAACTACAAGCGTCTGCGTCCTGCTATCACAGCCGGTGATGAGTATCGTTTGATATCGCCGTATGAGAGCGAACATTGTGTCATGCAGTTCGTTACCAAGGACAAGTCAATGAGTGTGTTGTTTACCTTCAACCAGTATCCATGCTTCGATGAACAGAATACCCCGGTACGTCTTGCAGGATTAGACCCTAATCGTCAATATCGTGTACGAGAGATCAATATGATGCCTGGTAAACAGAGTTGGTTGTCATGCGATGATAAAGTGTATAGCGGGGATTACTTAATGAAAGCAGGGCTTGACGTACTTACTTCGCATAAGTTAGTAAGTCACGTTCTCGAACTTACTGCGGAGTGACATCACGAGTCTAATTGCCAACCATTGTAAGAACCTAATTAACATAACTCCTGCTGACCCGGTGAGACAGGATGCATGTTATCAGATAGAAAAGAGGCTGTCTAAACGGTAAAGTGTTAGACAGCCTCTTTGTGACAAACTTAGATCTCAATCAACGCTATTTCTACAAATCTTGAACAGAACGGACAGGATTCCCTTTTGTTTAATATCTCCCCCTATTTTATAGTTTATTAGTTTATAGGTTTAGGAGTAATATAAGTAGGGAGGGGGAAAGACCTCCCATAGGCAAGTCTGAAAGCTTGTCTGCAGGCGGGGTACCCGTGTCCCCAGTGTCTATAGTTGATAGTTGAGTTAGTTGTATAAGGAGTTAAGGATATTGTGTTGAATAGAGTTGTGTATTGTGTACATGGAGAAAAGTGTGTAATTTTGTGTCGTTATGAGAAGAGTTCTTATTTTATACTTGTTGCTAATCCCCGGGTTGGGTCTGTTGGCAGAGACTATGCCGCAGGGGTATTATGATCGTGTAGATAGTAAGCAGGACGCTGTGCTGAAGTCCACGTTATCTGCCATCATCCGTCCTCACACGGTCATCCCATATGGTAATGGTCAAGGTAAGACGTGGGAGGTCTTTTATTACTCCGACAGGGACGAGAACGGCTACTGTATGGATATGTATTGTGACGACTGGAAGAAATTTGGCACTCCGGGTGATGTGGTCTCCGGTTGTAATATAGAGCATTCGTTTGCCAAGTCTTGGTGGGGCGGTTCTAAGAATGACGCTTACAAAGACTGTTACCATCTCAACCCCTCGAACAGCACGGCAAACAGTTCCCGCAGCAACTATCCGTTGGGTGTACCGACGCACGACATAAAAGACTCCTCTACTACAGGTTCTCTTAAGGTTGGCAAGGCCACATATGAGGGAGAGACGTTCTGGGTCTTTGAGCCTAAAGACGAGTATAAGGGTGATTTCGCACGGGCATACTTTTATATGGCTACATGTTATGGTGAGGAACTCACTTGGCGTTTGGACAACAAGGATGTAGGTAGCAAGTATGCTATGCAGAACGACACCTATTTGGAGTTTCGTGATTGGGAGATAGAGGTATTGTTACAATGGCATCGTCAAGACCCTGTGTCGGCGAAAGAGTTGAAGCGTATGGATGCCGTTAGTGACTTTCAGCATAATCGTAATCCCTATATAGAGTATCCTTGTCTAGTGGAGTATATATGGGGTGCGCGCAGAGGGCAGAAGGTTGTGTTGCATACGCTCAAGAACACATACGATGACGACTATCTTTCTCTACCCGACACGGAGCGTGACGGTTGTCCTTGTGAGTCAACGGCAGTTGAGGATACTCGTTTAGACACCGCTGTGTCTGCCAACCATAAGATATGGCGTGATGGGCGTCTGTTCATTGAGCGGGACGGGTATATTTACGACCTGCTCGGCAGAAGAGTGTCGGGTGAATAGGTTGCTCATCGTATGGTGCGTGTTGTGGAGTTTTGCGGGACAGGTCACGATGATAGTGGCAGATAGAAATCTCTTGTCAGTTGTTGGTATTCGGGGCTTCGGGGGGCATCAGCGGATTCGATATAGAATGTATCCGTGAGTGTTGGCTGTGCCGCGCGTTGTGCGTGTCGGAAAGTGACCAGGATACGCTTGGTGGGTTTGCCCGGCTTTGAGTGGACGTGAGTGATATGTGTGGTTGTTAGCCCTTTTAGTGTGGCTATACGCTGGATGGTCTCTTCGGTCTCGGCGGGTAAGATAAGTGCGAGTATCCCTTGTGGTTCGAGTAGTGCGGCAGCGTGGTGTATGAGTTCGGTGTAGGTGAGCGAGTCGGTGTGTCGTGCTGCGGCTTTGGAAGCATCGGGGTTACGCAGGCTATGGTTGAAGAACGGCGGGTTGCTGACGATGAGATGGAAGAGGTTCGGTGAGGCGTAGGCTTGTAGTGGTATGGTGGAGACGTGGAGGTATCCTGCCCAAGGTGATAGTTGGAAGTTATACATCGCCTGTGCCGTTGCGTTTGGGTCTATGTCGATGGCTTGTATATGGAAAGTTTTGCCTGCTTGCTCACAGCGTTGTGCGAGCATCAGTGCTATAAGTCCGCTGCCTGTTCCTATATCCAAGATATGCACAGACGGTATGTCGGGTAATGGAGCCCATGCGCCTATCAGGACACCGTCTGTCCCTACTCGCATCGCACAATGGTCATGCCATACTGTGAACCGCTGAAATCGGAAGTTGGGTGTGGCAGTGTGCATGGTCATGTTCTCCTATGAATAGATGTACAGTCAGGTATAATCCGAATCCGATAAAGAGTACAGCAGATACGTATCGTACCCATTTCTCGATTGTTTGTAGTCGTGTGGTTAGTGTGTTGGCAGATATGGCACTATATGAGATGAGCCACGCTATAATCATGACAGGTAGTCCTGTGCCCAATCCGAAGACGATGGGTAGCAGCCAGTTCCACGAGGTAGGCAGTGTGATTGCTATGTCTATCATTGTGAAGAAATACACGAGTCTGTGTGGGCAGAAAGCGATAGCGAAGAATATGCCCAGCATGAACGACCATAGCCAGCTGCTGCGACTGTCAACGTTTTTGAGCCATCTGCTGATGCCGTGGTCGTGCTGGTGGTGATGATGTCCAGAGAAAAGCAGCAGGGCACCACAGATAAGCATGAAAGCCGCCAGTAGAGGTTCTCCCCAATGTTGCAGGAGAGATTGCACTCTTTCTGTCCGTGCGCCCATAAGAAAAGGGACAGAGACTAATGTGTAGGTGACGAGTTTACCAAGAACAAACATCAGTCCATTGGTTAGGACTTTACGTCTGTTGTTTATTTCCTTGTCGATATATCCTATGGCCGCAATGCTGGTGAACAATGTGCAGGGGTCAATAATCATCAGGAAGCCCAATAGCAGTGCTGTGAGAAGTTGCGCCATAGTAACAGAGGGTAGTATAGAAAAACACTGCAAAGGTAACTGTTTTTTACGAGGTGCACAAGAGGCGAGTGGAGAGTTTAGCGTTGATGGAGTGGTGTATAGTGGAGATATACACCATTAGAGGTACTCCTCTTTGGCTTAATTTATTGAAAAAAGCACTTTCCTATTGCATATCTTACAAAGAAGCAGTAACTTTGCGCGCTTTTCTGTGGATGGCGGTATGGTGTATTTCTGCACTGCCTACACGCGAGAGAAGAGCAGACATATTGTTTAACATCTAAAAACAGGACAATGCCCATCCACAACGTTGGTTCGTGTGGACGTGGGAGTATGTCCGCAATGCTATTTATGGCAGAAAACTTATCACTCCAGAACTTCGACTGGGATGCCTATGAACAAGAGACGAAAGGCACACAAAACGAAGAGACTCTTAAAAAGTATGACGAGACTTTAAGTGCTATCAAGGATCACGAGGTCGTTGAAGGTACCGTCATATCCATTAACAAACGTGAAGTAGTCGTTAATGTAGGCTACAAGTCCGACGGTATCGTACCTGCAGCCGAGTTCCGTTACAATCCTGACCTGAAGGTTGGTGACAAAGTAGAGGTATATGTAGAGAGCCAAGAGGACAAGAAAGGTCAGTTAGTTCTCTCACACAAAGAGGCACGTGCAGCACGCAGTTGGGATCGTGTCAATGAGGCACTCGCCAATGAGGAGATTATCAAGGGTTACATCAAGTGCCGCACTAAAGGTGGTATGATCGTAGATGTATTGGGTACTGAAGCATTCCTGCCGGGAAGCCAGATAGACGTGAAACCTATTCATGACTACGATGTCTTCGTTGGTAAGACGATGGAGTTCAAGATTGTCAAAGTCAATCCAGAGTTCCGTAATGTTGTTGTTTCGCACAAAGCCCTTATCGAGGCGGAGTTGGAGGCACAGCGCAAAGAGATCATCTCGCATCTTGAGAAAGGTCAGGTGTTGGAAGGTACCGTCAAGGCTATCATGCAATATGGTGTATTCATGGATCTGGGCGGCGTAGATGGTCTTATTCATATCACAGACCTCAGTTGGGGACGTGTTAACAACCCGAATGAGATTGTACACGAAGGTGAGAAAATCAATGTGGTTATTCTTGACTTCGACGAGGAGAAACGCCGTATTGCTTTAGGTCTGAAGCAACTCACTCCACACCCATGGGAGGCACTTGATCCAGATCTCAAGGTAGGTGACCATATCAAAGGCAAGGTAGTGGTTATGGCTGACTACGGGGCATTCGTAGAAGTTGCTCCAGGTGTAGAGGGGCTGATACATGTCAGTGAGATGAGTTGGAGCCAGCACCTACGTTCAGCCAATGACTTCCTGAAGGTAGGTCAAGAGGTTGAGGCCGTGATCCTCACATTAGACCGTGATGAGCGTAAGATGTCTCTTGGTTTGAAGCAGTTGAAAGCTGATCCGTGGGAGAATATCGAGGCTAAGTACGCAGTCGGTACTCGCCATTTCGCCAAGGTCCGTAACTTCACTAATTTCGGTGTGTTCGTTGAGATAGAAGAGGGTGTTGATGGTTTGATACACATCAGCGATCTCAGTTGGACCAAGAAGATCAAGCATCCTAATGAGTTTACTCAGATAGGTGCGGAGATAGAGGTTGTCGTTCTCGAAATAGACAAGGATAATCGTCGTCTCTCTTTGGGACATAAACAAATCGAAGAGAACCCGTGGGATGAGTTGGCTGCCAAGTATGGTCTTGACACTATCGTTGAGGGTAAAGTGGCAGAACTCACCGACAAAGGTGCTACCATTATTCTTGAGGACGGCGTAGAAGGCTTCTGCACCACACGTCATCTCCAGAAAGAGGACAAGACCCCTGTTGCTGTAGGTGACGTAATGGAGTTCCGTGTCATCGAGTTCAACCGCGATGCCAAACGCATCCTTCTCTCGCATCTTCGCACTTGGGAAGAGCGCAAAGAAGTGCCTGCCAAGGAAGTGAAGGGTGCAAAGAAAGAGAATGCTGTAGAGATGCCAAAAGTAGAGAAGACGACTCTTGGTGATCTGTCTGTACTGGCTGACTTGAAAGCATCTATGGTTGCAGAAGAGAAACCTAAAGCAACCAAGAAAGCTGCTAAGAAAGTAGTCGAAGAAGAGGCTTCGGCAGAGTAACTCAGAACTGCACAAGTGAAAGTGGCTGTCTAACAAGGTAAAGTTGTTAGACAGTTTCTTTTTTTGTTTCAGGGCGGTGTTGTTGAGGTTAAGATATCTCTCCCCAATTCATGACTGTCTGCTTTAGCACGTTGAGTCGCTGTTTATAGATACGGTTGAAAGGGTTCTCGAGTAGGGGGTCGTTGTTGAGTATCTCTGTTGCGGCGTCTCGTGCTATTTCGAGTATCTGTCCGTCGGCTGTGAGGCTGGCGATATGCAGGTCGAAGGGTAGTCCCGATTGTTGCGTGCCTTCGAGGTCTCCCGGTCCGCGCAGTTGCATGTCGGCTTCTGCTATTCGGAAGCCATCATTGGTAGCGACCATGATGTCCATACGTTTTCGTGTATCTTTGCTCAATTCTGTACGTGTGAGCAGGATGCAATAACTTTGTTCGGCACCTCGTCCTACCCGTCCGCGTAGTTGGTGTAGTTGGCTTAGCCCGAATCGTTCTGCGTTTTCTATGATCATGACGCTGGCGTTTGGCACGTTGACTCCTACTTCGATGACTGTGGTTGCGACGAGTATCTGTGTTTCTCCATTGATAAATCGTTGCATCTGTTCATCTTTGTCCTTGTTCTTCATCTGTCCATGTACCATGGATATCCGATATTGTGGGAAAGTCTCGCAAAGTTGTGTATATCCGTTTTGCAGGTCTTGTAGGTCGAGTTTCTCGTTCTCTTTGATGAGAGGATAGACGACGTACACTTGTCTTCCTTGTTCTATCTGTTGTTGGATAAACTGGTTGATAGTGTTACGTCTTAATATGCTATAATGCAGTGTTTGTATGGGTTTGCGTCCCGGTGGTAGTTCATCGATGATACTGACATGCAGGTCTCCATACACTGTCATAGCCAATGTACGTGGTATCGGTGTGGCGGTCATGACGAGTATATGTGGCGGGCATGTGTTTTTATTCCATAGTTTCGCTCGTTGTGCGACTCCGAAGCGGTGTTGTTCGTCGATTATACATAGTCCGATGTTGGAGAATTGTACTTCATCTTCGATAAGCGCATGTGTTCCGATGAGTATGTTTATCTGTCCGTTCCTTAGTGCTTGGTGTAGCGGTTCGCGTTGTTTGTGTGATGTGGAGCCTGTGAGTAGTGCTATATGTAATCCAGGTAGTTGGTTGTTGGTGTTGTGTTCAAACATATCGTTTGATGCGAGTAGAGGTTTGAGTAGTTGTTTCAGTGTTTGGTAATGTTGGTTGGCAAGTATCTCCGTAGGAGCCATGATACATGCCTGGTATCCATTGTCTATAGCCAGTAGGGCACATAGTAATGCCACGAGTGTCTTTCCGCTCCCCACGTCTCCTTGTAACAGCCGGTTCATCTGTCTGCCCGATTTCAGGTCGCTTTGTATCTCTCTGACAACTCTTTTCTGTGCGTTTGTTAGTTCGAAGGGTAGGCATGAACGGTAGAAGGTATTGAAGTATTTTCCGACGACAGGCATAGGTAGTCCTTGACTTTGTTCTCGTTTTTTCATTTGTCGCAGTATCTGCAACTGGATGTAGAATAGTTCTTCGAACTTAAGTCTTTCTCGTGCTTTTTGTAGTGTCTGGTTATCTTTTGGGAAGTGTATATTGATAAGAGCATCGGTTAGTCCGATAAGGCGATATCGTTGCAGTACGTCGGCTCCGATAGTGTCCGGTACTCGTTGTTTTTGGAGTGATGGTATGAGTTGTTGTATGATACTGCGTATGACCTTGGAGTTGATGTTTGCACGTTTCATTGCCTCCGTGGTATTGTAGTAAGGTTCTAATCCTTGTACTATCTCTGTCTGTACGGGACTGAGAGGTGTCAGGTCCGGATGTACGAAGTTGTATTGGTGATTAAACTGTGACGGTTTTCCGAATAGCAGGTACCGAACGTCCTTTTTCAGTTTGACATATTTGATGCCCTTAAACCATACCAGTTCGATGGTTTGGTATCCATCGGAGAAAGTGGCACTGAGTCGTTGTGCTTGTCCTATACCGATTGTATGCCATTCGGTAATTGTTCCGATGATTTGCACGTAGGTATCTTCGTTATCTATCTCGCGTATAAAGTAGAACTTGCTTCTATCGATATATTTATACGGGAATATGTAGAGCATGTCCAGTGCTGAACGAATGCCCAACTCTTTACGAAGAATGTCGGCGCGTTTAGCACCGACACCCTTACAATACACTATATCTTGGATGGATAGATCCATCGTTTTGTCAAGAGCGTGTTATCTGTTATGTTTCCTTTATCTGCTTATTGCAATCTAAAGTTGATAGGTACGGTATATTTTACGCGGACGGGTTTTCCTCTTTGCTTTCCAGGTGTCCATTTGGGCATTGATTTGATGACGCGTATTGCCTCTTTGTCGAGTGATGCATCTCCGGATGTACGTACGATGTCCACATCAACGATCGATCCGTCTCTGTTGACGACGAACTGGCATATTGCTCGTCCTTGAATACCGTTCTCTTGTGCGATGACGGGATACTTGACGTTCTCGCTGATATATTTGAACATGGCTTGTGCTCCTCCGGGGAACTCCGGCATAGACTCCACGACAACGAATATCACTTCCTCTTCCTCTTCTTCGACAGGGGCTTCGACGGGTGCTTGTATCACCACTTCCACGTCTTTCTGGTCTTCGGTATTGATTTCGATAGTTTGTGTTTCGACATCATCTTCCACAACGTTTAGCACTTCAACTTCTTGTGGTGCTGGTGGTGGAGGAGGTGGAGGTGTTGTTTCTTGGCTTGTTTGCTGGATATCGATCTCTTCTTCGAAGTTCATGTCCGCATCAGCTATTTCATATTTTGTCACCTCTTTTTCTGTCCATTCGAAAGCGACATAGCAGATGCTCAAGACAAACACCAATCCCATAAGGACATAAGTGAACTTCTTGTCCTCGAGACTTGCCTTTTGCGATTTTTTCTGTAGCATATTATTGTTCGTTATATATTCCGTTTGGGTGTTTGATAGAATATGTGTCCTTAGACGGGAACATTTTCTGGCTGCAAATTTATTACTTTTTTCTGAGGTGTGCAAATAATGCGCATATTTTTCTATAAAAATGCTATTGTGTATGTGTTTAAGGTTTAGTCGTTGTATTGGCGTTTTACGTGGAGTATGGCTTGTTATTTGAATAACAGTGATGTTTGTCAGAATTAGATATTTGTTGTACATTTGCTGCGTTTATGGCGAGAATACAGACATACTTACACCCGCAAGGCGTGCGCAACTTTGCCAAGTTGTTCTCCGCCAATGTCGTAGCGCAGGCGATAGGCTTGTTGGTCTATCCTGTACTCACCCGCCTATACGCCCCCGACGACTTCGGATTACTCAACCTGTTCTTGAGTATAGGTGGCGTGCTGGTTATTCTCGCTACGGCGGAGTACCAGTACGCCATTGTTCTCCCCAAGGACGACAAACGGGCAACGGCCATTTTTCAAGTCGGCTTGCTTGTGCTATGCGGCGTAGTCGCTTTGATATTGCTTTCCGTTCCGTTCTCACGCCCTATCGCCCGCCTGTTCAATACACCATCGCTTGCGCACTACTATTGGCTCATGCCGTTCTATGTCGCCGTGTCGGGGCTATGGATACTGCTCAATTACTATTATACCCGCCAACGACAGTTCGGGCGTATCAGTCGCTACCAACTCTCGCAATCGGTCCTCAATGCAGGGG
>CAVEZM010000012.1:35825-51495 GCA_963620225.1 Acidaminococcaceae bacterium | reverse complement strand
GTGCAGCCTGTGCAAGGCTTGAGCTGCTTGAAGAAGTCGTTGCCCTTATCGTCCACCAAGATGAATGCAGGGAAGTTCTCCACTTCAATTTTCCAGATAGCCTCCATACCTAACTCCGGATACTCCACGCACTCAATGGACTTGATATTTTCTTGTGCCAAGATGGCTGCAGGGCCGCCAATAGAGCCGAGATAGAACCCTCCGTGCTTTTGGCAAGCATTGGTGACATCTATAGAGCGGTTGCCCTTGGCAAGCATAATGAGAGAACCGCCATGGTCTTGGAACTCATCGACATACGGATCCATGCGCCCTGCTGTAGTGGGGCCCATAGAGCCGCACGCCATACCTGCCGGGGTCTTGGCTGGACCGGCATAGTAGATAGGGTGGTTCTTGAGATAGTCCGGCATTGGTTCGCCTGCGTCCAAGCGTGCTTTGATTTTCGCATGAGCAATATCACGACCTACGATGATCGTACCATTGAGCGACAAGCGTGTGCCGATGGGGTATTGTGTCAGAATGTTGCAAACATCACGCATGGGTTGATTGAGGTCGATGCGTACGGCGTCGCCCTCGCCTGCTTGACGCAATTCGGCAGGAATAAGGCTGCCCGGATTGTTGTCCATGCGCTCAATCCAAATGCCGTCCTTGTTGATTTTGCATTTGATGTTGCGGTCTGCTGAGCAGCTGACGCCTAAGCCGATAGGGCAACTTGCTCCGTGGCGGGGAAGACGAACGACGCGTACATCGTGTGCCATATACTTACCGCCAAACTGCGCTCCGAGGCCAATCTTATACGCCTCTTGCAGTAGTTGCTTCTCCAACTCAATATCACGGAAAGCACGACCAGTCTCGTCGCCTGTTGTGGGCAGCGAATCATAGTAGTGAGTGGATGCGAGTTTGACCGTGAGCAGGTTCTTCTCGGCGCTCGTGCCGCCTATCACAATAGCGATGTGGTAAGGAGGGCAGGCTGCAGTACCCAGGCTTTTCATTTTCTCCACCAAGAATGGAATCAGCGTGCCCGGATTTTGGATGCGCGCTTTGGTTTCCTGATAGAGATAGGTCTTGTTGGCAGAACCGCCACCCTTGGTAACACAGAGGAAGCGATACTCCATACCTTCGGTGGCCTCGATGTCTATCTGTGCGGGCAAGTTGCATTTAGTATTGACTTCTTCGTACATGGACAGCGGTGCGTTCTGCGAATAGCGGAGGTTGTCCTGCGTATAGGTGTTATAGACACCGTGGCTGAGCGCCTCCTCGTCGGAGTAGCCTGTCCAGACCTGTTGCCCTTTCTCGCCGTGTACGATGGCCGTTCCTGTATCTTGGCAGAGAGGTAGTTGCCCCTTGCACGCAACTTCGGCATTGCGAAGGAACGTGAGCGCAACATACTTGTCGTTGGCACTAGCCTCGGGGTCGCGTAATATCTTGGCTACCTGCTCGTTGTGCGAGCGACGCAGCATGAAACTGACATCGTGGAAGGCCTGTTGAGCCATGCGTGTAAGACCCTCCTTCTCGATTTTCAGGATGGGCTTTCCTTCGAACTCGCCTACTGATACATAGTCTTTGGTCAGCAGGTAATACTCTGTTTCATCTTTGCCGAGTTGGAACATCGGCGCATACTTGAATTCCATATCTTGTTGCTTTGTTAAGTTTCTTGATGTAGAAATATGGTTATTTCCTTTTCGCTGCAAAGATAGCGAAAAGTTTGCAGGTGTGCAAACTTTTCGTTTAGAGTTGAGTGTGCGTGTTGAGAGAAGTTGAATGAGTTTATAAGTTGAAAGTAGTTGATAGTGGAGTTTTTTGAGTGTAGGGTTGTTGAAGATAAAAAATACTATATTTTTGTGGAGGTTATAGTCGGGTTAAGGTCTGCTCAAGATCGGCTTATCTTCTGCTGATATGTTGTTGATGGAGATGCTAACAGGAATTAAGAATCAGGTTGCTGTGGGTTGACTGTTTCACGTTCGTGATAAAGGAATAAAGACTGATGTCTGTCATAGGGTCTTTTCGATGAGTTTATCCCATGTGGATTGTGCGATTGCGGCGGCGTGGTTGTAGATAGTGGATTGTTGTTTGAGGTCATTGTGTATGAAATGGAACTGTTCGTCCAGTCGGTGTATGCAAAGTACTATCAGTAGTACAATGACAGCCCATTTAGTTATGCCGAAGAGTGCTCCGAGTAGTCGGTTGAGCCATCCGAGATGTATGGCACGGAAGAGTCGTGACAGCAGTCGTGCGAGGATATTGAGGCATAGAGTGATAGCGAGGAATATAAGGGCATAGGCTACGACAGAGCATACGGCTTCAGGCCAAGCGAACTGTGTGATGATCCAGAGAGCGAAGTTTGCTCCCCATAGTCTTGCTCCGAGCAAGCCTATGACGATAGCAACGATGGCTGTTACCTCGATCACCAGTCCTCTCATCAGTCCCCGTACGAGACCGATGAGAAGAGGTAATAGTATGAGTATGTCGAGCCAGGTCATTTGATTATGTTGGGTACTCTCCCCAGTCCCCTCAGAGGGAGGGGGAGGGAGCGTTACTTGGTGTACTCAACGGGTATCCATGCGTTCCCCTTGCTGTCTTGGAACTGTATATCGTTGAGTGATCGTAGTGATATAGCCCAGTCTTTTCCTTTGAGGTCATATGTAGCATTATCATGGTAAAAGCCGAGAATACCTACGATGGTTCCCGAGTAGTTGCTGCAGTTGGTGACTCCATTCTTATCTGCTCCGGGGAGGTAGTAGTATGCGTACTTGGCGTACTCGGATGTTGATACGGCTGTTTTGTTGCCGTTATTATCTGCTATGATGCGTCCTTGTGGGTATCCTACGTTTTCTGTGGTAGGTGCGAAGACATTGGCATTGGTATCTTTTTCAGGGTCTCCAGTGGTGCATGTGTTTATTGATCCTGATGTCTCAAAGTACTCTCCGGTAAAGTGTACGTTGTTGATACGTACGAGCATTCCGTCCCATGATCGTGTCTCTTGCATATTGGTAATGGAGAAGAACTGGTCAATGGTCAGTTCGGTATATACCAGTTTGCTTATGTCCGGTTTTCCGATACACCATACATGTGCTTTGAATATAGCGGTAGGGATACGTCCCGGAGCCCAACCTACTTTCTGTTCTGCGTTATAGGCGTTGATATTGTCGTTGTAGGAAGGTACACATAGTTGTGGTTGGTTGGCATATCGTCCTATAGCCAGTCCGTCCACACGTATGAGTATCTCTTGTCCTATCTGGTACATTCCTCCGACAGATCCGGCGTCGACTGAAATACGTAGTGCTTGCTGTTTGTCATCTACTATTTGTTGTATGCAGAGTGACTTATAGAAATTGCCCGCATAGTCGTCGGTGGTGATACGTCCACGTATGTAGACAGGTTTTTCCACCTGTGATACAGTATCGATAGAGAAGAGGTAGTTGACACCATCTTTTGTGGCGCGCGTGCGGTACGGTGATGTCTCGCTGAGGTAGTTGCCCTTCTCTGTCATGTATGTGTTGAGAAAGTCATTGATGGTAAGTAGTGTACCTTGAGCGATAAGTTCGTTAGCTTGGTCTGTTGTCAAGAATAATGCAGATTCGTCAACAGGCTTGGGTGTGCACGCTATGCAGAGTGCAGCGAAAGCGATATATATAACCTTTTTCATAGTACTTAGAACTTATATTGAATATTGAGATAGAAGTTTGTTCCCCAAGCGTAGTAGTATTTGCTTGGGAATTTCCATACGTTTGTTCCGATGAGTGATGTTTTCGTTTCATCTGTTTCACGTTGTCTTGTCTGTCTTGGCAGTCGTGCCTGTTGGTATCCACCTGTCTTGAAGTCGGTGTTGTTGAGCAGGTTATTGACTGTGAGATTGATTGATATGGACTGACGATTCTTCAGGTATATCAACTTGCCCACACTCACATCGACCAAGAAGCGGTTGTACCACCGTGTGCTGGTGAGTGATTCTTGGTCTGCGAGTTGGTTGTATGGGGCTTTGAGCAGTGGTGTGCCATATTTATCGTACATAATGTTCCCGCTCTCATCTTTGAGTATGGCGTTCGGTCCGTTGGTATATGTATCACCGTACCATCCGTTGACTATTGTCCCGTCTGCTCGTGTACCAGTGTACAGTCCTTGCATGCGGCGTGAAGGTGCAAAGTCGAGGTAGCTCCAGTCGAAGTAGCTGATAGTGATGTCTGCAAACCACATCTTCGGGTGGAAGAATGACAGTTTGAAGCTGGTATTGACTTGTGGTCCTGTGGCTACGTGCAGTCCTTTGATGAGTACACTATCGCGCAGTTCGTAGATTGGTTGGTTCGTCTTGGTGTCTTTAGCCAGTGCCATACCGTTCTCGGCAGAGGTGACGGAGTAGGCGTTAGAAGTGTATCGGTAGTCTCCGATACTGAGGACTCCTGTGAGTGTGAAGTACATCCCGAGTTTGACTGCGGCAGCGGCTTCGATACCCATGTGTCGCCTGTCAATACTTGTGAGCGATTGGTTGACGAAGGTGCGTGCCTCGTCATCGTAGAACCCATTGAGTTCTGTTCCGTTCCAGAACTGTGTGAAGAATCCTGTTATACGTCCTCGTACGATAGGGTAGTTGAACGTGTATGTCAGATCTGCGCTGACAGTCTTCTGACTTGCTCCGAAGTACTCGTGTAGCCATGATGTGCCATACGCCTTGGCATACGCTGCGGCTTGGTCGTGCCGATAGATAGTCTCAACCGCCCTGTCGTGTACACGTGGAGAGATATAGGCATCGCGTGCGAGCGGTGCGGTGGTCTCTGCCAATGCGTTTACTTTGATGTTGTTACGTCCATTGATTTTGTATGTGGCACCGATCTTGAATGCCGGGTCAATGAAGTGGTGTGCATATCCTGTTAGCGTTGTAGCGTTGTATGTACCGTCTAATACAGTTTGTGCATCTTGTCCGAGGTAGAATTGTGCAGTTGAAGGGTCGAGTGTAGCCAGGTACCAAGCACGTCCGTTGACCATGTTTGTGGTACGCTGCATGGAGGTGTATGAGAGTTGTAGTGCGTAGAATAGGTCTACCTCGTTCCATGACCATTCGTTTTGCGCCCACAGTTTGGTGTTGGTCATATTGATACGGTAGTCGTATCCGAAACGGTCGTCGGTCTTGATGATTTTATTCTTGTTGTTGATATCGTTCTGCTTAACGTTTTGGATATCCTCTTGTGTTAGACCTATGTTTGTGGCGAGTTCTTTGATATCCCTTTCTGCGAATGGGTCCACGTCGATCCATTGGTTACCTCCGAGCAGGTCATCGAGGGTCTTGTAGTGAATACCCTGTGACTCTTTGGCTTCCAGACCGACAGTGATGGTGAGGTGGTCAGTGGCTGTGTTACGGTAGTTGATGTTAATCATCCCTTCCTGGATGTCGTTGTGGCGACGTTCTACGATATATCGCGCTGATCCCTCCGGGTTGTTGACATTATTGGCGTAGTTAGCGGCGTAGAGGGCATCCCAGTCAATCTGTGTTGTCTTGCTGTCGCGGCTTGTCCACAAGTCGGTGAGGGTGGAGTAGGTAGCCAGGTCCACTGAAGGACCTATGTAGGTGCCGTTGTAGTAGGTGCCTTTGCCGAGTGATGCCCCCCCCCAGTCCGATCCGTTCCATGTCTTTGTGATATAGTTACCAGTAGCATCTATCTGTCCATCGTAGAGGAAAGACGGCATGTTACGGTAGTAGTCCGGTCGCGGGTCGGGCGCATTGTAAAAGGTGAGTGCCGAGTTGGAGTAGAGTGAGTAGTGGTATCCTGCAGCGAACTTGATCTTGTTGACCTCGTTGATCTTCCAATCGAATGCAGCAATGACTGTTGGGTCGTATGACTTGACGATACGTGAGTTGCGTACTTGTCCGTTCTGGTAGCCCCAATAGGGATTGTAGTTGTTGTATCCCCATGATGTTTTGTTGTATTGGTTGGTAAGGCTATATACCTCTTGTGTCACGGCAGCAGACTGTCCACGCTGTGTAGGTGCTCCGAAAGTGATGAGTGATAATTGTTTATCATTTCCCCATCGTTTCTCCGCAGTAAAGAAGTAACCGAAAGAATTGTAGCCTATACCTTCTCCGATACGTCCTTTGATGTCGAGTGTGGGGCTATACCTCCAAGCGAGTTGTGCTGTGAACGCCCAACCATTGTCGAGTAGTCCGCTGGCATATGTAGCCCGTGCAGCACCTTTGTAGTTTCGGTTGGTGCCTGCCAGTCCCACTTTCCATCCTTGCGCATAGCGGGTAGCCGATTGCAAGTAGTTGGTGGACTTGCCGATAGATCCAAAAGTGAAGTTGGAGGATTCTATACCCTCCACTACTTCCCGGTAGCGTGTAGCATCGTTTAGTCCTCCCATAGCGGAGAAGTTGAACTGTCCCCGTTCAGCGGAGTTAAAGGATAGTCCCTCGATGTAGTTTTGTTCGAAGATCTGTTCGTAGCCTCTTCCGCGGTATCGTGCGTTTGACCACGCGAAAGAAGTTGTGGCGTTGAATACGTCTTGACTTGCGCTTGATGCCGAGGCTACAGATTGCGTCTTTCCTTCGTCATCGATGAGGTCTGCTTCTGCAAGGTTGAGTAGTACCTCCTCTTGTGCTTCGCGTGCCAAGTCAACCTGCATTGTTATGTCTCCCATCTCGGTGAGTCTGCCATCGATGAGTTGTACAAGAACGATGTCAGCGATGTATCCGTCAGCCTCGATGATAACCTCCTCATCCATAGGGATGAGATAGGTGAGTGAGAACTCGCCATTAGCGTTGGTGGTGGTAGATATACCTTGGTTTCCCAATGTAATGGTGGCTCCTGCTATAGGTTTTTGTTCTACAGTAATCAGTCGTCCATTGAGTTGCGTTGGGTTTTGTGCGACAAGATGGACAGATAAGGAAGATGTGATTACCAGTAGTAAGGCAAGAAATGTTTTTCGCATAATACCTTTGTTTTTGGTGAATAAATAATAGTTGGTTAGCATTAGAATTCGGCCGTTTTAGGTGTTCTTGGGAATGGTATGACATCTCGGATGTTCTGCATACCGGTAACGAAGAGCATCAGTCGTTCGAATCCCAGTCCAAAGCCTGCATGTGGTGCAGAGCCGAAGCGGCGTGTGTCGAGATACCACCACATGTCTTTCATTGGTATCTGACGTCGTTCTATCTCGGCATTGAGTTTATCAAGACTCTCTTCACGTACAGAGCCTCCAATGATCTCGCCTATCTGCGGGAAGAGTACATCGGTACCTTGTACGGTCTTGTCGTCATCGTTTATCTTCATGTAGAAGGCTTTTATCTCTTTTGGATAGTCGGTCATGATGACAGGTTTGCCAAAGTGTTCTTCTACGAGGAAGCGTTCATGTTCTGATGCGAGGTCCTCTCCCCATTGGCATGGAAACTCAAATTTCTTTCCGTTCTTTACCGCTTCTTGGAGGATGTTGATACCTTCGGTGTAAGGTAGCCGTACAAATTCGGTATTGACAACGGACTTGAGTCTTTCGATAAGTCCTTTATCCACATATTGGTTGAGGAAGTTAAGGTCGTCCTGGCAATGCTCTAATGCCCAGTGTACACAGTACTTGATGAAGTCTTCTTCAAGATCCATCAGTTCGTCTTTTTGAATGAAAGATATTTCCGGTTCTATCATCCAGAACTCTGCGAGGTGTCGTGGAGTGTTGCTATTCTCGGCACGGAAAGTAGGTCCGAAAGTATAAATCTTGCCGAGTGCGAGTGCTGCCAGTTCACCTTCTAACTGTCCTGATACGGTTAGTGAAGTCTGTTTGCCAAAGAAATCATCGGAATAGTCAATCTTTCCTGTCGCGTCTTTCTTGAGGTTGTATAGATTTTTGGTTGTCACTTGGAACATCTGTCCTGCTCCTTCGCAGTCAGATGCTGTGATGATAGGGCTATGGAAATAGAAGAATCCGTGTTCATGGAAATAAGTATGTATAGCCATTGCCATATTGTGTCGGATACGGAATACAGCACCGAAGGTGTTGGTACGTGGCCGTAGATGTGCGATAGTGCGTAGGTATTCCATACTTAATCCTTTTTTCTGTAGAGGATAATGTTCAGGATCAGCCGTTCCATAGACCTCCAGTTCAGTTAGTTGAATCTCTACTGCTTGTTCGCTACCTTGGCTATTAACGAGGTTCCCGATGGCAGATATGCAGGCTCCTGTGGTAACGGTTTTGAGTTGTTCTTCAGGGAAAGCGGTGAGATCAACCACTATCTGTATGTTACGGATGGTTGATCCATCGTTTAATGCAATAAAGCAGATGTTCTTGTTTCCTCTTTTACTACGTACCCATCCCCTAACATTGATGGGTTGTCCTGTGGCTTTTAACTTCAGTGCGTCTATAATATCTGTTCGTTTCATAGATATATGGCTGACAATTATTGTCGTTGTTGATTGCTGTTAAAGTTGTTTATGTAGTTTCTATGGATTATGTTCGTTTTATTCAGAAGGGGGCTTGTGGTATGTCAACATCATCCAAGTTCGCTCCTTCTGCCTCAAATGTCGGTCGAGAGTTCATCTTGCTAACGACTTTACGTGAAGTCTGTTGCAGTACATTCTCGTCATACGCCTCGTCCTCATTTTGGAATTTGGCATACTTGTCCAAGAAGCGTAGCCATACCTCATCGGTAGCACCATTACGGTGTTTTGCGACGATGATTTGTCCTAACCCACGCAGGTCTTTTCCTGTCTTGTCATCCGAATAGATACGGTAGTAGGCTGGACGGTGTATGAAACATACCATGTCGGCATCCTGTTCGATTGAGCCCGACTCACGGAGGTCTGATAACTGAGGCTTCTTCCCCTCAACGCTATTGGTAGAGTCTCGTTTTTCTACGTTACGGTTCAACTGGCTAAGTGCTATGATAGGTATATCTAACTCTTTTGCCATACCTTTGAGTGTGCGTGATATGATACTAACTTCTTGCTCCCGACTTCCGAAATATGCACCATTGGCGTTCATGAGTTGTAGGTAGTCAATGATGATGAGTTGTACTTTCTTCTCTTTGACCAGTTTACGTGCTTTACTTCGCAGTTCGAATACACTCAGACCCGGCGTGTCATCTACATATAGTGGCGCTCCTAATAGTTCGTTGATCTTGCTATTCATCCTTTTCCACTCCTCTGGACTTAGATGTCCATTTCTCACCTTATCTCCTTCTATCTCACATACATTCATTATGAGACGATTCACCAGTTGGACGTTAGACATCTCCAGTGAGAACATTGCCACTGGTATATGGTAGTTGACCGTTATGTTCTTTGCCATGGATAGCACAAATGCTGTTTTTCCCATAGCAGGTCTGGCTGCGATGATAATCAAGTCAGACTTTTGCCAACCTGAGGTTATCTTGTCCAACCCACTGAATCCACTCGGTACTCCAGATATATTTCCTTCATTTTTTGCTGCTCTTTCTATTCTATCGAATGCCTCTTTGATGACAGGGTCTATCTGTGTTACCTCTCGTGTCTGTGATCTTTGCGATATCTCGAACACACCCGCTTCAGCAAATTGCAGCAGTTCGTCCACGTCCTGTGTGTCGTCATATCCTTTCTCTTCCATTTGGCATGCGAGGCTGATGACATCCCGTGCCGTTGCTTTTTGTGCCACAACACGTGCATGGAATAGTAGGTGTGCAGCAGAAGCAGTTCGTCTGGTCAACTCACTTAGGTATACGGGACCGCCTGCTTGTTTTAACTTCCCCATTCTTTTGAGTTGTTCTGCTACAGATAACACATCTATTGGCTCCTCTTTGATGGATAGAGATCGTATGGCTTCAAAGATAACTTGGTGTCGGTCGATGTAGAAAGACTCTGGGCGAAGTAGGTCTGCTACTGTGCCAAAAGCATCTTTCTCAATCATCAGTGCACCCAAAACAGACTCTTCCAAGTCAGGAGCCTGAGGTGGCATTTTCCCTAAGTCATTCGCTCCTACTTTGATAGAAACCTGTTCTGTTCGTTTGCGTCGATTAGTGGATGTGGGCATATTGAGCTAATAGGTCATAGGCAGCTGCGAAACTGCTGATTTCGTTATTTAATACTTTTTGTTCTGTTTTAGCGATGATAGGCTCCATCACTTCTGATTTATAGAATCCGTCCAATAAATTTTGATTGATAGTCTCATACATCCAGTACTTGGCTTGTTGTGTACGTAAGTATTCCAAGTAGCCATTGTTACGTACAAATGTGATATAGTCTTCCACCATCTTCCATACTTCTAACACGCCATTTCCCTCTACAGAAGAGCATGTTAGCGCATAGGGTTTCCATCCTGATTCGGTAGGGGGAAATAGTGCCAATGCATTTTTGAAACTAACTCTCGCTGCTTCTGCCCGTTCTTTATTTGAACCATCGCATTTATTGATAGCTATTCCATCTGCCATCTCCATGATACCACGTTTGATACCTTGTAGTTCGTCACCAGTGCCGGTCACTTGTAGCAGGAGGAAGAAGTCAACCATAGAGTGTGCTGCCGTCTCTGATTGTCCCACCCCGACAGTCTCCACGAGTATCGTATCAAAACCAGCCGCTTCGCACAGTACGATAGTCTCTCGTGTTTTACGTGCGACACCTCCGAGGCTTCCTGCCGATGGGCTAGGGCGTATGAAAGCGTTCTTCTCGGTGGATAGTTGGTTCATACGAGTCTTATCCCCCAATATACTTCCTTTGCTGCGCTCGGAAGAAGGGTCTATAGCCAGGACTGCGAGTCGTTTGCCTTGTTCACAGAGTTTTGTGCCGAGAGCCTCTATAAATGTTGATTTGCCGGCTCCAGGTACACCTGTTATACCTAATCGGATGGCATTACCAGCATGAGGGAGGCAACGTTTGATAACCTCCTGAGCAATGCGTTGGTCGCTGCTTAATTGGCTCTCAACCAATGTCACAGCTTGGCTTAGCAGCGTGATATCGCCACGCAGTATCCCTTCTACATATTCATCGGAAGACAGTACTTGTTTACGGCGATGAAAGACAGAATAGGGATTAACAGATGGCAGGTTCTCTACACCTGCATTCACAGCCAATCCTTTGTATTGGGCACTATTCTCTGGATGTTTCATCATACTATCGTTATTCTGTTGTCCAGTTGATTTTCAGTGTGATGATAGGGCTCTCCGGATCATTTGTTATCAGTGTGGCAGTGCGGGAGTAGTATGTAGGTTCTACAGAGTGTTCTCCCTTGCTGTTTTGTGCATTGATATCTACTTTGATATCACCGCGATGACCACTCTTGATAGCAGACTTAGGTGCAGTCATATTGATTAACTGATCATCCAGAACAACCCGGCGCACCCATAATGGGTCAGATCCTGCGTTCTTGATGGCAATCTTAAATGATGCTTTCTTCCCTGCTTTCACAGTACCCAGATCGATAGTCCGTTCTACCTCTACTATAGGTGCTTGTTGACGTTGTTCAACAGTCAACTTGGAGAAGTCCTCTTGCAGATTGGCGGTCAAACGAATTGCATACTCATCTGTCAGCATGCGTTTCCCGTTCACCATCATGTAGATACGTGCATCTACCGGACCGTACAGTGGGCACTCATCCGGCAGTAATGTGATGATTAGTTTACCCGTCTCTTTGGGTTGTAGTTCGGGTAACGTAAGTTGAGTTGCGAAATAAGCATCTTGGTCGCGCATCAAGTAATCTACTTTGATAGCATGGTCTGTCTCGTTGGCGTATTCTATCTCTATTGATTTCTTATCTCCTTTCTTTACAGAGCCGAAGTTCAGGTTATTCTTTTTTACACTCAACTCGCCCATCTTCACAGGGTAGTTATCCACAGGCTTAACGGGTTTAGGAATGACCTCTCCCTTGATGTACAATCGTTTTGTTGCTTCCTGAGCGTTGCTCGTTACAGTAATGGTTTTCTGGAAACGACCTGGGCGACCGTTTGGGTTATACGTAACCGTTATCTGACCCGTCTGACCGGGTTCAATGGGTTCGCGTGTCCATTTGGGTGTGGTGCAGCCACAACTGGCACGGACATTACTCAATACTAAAGGAGACATCCCTTCATTTTTGAATTCGAAGACGGTTGTAACTCTACCATCTGCTTCATTAATCTTGCCAAAATCATGCTCGGTCTTGGTAAAAGTCATCACGGGGTCTTGCCCCATTACTGCAACTGCCATTAGCAGAAAAGCAGTAAAACTCATTACTCTTTTCATATTGTTACATTATGATTATTGTTTCTCTATCCTTGGTTGTGTGTTTTCTTGGCTGTCGATGCGAAGAACGGTTACGGCTGTTACACTTTCTATTTCGCGCAGATCCTTACACATCATACTCAATGTCTTCTGCTCAAATATCCATATTTGTACCTCGCAATCGAACAGGTTGTTGTTGGTTGTGATATGTAAGTCGTGGATATTCAGGTGATACTTGTTGCAGATGATAGTCAGCATACGCATCAATAATCCAAAAGTATCCTCCCCTTTGATCTGAATATACGCTAACCGGGCAGTGGTGTTTTTACCTGGATGAATCAGGCTCCACAAGCCGTTACCTTTGCGAAAATGCTTTTTTATACAATCGCGTGCCTTGGCAGTCACTACGATCTCCAGCCACTCTTGTTCAGGCTGTTGTTTGTCCGAAGTCAATACGTCCACTTGGTCACCGCTCCGCAGTATGTAACTGATGGGGCGTGCAGTATGGTTCACGTTGGCACCTATGCAATGGTCTCCCAATTCAGTATGCAACTGGTACGCAAAATCTAGTACTGTAGCTCCTTGAGCCAAGGTCCGTATATCACCTTTGGGCGTGAATACGAAAACCTCGTGTGCATATAGATTCAACTTGAACGTGTCTAAGAACGCCATAGCATCAGGGTCGGGGTTCGTTAGGACGTCCTTTATCTCCATCAGCCACTTATCTATCTCTCCCTCGCTATCGTCGCCTGTCTTGTATCGCCAGTGGGCGGCTAAACCATGCTCTGCTATCTCATGCATACGCTCTGTGCGTATCTGCACCTCGACCCATTGTCCATGTAGTCCCATCACCGTGACATGCAACGCCTCATAGCCATTGGCTTTGGGGGTGGATATCCAATCACGTATACGTTCCGGATGAGGACGATATATCTCTGTGATGGCTGAATATATCATCCAACACTGGTCTTTCTCTGACAGAGAAGCATTGGGCTTGAACACTATGCGCGCTGCGAGCAGATCATATACCTGTTCAAAGGGAATACCTTTTGCCACCATCTTCTTGTAGATAGAATAGACAGACTTGATACGGGCTGTCAACTGAAATTCGTATCCCATCTGCACTAATCTCTCGCGAATGGGTGCTGCAAACTCCTCGAAGTTATCTAATTGTGCATCTTTGTTAGCTTGCAGTTTCAACTCTATCTCATTGTACAAGTCCGGGTGTTCGTATTTGAAACTCAGGTCTTCTAATTCTGTCTTGATAGGGAATAACCCCAATCGATGGGCCATCGGAGCGTAGATATACTGGGTCTCCGTTGCTATCTTGTGTTGCTTCTCAATAGGTTGAGCAGACAGGGTACGCATATTGTGTAAGCGGTCGGCTAACTTGACCAGCATCACACGAATATCGTCTGACATCGTCAGCAGTAACTTACGTACGTTCTCTGCTTGCTTCTTCGCTTGATCCCCAAACACACCTCCCGATATCTTGGTCAACCCTTCTACTATACCGGCTATCTTCGGACCGAACTGGTGTTCTATGTCCTCAATGGTATAGTCTGTATCTTCCACCACATCATGCAGTAGCGCAGAGCAGATACTCGTGCTACCTAATCCTATATCTTTTACTACGATGCGTGCCACAGCCAAAGGATGTAGTATGTATGGCTCGCCGGATAACCGACGGACGCCATTATGCGCTTGTTTGGCAAAATGGTAAGCACGAGTAATCAACTCCACTTTCTGACGGTGCGTTGTGTGCGCATAGTCATCCAGTAGTGATAGAAACTCTTGCTCTATACGTTGCTCCTCTTCGGGGGTGAAATCACTGTCTAACATACTTACATACCCAATTGGTGCGGTTGATGACACTCTTCCGCACATCGGGCTGCAAAGTTACTACTTATTCTCAATATACACAACCCATATCTATTTTTCTCTAACAAAGATATTAGACCACTATTGGACAATTCTCACTCTCTCACCAATTACACATTAAAAATTAAACATTACACACTAAAACAACGCATGCTGACCTTCAGCAGAGGATAAGCCGATCTTGAGCAGACCTTAACCCGACTGTAACCTCCACAAAAATATAGTTTTTTTAATCTTCAACTACGATATATCCATACATCTATACATCTACATAGATATGTCGTCCATACTCTTTACTCTTTCTTAACAACAAGTGCAGCGGTCATTCTTTCATATTCTCTCATATTCTCTCAACACGCACACTCAAAAGTTTTGCACACCTCCAAACTTTTCACTACCTTTGCAGCGGCTTAGCAATAAGCCCTTTAACAACGGGTGCGAAGCGTCGCACCGCATAACATATATAACAAGCATTACTATTATTTCGTGTCTGCCGAAAAGCCCTGCAAATCTTTTACGGAATACCGACCGCAAATAATATAGCGACAAGCGTACCTGTATGGTGTGCTTTTGCTGGTCTTTAATAAGTATGCTCATACCCGTGGGTGTGAGTATCTTAGGACTGGCAAAGGTTCCTTGCAGGGCTGCCTTGGCGACACGATAAGAGACTCGCACCCTTTTCGTGTCCGTAGCATGGGATATAGTATGCACCGTACCTATCCCCTGTTATGGCAAAGAACAGCAATCTCAGTCAAGCCAAGGCAGCGAAGAACGACGAGTTCTATACGCAGTACGCCGACATTCAGAAGGAGGTGAACGCCTACTTCGAGTACAACCCCGATGTCTTTCGGGGCAAAACCATCCTGCTCCCGTGCGACGACCCCGAGTGGAGCAATTTCACCAAGTTCTTTGCGCAGAACTTCGAGTTCTTCGGGCTGCGCAAACTCATCTCTACTTCCTACGCCATCGAGAGCAAGAAGTACAAAACCGAGTGGCAGCCGACACTCTTCGAGACAGAGAATCCCCTGTATGACATCGACAAGAGCCGTATCTGTGGCAAGATATTCACCCTCGAGCGGGACACCAACAGCAGCGGCAAGATAGACATCGACGACCTCGAGTGGCAGTACCTCAAGGACGACGGTGATTTCAGTAGTGATGAGGTGCGCCGCTTGCGCGATGAGGCGGACATTATCATCACCAATCCGCCCTTTTCGCTCTTCCGTGAGTTCCTTGCGTGGATAATGGACGCAAATAAGCAGTTCCTGATACTTGGCAATATGAACGCCATTACATACAAGGAAGTCTTCCCCTTGATAAAAGAGAACAAAATATGGTTAGGAGTGAGCACTGGTGCAAGAACCTATCTTACTCCCGATGGCGGCATGCAAAAAATGGGTAATACAGGCTGGTTTACCAACCTGCAGCACGGCAAACGATACCAACCTTTGCAGTTAATGAGCATGGAAGACAATATCATGTACAGCCGTCACAAAGAGATAAAAGGCATTGGCTACCGGCACTACGACAACTACGACGCCATCGAAGTCCCTTATACAGACGCTATTCCAAACGACTACGAAGGCGTAATGGGTGTCCCTATCTCTTTTCTCGACAAGTACTGCCCCGAACAATTTGAGATAGTAGGA
>CAVEZM010000012.1:18227-35729 GCA_963620225.1 Acidaminococcaceae bacterium | reverse complement strand
CGTATATTCATCCAACATAAAAAGAGCAAATAACGCCATACTATTACCATACCAATACCGAATTATTATCGGGTGATTAACGGGTGATTAACGCGTGATTAACGGGTGATTGTCAAATCAGCATCGAACCAACGCCCTCTCAATACCGCATCTGCGCCCTACCAGTACCGCACAAAATACAAATCACAATTATACAACCATACTATGACTACCACATTACAACAATTCACGGTCGCCGACATCTGCGAAGGCTTCACCTACAACGAAGCAGAGGGCAAGGGGCTTTTCGGCTTGTCCGGCCGCCTCACCATCCAGCCCGAATACCAACGCCACTACCTCTATGCCGAGCAGAACGGCGAGAAAGAGAAAGCCGTCATCGACAGTATCCTGCGCGGCTATCCGTTGGGCTTGCTCTATTTCAACCGCATCGGCAACACCGACCGCCTCGAAGTGCTCGACGGGCAACAGCGTATCACCTCATTGGGACGCTTCCTGACCCGCAAGTTCGCCATTCGTGACAGCAACGGCATGGAGCAGTATTTCGACAGCCTCCCCGCCGACCAACAAGAGCGTATCAACCGCACGCCGCTGCTGGTCTATATCTGTGAGGGCACGGAGAGCGAGATAAAAGACTGGTTCCGTACCATCAACATCGCAGGTATCGCCCTCAACGAACAGGAGATACTCAATGCGGTCTATTGCGGCCCCTTTGTCACACGCGCAAAAGAGGTGTTCTCCAATTCGCAGAACGCCAATATCAACAAGTGGGCAGCCTATATCAAGGGTATTGTCAAACGCCAGGACTACCTTGCCACCGCCCTGCGTTGGGTGAGCCGTGGGCAGGTGGCGGATTATATGGCGGCGCACCGGCAGGACACCGACATCGTGGCGCTGCAGACCTATTTTGATTCCGTCATCGATTGGGCGAAGTCCGTCTTCCGCACCATCGAGAAAGAGATGTGCGGGTTGGATTGGGGCGACCTATACGAGCGATACCATAGTACGCCGTACGACCCTGCCGCCGTCGAGAACAAACAGCGGGAACTCTATGCCGACTACTATGTGAAGAACAAGAAAGGTATCTATGAGTACATCTTGGGTGGCTGCACCGATACCCGCTTATTGGAGGTGCGCTGCTTCGACGAGCCTACCAAGAAGACGGTCTATGCCCGTCAGACCGAGGAGGCGAAAGCGCACGGCGTATCGAACTGCCCGCTTTGTGCGCAGTCGCAGAATGCAGCCCAACGCGTGCGTATGTGGAAACTCACAGAGATGGACGCCGACCATGTGACGGCGTGGTCTTGTGGTGGAGCCACCGACATAGCCAACTGCCAACTGCTCTGCCAAACCCACAACCGCGCCAAAGGCAATAGGTAAACCCTGCCGAAAACCCGACAACCGCCTCCCTATTCCGCACGGAATACGGCACGGATTTGCATACTTGATTTATTTGCCGTACCATTACAGTGCGTAACACCAATACGCATATTTGCGTAGCACCAATACGCAAAAGATACGAGTATGATATACCGAAATGATTTAGAGGATGTTGTGCAAGCGCAACAAGCACGCATAGAAAGATTTGCAGACGTGCAAACATATGCTTGATAGTTTAGAGTTGAGTGTTGAGAGAAGTTGAAAGTTATCCGTTCCTCGCGCGCGGTGGTGTATAAAAGGAGTAGAAATGACGAATAAACGCACATATCTTCGATTTAAGAGCAGGTAACACTCTCTATCGATAATTCTATTAAAAAGCAGAAAAAGCGATAAATATCGAAAAATATTTGCGTGTTTGGTAGAATTAGAGTACCTTTGCAGGCAGTGTGTAAGTGTATAGATAGTGCCGGGAGAATGATGAAAGTATATGGAAGAGTCTTGTACATAACCGATAAAACAAGGACACAGTAAAAAGAAACAATACATAATAAAGCAGATACAATGATTGAAAACGACAGAATTATTCCTGTGAAGATAGACGAGGAGATGCGTTCCTCTTATATCGATTACTCAATGAGCGTCATCGTTAGCCGTGCGCTACCCGATGTGCGAGATGGATTTAAGCCGGTACACCGGCGAGTTCTTTTCGGTATGAATGAACTTGGCAACACAAGTGATAAGCCGACGAAGAAATCTGCGCGTATCGTTGGTGAAGTCATGGGTAAGTTCCACCCGCATGGTGATAGTAGTATCTATGGAACATTAGTTCGATTAGCCCAACCTTGGAACATGCGATATACGTTAGTTGATGGACAGGGAAACTTCGGATCGGTGGATGGGGATGGCCCTGCGGCTATGCGTTACACTGAGGCTCGTCTCAGCAAACTGGCAGAGGAGATGCTGAGAGACATCGACAAAGATACAGTAGATATGCAGCTCAATTTCGACGATACACTGCGTGAGCCGGCTGTGCTGCCTTGTCGTTTCCCAAACCTGTTAGTCAATGGGGCCAGTGGTATAGCCGTCGGTATGGCAACGAATATGCCGACACATAACCTCGGCGAGGTGATAGACGGGTGTGTGGCATACGCTAAGAATTGTGTTGAGCGACTCAACAACCCGGAGGTGCCGGAGATTACTATCCCGGAACTCATGGATTATATCAAGGCTCCCGATTTCCCGACGGGAGGAACGATATATGGTTATCAAGGTGTGCGCGATGCGTATGAGACGGGACGTGGACGTATTGTCATACGCTCCAAAGCCGAGATAGAGACAGAAGAGAATGGACGTGAACGAATCATCATCGGAGAGTTGCCTTATGGTGTTGTCAAATCAGATTTGGTCAAAAACATAGCAGACCTCGTCAATGAGAAGAAGATAGAGGGCATCTCTGGTATCAGCGATCTGTCTAAACGCGATGTACGTATCATTGTTGAAATAAAGAAAGATGCAAACGCACAAGTAGTGCTCAATAAGTTATACAAGTACACCGCACTGCAATCCGGTTTCTCAGTCAATAGTATCGCCCTTGTCAAAGGGCGACCTGTACTGCTCAATTTGCGTGACTTGGTGGCAAACTTTATTGAACACCGTATGGACGTTGTGACACGGCGTACCCAATATGAACTGAGGAAAGCAGAAGAACGTGCTCATATATTGGAGGGACTGATTATTGCGGTTGATAACATAGACGAGGTGGTCCGTATCATTCGGGCAAGTCGTACCCCACAAGATGCGCAGAATAACTTAGAAGCTCGTTTTGGATTGGACAACCTGCAGTCCAAAGCAATCGTTGATATGCGATTGAGTGCTCTGACAGGACTGCGTATCGATGAACTCAAAAAAGAGTACGTAGAACTTGAGAAACAGATAGAATACTATAAGCAGTTGTTGAACAGTGAACAGATGCGCTATGAGGTTATCGATAACGAACTGCTTGAGATAAAAGACAAGTATGCTGACGAGAGACGCACCAAGATTGTTAAGATGGCTACCGAGTTCAATCCGGAAGATATGTATGCCGATGATGACATGATCATCACTATCTCACATCTTGGGTACATCAAGCGTACACCGCTCACCGACTTCCGTTCACAAGGAAGAGGAGGTATTGGCACACGGGCCACTGTAGCACGTGATGAGGACTTCATCGAGTACGTTCACCAAGCGAATATGCACTCGACCATGATGTTCTTCACCGAACAAGGACGACTGTATTGGCTCAAGGTATATGATATACCAGAGGGGAATAAACAATCCAAGGGGCGTGCATTGCAGAATATGATCAACCTGCAAAAAGGTGACAAGGTCTGTGCATTCATCCATGTCAAGGACCTTAACGATACACAGTATGTGGAGAATCACTATCTGATCTTTGCGACCAAGAATGGGCTGATGAAAAAGACTACGTTGGAAGCATACAGCCATCCGCGTACCAATGGTATCATAGCACTCGGATTACGCGAGGGAGACAGTCTGATACGTGTCACACTAACCGATGGAGAGAGCCAGATGCTTATCGCTTCCTATAATGGTAAATTGGTACGTTTCCCGGAAAACACCGTACGCCCTATGGGACGTACTGCGACAGGAGTTCGGGCTATCAAACTTGATGAGGACGGCAAAGACCATGCGGTGGGAATGATTTGCGTTGCTCAAGGAAGCCAAGAGAGCGTGCTCGTCATATCCGACAAGGGGTTTGGCAAGCGTACAGCACTCGATGATGAAAACGGGGAACCCATATACCGTATCACGAATCGAGGAGGAAAAGGCGTCAAGACAATGAATATCACAGAAAAAACAGGTAATCTCATTGGCTTGGATGCTGTGACAGATGATATGGATCTTATGCTCATCACCAAAGCAGGAACCGCTATACGTATGGCAATGGATACTATACGTGTCATGGGACGTGCTACACAAGGTGTCAAACTGATTGAGTTGCAAAAACGTAATGATACGCTGATGTTTGGTTGTACAGTCCCAAAAGAAGAGGAGATGACTGCGGAGAGTACGGAAACAACAGCAGAGACAGTGGTGAATAATGAACAATAAACTATAAAACCATAACAGAGATGAAAAAGAACATTTTCATTGCAGCACTCATATTACTGAGTAGTGTGTGCTGCTTCGCACAAAAGAAAAATGTCAGCAAGGCACGCAGTCTTGCCGATGCAGAGACGCCGGATTTCGCGGCAGCCAAAACTGCCATTAAGGAGGCATTGGAGAACGATGAGACAAAAGATCTGGCAAATACATGGTATGTTGCAGGATGGATTGACTACAAACAGTATGAGGCAGAGTATATCAAAGCACAACTGGGGAAGCCTTCTGACGAGAACCTAAGAGGAGAGGCTGTCTATGAATCTATCGGATATTGGAAACAAGCGTACAAAATTGCTATGACGCCCGTCTATGACAAAAAGGGAAAGGCTAAATATGATATGCGTACAGTCAAGAATATCCAACCTAAGATGCTTGAGTATTTCCAACAGCAGTCGCTGATTAGTGCTGGATACACAGCCTATGAGAAGAAAGACTATAGCAAGGCGTATGATATGTTCGTCTGCCATGTCGACATCCCTGATATGGAGATGATGCAGTCTGATCCCAAACTCATAGCAGAGATGGTGCGTGATTCCAATTACTATACGTGTATCTACTATGCCGGACGTTTTGCGTACGAAGCACAGCGGTACGATGAAGCCGTTGCCACATTGCAGCGTATGAATACGCCAGCGGCTTTAGCCAATGCTAATCGTCGGGATGTGATTTTTGCCAATGAGTATATCTACCAGATATACAGTGACCAGAAAGATACCGTCAAGGCTGTGGAAACACTCAAAGAATGTATCCAACAGTTCCCTGAAGAGGCTTGGTTCATGCAGAATTTGATCAATCTGTATATCAATGCAGGGCAGGAGAGCAAGGCTATTGAATACTTGGATATGGCTATCACACGTGAACCAAACGTAGGGCAATACTACAACTCCAAAGCATCCATACTTGCACGTCTTGGACGGTTTGATGAGTCCTTTGCCGTGTTCGAACAAGCCTTGGCATTAGAGCCGGAGAATGCACTATTCCTTGAGAGTTACGGCTTTGCATATATTGATCTCGGTAACAAGTTAAGTGATGATGCTACCTATCTTGATGCGAAAGCCTATGCAAAGGCTAAGGTGCAGATAGATGAAGCATACCAAAAGGCACTACCGTACTTTAAGGAGGCATATAAACTTGAGCCTGACAATGACGGATATAAACGTTCACTTAGACAACTATACTACAGATTGCAGATGTACGAACAGTACAAGGCACTCGAAGATTGATGGGACGTATTCTTGCTATAGACTACGGACGTAAACGAACAGGATTAGCCGTTACAGATACATTACGTATCACGGCTAATCCGCTCGTTACAATACCTACACATACGCTCATAGCATGGTTACAGCACTACCTCACTACAGAGGTGGTAGATATCGTGGTCATCGGGCATCCCAAACAGATGAATGGAGAGGACTCGCCGTCCATGCAGTATATACAGCCATTCATCGATACTTTTAGAAAGACTTTTCCTGATATCCCCCTTGTTGAATATGATGAGCGATTTACTTCTGTCATCGCACACCGGGCTATGATAGCGGGAGGAATGAAGAAAAAACAACGACAAGACAAAGCAGTAGTTGATAAGATTGCCGCATGTATCATCTTGGAAGACTACCTCTCTTCGAGTACATAAATTATGATTTTACCCATCTTTTTATACGGACATCCCGTATTACGTAAACAAACAGACATTGTCTCACCTGACAATTGTCCGGAGTTAGAGACATTGCTTGCCGACATGCAAGAGACGCTGACAGCGGCTGAAGGATGTGGATTGGCTGCACCACAGGTAGGAAAATCGCTACGGTTATTCATCGTTGACGGAACAGACCTCGCTGAAGATTTCCCTGAGTGCGCTAATTTCAAGCAATCATTCATCAATCCACAGATAATAGAAGAGAGCGAAGAGACTCGTTCGTTTGCTGAAGGCTGTCTCTCACTGCCGGGGATATCTGAGAATGTCATACGCCCAACAGAGGTCACCGTTAAGTATCAAGACCCACAATACAAGTGGCATGAAGAGACATTCTCAGGGTTTGCCGCGAGAATCATCCAACACGAATACGACCATCTTGAAGCACACGTGTTCACAGACCGTATATCACCTCTGCGAAAACAGTTTGTCAGAACCAAACTGACCAATATCGCAAAGGGGAAAGTGACGGCACGATATCGTACGAAACAGTGATAATAGCCATTACTGAACGACTATCCATAAACTTGTTATGAGTATTCTTGACATTATTCTTATTGCCATCGGATTAGCAATGGACTGTTTCGCAGTCAGCGTGGGGCAGGGGTTATCAGCGAATAATGCTACCCAAACAAAAGACATACAACTGCCAAAGGCACTGCTTATGGCACTCTTGTTCGGCATCTTCCAAGGTGGGATGCCGCTTATAGGGTACTCTGCCGGGACACTCTTCACGGAGTTCTTCTCACGATTCTCTCCATGGATAGCACTTGTTCTGCTCGCTGCCATAGGTGGGAAGATGATATGGGAGTCTCTACACGAGAATATCATCCTCTGTAAGTTAGATAGTCAGAGATGTTCCAAACACAATCACCATTGCCAGCACCCTGAGTATAACAGCCACAATTGCCCATACCATGTACACCATACGGAGGAGCATAGGGCTGACTTTTCTTTACGGCATCTCACACTACTGGCTGTTGCAACATCTATCGATGCTTTGGCTACAGGAGTCATGTTTATTTCCATTCCACAGTCATTATGGATCGGTGTCGGTATTATAGCACTTGTCAGTTTGCTATTCTCTATCACAGGTTACTTGATAGGTGTATTCGTAGGAACACGATTCAGACTTAATGTCGGATTGATAGGTGGGGTAATTCTTATCCTCATCGGACTCAAGATATTTGTACAAGGATTGTGGTTATAGTGTCAATATAGGATTTGTTGAAGTCAGTTAGTATTTTATGAGTATATATTGTCAATACAAGACTCCATCCGGTATAATCACTTATCCCATAGATTCTTCATATAGTCAACTCTTGAATATTGAATTGTCCGGGTATTTTGACGGTAAGAGGACGTGTTTTCCCAACAGATTATGCGATGTTGTCTGTCAGACTATGCAACAGATGGCAACACCTGCCACGCTCTTCGGGCGGTTTTGCCTTAGGTCTCTCTGTGAAGCAAGACTTGTTACGAGATGGGAGGGACATAGTTTGTAATTGCCAGTGTGACCCTGTTTCTGAAATAGCGGCACTTTGTTTCGAATAGACAGATGGTTATTATCCAAAACACATTAGTCAGTTTAGATATCTTAGAGAAGGAGTTCTGTTGTGATTTGCAATCATGTCATGGTTGTTGCTGCATCGAAGGGGATGCAGGAGCACCACTTACGGAGGATGAAGTCAAACAGATAGAGGGAATATTACCCACACTGTTGCCGGATATGACAAAGGAGGCACGACTTGTTGTAGAGAAACAAGGACTGTCCTATATAGATCCTTCCGGTGAACGTGTAACCTCCATTGTCAACGATAAAGAGTGTATATTCTCCCGTACAGACCACCAAGGTTGGTGTTATTGTCTGATAGAGAAAGCATATAATGCCGGGCGTATAGATTTTAAGAAGCCAATATCATGTCACCTATACCCCATACGGCTGACAAAGGTAGGAGAATATATTGGTGTAGAATACCATAGATGGGATATATGTCATTGTGCCCGATTGCTTGGAAAGAGATCGCATGTGCCTTTATATGCTTTTCTTAAAGAGCCGTTGATAAGACGTTTTGGACAAGCATGGTACGATGAATTGGTACTAACGGCAGAGGAATGGCAGAAACAAATGAAAGCATAAGGAGAAGAATATGCAAGCGGTTATAATAACTATAGGTGATGAACTACTTATTGGACAAGTAGTTGATACTAATTCGGCTTATATAGCCTCACAACTCAATCGGTATGGTATTGAGGTGATAGAGGACGTGTCTATCCATGATGAGGCTCATCAAATAAAAGAAGCATTGGATGAGGCTTTGCGTAAGTCCTCTATAGTGCTGCTGACAGGAGGGTTAGGCCCGACCAAAGATGACATAACAAAAAGGGTCTTGTGTGATTATTTCCACACATCTTTAGTTGAGAGTGAAGAGGTGAAGTCACACATATATACCCTGTATCAAGACAGACAAGATGTGCTCAATCGTTTGACAGCCACCCAATGGCAGGTACCTGCTAATGCTACTATTCTCCCTAATAGGGTGGGGTCTGCGCCTCTGATGATATGGATGCAGGGAGGAAAGTGTATCGCATCGATGCCAGGTGTCCCTTATGAGATGCAGATAGCCTTAGATGAGCAGGTGTTGCCATTCATTGCATCGCATCTGTTAGACCAGCAGGTGGAACAGATCACTCATAGAACGCTGTTGGTACATGGGATGCCAGAGTCTGCTTTGGCTATACGTATTGAAACGTGGGAAAACTCTCTGCCGCACGGGATGCATCTTGCGTACTTACCCAAAGATGGTATAATACGTCTGCGTTTGAGCGGGTATGGTGTGCCGACGAAACGAGTAGATGAGGAGATAAATAAGTTGTTGCCGTTGATAAAGCAGTATGTGTTGGCAACAGAGGATAAACCTTTGGAGGTTATTGCGGGTGAGTTGTTGAGACATCGTGGGCAGACTATAGCGACAGCGGAGAGTTGCACAGGTGGGCGTTTGGCTGCACTATTGAATGCGCATGCCGGTTCTTCTACATTCTACTATGGTTCAGTGGTCGCTTATGATAATTCTGTCAAGGAGCGGGTGTTAGGTGTTTCCGCACATGACTTGCAGATGCTCGGTGCTGTGAGCGAAGCGGTGGTGCGACAGATGGCAGAAGGCGTTCGCAACCTGCTGCGGACTGATTATGCTATTGCTACTTCCGGTATAGCTGGACCTGACGGTGGTACGAAAGAGAAGCCTGTTGGTACCGTATGGATAGCATGGGCAACACCTCATGGTACATTTGCAGAGTGTTTCCATCTTGGTAAACTGCGTGAACAGGTGACACTGAGAGCATGCAATGTTGCATTGGTACGTTTGATTACTTGCATGCAGGCATGTAGGTAGAATGTGAATAAATTAGTAGAATAGCGAATGGAACTGCCGGATAATCCCATGATGTTGTTAAGTGTTGTGAACACGAAACTGCGTGACGAGTATTCCTCTTTAGATGATTTGTGTGAAGATCTGCATATAGATAGAAAAGAGTTGGAGCAGAAGTTGGCTACTATGGGATACAAGTATAACTCGGGAACAAATCGTTTTTGGTAAGACATGCTTTTGTGCCGTAAAAGAGTGGACTACGCATTTTTGTTTGTGTAGTCTGTTTTATTTATGTACCTTTGCGCGTTAATTTGTCCAAAAGGTAACGACTTGTTGCCGTTGGTAACTCATGTAGTGCGAAGAGTATGAAAACTAAAGGTAAAGTCATTGCGACTGTCATTGTATTGGTAGTGCTTGCGTTGGCAGGCTTCGTGTTCTTTAAGTTTTGTTTTGTGTATAGTGAAGGAACCAATGAGGGGGATATCAATTATTTCCAGCGAGAGGGTTTTATCTTCAAGACCTACGAGGGGAAGATGATACAAACGGGATACAACTCCAAGAACACGAGTGCAACGATACAGTCTAACGAGTTTAAGTTCTCGGTGACTGATGAACGAGTGGCACAGCAGATAGATACTAACTCCAGTCGTCAGATTAAGTTGCATTGGAAACGTTATTTAGGTACGTTGCCTTGGCGTGGTAACAGCCAATTTGTTGTAGACTCTATTATTTCTGTTAAGAGTCAAAGTGTTGGTACGACATCTGTAGGTGCGGACTCCGAGATGCCTGATGTGTTAGCTGTTCCTCCGGTAGAATAGGGAAAGATAGTAAGTAGGAAAGGTGCATAGAGATTATGTTAACGAAGCCAGAAGAGAATCTGATTAAGATTTACGAGACCTCTTTCCGTGAGAATTGGGACTTGGATGCCATAACGGATTATGGCACGACGCATACATTGACTTATGCTCAAGTGGCGGACCAGGTGGCACATATACACTTGTTGTATCAACAGTGCGGAATCCAACCCGGTGATAAGATTGCGCTGATGGGTAAAAACACTTGCAACTGGGTGGTTGTTTATTTGGCGACTATAACTTATGGTGCTGTAATAGTACCTATCTTACAAGACTTTAAGGCTAATGATGCTATCCATATACTCAACCATTCGGAGTCCATACTCTTTTTTGTGTCGGAGGCGATATGGGAAAATATTGATGCCGAGCAGATACCTACGGTAAAGGCGGTATTTTCTTTGAACAATATGGGTATATTGTTAGACTCATTGGACAATACCATCGATATAACTGCAGACACGATAGATCTGCTGTACAAAAGGACTTATCCTCATGGGCTAACACAGGAAGATGTCAAGTATGTTGAGCGTAGTAATGCAGAGTTAGCGTCTATAAACTACACATCCGGTACCACCGGATTTTCCAAAGGAGTGATGACTCCCGCCAACGCTTTGGCAGGTAATATTATCTTTGCCAAGCGTACACGCCAGGTTTTCCGTGGCTGCCGTCAGGTAGCGTTTCTCCCTTTAGCACATTCGTTTGGTTGTGCCGTTGATTTCTTAGGTTGTTTAGCTGTCGGAGGACATACTTGGTTTATTGGACGTACTCCGTCACCCAAGATATTGGTAGGAGCCTTTAAGGAGGTTAAACCTACGCTGATAATGTCTGTGCCGTTGATATTGGAGAAAGTGTATAGGAAACAGATAGCACCTCTCATCTCAAAAGCTCCTGTCAGTTGGGTATTGAAGATGCCGTTGTTGGACGAGTTGGTGTTGCATAAGATTCGTGAACAGTTGATGAGTGCTTTTGGTGGGGAGTTCTCGCAGATAATAGTGGGAGGTGCTCCATTGAATGCAGAGGTAGAGGCTTTCTTACAACGTATCCATTTCCCTGTAACTGTAGGTTACGGGATGACAGAAACCGCTCCTATCATCAGTTATACCTATTGGAAAGATTATAAGCCTTTCTCTTGTGGTCAGGCTTTACCCGGACTTATGGAGATACGTATTGCCAATCCGAACGGGGAAGGAGTGGGTGAGATAGAGGTCCGTGGTGAGAATGTGATGTTAGGCTACTACAAGAATGATGACGCTACACGTGAGGCATTTACTGAAGACGGCTGGTTGCGTACAGGAGATTTAGGGCTGTTGGATGAAGACGGGTTCTTGTATATCAAGGGGCGACATAAGACGATGCTGTTAGGTTCCAATGGGCAGAATATTTATCCAGAGGAGATAGAAGCCAAACTAAATAATATGCCTTATGTTTTGGAATCATTAGTTTTGCAACAAGATAACAGGTTGGTGGCATTGGTTTGTCCTGATTATGAGGCGGTGGATGCAGCCCACTTGTCTGAGTCCCAGTTAGCGGATGCTATGGAGGTTAACCGCAAGCAGTTAAATACAGAGTTGGCGTCGTACGAGCCTATCTCTCGTATTAAGTTATATCCTCATGAGTTTGAGAAGACGCCCAAGAAGAGTATTAAGCGTTTTATGTATGTATCATTAGAAGATTAGTTTGCGTAGAAGTATGAACTTGTGTGTAGATCAAGGTAATTCTCGTACCAAGGTTGCCTTGTTTAATGAAGACGGTCGTATTATCAAGAACTTGATATACAAGTCTTTTACATCGTCGGATGTAGAGCGACTGTTCTCTTTGTACACAATCACAGACAGCATCGTGTCTTCAGTTATAAATATAGATCCCGCAGTGGTGAATGTACTACACCGACTATCCAGACGTTTTATTCTGTTTGATCATCTGACTCCTGTACCATTAGGTAATCATTACAATACACCAGAAACATTGGGACAGGACAGGATGGCTTCTGCAGTAGGGGCATCGTATTTGTCACCTGATCAGAATCTGTTGATAGTAGACGTGGGGTCTGCTGTTACTTATGACTTTGTATCAGCAGAGTCGGGGTATATAGGAGGTAATATCGCTCCCGGTATCAAGATGCGGTTGATGGTATTGCGTCAGATGACAAAGAAACTACCGAAGGTTGAAGTAGAGGAAAACTCTTTGACTCCTCTTTTCGGAAGGAATACGCGTGAGGCTATTGCTACGGGTGTTGTGCGTGGCATAGTTTTTGAAGTCAAGGGGTATATACGTGCGTTAGCGGATCAGGGAGCGTCGTTTGTTACTTTCTTGACAGGAGGTAATGCTCCGTATGTATTGAATAATATGCGAGAGGAGGTGCGTCATGAGCCTAACTTGGTATTGATAGGTTTGAATCGTATATTGGAGTATAACAAGTCGAACAAGGCATGAAGCGAACATTATTGATAGTATTAGTTGTTACATTTGCTGTGTGTGTGCGTGCACAGAATGCGACGTCTTCACCTTCATCTCGTTTTGGTTATGGTGAGTTGAATGATAACTTGCCTGCGAGTTATCGTGCCATGGGTGGAGTAGGTATTGGTATGCGTTCTGTCAAGGCTATCAATCCTGCACAGCCTGCATCGTATACGGCTTGTGATTCCATGACATTTATGTTTGATATAGCCGGCTCTTTGTTATATACCAACTATGGTGATGCTTTCGGTCGACGCAATCGTATGAATGGTAACTTGGAGTATGTGACGTTGCAGTTTCCGATATGGAAGCGTTATATTGCTTTCTCTGCGGGTATGACTCCTTATTCTGCTGTTGGTTATGACTTTGCTATATCCGATTCGCTAAACTCTGATTATCACTATACAAAGTCTTATGCTGGTGAGGGTGGTTTTACGCAGGTGTATGGCGGGTTGAGTTTTAATATCTGTGATTGGGTGGCTTTGGGTGTGAATGCCTATTATATGTTTGGTAGTGTGACCCAGTCCCGCACATTGAGTTTTTCGGAGTCTTCTCTGAACACGATAAAGCAATCGGATGATTTACGCATCAATAGTTTGCGTTTGCGTTATGGTATGCAGTTGTTCCATACATGGGGAAATCACTCAATAGTTTTAGGTGGAGTTTTTGAGAATAAGCAACGCTTTTCCCGTAGTGAGTACTTGCAAGTGGAGGCTACTACGTCCGATACCGTGTCCTCTGTATCTAATGCCTTTGAGATGCCAATAATGTATGGAGCAGGTGTGAGTTATAGTTATGGCAATCGGTTGACTATTGCATTGGATTACCAGTGTCATGATTGGTCGAATGCGCTATATTTTAACCAAAGGTCTTCATTGCGTACTCGTCAGCGTTGGTCAGCGGGTGTGGAGTATCGGCATAACCCGATGAGCCGTAGTTATGCAGAGCGGATGTATTGGCGTGCAGGGTTCAACTACACCACTTCGTACGTATCGGACATGGCTCGTCCGGATATAGGTGCCTCTATTGGAGTTGGTTTCCCTTTGTGTACGATAGGTACTGTCATCAATACGACGTTTGAATATGGGCATCGCAGTGCGGGGACAGGATTATTGTCGGAAAACTATCTTCGTTTTGTCGTCAATGCCGCCATATCAGAAACGTGGTTCTTCAAGCGTAAGTTGTAAGAGTACGAAGGAATAAAGAGTAAGGACTAATAAAACAAATACCAGAATATGAGAAAGTTATTGATTATTGCTCTCTCGGTATGCATACCGATGATAGGCTTTGCAAAGAAGCCCAAGAAAACTGAAGTGTCTGAACCTGTACCACAAGAACAAAAGATACTGACGGATGAGGAGTGTTTGGCTCATTTGTCGTTGTGTCATGAGTCTGTGAAGAATGAGCAGTTTAACGACGCTTATCCAGTGTGGTTAGAACTGTATCAGAGCCGTCCCGATTTCCATAAGAATATCTATATCGATGGTGATAAGATATTGGAGCATAAGTATGCCAATGCCCAGACTGTAGGGGAGAAGAATATGTGGCGTGAGATGATTATGAAATTGCACGATGAGCGTATTCTGTATTTTGATGACCCGAAATATCCGGATGCTTATGTACTCGGGTTGAAGGCTATGGACTATATTGAGCACTATCCGGAAGATGAATTGTCTATGCCTGCATATGGGTGGTTGAAGGAGTCGGTAGCCGGTATGGGTGCCAATTCGCAAATCATCGTTCTGCGCAAGTTGGTTGAATTGAGTTACAATATCTACAAGTCCAATCCGGACCAATACAGTGACCAGTTCCTCAAGGATTATCAGACGGTGTCGGGACTGATGGATGAGATAATTAAGGCGGGCGGCAAACGCGCTACGGAGGTACAACCGCAGAAGAACTATATTGATCGTTTGTATGCTGCTTCGGGGGCTGCGGACTGTGGGCAGATGGATGCTATGTACGCAGAGGATGTACGGACACATTCTACAGACCTCGACCATCTTAATGCCGTGGTTAAGTTGTACCGTCGCTTGGGTTGTACAGAGAGTGAGGTCTATTTTGCGGCTGCCGAGGCTGCGCATAAACTGCAACCGACTGATGAGTCTGCTGCCGGGTGTGCAAAGATGTGTTTGAAGAAAGATGATGCGAAAGGTGCCATACAATACTTTGAACAGGCCATCAATTTAGCAACATCATCGGAAGATAAGGCTGATTATCTGTATAACATTGCACTTGTTTATTACGCTCATCTGAAGAATTTCCAACAGGCAGCGAACTATGCATATAAGGCTGCAGAGTTGAATGGTGAGGATGGTAGAAACTACATTCTTATTGGTCTGTGCTATGCCAATGCCAAGATTTCGGATGATCCCGTCTTGAATCGTTCGGTATATTGGGTGGCAGTAGATATGTTCCGTAAAGCCAAACAGGTAGATAGTTCCTGCTCAACAGATGCTAACAAACTGATTTCCACCTACTCTCAATACTTCCCGAGTAAGGAGGACATTTTCTTCCATAAAGAGATGAGTTTAGATGAGCCGTTCCGTGTAGGTGGTTGGATAAACAAGACTACCATTTGTGTTCCTAAAGCACAGTAACAGCAGTTATTTTTGTGGTAAGAAGCAAGAGTTATATTATCAACACTATAGCTATCGCTCAGGCGTTGGTTATAGTGTTGATGCTTTTGTTGGTTGTTGGTTGTCAGCGTCGTGATGTTCGCTTACAGTCCGAGGCTATCACAGATCGTTCTGCCATACCGGTCTTAGATGCAGATGATGTGACGACATTGATTTCGGATTCCGGCATTACTCGTTATCGTATTACGACTTCCAAATGGCAGATGTATGACAAGGCAGACTCTCCCTATTGGGAGTTTCCTAAGGGCATCTATTTGGAGAAGTTCAATGAGGATTTAGTTCCGGATGCCACTGTGCGTGCGGACTATGCTTTCTACAATGAGCCAGCCCAGTTATGGACGCTGCGTGGTAATGTGTTGGCCGTCAATTTAGAGGGGGAGAAGTTTGAGACCCCATTACTGTATTGGAGTCAAAAGGATGAGTCTATCTATTCAGATTCGTCCATTGTCATAACCAAGGCTAAGTCTATTATCCAGGGTGTCGGTTTCCGTTCAAATCAAGAGATGACAGAGTATACTATTCTGCGTCCCACCGGAATGTTCCCTATTGAAGAATAATGAAATACAGGTATAGTTACACTGTTCAGTATCAAGATGTAGATACGACGCGTCGTATTCGTTTGCATACGTTGGAGAATTACTTGTTGAATGTGGCAGGTCGTGTGGCGGATGAGTCAGGTTTTGGTATTCCTGCTCTGTTGCCTATGGGGTACACATGGATCATTACCCGTCTTAGTTTAGAGATGTTGTATCTACCGAGGCATGGCGAGGTATTGGTATTTGAGACATGGATAGAGCGGAATGCGCATCTGTTATCTGTGCGTGATTACACTATATCTGTTCAGGATTCGACGGGCGAAGAGAAGTTATTAGGGAAAGCCAAATCGGTGTGGGCTATCTTGGATCTTAACAAGCGAGAGATAGTTAACATCTTTGATTTGCCCATGTTTGCGGGTAAAGTGGATGGGGAGATCTTGAATATGGCCAAGCCACAACGTCTATTGCCCATAACGGTTGGAACCAGTAGTTCAAATGTGTTGGGTGGTGGTGCTATGGATCATACAATTATGTATTCTGATGTGGATTATAATATGCATTGTAATTCGTGTCGCTATTTGGAATGGATGCTGAATACTTGCCCTTGGGATGATGGTGAACATCCATTACGTTTAGATATTAACTACACAAAAGAGTTGCATTTAGGGGAGTGTATGCATACGCAATATATGCGGAAAGAGTTCTCTACACAATACCAGCAAATAGATGATTTGGGTCACACCTGTTGCACAGCTCAAATTTCCAAGATAGACAACCTTAGTTGTTGATAACTTTCATAAAAAGTAAAACTTTTCTATTTCTACACAAGTGCAAGTTACTGATATGATGTGACTTGCATTTTAGTTTTGGGTAACTTTGACAGGTTGTTGATAACTTTTTTATCCGAAAAAGTTGTATAATATGCATATATGCATTACCTTTGCGGTTGCTTTCTCTCTTCTATGGAACAGATACGGCTTGCATATATGAAAGAGACATTATAGGAATAAGGTAGGAAGTGCATGGGAGCAGGGTAATCACCCAGTAATCACTCAGTAATCACCCAATGAGAGTAACTGTATTGTAGTGTGGTTGGATTTGCATAGACAGGCATGGATGAGTGTTATTTTTGAATATAAAGTGTTATTTTTGAATATAATATGTATGAATAAATAATAATGATATACTATGGAAAAGAAGGTTTATACTCAGAAAGAGGCGGAGGTTGCTTCTGTGAAGTATTTTGGAGGAGATGAGTTGGCTGCTCGTGTGTGGAGTACGAAGTATGCATTGAAGGACTCGTTTGGTAATCTCTATGAACTGACTCCTGATGATATGCATCATCGTTTGGCAAGTGAGATAGCCCGCATAGAGAGCAAATATGCAAAGCCTTTGTCCGAACAGGAG
>CAVEZM010000012.1:9145-18193 GCA_963620225.1 Acidaminococcaceae bacterium | reverse complement strand
CATTTCCGTTACATCATTCCTCAGGGTAGTCCGATGACAGGTATCGGTAATGACTTTCAGGTTGCCAGTCTGAGCAATTGCTTTGTGATAGGTGTGGATGGTAATGCTGACAGTTATGGTGCTATTATAAAGATAGACGAGGAGCAAGTTCAGTTGATGAAGCGTCGCGGTGGAGTTGGTCATGACTTGAGTCATATCCGTCCTCATGGCAGTCCTGTGAAGAACTCTGCTTTGACTTCTACGGGTCTTGTTCCTTTTATGGAGCGTTATAGTAATTCTACACGTGAGGTTGCTCAAGATGGTCGTCGTGGTGCGTTGATGTTAAGTGTGAGTATAAAGCATCCTGACAGCGAGTCGTTTATAGATGCGAAAATGGAGCAAGGCAAGATAACGGGTGCAAATGTTTCCGTTAAGGTGCACGATGATTTTATGGAGGCTGCCATTGCGAATAAGCCCTACCAGCAAGAGTATCCCATATTCTCAAAGGATCCGCTGTACACGAAGCAAATAGATGCCCATCGTTTGTGGAAGAAGATCATTCATAATGCCTGGCAATCTGCCGAGCCTGGTGTGTTGTTTTGGGATACGATAATAAGAGAGAGTGTCCCGGATTGTTATGCAGATTTGGGATATAGAACGGTTAGTACTAATCCGTGTGGTGAGATACCCTTGTGTCCATATGATAGTTGTCGGTTGTTGGCTATAAACTTGTATAGTTATGTTAAGCATCCATTTACTAAACAAGCAGAGTTTGATTTTGAGTTGTTCAGGAAACATGTTGCGATAGCTCAACGGATGATGGACGATATTATAGACTTGGAGATGGAGAAGATAAACAGTATTCTTCTTAAGATTGCTTCCGATCCCGAGTCTGATGCGGTAAAGAGTACGGAGCGAGAGTTGTGGGAGAAGATTATGAAAAAGACTTCTCAAGGTCGTCGTACAGGTGTTGGTACCACGGCGGAAGGTGACATGTTGGCGGCTATGGGGCTGCGTTACGGCTCGGAAGAAGCCACTGCTTTCTCGGTGGAAGTGCATAAGGCATTGGCTTTGGCGGCATATCGTAGCAGTGTGGAGTTAGCCAAGGAAAGAGGTGCCTTCAAGGTGTATGATGCAAAGCGTGAAGAGAATAACCCATACATCTTGCGATTGAAAGAGGCTGATCCCGAGTTGTACGAGTTGATGAAGAAATATGGTCGTCGTAACATAGCTTGTTTGACGATTGCTCCTACAGGTACAACGAGTATTATGACTCAAACGACCAGTGGTATAGAGCCTGTATTCCAGCCTGTTTATCGTCGTCGTCGCAAAGTTAATCCCAATGATAAGAATGTTCATGTGGACGTAGTAGATGAGGTAGGTGATAGTTTTGAGGAGTATGTGGTATTTCATCATAAGTTTATCACATGGATGAATGCTAATGGTCACACGTATGATCCCACTCATCGTTATACTCCAGAAGAGATAGGAGCGTTGATACAAGAGTCTCCATACTATCATGCAACGGCTAATGATGTAGATTGGTTGGCTAAGGTTCGTATGCAAGGTGCTATTCAAAAATGGGTTGATCATTCCATATCTGTTACGATAAACTTGCCTAATGATGTGACAGAAGAGTTAGTCGGTAAGTTATATGAAGAGGCTTGGCGTTGTGGTTGCAAGGGTTGTACTGTGTATCGAGATGGTTCGCGGTTGGGTGTGTTGGAAGGTATAAAGGAGAAAAAAGAAAGTAAAGAGGATAAGAAGGACGAGAAGAAAGAGGAGAAGAATTGTGTATGTTTTGATAATGGGTTGCGTGTCCGTCCTACAGAATTGGAGTGTGATGTCGTTCGTTTTCAGAACAACAAAGATAAGTGGATAGCCTTTGTTGGCTTGAAAGATGGTCGTCCTTATGAGATTTTCACAGGATTGGCAGATGATGAGGATGGCATCCTATTACCCAAATCTGTGACAAAAGGCAAGATTATTCGTACTGTGTTAGAGGATGGTTCTCGGCGTTACGATTTTCAGTTCGTGAATTCAAGAGGTTTTAAGACTACGATGGAAGGTTTGAGTTATAAGTTTGATAAGGAGTTCTGGAACTATGCTAAACTTATCTCAGGGGTGTTGCGCTATGGAATGCCGATAGATCAGGTCATCAAGATGATCAGTGGACTACAGATGGATTCGGAGAGTATCAACTCGTGGAAAGCCGGAGTGGGGCGTGCTCTCAAGAAATACATCCAAGATGGTACCTTTGTTCAGGGTCAGTGTTGTCCTAATTGTGGTGAGGCATTGGTGTTTGAGGAAGGGTGTATGCATTGTCGTTCTTGTGGCTATAGTAAGTGTGGTGGATGATGCCAATGTGTTAGTCACGTTGCGCATACTTTCAAGAATCGTGTAGTTTTCAAAGTGTAAGTAATATCTCATAATATGGAAAAGGATAGCAAAATCTATGTAGCAGGTCATCGTGGTATGGTTGGCAGTGCTATTGTTCGCGAGTTGCAGCGACAAGGTTACACCAATCTTATCACTCGAACCCATAAGGAGTTAGACCTCTGTCGTCAAGATGCCGTAGAGTCTTTTTTTGCTATAGAGAAGCCCGAGTATGTGTTCCTCGCAGCGGCTAAGGTGGGTGGCATCGTAGCCAATGAGAATGCGTTGGCAGATTTCATGTATGACAATATGATTCTTGAGATGAATGTCATACATGCTGCTTGGCAGAACGGCTGCAAGAAATTGGAGTTTCTCGGTTCGAGTTGTATCTATCCTCGTTTGGCACCTCAACCCATGAAAGAGGATTGTTTGCTGACAGGTGCTTTAGAGAAGACCAATGAGGCTTATGCTTTGGCTAAGATATCGGGATTGAAGTATTGTGAGTTTCTTAATCGCCAATATGGTACTGACTATATCTCTGTCATGCCCACCAATCTCTATGGTCCAAACGATAATTACCACCCTGAGCATTCTCATGTGTTACCTGCGCTCATCCGTCGTTTCCACGAGGCCAAAGAGAGTGGGGTAGATGTTGTTGTTTGTTGGGGTGATGGTTCGCCGCTACGTGAATTTCTCTATGTGGACGACTTGGCTAACCTATGCGTGTTCCTGATGAACAACTACTCGGGTAATGAGACTGTGAATGCAGGTACGGGTAAGGAGTTGTCTATTAAAGCACTGACAGAATTAGTGGCGAAGGTAGTGGGGTATAAAGGGCGTATAGAGTGGGATATCACTCGTCCTAACGGTACTCCACGCAAACTGTTGGATGTGTCGAAGGCTGCTTCTCTTGGTTGGAAATATCATACAGAATTGGAAGAGGGTATCCGACTGACTTACGATGACTTCTTGCATAACCCTATGCGGGCGGAGAGATAATATTGATATGAATAGACATAAGGTTGTAAAGACGTTGGCTTTCTCCCTGATGGGGGTGCTTATATTGGTCTTGGTCTGTGCGACTATAGCCGAACAGTTATACGGGAGTGACTTTGCGGTGCGGTATTTCTATACAGCCCCTTGGACAATTGTCTTATGGGTATTGGCTGTAGTGTTTGGAGTATGGCATCTGTTGGATATGGTACATACGTTTAGTGTACGGAATGTAGTGTTGTGGGCACTGCATTTTTCATTCGTAGTCATATTAGCAGGAGCGTTGACCACGCATCTTTTGGGGACACACAGTGATTTGCATCTGCGTGTAGGAGAGACGACCGAGCAGTATGGCTTTCCGTTGTCGTTGCATAGTTTTCGTATTATTAACTACGCTGGTACGGACACGCCTTCAGATTATCAAGCAGAGTTATCGATAGGTACGGTTAGTATGAATAAACCTGTAGGGCATGATGGTTATAGGTTTTTCTTGTCTTCTTATGATTCGGATCAGCATGGCTGTGTGTTTATAGTACGCCACGATCCTATGGGTACAGTGATAACGCATATCGGGTATTTGTTGTTATTGTTGAGCCTATTGGCATATATGCTGTTGCCTCATCTATCAAAAATACTGTATAAGAGCAAAACTGTGGTAGGTAAGTGTGCGGTCGAAATAGGTATGTTAGTACTGTTTCCTTTCGCTACTGAAGCAAAACCTCATACGATACCAAAACAACAGGCTCAAGAGTTAGGTAGTCTTTGTGTGTTTTATAATGGGCGTATAGAGCCATTAGGGTGCTTAGCAACAGATTTTACGGAGAAGTTATATGGAAAGAAGTCTTATGGCAGTTATACAGCCGAGCAGGTCTATGCCGGTTGGTTGTTCTCTCCGTATACATGGTTGGATGAGCCTATTATCAAGTTGAAGTCGGCAGATAGTAAACTATTGGGATTAGATAGTCGTTATGTGAGTTACAATCAGTTATATGTGATTAAGTTGAGTGGTGTAGAGTTGCCTGCACGTGTGGCAGAGAAATATGCGTTGATCGGTATGTTGCTATCAGGGGAGTTGACACGTATCTTCCCTTATGTCCAAACAGATTCCGTAATTGAATGGGTTTCATATAGTAGCAAATTGCCTATCGGTACAGAATTCAGTGATTGGACTTTCATCAAGAGGTCGATAGACTATATGGGTGAGTTGATGTTTGAGCAAGACTATGAGACCTTATCGTACACAATAGGAAAGATTTCACGATATCAACAGAAGCAAGCAGGAGTGGATAATCTCCCTTCTCCGATGCGGTTGCGTGCTGAGTTGTTGTGGTCAAAGTTCGCCTATACCAAACCCTTGGCAATGATTGCGATTGTATTTGGGTTACTATCTTTTTTGATTTATTGTCTATCAGAGGTTCGTGGTAAGGTGTTGCCTCGATGGTGGCAGACTGTGGTCTTTATCGTATTAGTGAGCCTTTGGATGTTCTTGACGGTGATGTTAGGGTGGCGTTGGTATATCAGTGGTCATATTCCCATGTCTAATGGTCATGAGACGATGCAGGTGTTATCTTGGTTAATTATGTTGATAGGTATCGTGGGGAAACTACGTCGCTCAACCTTATTTCGTGACTATGGTGCCGTTTTGTTATTGGCTGCGATGCCGTTGTTAGTGAGCATGATGTCTGCTTCTAACCCGCAGATAACACATTTGATGCCAGTGCTGCAGTCGCCGTTGTTGAGTCTTCACGTGAGCATTATTATGCTTAGTTTTGCTTTGTTGGCATTTGTGATGCTTAATGGCTTGGTTGCGTTGTTTGCCGGTTTGGAGCGTCAGATAGCATTACGTGAATTGTCGTTGAGGTTATTACGTCCAGCAGTATGTTGTTTGACGATAGGCATATTCATAGGTGCTGTATGGGCAAATGTGTCTTGGGGTCGTTATTGGGGGTGGGATCCCAAAGAGGTTTGGGCTTTGATCACTCTTTTAGTGTATGCTGCACCATTGCATGAAAAGTCGTTATCAGCATTCAGGAAGCCGTTGTTTTTTCATCTGTATTGTGTTGTCGCATTTTTATCGGTATTGTTTACCTATTTCGGTGTAAACTACTTGTTGGGTGGTTTACATGCTTATGCATGATGATGGTGCTCAATGTATATAGGACACCACTCAAAGAAATAAGGGAGGACAAGACGAATTTAGTGCGATGGAATAATTCATTGTTAGACAAAAAAAAGAGGATTGTCATCACGACAACCCAATCTTTTACTTAACCTTAAATCTAATACCATGAAAAACACGGTGCAAAGGTACTGCTTATACGTATATGTTCCAAATGTTTTGATGAAAAATGTGTTTTATAACACATTTTTTCGTGTTTTGTAACATGTAGTTGTCAAAATAAGGGGTGCAAGACACTATTTGCTATTCAACTTAAGTACTAATGCCGCCAAGGCAGGTACAGAGATATCGGTTCTGTTGAGATCGATGATTTTGTTTTCATTCAACACGTCAATTCCTTGTTTATTGTAGTTATCAAGTATTTCAACATAGTGTACTGTAGGTATAGTACGTGCTTCATCACTTGCATTGATGTACACGAAAACAGCACCATCGTCCGTATAGCGGAAATACCCATACGTATTATCACGTGTTGCAAAATGGAGTAACTTGCCTGTATGCAATATTGGTTCTGTTTTACGATATTGGAATAGACGGCTCTGGAAATCAAATAGTTCTTGTTGTTCTGCGGTCAGTTCGCTTTTTTTAGGAAGAGGCATACGTAGTGTTGAATGCCCTAATGACATATCTGCAGAGCGCATTCCATACTCATCTCCAGCGAACAGTTGTGGTATCCCTCGCAGGGTGGCTATCAATGTCATACAGAGTTTGACACGACGTAGATCATTATCTCTTACTACGTCAGTTATACGGTCCATGTCGTGATTTCCTGCAAAGATAAGTAGATTATTTATATCAGCATACAGGTAATCCATTGCCAAAACATCATATATTCTCATTGTCCCTGCTCCCCAGGCTTTACCATCTTCTACAAAGGCCTGTCGGATAGCCTCATTAAGAGGAAAGTCCATTACTGAAGGGAGATAACTATTAAACCCGTTGAAGTTATTACTCCCTTCTTGCCAGTATGCAACAGCCGATGCAGGACGTGTCCAGCATTCACCTACGATATTGATATTCGGATACTCGTCACGTATTCCCTTTATCCATTGGGCCGCAGGTTGTGGTTCCAGGTATGGATAGGTATCCACACGCAGACCATCCAGGTCAGCATACTCAATCCACCATATAGCCCATTGGGTAAAGTACTTCAGCAGGTAAGGGTTTTGTATATTCATATCTGCCATAGCATGGTCAAACCAACCATTGTTGCCAATGTTCCTGTCGTATATTGCGGCGTGAATATCGTAGTTTGCAGAGAATACATTATTTGTCGTAGTGTAACAATCCCATTGGTTTATCCAGTCACTGAAGGGTAGGTCTTTCATCCACCAGTGTGATGTGCCGCAATGATTAGGCACCATATCCATTAACACCTTTAAGTCTTTTTCATGAGCCTTCTTGACCATGTCTTGATACAAGACATTTGTGCCATATCGTGGGTCTATGTGGTAGTAGTCGGAGCAAGCATATCCATGATATGACACGGATGGCTCGTCGTCACAGAGCAGTGGTGTAGGCCATATAGCGGTAGCACCTAATTCGGATATATGTCCCAAGGTCTGAATGATACCCTCTATGTCGCCACCAAAACGTCCCAGTGCATTTTGTTTATCACACGCTTCGCGCATAGTCGGCACAGTGTTGTTTGTGGTGTCGCCATCTACAAAGCGGTCAGACATGATTAGATAAATGACATCAGACGATGAAAATGATTGACGATCTCGACTTCCTGGACGGCGATGATTGATAGTATAGTCATAGTATGTACTTCGTCTGCCCTTTGTAAAAGTAATGCGATAGGTACCTGGTGTGTTGACTTCGAAATCAACAAACAGGTAATTTTTACTTTCTGCATTATGTTGATCTGTAGGAATCAATCCTTGACAAGCACCTTTCTGTACTTTGCCATGCTCTAAGCACTGCACAGTTACCGTGGCATCCATCAAGTCTTGACCATAAAACATAACTGTCAGCGGGCAGTGCATCTCTGTCCACCACGATAGAGGCTCTGCTTTCTCTACAACAGGTACAGCCCATAATGGACAGAACGACAAGAAGACTGTAGAAAATAGTGAAATAATAACTTTCTTCATAGTATAAAATGATGTATATGCATAACCAAAAGAAATAGTGAGTCGATAAGCCGGGTTCTGTACCATCACTATGGAATGGTGTCCATCATTAATCTTGAGCATATATTACTATATACTTCTATTGCTTCCTACCCTCTGACTTGCACGAGCAACGCTCAAACGTCAGTTTACTTGGAATTGCAGCACACGGTATAGTCGTTTCACCTCGCTCTTTACAAGCGAACTCGTCTCTGTACCAGTGACTAAGCATTACTACTTAACGGCTGTTAACCGCCGTGTCGCTCTATGCTGCCCGGACTTTCCTCAGTATCAGGAGATCAGAATGTGGGTATGCGCTTCTTTCCTATACTGCGATGAACTGACTCACTATTTACTATTATAGCCCTAAACTATAAGTTCGGGCTATAGAGCGGCATAAGGGAGTCGAACCCTCCTCCTCAGCTTGGGAAGCTGATGCACTACCGATGTGCTAATGCCGCACTTCACTTTTACGCTGCAAAGGTACAACAATAAATCTACCTATGCAAATAGCGTGAAGAAAAAGTGTGTAGAAATATGCCTATTCGGTCATAACTGATTATACTCCTTGCAATAACTCAGAAATAGTCTCTTGTGCTTGTTGTCCAACGACGACCCATCTGTAGACGATTTTTTCACGCAATTGAGGAACTATGTCGAATGGCTGAATTTGAGTAAAAGGAGATAACCGAAAGAAGCGATACATTTGCTGTACATATCCATTGATTGATGTATCCGTTTTTTTGTGTGATACCAAACTATCCAAAGGGATGCGTTCTTGTAAGGTCTTTCGTAATATTGGATACATACTTCCTAAGGCATATTTATCACTGTCGCACATTGCCCAAACGTTCAATAATTTCTGTACGTGTTCTCTATCTTCTTCATCTATATTCTGCAATGCTTTCTCTGTCCACGGGATGAACCAATTCGCAGCGCGTTCACGAAAGAAGGGTGTTTGGTATGCGTCCTTGAAGAATAAAAAGTTCTGATCTAACTGTAGTCTATTTATACGCTCAATCTCTTGCTGATGATGCTGAAATACATCATATAGATTATCCGTTGAGTGTTCCGACAGTAGCGGCTGTAACTCTTTGGCCATACATCTATTATACTCTTCGACTCTTCTAACTTGTGCTGTGCGAGCAATGGCACATAATGCCGAAAACGTTAACTCCGGATTAGATAGTAGGCTGTCTTGTAATGTATCTATCAAGTTTTGATCTGTACGTACATCAGTATCGTACATTATCATTACTAAGAGCAAACCGATTAGTGCTCTTTCTGTTACAATGCCACTTGTTAAACGAGAATTAGCCGACATGGCTAAAAAAACTATTCTCTTTCTTTCCCAATTGTTCTCCAGTAGTGACAACGTCAACCCGGACACAGCCATTGCACTTTTAG
>CAVEZM010000012.1:0-9132 GCA_963620225.1 Acidaminococcaceae bacterium | reverse complement strand
TGTCTGGACCATCTTGAACCCAAGATACATAGTCTAAGCAATCCTCCTCGTTTAATGGTCCAATAGTGCGATAGTAATCAAAAAGTTCAGTTGTTGTCATCCTATCTTTTCACGTATGAGGTAGTTGTTTCGCTCAGCAGAATTACGAATAATCAGTTCCCCTAAGAACCCTGCCAGGAATAACATACAACCCAATATCATCATCAATATGCTTAGGTGAAAATACGGATTCACTCCAATCAGCATGGCCTGGATCCCCTGGTGTATGGCATAAATCTTCATCGCACCAACAACAATGATTGCAATAAAACCCAACATAAACATCATTGTACCTATCAAACCGAAGAAATGCATTGGCTGTTTTCCGAACTTATTCAAGAACCATAGTGTCAACAGATCCAGATAACCATTCACAAAGCGGTTCATACCAAATTTGCTAATTCCAAACTCACGCTTCCTGTGTTGTACAACTTTTTCTCCGATATTGCCAAAACCGGCGTTCTTTGCGAGGTAAGGAATATAGCGATGCATCTCAGAGAAGACTTCGATATTCTTTACCACTTCTTTTCTGTATGCTTTTAACCCACAATTCATGTCATGCAATTTTATCCCAGTCACACGACGTGCTGTAGCATTAAACAACTTGCTTGGAAGATTCTTAGTCAGTTTATTGTCATATCTCTTTTGTTTCCACCCACTGACCAGGTCATAACCATCTTCCTTTATCATTCTATATAACTCGGGAATCTCATCCGGTGAATCTTGTAAATCAGCATCCATCGTGATGACGACATCCCCTTCCGCCGCCTGAAACCCACAATACAGAGCAGCAGATTTGCCATAGTTACGACGGAAGCAAATACCACGAACGTGTTGGTTATGACTACGTAACTGTCGGATAACCTCCCATGATGTGTCGGTTGAACCATCATTTATAAATAATACTTCATAAGTTAACGAGTGAGTCTCCATCACATTCTTAATCCAATCCATTAGGATAGGCAAACTTTCAGACTCGTTATAGAGAGGAATAACAACGGATATATCCATAGTGCATAAATGTTAGTTAACTGTCTTCGTTTTGTGACTGCAAAGTTACGAAAAAAAAATTGAAAGCAGTATGATAATTATTCCTTTTTTGTATGTTCCGATAAAATATAGTATCTTTGTGCCCAAATTAGATGCACGGTATGCAAAAAGGTCTGGAATATTTTGCCAAGCTTTGGGAATTAAATCCTATCTGGGACTTGCTCACGCCGGAACAGAAATTATTTATTGACGGAGCCTCCGAGGTAAAGAAATATCGTAAGAACGAAATGATACACCACGAGGGTGATTCTCCTACGCATATTATGATGGTCATCTCTGGAACTGTCCGTTTGTCCAAAGAGGGGGTAGGTCAGAGAATACAGATAATACGACTGCTTAAGCCTCATGATATGTTCGGATACAGAAGTGCAATTGTTGGAGACAAACACTCCTCATGTGCCAGTGCATTAGAGCAAACAGTTGTATACCGCGTGCAACGCGAAGCATTTCTTCAAGTAGTGCAGCGGAATAGTGCTTTCTGCTTTGGTGTACTTGTTGCGATAGCGAAAGACTTAGCAATCTCTGAGTCGAGAACGGTTAACCTCACACAGAAACATATACGTGGGCGTTTGGCAGAAACCTTGCTTACACTAAAACAGACCTATGGGATGGACGAAGATGGAGTAACTATAGCCATGTATATGTCACGGGAAGACTTGGCAAACATGTCCAATATGACTACATCTAACGCCATTCGCACACTCTCTCAATTTGCCAATGAGGGACTGATTAGTATTGATGGGCGAAAGATTAAACTTCTTGAAGAAGACGAACTAATGCGGATATCGCGTTTAGGGTAACCCCTTTTTTGAAGTATAGTAAAGCGATGGTTGCTCAGCCAAAGCTTATTCAGTTAAGGTTTACGCAAAGAAAGAGAAGTTTACGCTTCCATAGGTTCTCTGTTCTATAAAGTGCGGATGTGCTTGAAAGGTATTGTTTTTGGAATGTTCCAATACAAACAGTCCATTTTCTTTAAGCAGTTGTTGTTCGAATATCAGGTTAGGTAGAGTAGGTAGTGTCTGTAAGTTATAGGGCGGGTCTGCATATATAAAATCATACTGCAGGCGGCACGTTTTGATGTAACGAAAAACATCTGTCCGTATGACATGCAGGTTGTTTATGTTTAGTTGTTTACATACGGAAATGATAAAATTCTGCTGAGTGTGAGCCAATTCTACAGAGGTAACTTCTTTTGCTCCACGTGAGATAAATTCTATACCTATACTTCCTGTGCCAGCAAATAAGTCCAGCATTTCCATCCCAGCAAAGTCCATTCGATTGTTGAGCAAATTGAACAGACTCTCTTTTGCAAAGTCTGTTGTCGGTCGTGCTGTGATATTTTTAGGGGGCATCAATCGACGCCCCCTATACGTACCAGAGATTATTCTCATAGCATACTTTTTATCCTTTTGTTAGTGAGCCATTGTCATACAGGCACACCCGCATCGTTCAATAATATGTTACTCCCAGTTACCGGCGTTGTTATTAGGAGCCTCTACGGAGCCTATTTTCAAGCCTGGGTAATGTTCTAACTTTGTTTCTTTATCTATCAGGTTAACTAATTCCTGTTTATCCAAATCACTTAAATAGGTGTTGTAGTGAGCGCGAATTTCTAAAATAGGTACACGAATACCTTGTGATGTGGTATAGTTATTGTTCGTCTCAACCTCATATTTCATTTTGTTTGTATATGGAATATAGATAATCTGACCTATTGTCTCTTCGTTGTATTGTCCTTTGTACAACGATTGGATCATATTGGTTAATATGGTGTCACGGCGGAATCCCTGCAGATTAGCCGCTTTCACTTCTGTATCGTTGTTCCATACATACTGGTATAGTTGAGCCAAACTATCTGTACCCTGAAAATTCATCTTGCGTTGCGCTTTTGTTCGTGCCCGCTCCAATATCTTTGCGGCCTTGGGTTCTGTCAGTCCATCTTCCAGTTGCTTCTCTGTCAGTGACCCTTCTTTCAATACTTCTTTTTTAGGTGTTGTTTTCAGATACAGAATCAATGAGTCAAGATTCGCGGTAAAGTAACCTTTATCCAAACGAAATTGTGCCTCTGCAGTACGTAAGCTGATTAGGTTATTGATGACTGCTTTCTCACGTATTGAACGTTGTTCTTCGAAACGAATAGGAGTGAGCACACTCATCCAACATAAATATGCCATAACGAATATAGCAATACATAACAAAACACGAATGATGATCTTAGATGGTTTCATATCTGTATATTTATAAGTTTCAATAACTGATATTTCCCTTATGCACAGGAGCACGAGAAAACGCTGCAAAAGTACAAATAGTTTTTCATGTATACAAATCTTTTCGTAATTTTGCACGCGAAAAAAGAGGTATCAGAATGGAAGATAGTAATCAAGTTCTCTACACTATCCTTACGGAGCGTCTGGAGTTGTTGCGCCAGTTGGACAAGGAGGGAGATACAGAACGTCGGCGTCATATAGCACATGAGACGATTACTCTGCATGCTCCCTTGGCACATCGATTGGGACTGTATGCGATTAAGACTGAGATGGAGGACTTATCCCTTAAGTTTACTGACTACAACACATACAAGTATATAGCTCATGCGCTCAATGAAAAGAAGGCGCAACGTGATTCATATATAATATCTTTCATAACTCCTTTGGAGCAGAAATTGACCCAGGCAGGTTTTACTTTTACCATTAAGGGACGCCCCAAGTCGATACATAGTATCTATCATAAGATGCAGGTGCAGCATTGCGATGTCGATAATATATACGACTTATTTGCCATTCGCATCATCATAGATTCTCCACCAGATCGGGAGAAACAGGATTGCTGGCAGGTTTATTCATTAATAACTGACATGTATAAGCCTAATCCCAAGCGGTTACGTGATTGGTTGAGTGTCCCGAAGGAGAATGGGTATGAGAGTCTTCATACGACTGTGCTGGGACCTGAGGATAAATGGGTAGAAGTACAGATACGTACTCGTCGTATGGATGAGGTGGCAGAGAAAGGAGTTGCGGCACATTGGTCATATAAGGGTGTGGATGGTCATAGGTTGAACACTGACAGACAAAGTGTTTATGTCTTTACGCCAACAGGTGACTTGAAACGTTTACCTGCCGGGGCAACCGTACTTGATTTTGCTTTCTCGATACATAGCGAAGTCGGCTGTCACTGTGTAGGAGGACGTATTCGCGGTCAAAATGTCAGTATTCGTCAGAAACTGCAGAATGGTGATAAGATAGAAGTACAAACTTCTCCTAATCAAAGACCCTCAGCGGATTGGCTGAATGTAGTCGTTTCCAATCGTGCTAAGAATAAGATTCGTCAGTCGTTGAAAGAGGTTGAGTATCGTAGTGCCGCAGAGGGACGAGAGATGTTGGAGAGGCGTTTCAAGAACTGGAAGATAGAATATGATGAGGCTCATATTTCGCGTATGGCAACCAAGTTAGGTTATAAAGCCGTTAGCGATTTATACCAATCTATTGCATTAGGTAAAGAAGATATTTTGCACATCAAGGAAGTGTATCAGACCTTGGATACTTTGCACGATGCTTCTGCAGTACATGCCCCAGTGACTTATCAGCCGACTTCACAAGAGGCGTTGGCTTTGGAGGTGGACATCAATGTAAAGAATGTGGATTATAATTTGGCCAAGTGTTGTAATCCACAACCATCAGATCCTATATTTGGTTTTATCAGCATCACTAAAGGTATACGTATCCATCGGTGCGACTGCCCCAATGCTGAGCATATGCGAGAGCGATATGCATATCGTGTTATACCTGCCAGGTGGACTAAGAAAAAAGATTGAAAGTGATGGACAATAACTACCCTTCGATATTACTCACCAATGCTGTTAATCAGTTTGCGTCATTACCTGGGATAGGTCGTAAGACAGCCCTACGATTAGTTCTGCACTTGCTGCGCCAATCCGGTAAAGATGTAGATGCATTTACCTCGGCAATCACGACCTTGAAGAATGATGTGCATTACTGCCGAGTATGTCATACTATTTCGGATCAAGAGATCTGCCCAATATGCCAATCGCATTCGCGTGACAGGCAGACTATTTGTGTTGTGGAGAATATCCAAGATGTGATGTCTATAGAGAACACGGGACAGTATCATGGTCTGTACCATGTATTAAGAGGTGTCATTTCTCCTATGGATGGGATAGGTCCGTCGGACTTAGAGATAGATTCTCTGATTGCACGTATAGCACCGGAGCGTGTGCATGAAGTTATATTAGCTTTGCCCACGACTATGGAGGGGGATACGACTAACTTTTACATCTATCGGCGTCTATTGTCTTTGTCGGAAGTTGAGTCTTTGCGTGTTAGTCAGATAGCACGTGGTGTGGCTATAGGCAATGAATTGGAATATACAGATGAAGTGACTCTGGGGCGTTCTATCATCAACAGAATAGATTTCAAAGGATAGTTTATCTCTTGTCTACTCTTGTCTAACTATGCAATAATTATCAATATGGAACAAAAAGTTATACGCACACTCAATATCCATTATTATGGTATTATGGTATTGACACTAATAGCTGCTACAGTGTCTTATTTTTTAATCAGTAAGGGGCTTTTGCTTCCGTTGGATCGTATGTCCACAGCAGGGAAAGTGGTTCAGTATTTTGTTATTATGGATGCGTTGTGTACTATTCCTCTGGGTTTATATTTGTGTAAACGCCAATGTGGGAAGTTGTGTCTGTTGTCTGATGAAGAAGCCAAATATACCGGTTATCGACGTAGTGCTACTATGCGAATCTTATTGGTTGGTAATAGCATGGTGTTGGGCGTGTTTGCTTTCTACTGGATGGGTGGTTATCAGTCAATGCTTTGGATAGCAGCCGTGTCTGCTATAGGCTGGATATTCACCAAGCCGACTGTTCGTAAGTTGCAGTTGGAGTTAGAGCCAAAAGATCCTAATCAAGAAACGTATTAAACATCAGTTGTACAATGACTATTGCAGTTGATTTTGATGGTACTATCGTTACTCACGAGTATCCACACATAGGCAAGCCTATTCCTTTTGCTATAGAGACTCTCAAGAAGTTGCAGCAAGAGGATCATCATCGTCTTATATTGTGGACTTGTCGTGAGGGTGGGTTATTACAGGAAGCCGTACGTTATTGCGCAGAGCGTGGTTTAGAGTTCTATGCCATCAATTCCAATTACCCGGAAGAGACTATGGATGTTGTGTGTGCCAGAAAGTTAGAAGCAGATATTTTTATTGATGACCGCAATTTAGGAGGGTTACCCGACTGGGGTGTGATTTATCATATGATACACAGCGGTAATCCTTTGTGCCCAGTACCCGGTAATCAAGTGGAGCCCCAAAAACGCAAGAGGGGTTTATTAGGGTTGTTTCAATAAGTGTCAATTCGGAGTCATTATGTTAACTCTTCGCAAGTTAGAACCCACAGATCTGTTATCGCTCTACCGTTGGGAGAATGATGCGTCTGTATGGATGGACTCGGATACGCATAATCCGTTGTCCAAGCAAGACTTGCGCAGTTATATAGAAAACACTACCGGTGATATATATCGTGATGGTCAGTTGCGATTGATGATAGAGAAGGATGGGGATACAGTAGGGTGTATTGATTTGTTTGATTTTGATCCGCGTAACCGTAAGGCTGCTATCGGTATGTATATCGTTTCCGAAGTTCGTGGCAGCGGTGTTGGTCATGAAGCGTTACGACAGTTGTTGCACTATGTCTTTGACTTTCTCCATCTGCGGATGGTATATGCTGTCATTGGTGTCCAGAACCAAGCATGTACATCTGTTTTTCAAGATACAGGGTTTACTCCTTCTGCCGTTTTAGGGCATTGGACCTTAGAGGGGGATGTTGTGGTTTGGCAGTTAGTCAATCCCCATATTGTTGAATAGTTATGAACAAGTTATATATTTCTACTCGTTCGTTTCGTTTTCGTCGTTTTACCCACAAAGCGTATGCGGTTTTTGCCTCTATGCATCGTCATGTGACCATTGGTCATGTGCGTAATCAGATTTGTGATTTGGAGATGCTAAAGTCAGGTAAGACTATTGCTGTATGTGCTGCTGTGGTTTACGGCGTCAGTGCTCATGCCCGGGAGGTCATCCCTCCTGACGAAACAGAAGTGGCGAACCAGATTGCTTTGGAGCAACTGGACGTAGTCGCCACAACGTCGCGTCTGTCTTCTTCTGCGGTGCGACAAGTTACAACATTTTCTCATTCGGAGATTGCGCAGTTGCCAGTTAGTAGTTTGGCAGAGGTGCTCAAACATCTGCCTGGTATAGATGTCCGTCAGCGTGGTTCTACGGGTGTACAGGCGGATATTGCGCTGAATGGCTGTACGGCAGACCAGACGCTTATCTTTCTGAATGGGGTTAATATGACTGATCCTCAGTCCGGGCATTACTCTATGAACATACCCATAGAAGTGCAGGATATAGAGCGGATAGAGGTTTATAGTGCTACTCCTCAGGGGTTGGGTGCATACGCCGGTGTCATCAATATTGTGACACGTCAGGCTCAAGGAACACGGCCGGAGTTAGAGGCTTCATTGTCTGCAGGCGAGTATGGTTTGTTTGTTCCTCGTTTGTCTTATCGTGGTGTAGGTAATGATGTTCGTTGGGAGATTGTCGGTAACTATAATCAGTCCACAGGATTTGCGTCTAACACCGATTACTGTATTGCTAACGCTTTTACGCATCTGTCTATGCGTGATTGGGAGGTTCAGTCAGGGATGCAGTTTAAGAATGCAGGAGCCAATGCGTTTTATGCGTTATCTTACCCCGATCAGTTTGATGCCACTCGTGTGGCATTTGCTTCTACAACCTATCATGGGCGTATAACTCCGTCTTGGACATTGGATGCCTCGGCTGGATATCGTGTTCATTTTGATCGTTTTGAATTGTTTAGGGAGGGTATGGAAACGCCAACGTGGTATACCAATCATAACAGACACTGGACACATACAGTTGATGCTGATGCTAAGTTGTCCTATATGGAGTCTTTTGGTACGACATCTATAGGTGTAACTATGCGTGATGCATATATTACCTCTAACACCTTAGGCGAGCATAACAGGTTGACAATTAACTATTATGCACAGCAGACGGTACACTGGCAACAGTTCTCTTTATCCGTCTTGGCAGGAGGGATATACAATACTGCTTTTCGTGCAGATTGGTCGTATAGCGTAGATATGTCCTACCGTCCCATACAAGGCATGTCCATTTACCTTAATACAGCCCGTGCCTTACGTCTTCCAACTTTCACCGATCTTTATTACCATTCTGCAACTCAATTAGGGAATGATAGTTTGCGTGCAGAGCATGCTTATAAGGTAGAGTTAGGAGTGCAATACCAGAAACAGTGGGATAATATCTCTTTGGACGCTAATGTGCGTAGTTATTATCGCTACGGAACCGATATTATCGATTGGGTTAAACGTCCATCTGATATCACTTGGTTAGCGAGTAACTATGCCAATCTGCAAACATGGGGTTGTGATATAGCGGTGGGTATGAGTACACGTAAGCCACTATGGCACTTCTTGCGTCAAGCCCGTATCAGTTACGCCTACTGTGATATGACGAAACAGCAGACTGAGTATTTGAGCAAGTATGCCTTAGACTACCTGCATCATCGTGTTTCGTTGAGTATAGAGCACTCTATCTATAAGGGTTTTGGTGCGTCATGGCAATTGACCTATCAACAGCGAAATGGCTCTTATGCAGACAGGGAGGGCATTGTACAGGCTTATCGTCCTGTATTTTTGTTAGATGGCAGTCTTTTTTATCAGGCAACTAAATGGAAAGTGTCATTAGAGTGTACGAATATGACGAACCAAACGTATTATGACTATGGTGGTATTCTGCAACCTACACATTGGTTGAGAGCGAAGATAGAGGTCTCTTTATGAGGCAATGATATAGAATCAGAAGTTTAATCTTATCCTGTCCGGCGTGTGTCGGACAGTTTTTTTTTGTGGTTGGTTACTTGTATTTCAATAGGCACAACGTCTATTGTTTTGTGTACTAATAATG
>CAVEZM010000011.1:15569-57272 GCA_963620225.1 Acidaminococcaceae bacterium | reverse complement strand
CGTACCAGTTAGCACCAAGCACCGAGCAAATCCAGTTGTAGGCCTCTTCCGAGAACACCAAAGCCACATTCATGCAACCATGGAATAGCAGGAAAAAGACCAATGCAAGCCCCGTAATGCTCATAACGAACTTACGGCCGATAGATGAATCTGTTAACCACATAGATTAGATGATTTGATTTTTTAGTATATTTATAGTTGATAATTCCTGCCCATACAATCACCCCGCAAAGGTAGTCTTTTTATTTGATTGTGCCAAATATCCTCACAAAAAGTTAGGATTGCTTACCTAATACTGGGGATTTTACCAACTTGCCACAACACTATGACAATGCAACACAAAAACTGGCTCCTGTCATAAGGGCGTGCATACTTGTCGTTTTTGTTACATATACACCTGTCTCTTTGGCATATCGGAAAAATGTCGTACCTTTGTGGCTTGAATATGTTATGACGGACAACATGCGAACACATAGCACCCGCATACTCCTGCCTCTGTTACTGTGGGCAGGACTGATCTTGCCTGTCTCCACCATAGCACAGATACAAGGAGCAGGTAGCAGTGTCTTCCATTTCCTCGACCTGCCTGTATCCTCACGGCTCAATGCCTTGGGAGGCGAGAACGTGGCTATTGCAGACGGGGATATCAGTATGGCATTTATCAACCCTGCCCTGCTCACTGCTAATACAGACAAGGTGTTACAACTCAATTTTGCCTATTACTTGGCAGGAACAATGTTCGGTAGCGCTATGTATGGACACAACTACAAGGAGAATTATTTCGGCGTAGGTATTCACTATCTCGACTACGGCAAGATGCAATATGCGGATGAGAATGGCAACCTGCTCGGAGGCACGTTCACTGCAAAAGATATGTGTATCAACCTAATCTATGCTCGGCAACTCGGACCGTATTTTACGGTAGGTGCCGCTGTCAAACCTATATATAGCATCTATGAATCCTATCATAGTTTCGCATTAGGTGCAGATGTGGGGGGGCACTACCAGACTCCGGACACCTCTCTGCATATCGGACTGACACTGCGTAACATAGGTTGGCAACTGAGGTCTTTTTACACAGAAGAGAGCGGACAACACACCGAGATGCTTCCACTCAACCTCGAACTTGGATTATCTTACCGGCTAAAACATGCACCTATCCGATTCTCAATGACCATACACAATATGCAGAAATGGTACCTCGGTGCAGAAGAAGGCATCAAGTGGTACGATATGACTTTCCGACACACGATATGGTCGATAGACATCGTACCTCGCAGCAACAAATACTACCTTACGGTTAGTTATAACCACCGACGCCGACAGGAGATGGCACTCAAAGACAGAGCCAGCCTGGCAGGCTTCTCGGCAGGAGCGGGGGTGAATATATACAAGTTCCGGCTGGGGTTCGCAGTGAGCCAATACACACGCAGCAACTTCACGTACCAAGTCTCCCTGTCAACGGACATCAATAGTTTCCTCAAATGAAAAAGATCATAGTTGCTATCGATGGCTATTCTTCTTGTGGCAAATCTACTATCGCCAAAGCACTGGCACAATATGCTGACTATACCTATGTGGACACAGGAGCCATGTATCGAGCTGTCGCATTGTATGCGCTACAATCCCACCTGCAAGACATAACCAAAGAGATTATTCCATTACTCGCACATATACACATCAACTTCATACAGACGCCTGACGGACAACATGTCACACTCAACGGACAGGATGTAGAAGCACAGATACGTACACTCCAAGTAGGTAACCTCGCCTCACAGATATCAACGATCAAAGAGGTACGCCAATATCTCGTAACGCAACAACAAGCCATGGGACAGCAGAAAGGCATTGTCATGGACGGACGGGACATAGGCACCGTAGTCTTCCCTAAAGCCGAACTCAAACTGTTCCTTACCGCATCACCGGAAGTGCGCGCCGAACGACGATACCGCGAACTGCTTAACAAAGGAGAACAACCGGATAGAGACGATGTACTGCGTGATGTGAATGAACGTGACTACAGAGACACACATCGCACCGAGAGCCCGCTATGCCAAGCCGAAGATGCTGTCGTTGTGGATAATAGTCGCATGACGCACGAAGAACAACTACAACACGTCATCAGACTCTTCAACAACGCCATACAAGAATCCAAACAATGACCGTGACAATAGACAAAGACTCCGGTTTCTGCTTCGGAGTGACAGGTGCTATACGCAAGGCGGAAGAGGAACTGAAGGCGGGAACACTCTTCTGCCTCGGAGATATTGTACATAACGGACAAGAGGTCGAACGACTGTCCGATATGGGACTGCGTACCATCGATTACGATGACTTGCGCACACTCCATAATGTGCGGGTACTACTGCGCGCACACGGAGAACCGCCTGCCACATACCATATCGCTGAACAAAACAATATACAGATCATCGATGCCAGTTGCCCCGTTGTGCTGCATCTGCAAAGACGTATCAGGGAGACATACCGACACATACACGGACAAGAACCGAAAGCACAGATCGTGATATTCGGAAAAGTAGGACATGCAGAGGTCATAGGACTGCAAGGACAAACCAATAACACGGCAATCGTGCTTGAGAGCATACAAGATATCGACAAGATAGACTGCACAAGACCCGTTTACCTCTTCGCACAAACAACCAAGTCAATAGACGAATTCCGGCAGATAGTAACTGCCATAACAAATCGGATTGACAAAAATGTCACCTTCCGCTGGTACGACACAATATGCCGGAACGTAGCAAGAAGAGTGGAGAAACTACAACAATTTGCCCAAAACAACGATATAGTCATCTTTGTCGGAGATAACAAGTCTTCAAACGCTAAAGTGTTGTTCCAAAAGTGTCAGGCAGTCAATTCTCGCACGGTTTTTGTAACAAACGAACAGGAACTGACAACGGACATCCTGTCTGACTGCCATGCTGTCGAGCACGTGGGAATATGTGGAGCAACATCTACACCGCTGTGGCTCATGGAAAGATGCAAAGAAAAGATAGAACAATAAGGCTAAACCAAACAACAAAACAAAATGGAATACAAAATCAAAACGGTAGGGCTGCTCACCTCTGGAGGTGACGCACCAGGCATGAACGCTGCCATACGAGCCGTGACACGCGCAGCGATCTTCAATGGCATACGGGTCATAGGCATATTTCGTGGATACAAAGGACTGATTGATGATGAAGTGAAAGAACTAACCACACAAGATGTGAGCGGTATCATACAGCGCGGAGGTACTATCATCAAGTCGGCACGATGCCCCGAATTCAAGACCGAAGAGGGACGAAAACAAGCATACGAGACAATAAAAAAAGAAAAAATAGACGCACTGATAGTTATCGGAGGAGATGGATCTTTCACCGGAGGAAGACTCTTTGCACAAGAGTATAACGTACCGGTCATCGGGATCCCTGGAACAATAGACAACGACCTATGGGGAACAGACGTATCAATAGGCTATGACACCTCACTCAACACTATCATGCACTGTGTCGATATACTGCGCGATACAGCTACAAGCCACGAACGGGTGTTCCTCGTAGAGGTCATGGGAAGAGACGCAGGATTTCTCACTCTCAACGCCGCTATCGCTGCAGGAGCAGAAGCCGCCATCATACCGGAACGAGCCACGATAATGGAACAGATAGAAGAGGCGATAGGACAAGGACGACGCAAAGACAAAAACTCCAGTATAGTACTTGTACAAGAACATGCTATCGAAGGAGGTGCACAAGCCGTCGCCAGGATGATGGAAACAGCACACCCAGAATACAGTACACGAGTAACTATCCTCGGACACCTGCAGCGCGGAGGATCACCTACGGCTGAAGACCGTATACTCGCATCACGAATGGGAATAGCAGCCATACAGGCACTGCTCGAAGAACAACGAAGTATCATGGTCGGACTGCAAAATGACGAGATAGTGTATATCCCGCTCTCCAAAGCGATCAAACAGAAAAAAGACGTCGAAGCAGACAAATGGACAGCGATGCAGGTACTATCTATCTGATTAAACCTACTTGAAAGAACTCCCCTCAAAATCTCCTGCCAAAGAGAAAGAGGGGAGTTCTTTATTGCCCTCTCTGTCACATACCACGTACCCTGAAAACAGAATAACCGTAACAAAAATATGAAAAACACAACATTTTTCTTACAAGTTATTTGCTAATTCGAAAGGAATGATATAATTTTGCGACATGAGTGCCGGGGATATATTAACACATGTAGCAGATATAGGACATGGGGCATTACTCGTCCTATGCCTCATTTGGGCGTGCGTCTTCTTGTTCAAAACCCCTCCTACCAAAGAGCATACGAACAAATATCTCCGCTATCTCATAGGAATACTGCTGCTCGTAAAAGCATTGGGACTCATCTTCCAAATGCTGAAATGGATACAGCCAGGAGTCAATGAGATACAATGGGAAATGGCATCACTGCTCATCGAGATGGTAACAATAGGTATAGCCGTCTTACTACTCACCAATGTCACGCAACGACGTACCATAACACGGAAACTCATAGCACTGCACGAGGTGCCGTTTATTCTGCTTTGGATAGTCAATGCGATCCTGTATACCGAACAGATACGACTCGTGTCCTACGCCTATACTGCAATATACGGCATAGTATTCCTATTCTTCAATATGCAGGCAGCATATCGGTATCACCGGTATATGCGCAATGAGTTCGCTTCACTGCCTTCACTCAAATCCTATCGGGCAATACTCATTGTCACTATCGTGTCCGTACTGTTTGTATTATGGCTCCTGCATGCCTTCATCACTACACCATGGATGCAGGCTGTGTACTACTACGTGACAGGGATACTCTGGTTCGTGACATGCGTCAATATCGAACAACAAATGCGTAACAGGGAAGCATTTGACAAACCGGCAGCATGGTTCAATATGTCGTTGACTGACTTCGAGAACGCAATGATCGAGTCATATGCCCCAATAAATGAAGAGACAGAAAGACAGAGAGAAAAACAGAACGCAAACGAGATGTTCCTGTACCGGCTACGTACACTGTGCGAAGAAAACAAACTCTATACCAACGAGAAACTGACACGCGACGACCTCGCAAAGGTACTGAACATCAATCATACCTATTTCACAAAGATGCTGAGCGAGACAACGGGAAAAAACTTCTACGAATATATCAATACACTACGCATGCAGTATGCAGAGGAACTGCTCCGACAGGCGGATTTCCCATTGGACCAGATACCACTCGAAATAGGATATACACACAAATCTACATACTATCGTATATTCAGGGATACACACGGGTGCACACCTCTCGAATGGCGCAACAGCCAACTACATATAGACCGAACGCCTCCTGTATTCTAACGGAGTACAGTGATGACGCTTTGAGAAGGCACGATAGAAAACGGACTTCGAACCGGACTTGTAACCTACCATATGAGGTATCTGCTCTATAGGGACAGATGTCTTGCGCAACAACTCTTCCGCATAACCGATACGCAGATCATTGATGTACTGATAAAAACTACGCCCCGTAGCACGCTGTAACATGTTCGTAAAGGTGGTGGTACTAACACCCATCTTCTCTGATAACATCAGACGAGTGATGGACGCATCGGTAAACAACTTGGGCGTCTCACACACCTCTTGCAGTTGGCGCAAGAACTTCTCTGAGGCTTCATTCCTGCACACGACAGAGTCTGACAACACATTGTCCGATGACGACACAGGACAGACACTATACCCCTCTACGCCGGGAGGATCGCAAATAGCATGCATATGCTCATCCAACAACATTCGTTCATCTACCGCCAAGTTGATATCCGACATCTCATAATGAACGATCATCTTATAGACCTGATGACAAAAATCCTCCCAAACACAGAAAGCAAGTGCAAAAATAGCAATCCACCACGAACTACTCAGCGTATAACAACACAACCAACAAACTAATAACACAATGCATTCCGCACTAACACGCCATAACCACGTCAGACGCTTACCCTCCAACGAACTGTAATGATCGCACAGGAACCTGTTATAGGAAATCATACTACGGATGATAGCAACCGTAAAGATCATCACATAAATAATCAGATAAGATAACTCCGTATAAAACAATACATCACTCTGTACAAACATACCCAATACACAGAACGCCACAAAAGGCAGGATATGATAGAGTGCTAACTTGACCGTCACTAACCTGCGATAAGTCAAATCCGTCAAGACTAACACAACAAAAGGCACGTTCAACATATCTAACGTGATCATCACATGACGTACATGCTTCGCATTAAACAACTCCGGCCACCAGACTAGATTCGCATAGATGCAACCTATGCACTGCCATATCATCAACGCCGCAACCAGATAGCGGCGACGGGACGCCGAATGACTGCGGAGATCATCACTCGGAACTAAAAAACGATACGCCCAATAAACGTACAGACAAAACAAAGCACCACGGAGAATATCGTTGATATGTAAAAGCCATTCACTGTACATAAATCCCATTTTGCACCGCAAAGGTACAATATATATACCATATAGACAAAAAATGACACCTCACAGGTAAAATAACCCCTCACAAAAACAGCAGCACATGTGCTGATCTTGAGCAGAAGATAAGCCGATCTTGAGCAGAAACAAACCACATTTAATAATCCCCCCAAAAAAAAGCTGCCTAACCAAAACGGGTAGGCAGCCTTTACTAATTATGGAGTAACAGATTAACCGTTAACCTTTGCCATGTGAGCGATCAGGTCCAACACTTTGTTAGAGTAACCAATCTCATTGTCGTACCAAGAGATGACCTTGACAAACTTGTCGGTAAGGTAAACACCGGCATTGGCATCAAAGATAGAGGTCAGTGTGCAACCGAGGAAGTCACTCGAAACAACAGCATCCTCTGTGTAACCAAGCACACCCTTCAACTCACCATCGGCAGCCTCTTTCATGGCAGCACATATATCCCCTTTGGTAGCGGGCTTCTCAAGATTGACGGTAAGGTCAACAACCGATACATCAAGTGTAGGAACACGCATCGAGATACCGGTCAACTTGCCGTTCAAAGCAGGGATAACTTTACCTACAGCCTTCGCAGCACCTGTAGAAGAAGGGATGATGTTGCCACTTGCAGCACGACCACCACGCCAGTCCTTCAACGATGGACCATCGACAGTCTTCTGTGTAGCGGTAGTGGAGTGAACAGTAGTCATCAAACCGTTAACGATACCGAACTTGTCATTCAACACCTTGGCGATAGGAGCCAAACAGTTGGTCGTGCAAGAGGCGTTCGATACGAACTGGGTACCCTTAACATAAGTATTCTCATTAACACCGCAAACAAACATCGGAGTATCGTCCTTCGACGGAGCAGACATTACCACGTACTTGGCACCAGCATTGATATGTGCTTGTGCTTTCTCTTTGGTGAGGAAAAGACCGGTAGACTCAACAACGTACTCAGCACCTACCTCGTTCCAAGCGAGTTCGTTAGGATCTTTACAAGCCGTAACGCGGATAGACTTGCCGTTTACGATGAGTTTACTGTTCTCTACATCTGCCTCGATAGTCCCTTCGAACTGACCGTGCATGGTGTCATACTTCAGCATATAAGCCAAATAATCTACTGGGCAAAGGTCGTTGATACCAACAATCTCAATGTCGTTACGAGTTTGAGCAGCACGGAAAACAAAACGTCCGATACGGCCAAAACCATTAATACCTACTTTTGTCATAATACCTAAAAATTATAATGTTGTTACTTTTAACTCTATTCCAGACTGCAAAAGTATACAAAAATCTATTCATACGAAAATATATTTTGCATTTGTCATATCCGTTTTACACTGAACGGAAACACGGCTCTGCGAAACAGACAACTATTTCCTGCCAAAATCAGCAGGGATCTCACCCCATGCAGCCGTGTTCCACTTGCGTATCTCCGTCGTCCAACTATTCTCATGCAACCACTTCTCTGCCGAACGGACGGCTGATAACAACTCCTGATTATCAGACGTCCATACCAACTTGGTCTTGCACTGCTTCTGACGAACCCATGATAACGCTGTCTTACTGTCTGAATACAATACCCAGGGCAACCCGTATGCCTTCAGATAGGCTAACCCCAAGACAATAGCCAAGAACTCACCGATATTATTCGTTCCACACGTATAGGGACCGCGATGAAAAACCTCGGAACCCGTATCGGCAACCACACCTCTCAACTCTAACAACCCGGGATTACCGGAACAAGCAGCATCTACCGCCAACGCAGGTAACAGGGGCTGAGAAACCGTCTTACGCTGACTTACAGACGATGATGCGACAGATGGACCACTATACAAATAGGACTCCCAACCTTCTGCAAAAGCCTTCTCCGCCTCGGATAAAGTGGAAAAACCCTTGTACTTAGACGGGACACCCTTGACCTGCTTCTCACACGCAGACCAACAATCATATACTCCGGGCTCACGACCCTGCCACACTGCGTAAAACTGAACCTTCCGTTTGGACATAAGAAAATAAACAAGTAACTTTGTCGGCAGAATAGTACTGACTCACAGCCGACAGAGTTTCAAGCCGCAAAGGTACAAAACAAATATAAAAAATGCAACAATCCAATGAACAGACCTGCCCTTTATGCGTTTTGCTCACGCTCCTGTCCATACATACTATGGGACAGATGTACTCATGGACAAGAGAGAATTATACCGTCACTGACATCGATAGCATCACCTTCACTACCACAACGGACAATACAATGCAAGGCTGACATGAAATAAAAAGAAAAGAGAAACAGCACAGAAGAGAAGTAGTCCCACCGAGAATCGAACTCGGATCTAAGGTTTAGGAAACCCGTATTCTATCCATTGAACTATAGGACCTGCAAACCGACTGCAAAAGTACTGTTTTTTTACGAAAGATGAAAGAGATACTCGATTTTCTTACACAACTCGCATGCAACAACAACCGTGAATGGTTCCAAGCCAACCACGATACATACACGCGTTGCAGACAGCGGTTCGAAGACTTTACCGCCGATTATATACAACGGCTCTGCCGAATAGATGACACGCTCGTCGGACTACAACCCAAAGATTGTATATGGAGAATATACCGCGATGTGCGCTTCTCTAATGACAAAAGACCATACAAAGAACATTTCGGGACATTCCCCGCAGCCAAAGGGGGAAAGAAAAGCGACAGAGCAGGGTATTACGTACACATACAACCCGGACACTCTCTGTTCGCCGCAGGTATGTGGTGCCCCAACACGGAACTGCTACACGTCCTGAGGCAAGAGATATACGCAAACGACGATGAACTCGAAGAGATTTTCAATCAACCGTCATGCAAACGCTACTTCCGGGATTTTGATGCGGAATATATGCTCAAGAAAGTCCCTAATGGGTTTCCTGCAGACTCACCACATGCCGACTGGCTCAAACGAAAAGCATTTACCATATCTACACCACTCTCCGACGAAGAGGTATGCGCACCTGACTTCCTCGACCGTCTGACACAGATAGCAACGGCCGCCAAACCAATCAACGACTTCCTGAACTATACCTTCGAACAGTACGGAGAATTCCCAGATAAACGATAAGTTATTGCAACAACTGACACAGACAGCGGCGAAGCCCGTCTGTCCAGTAAGGGATGGAAACACCAAACGACTGCTTGAACTTCGACTTGTCCAATACACTATAGTGAGGACGAGGCGTCGGGTAGGAATACTCTGTGGACAAGATAGGACGCAGGACACAATGACCCATATTCGCTTTTGCCTCTGCAGACAAACGAACCCGACCGTCAGCCGCTAACGATAAAGATTGGGATAGTATCTCATGAGTAAAATCATACCACGAACAAACACCCTCATTGGTGAAATGGTATATACCGGGCTTCCACTCGGGAGAGGCTGTCACCGTATAAATAGCCTTCGCTAAATCTGCCGCATATGTAGGACTACCCACCTGATCAAACACCACACCCAACGACTCCCGCTCCTGACTCAAACGTAACATCGTCTTGACAAAGTTATTACCGTATGCAGAGTATAACCATGCAGTGCGAAGAATGATGGCATCCGGACATACGGCACGGAGCAACCGCTCACCCTCTAACTTGGTGCGACCGTATGCTGTACACGGATCCACAGGATCACTCTCTTTGCAGGGAACACATCCTTCACCGCGAAAGACATAATCGGTGCTGATATGAATAACCTTGGCTCCGGAAGAACCTAAGTTCTCAACGGCATTGGCATTGAGCAGACGGGCTGTAGCCTCATCGCACTCCGCCTTGTCCACATTGGTATAAGCCGCACAATTGACTATCAAGTCTATACTATGCTCTAAAACAAAAGAATGAACAGCCGAACGATCGGTGATATCCAACTCTGCCACATCCGTGAAAAAATAAACATGAGCAGCATGCTCAGCAGACTGAATACGCATCTCAGTACCCAACTGACCATTACAACCTGTGACCAATATATTCATAAACCTGCGATTAGAAAGGGTTATCCAAAGCCTTTAACAAAGGATGATGCATATCTTTATCACTCAATATACGCTTCTCAACTGGAACCTGCCAGTCGATAGCCAAATCCGGATCAGATAACAATACACCACCATCCGCACTCGGAACATACAGATTATCACACTTATAGGTGAACACCGCCATATCACTCAATACCGAGAAACCATGAGCAAAACCGCGAGGGATATAGAACTGACGATGCCTTTCTGCATCCAACTCCACAGCATACCACTGACCAAAAGTAGAACTGGCTTTGCGCAAATCAACAGCCACATCCAACACACGACCAACACTGCAACTCACTAACTTGGCCTGAGTATAAGGAGGACGCTGAAAATGCAAACCACGAACCACACCATAACTCGAACAGGACTGATTGTCCTGCACAAAAGTGGCATCCACACCCGCCGCACGATAACGCTCCTCGTTATACATCTCAACAAAATAACCGCGAGCATCACAATAAACCTTCGGCTCGATAACCAACAATCCCGCTATGGGACACTCAAACACTTCCATATCTTTATACGACTGACTGACAAATATCATAACTGTCCACCCATACACCGTACCCGACTGCAAAGTTACTCCTTTATCCGCACATATACAAAACTTACTCAAGATACAGTAACTAATTTGTGATAACATTGACATATGGAGATTTGCTTATATGGGAAAAAAGTAATACATTTGTGGGCTAATTCATGAATACTGCTATGAAACAACCGATGCCTGTAAAAAAGATACGATTATTCCTGACTGACGTTGATGGATGTATGACCGATGGAGGTATGTACTATTCGGATAATGGGGACGAACTCAAACGCTTCTGCGTGTATGACGGCATGGGAATCGTACAACTGCGTAAGGCGGGTATTCGCTGTGGAATATTGACCAGCGAAACAACCAATATCGTGGAGAACCGCGCACGAAAACTATCTATGGACTACCTCTATATGGGAGTAGGACGACAGATAGACAACGTGACACAAACAAAACTGGAGGTGGCAGAACAGATATGTCAGGAAATGGGTATCACACTCGCCGATGTATGCTTCGTCGGGGACGATATCAATGATATAGACCTGCTCTCGGCCGTAGGGACAGCAGCATGCCCAGACAATGCAATACAACAGGTAAAGGATATACCCGGTATCATACATCTGACAAAACGGGGAGGAGAGGGCGCTATCAGAGAGATAGCAGAGAAGATCCTGTCAGAACAACAACGCTAAAAGCCCGCATGACATCCCGCCTGACAAACACTTTCATAATCTACAATATGCGACGACGAAACTCGGCCAACACAATAGCCGTCGCAATACTCACATTCAGACTCTCCGATGTCTTCGCACCAACAGGGTAACTCGATATACACAGCGGATGAGTGACCAACGTACGTACCCTGTCGGATATACCATTACCCTCGTTGCCCATAACCAAAATACCGTTTGCCGCATCTACTATTGCACTGTCCTCATACATGTTACGTCCGTCCAACAGAGTACCATAGACAGGTACTCCATTGACTCTCTGCGCCTGCAGCATACACACAAGGTCTAAATAATGCACACGTACACGTGCCAACGCACCCATAGTCGCCTGCACAACCTTGGGATTGAAACAGTCGGCCGTGTCCTGCGAACAATAGACATCATGTACCCCAAACCAATCACAGGTACGCAATATCGTTCCCAAATTGCCGGGGTCTTGTACACCGTCCAACGCTACTACAATCCCGTCCAAACCCATACTGACCAAAGGACTTGTACCACACGATATCCCGACTGACTCATTCTGCATACCGCCACATACCGTCATCCGCTCCTTGCGAAAAACCCCGATAACGCCCTGCGGCGTCCGCAACGATGACATCTGCGCTATCTCCGTGGACGTAGCATTCTCGCGAGTGACCAACATCACAAGAGGAAAAGTCACCTGCAAGTCGTGCACGCACTTCTCACCCTCAGCGACAAACAGACCCAACGCATCGCGAACACGCTTGCTCTGCAGACTCCGTACCAACTTGACCTGAGCCTTGGTTAACCTACCACTATCCATATCACTTCTGTTACTCACACATTAGTACTATAGTTCCACACTGCTATCCTTTTCAATAACTCCTGTATCACAACCCCGTTCAATAATTCTCTTTATCAGGCTGTTTTGCGACTGCAAAGATACTGCCATTCTCTCGCCTCTACAATATATAAAGACATATTCCACTATTTTTTTTACCATCCGCCATACTGTCAACACTGCACACTTATTTATCCGTAGCGGGTGGGGATGGGGGGTGGTTTTCCACGCATAGATGATATGCAGCAACGGGAAAAAGATATGCGAAATTCAGTACCTCTCTTGCGCTGAGAAAAAAAGAAACTAAGTTTTGTCTATTCAAAAATATGTATTATCTTTGCAGCGTAAAAGACATGCGATATGCTACGCTATGCCACATATACCCCACGAAAAGCACACGGCTCTGCTGTTTGTAATCTGCATAACTGTTTGATTATCACCCCCCCCCCCACACACATCGGCAAATATATAACTATACCGTCATTGTCGACAGGCTTGGTGGCGGTATACCCTGCGTCCGTTGTACCATACCCTCAACGGTGTTGTGATAGGGTCCTCCCCCCGAAGGGGTAGAAGTAATTCCTTTATCCCCTTACCGGCTAAATAATCAGTCAATAATTTATAAATACACTAAAAGAGAATCATTATGAAAAGAATTTACCTTTCTTTGTTGGCTATGGTTACTGCCTTAGGCGCTATAGCCTCGACTGCCCCCACGGGTGCTGTCAATGGTCTGTTCTCTGTCGCTGCGGACAAACAGGTCTATTTCTCGCAGGGCAACCTGCAATGCTCCAATCCTTTGGATGCCACCACCCGTACATGGGCGTTTGCTGAGCATCAGTACGACCGTATCGGTACAGCGAATGTCACCTTAGTGAAAATGCCGTCGGGCAAGATGATAAAGTTACTTGCCTCCACCATCGACCTGTTTGGGTGGAGTTCCGATAACACGGCTATTCAATTTGGTATCAGTACATCGACTACCTCATCCGATTACGAAGGCAATTTTGTCGATTGGGGTACAAATGCCATCACCAATGGCGGCAATGTAGCGAACCTCTGGCGTACGCTTACAAGCGCAGAATGGGACTATCTGTTCGAGAGTCGTACCAATGCGGCGAACCTTCATGCCGTGGGGTCTATCAATGGCATAGCGGGTACCATCGTGTTGCCTGATGCGTTTGTTTTGCCCGCAGGCAGTTCTTTTACTCCGTCTGCCACCAATACCTATACCACAGCGCAATGGGCTACTATGGAAGCAGCAGGTGCTGTCTTCCTGCCCAATACCGGTGCTCGTGAGGGGACTACCGTGGATGCTGATTTGGTGGATGAAGCAGGGGTATATTGGTCTGCCACTTCGGTCAAAACAACAATTGGGCTTCAAGGTGTTGCTTTGGAAATATTGGAGTCGAATATAGACACTTCCCCTAATGCCTTTCCGAATGGCTTGGCTGTCCGTTTGGTGAGCGACTACCAAACCTATACCATCACCGTAGGGACTCCTTCGCACGGCACGCTTACGGCCGACAAGAGTCAAGCAAGCGAGGGGGAAACCGTTACGCTTACCGTTGTGCCCGATGCCGACTATGAACTGCAGGGGGTATCTGTGCTGAAAGGTACCACCGCCGTCTCTACGACAAAAGATGCCACTCAGGCAGGTGTCTATACATTCACCATGCCGGCGCAGGCTGTTGTCGTTACAGCCACATTCACCCATAAGCCCGACTATCGCCCGCAGCCCATCTCTGTGTCCGATACCGTGCAAGTCCTGTTCTCTAGCGGAAACTTGCAGTGTGTCCGCTCGACAGATCCCGTTACATGGGAATTTGCGGCTCATCAGTACGATATGAGAGGGGGTGGCAATGTATATAGTAAGATCAATCCTAAGACCGGAGCAACCACGGATTATCTTAGTAGCAAAATTGACCTTTTTGGTTGGAGTGCCGACCAGACGGGCAACAATTATGGTGTTACTACCTCCACCGATGCCGCTGATTTTGCGTCGAACGAGTTCCTCGATTGGGGCGAGAATACCATCGGCACCGATGCCGCCAATACATGGTACACGCTGAGCAGTGATGAGTGGGCGTATATATTCCTTTCCCGAACCAACGCCGAACAATTGTTTGGTTTCGGTACTGTCAATGGCGTCGGTGGCGTTATCCTTTTGCCCGACGATTGGACATTGCCGACGGGTGTCACATTCTACTCGGCTGACGATAAGAACATCCCGCTCACGGACGGCGCCGATGGCTATGAGAACGAGGATGGCGATAGTTTCACGCACAATACCTATACGATTGATGAGTGGGTGTTGATGGAGAGCCATGGTGCAGTATTCTTGCCAGCGGCAGGTCAGCGTATCGGTACCTCTATTTCCTATTGCGGTACACAGGGCCTGTATTGGTCCGCCACGCCGTTCCCGCCGTCTGCTATTTGCTTCAGTTTCACACAATCTTCGCTTCAGCCGTCTCTCTCCAATACCCGTTCTAATGGTTTGGCGGTTCGCTTGGTGCGTGAGTACGACCCTACTGTCATTACAGGTGAGCAGGCTGCTGCCTTGTCCGAACCGCTGACTATCCGTAAGGAGATTCGTAATGGTCGGGTGTTCATCCTTCGTGGTGACAAAGTCTTTACTGTTATGGGTCAGCAAGTGAAATAGTTCTTCGGCTTGTCGGAATACAAAAGCAATCAGGAGCGTCATTGCATGCTCCTGATTGCTTTTGTTGGAATAACAGAGTAAAGTGGAGAGTGGATAAGAGATGATAGGATAGAAGCAGGAGGAGTTTTTTCTTGGGGTTATGGAGAGGAAAGGTTGAATTATACATAAAAACGACGTGAGTATTTGCGTATATGAAAGAGAAGTAGTAGTTTTGCACACGCATAAAAGACCTAGGGAGCGTAGGGGCGGGTAGGGAAGTGGCAAGAGAGTGTTTTGGCAACCTGCATAGGATGGAGCGAGAGTACATAGCAAGACCATGAAAGTATTACTGATATTTACAGGAGGGACCATCTCTATGGTTCGTGATGCAGAGACAGGTGCGTTGCATCCTGCCGATTTGGCTACGTTCAAGGCATTCGTGCCGGAGTTGTTCACGAGTGATATACACGTGGATATGCTCCCTTTCGACCCGCTGATAGACTCCTCGGATATATCACCTGTGCAGTGGTCGAAGATGGCACACGGCGTGTATGACCACTATGACGAGTACGATGGCTTTGTGATACTCCATGGTACGGACACGATGTCTTATTCAGCGTCTGCGTTGAGTTTTATGTTGGAGAACTTGGACAAACCCGTAGTGTTTACGGGTAGTCAGTTGCCGGTAGGTGTGTTGCGTTCGGATGCCAAGGAGAACCTGTTAACTGCTATTGAGATAGCGGCGGCGCAAGATGAGGAGGGGAAGGCATTGGTGCCGGAGGTATGTCTGTTTATGGCAGACCGGTTGTTTCGGGGCAACCGTACTACCAAACGCAATGCGGAGCATTTCGCAGCCTTTAACTCCTATAACTATCCTGCTTTGGCTCGGGCAGGGGTGCATATTACGTACGAGACGCGCTTGATACACTATCCTGAGACTGGGCATACATTGCACCTGCATGACGTGTTCGACTGTCATGTGGCAGTGCTGAAACTGTTCCCGGGTATCTCACAGGAGGTGGTACACTCTCTGCTCTCTACGAAGGGACTGCGGGGCGTAGTGCTGGAAACGTATGGCGCAGGTAACGCTCCGTCATGCAAATGGTTGTATGAGGAGTTGCATGACGCCGTGGAGAATGGTCTATTGATTGTGAATAAAACACAGTGCAACACGGGATCAGTGACGATGGGACAGTACGCTGTGAGCCTTAACCTGATGAAGGCCGGTGTACTATCGGGCTACGACATTACCACGGAGGCTCTGCTGACAAAGATGATGTATCTGTTGGGAGAGTATGCGGATGATGTAGAGAAAGTGAAACAACTATTACAAATACCGCTGTGCGGTGAACTAACCAACTATTGATATGAAGAATTTACAACCAAAGAGTCTGTGGGAGAACTTCTACAGCCTCACCCGGATCCCGCGTCCGTCGGGTAAGAAAGAAGAGATCTCAGCGTTTGTGGCTGACTATGGCCGGTCGCTTGGCTTGGAGACTGTCGTGGATGAGATAGGCAACGTACTCATCCGTAAGCCGGCAAGTGCCGGTTATGAGAACCACCCCGGTGTCATTCTGCAAGGACACCTGGATATGGTCCCGCAGAAGAACTCGGATAAGGTGTTTGACTTTGAGAAAGACCCTATAGAGGCTTATGTTGAGGATAACGGCGAGTGGGTAACCGCCAATGGTACAACACTCGGCGCAGATAACGGCATCGGCGTGGCTACGGCTATGGCTATACTGGCAGATAAGGACGTGATACACCCTCCATTGGAGGCCCTGTTCACGGTCGATGAGGAGACAGGTATGTATGGCGCTTTTGCACTGAAAGGCGGTATGCTGCAAGGCAAGACGCTGCTGAACCTTGACTCTGAGACAGAGGGCGAGTTGTATATGGGGTGTGCAGGAGGTGTGGATACAACGGCGCGTTTTGACTATGAACCAGTGCCTACGGAAGAAGGCGATGTGGCCCTGCGTGTGAGTATCAAGGGCTGCAAGGGCGGTCACTCGGGATGTGATATTCACCTGCAGCGTGCGAATGCTATCAAGTTACTGTTCCGCTTCTTGAAAGATGCGGTGGCTAACTGTGAGGCACGTTTGGCATGCGTGGAAGGTGGTAGCCTGCGTAACGCTATTCCACGTGAGGCATCAGCAGTCATCACCATCCCTGCTGAGGGATTGGATGAGATGAAACAGTTGGTGGCAGAGTATGAGGACTTGTTTGTCCGCGAGTATGACGGTGTGGAGGATAACATCCGGTTCAGTGCAGCAGAGGTGGAGTGCCCGAAGAAAGAGATGCCTGAAGATACACAGGACTTTCTGATACACGCTATCACACTGTGTCCGCACGGGGTATATCGTATGATACCCGAGATGCCGGACATCGTGGAAACCAGCAATAACTTGGCTATGGTGAATACAGAGAATAATCAGATTACAGTGATGTGTCTGACACGTTCGTCGGTGGAGTCCCGTAAGGAGGAGTTGCGTCAGATAATCCAGTCGGCATTCGCACTGGCAGGTGCTGAGACGGAGTTCACGGGTGATTATCCTGGCTGGAAGCCTAACCTGCACAGCCATATATTGGAGGTTATGAAGGACGTGTACCATAAGGAGTTCGGTAACACCCCGCGTATCATCACTATCCATGCAGGTTTGGAGTGTGGCATCATCGGACGTAACTATCCGGGTATGGATATGATATCTTTTGGTCCTACCATCGAGCATCCGCACTCTCCTGATGAGCGCGTGAACATTGCTATGGTGCAGAAGTTCTATCATCTGTTATTGGCAACGCTGAAAGAGTTATAGATTTGCGTGGATGAAACAGTGAGCAACTGCTTGGTGTGCCAAGTGGTTGCTCACTGTTTTGTATGTGAGCCCTGTGCTGTGTTATGGAGAGTTATGCAGGAGTATTTGTGGATGTCGTAGAATAATAGTACCTTTGTAGGGCGATGTGAACTACTATATCATTATGGAGTCACTGGTTTTGATATCTTTGGTCTTGTGCATCATCTTGGTTATTCCGATTGTGTGCCGTACTGTTCATGTACCTGCTGTGGTAGGATTTATCATAGCGGGCATGGTGGTTGGTCCGTCGGTATTGGACATCGTGACGGATAATGCTACTATTCGTGCATTGGGTTCGATGGGAATGCTGTATATCATGTTCCAGTCGGGTAGTGAGATAGATATCAATGACTTCAAGCAGTATCGTACGTACGCATTTGCATTTGGTTTATTGACCTTTCTTATTCCTTTGTTGTTAGGCTTATTGGGTAGTCGTTATCTGTTGCATTTCAGTTGGGCAACTGCACTTTTGTTGGGCGCAATGTATGGTAGTCATACATTGATGACTTATCCTATCGTCAGTCGTTATGGTATTCAGAAGAACCGGGCTGTGAATATAACTGTGGGTGCAACGATGTGGGCTATCACTTTCTCGTTGGTTGTGTTGGCTGTAGTCGAGGGCGCAAATGGGGAAGTGATGGGCGCGTTGGATAAAGTGAAGGTGGTGTTGCTGTTAGTTGCTTTTGTCGTTTCGGTACTGTGGGTTTTTCCTAAGTTAGCCCGTTGGGTGTTGAAGCGTTATCAAGATCCGGTGACGGGCTTTATGCTGGTGATGCTGCTATTGGTTGTGTCTTCGTTGTTGGCGAACTTGGCAGGTTTAGAAGGTATCTTAGGGGCTTTCCTCTGTGGTGTAGCGTTGAATAGGTTGCTACCAAATCACTCTCCCTTGATGAATCGCATCACGTTTGTAGGCAATAGTATCTTCGTTCCGTTGTTTTTAATAAGTGTGGGGCTGATGATAGATGTGCATGTTTTTTGGAGTGACTGGACTACTTTGTGTATTGCAGGGGTGATGATAGCGACCAAGTTAGCGGGTAAGTCAGTGGCGGCATGGTTGGCCCAGGGGCTGTTCAGTTATTCCGCTATGGAACGTCAGTTGACGTTCGGTCTGACTCATGCATCTGCTGCGGGTACGTTGGCGATAGCCACGATAGGGTACAGGATGGGGGTGTTTGGTTCGGAGATATTGAATGGTGCCGTCTTGATGATATTGGTGTTATGTACTGTTTCAGGTTTCATCACGGAGCATGCTGCTAAGCAGTTGGCGTTGGGTGAGAGTGCGAAGATGGAGAGTGACCATGAGGAGGACTATTGGTACCTTACCTCTGTAGGTGAAGATATACAGCCTCGTTTACGTGAGTTGGCGGTGATGTCTTCGCTGAAGAATATTGAGATCGATCAGTCTCCCGATTGGGCGAATGTGCAGCGTGCTGTGGAGCATATCAGTAAATCGGTGTTGGTCTATCATGAATGTCAACCTTTGAATACAATTAGTAGGATGTTGGTGGCTGTGCCTCGATATGCAGAAAAGGAACGTGACTTTATCACGTGTTTTGGGCTTATCCGTCGTCTGTCAGGAGAGTTAGGTGCAAAGGTCGTTTTCTATGCTAATCCGGATACCCAAGTGGTCTTGAAGGCCCTCTGTGCACGTCCAAACAAGATGTTGCGTGCCTCTTTTCGTGACATGGATGATTGGGAGGATGTGTTGATGATAGCTAAGGATATGGAGTCGAACGATATGCCTATACTCTTATCTTCCCGCAAAGCCACGGCGAGTTATAATCCTCTGTTTGAACAGATACCGCAATTGCTGCAACAGTTTTTTGTGGACAACAACTACATGGTTGTCTATCCGGAGCAGCAGACGGGTGGTCCAGACATAGACACAATACTGATGGATATCCCTCATGCCAGTACGACATGGTCTTTTGTTAGTCGTACGAAGCGGTTGGTGTACTCTTTATATAACAAGGTGGTAGGTTGCTTTCGTCCACCGCAAAACAAACAATAGAGTGTAGTTATTGAGATGGTGTTATGAAGTCTTATCTGCAACGTTTGGCTTATGTCTTTGCCCGTGAGGTAGGTGGTGATTTGCCACAATACACTTTTGTGTTTCCCAATCACCGTGCGGGTTTGTTTTTCCGTCGTTATTTGTCGGAGAGTATAGAGACTCCTATGTTTGCTCCGAAAGTACAGACTATCAACGAGTGTTTCGCTGAACTGAGTGATTTACGTTTGGCTGATCCTTTGACATTGTTAGTACGTCTGTATGCATTATACGAACAGCACCGTGCAGAGGCAGAACCATTGGAGCAGTTCTTGCATTGGGGCAGGATGATGTTGTCGGACTTCTCGGAGATAGACAACCATTTGGTTGCTAATGTAGAAGCTTTGTTCAGTGCTGTGCATGATTGGCATGAGGTGGAGGATCGGTTTGCTTATCTGACGGAAGCACAACGTGTTGCATTAAGGCGTTTTTGGAAAGAGTTTCTTGACTCGGAGGAGCAACATCCTGAAGGAGTGTTGCATGGGAGGTTTGTGCGTACATGGGAGTTGTTATATCCTTTGTATATAGGTCTTCGTGAGTGGCTGTTGGCTGACGGATTGGCGTATGAAGGGTTATTGCACAGAGAGGTGATAGAGAGTTTTGATACTATCCCTGAGGAACGACTGAAGGCGTGCTATGTGTTTGTTGGTTTCAATGCCTTGACGGAGTCAGAGCGCCAGTTGATGTTGCGTCTGCAGTCATTAGGTAGGGCGGATTTTTATTTCGACTATGAGAGTGCCTTTCTGCAGGATCCTAAGAACTGCGCTTCGTTGTTTATGGGGGATAATAAGCAGCAGTTTCACTCTCGTTATGTGTTACCTCAGGTGACAGATATGTCGCAACCAGAGTGTACCTTGATAGAGGTCTCTTCGACTGTAGGAGAGGCATATGAGGTGCATCATATCTTGCAGTCATTGTATTCGGATAATACATCTGTGGACTATACGCATACGGCTGTTGTTTTGCCAGATGAGCAGTTGTTGATACCATTGCTCAGTTGTTTCCCTCAAGAGGTACGTAAGATTAATGTTACGATGGGGTATCCTCTTCGTGCCACATCTCTGTATATGCCTGTTGCATACCCGGAGCAGTTCCTCACACCTATGCCACAGACGGCTGTTGCTTTTGTGGAGCAGATGCGTACGCTGTTGGCGACTATGCGTACAACGGAGAATGCGGAGGGCGTGTATCAGTTGCTGAAGGTCTTGGATAAGATAGAGTCTGTGATGGCTGCTTATCCGCAAGTTGCATTCTCGGTGGAGACCGTGCAACAAGTGCTGCGTATGTTGACATTGGAAACATCTGTCCCGTATGTGGGTGAACCTTTGGATGGGCTGCAGGTGATGGGTGTGTTAGAGACGAGAGCATTGGATTTCGATAACTTGATCATTACAGGTTTCAATGACGACCTTTATCCTGGTCGTACGAGAGGTAACAGTTATGTGCCTTATGTCTTGCGTCGAGGCTTTGGCTTACCGACATCGGAACGTCAGGATGCTATCTTTTCCTATAATTTCTATCGAATGTTGTCGTACGCTAATCATGTGTGGTTTATCACTAATACGACAGCGGATGATCAACATTCGGGTGAGGTGTCAAGATATCTCTATCAGTTACAATGGCAGTATGGCATGAATATAACACGTGAGAAGGTGGTTAACCCATTGGTTGTGTCTGCAAATAACAGTATGCGGGCTATAGAGAAGACGGATGAGATGTTGGAGGTGTTGTCTGCCTACACGCAACGGGGTATATCGGCTACGGCACTGAATCAGTATATGAGTTGTCCTAAACAGTTTTATTATCATCACATAGAGGGTCTTCATGAGCCTGCCAAAGAAGAAGATGTGACAGTTGCGGACACTGTGTTGGGTGAGGTGTTGCATACTACGATACAAGGCTTATATCAGCAGTTTGAGGGAAAGAATGTGACTCTGTCGGATATAGATAGTATGCAGGAGCAGTTCGAGCATCTGTTTGTAGGAGGACAACATCCTCTGCTGCAGGCTTTGCAGGGAGATATATTGGCTGAGCAGGTGGTACGTAGTTATGTAAACAATATATTGGAGAGGGATAAGACACAAGTCCCGTTTCTTTATATCGCTTCGGAGAAATCTATACGTCGTGTTTTGACGATACAGGGAGTAGGTAATGTGTGGTTCTATGGAAAGATAGATCGTATAGATGTACAAGGTAATGAGGTACGTGTGATAGATTATAAGACCGGTAGTGCAGACCTGACCTATAATTCTATGTCTAAGGTGTTTGAGAGGAAGAAGCCTGGTCAAAAGTATATATTTCAGACACTGCTGTATTGTTGGTTGTTGGAGGGGCTCTCTGCGGATAGTGCAGTGAGTGGGGGAAGTACTTTTGTTCCGCATATCTATCCTGTCCGTCGTTTGGTAGCAGATGAGAACAATATGCAGACATTTGTTCATACCAAAAAAGATAAACAGAAGATCTCTTTTTCGGATGTGAGAGATGAGTTTGTGGATAGTCTGCAGTCGTTACTACAAGAGATGTTTGACAAAGGAACGTGTTTTGACGTTACGGAAGACAAAGAGAACGTATGTAAGATTTGTCCTTTCACGTTACTGTGCCACTAAGCAAAGCCGTATGTATAAACAAACAGCCCCAACAACGTTGGGACTGTTTGTTTTATCAGCGGAGAAAGGGGGATTCGAACCCCCGGTACAGTTACCCGTACGACAGTTTAGCAAACTGTTGGTTTCAGCCACTCACCCATCTCTCCGTTGCGTCAGAGAGTATCTGTACGCTGTAGATGTGTTTCTGTCCGAATTACTTCTTACCGAAAGCGCCTGCAAAAGTACTGCTTAATTTTCTAATGCGCAAGAGTCTTGTCATTTTTTGGCTCTTTTTGTCTGATTATGCGCACTCTTATATGGCGATGTTGTGGGTTATACGTTATCTACGGTTTACCATATCCGTACACCTCGTGGTGTATGGTTTGTACAACATGGTTGAAATCCTGTTGCGGATTGAGTTCTCGTGACGCCATAAGAAGCATCGGCAGTTCGGCTGAGTCAGCAGAGTAGGGTGGTTGTATGTAGTCATATCCTTCCCACAGTTGTAGTCCGTGACGTTGGTAGAAATGGATACGCCGCATGCTTATATCGCTATTAGGCATCTCTACCTCAAGCACGAGTGGACGCTGTATATGGTCATATAGAGCGCATATGATACGACTGCCATACCCTTGGTTGCGGATGCTGGCTTGTGTCGCAAAATGTTCACCGTAGCAGTACTGCCCAAAATCCCAATAGGTAAAGAACCCCACAGGTTCGTTCTCCTCTTCTGCCAGCATGCAGTGGAAGACCGGGTTGTGGTCTGTGTTGTAACGCTGAGCCTCTGTGGCACGTCTTTCGTTGTCAGGGAATGTTGCAAGCCACAACTGCTCTACAAAGGTATAGGAGGCGTCTGTGGTCTGTATCTCTCTGAGTCGTAACATACTATAGCCGTTATTTTATTATGTCGCAGCCCATATATGGTTGCAGTGCTGCAGGTATATGGATGCCCTCTTCCGTTTGGTTGTTCTCGAGCAACGCGGCTACGATACGGGGCAAAGCCAGAGCCGAGCCATTGAGCGTATGGCAGAGAGTGACTTTCTTGTCTTCTTTTCGGCGATAGCGGCAGTGTAAACGGTTAGCCTGATAGGTGTCGAAATTAGACGTAGAGGATACTTCTAACCAACGGTGTTGTGCTTCGGAGTACACCTCGAAGTCATAGCAGAGTGAGGCGGTGAAACTGATATCCCCGCCACACAGACGCAGGATACGGTAAGGCAGTTCCAGTTTCTTTAGCAGTCCCTCTACGTGGTCGAGCATCTCTTGATGTGAGATAGCGGAGTGTTCGGGCGTATCAATACGCACTATCTCCACTTTGCTGAATTCATGCAAGCGGTTTAACCCACGTACATCTTTGCCATACGAACCTGCTTCACGGCGGAAGCACTCAGTATAAGCGCAGTTCTTGACAGGCAGTTGGCTCTCATCCAGTATCTCGTCGCGATAGAGATTGGTGACGGGCACTTCGGCTGTGGGTATCAGGTACAGGTCGTCCACCTCGCAGTGATACATCTGCCCCTCTTTGTCGGGTAGTTGGCCTGTGCCGTATCCGCTGGCAGCATTCACCACTGTTGGTGGCATAATCTCCGTGTAGCCTGCCTTGGCTGCCTCAGCGAGGAAAAAGTTGATGAGTGCGCGTTGCAGTCTTGCTCCTTGCCCAATATAGACGGGGAAGCCCGCACCGGATATCTTCACGCCAAGGTCAAAGTCGATGAGGTTGTATTTCTTGGCGAGTTCCCAGTGTGGCAGTTTCTCACTCTTTTTGATACGTTCAGCGGCGATGGTCTCGTCCACATCAGCAGGCCAGTCTTTGAGTGCAACGGGTTTACCGGCAACTAATGAATCAATGACGGGTTGGTTCGGCCAGTTACCCATCTTCACGGCAAGGTTGTCCTCTGCACCATTGCCCTCCGGCACAATGTCGTACGGCACATTTGGTATGGTCAGCAGCAGGTCGTGTTGTGCTTGTTCGGCTTTCGCCATCAGTTCGTCATAGGTTGCTATCTCTTGTTTGAGTGTTCCCGTCTGTGCCTTGGCGGCTTCTGCTTCGGCTTTCTTCCCTTGCCCCATCAGTATACCGATAGATTTTGATATCTTGTTCATCTCGGCTGCTGCTGCATCTTTCTTTTGCTGCGCTGCTTTCCGTTCCGTATCAAGGGCTACGACGTGCTCGATAGCCTCGCGGGAACCGGCAAAATGTTTCTTCTCAAGTCCGGCGATTACTTTCTCTTTGTCGTCGTAGATTTGTTTGAGTGTAAGCATAATGTATGAAGTCTAATAGTTAGCGATCCATATAATAGGGTTTTATACAATAAGAATTCTCCCACCGACTTGCCGAAGCAATCGGTAGGAGAAATCATGTTATTCCATTTCTCTCGCTGATTAAGCCTCAGCTATCGGTTCGATAGAGACGTATGATTTGTTATTCTTTTTCTTGCGGAAAGTAACAACACCGTCCACAAGTGCGTAGAGTGTATGGTCACTGCCCATACCCATATTCTCGCCAGGATTATGCACGGTACCACGTTGACGTACGATGATGTTACCTGCCTTGGCGAATTGTCCGCCCCATATCTTCACGCCTAAACGTTTGCTCTCTGATTCACGGCCGTTCTTGGAACTACCGACACCTTTCTTATGTGCCATGTTTTCTGTCCTTTCTTCTTAATAGTTACACATTAAGCCAGCACTATCTCCTTGACGATGAGGTTTGTCAGGTCTTGGCGATGGCCATTCATTTTGCGGTAGCCTTTACGACGTTTCTTGTGGAATACGAGTATCTTCTCTCCGCGGCACTCGTTGTCGAGTACTTCACAAACTACTTTGGCACCCTCTACAAGAGGTGTACCTACATTAAATTTCCCTTCGTTCTCAACGAAGAGTACCTTGTCAAACGTCACCTGCGCACCTTTCTCGGCGTCCATACGATTGACGAATAACTTCTTGCCGACCTCTACTTTGTACTGAAGGCCCTGCATTTCTACAACTGCGTACATTGATACAATGGTTTTTAGTTACGCTCGGCCGGGCGAGATATCGAGTCATCGACGTTGCCACGCATACGCCACGTGCTCTTGCTCACGTGTTAGCGTCATCCGTCCCCTCAACAGTGCTTCTTGAAAAGCCCAATCACCGAAAAAGCGTGCAAAGGTACTACTTTTGTACGAGTTGTGCAAATGTTGAGTGCTTTTTTCTTGAAAAAAAGTTTTTGGGCAGGTAATACCTGTCTGGCGATATGGTTTTCATGCACTACTTGTACACTGACAATTTGACAGAGAACAGTCTTTTGGCAAAGTATTTGATTGTGAGTAGGTCGCCACGTTCACATTGAATGTGTATGCATAATCTTTATAATCAAACAGAAGTTGATATGAGTAATAAAGGTAATATCGGGGTAACGTCAGACAACATATTCCCCGTCATCAAAAAGTTCTTGTATTCAGATCATGAGATATTCCTTCGTGAGATGATCAGTAATGCCATCGATGCAACGCAGAAGTTGAAGACGTTGGCGAGTGTAGGAGACGTGAAAGGTGATTTGGGTGATACGCGTGTGTACGTGTTGATCGACAAGAGTAAGAAGACATTGACGATACGTGACCATGGTATAGGTATGACCGCCGAGGAGGTGGATAAGTATATCAACCAGATTGCTTTCTCCGGGGCGGAGGAGTTTGTGAACAAGTACAAGGATAAGGCAGAGGCTATTATTGGGCATTTCGGTTTGGGTTTCTACAGTTCTTTCATGGTGTCGGATAAGGTAGAGTTATTCTCTCTGTCGTACCAAGAGGATGCTAAAGCAGTACATTGGAGTTGCGATGGTACTCCTGAGTACACGATGGAGGAGACGATCAAGGCAGAGCGTGGTACGGATATCGTGCTGCATATCAACGAGGAGTTCAAGCAGTACCTGGAGGACGCTACCATTGAGGGACTATTGAAGAAATATTGCAAGTTCCTGCCTGTAGAGATAGTCTTCGGTAAGAAGAAAGAGTGGAAAGATGGCAAACAGGTTGACACGGCTGAAGATAACATCATCAACGATATCAATCCTGCATGGATGCGCAAGCCTGCCGACTTGACGGATGCGGATTATGACACGTTCTACCACGAGTTGTATCCTGAACAGATGGACGAACCGCTGTTTCATATACACCTGAATGTGGACTATCCGTTCCACTTGACAGGTATATTGTACTTCCCGAAGATAAAGAACAACATCGATATTCAGCGCAATAAGATTCAACTCTACTGCAACCAAGTGTTTGTTACGGACGAGATAGAGAACATCGTGCCTCAGTACTTGACCTTGCTACATGGTGTGATAGACTCTCCGGATATACCTCTGAACGTGAGTCGCTCGTACTTGCAGAGTGATAACAATGTCAAAAAGATATCGAATCATATCACCAAAAAGGTCGCTGACAAATTGGCAGAGATATTCAAGACTAACCGTGAGGACTTCGAAAAGAAGTGGGATGATATCAAGTTGTTTATCCAGTATGGGATGCTCAGCGATGACAAGTTCTATGAGCGTGCCATAGGTTTCGCCTTGCTTAAGAACATAGAGGGCAAGTACTACACATTGGATGAGTATAAGTCGCATGTCAAAGAGCAACAGACGGACAAGAACGGTGATTTGATACTGCTATATGCTCAGGACGCAGATGCATCGTATTCGTATATAGAACGTGCTAAGGAGAAAGGGTATGATGTGCTGTTGATGGACGGAGAGTTGGACGTACACGCTATGTCGCAGTTTGAACAGAAATGCTATGGAAACGGATCAGAAGATGATAAGAAGGACATGATACGTTTTGTGCGTGTTGACTCGGATGTCATCGAGAATCTGATAAGCAAAGCAGATAAGACGGCTGTGAACCTCTCTGCAGCCGATGAAGATGCTTTGCGTTACACTTTTGAAACTCAGTTGCCAAAAACCGATAAAACCAACTATGTAGTTAGTCTTGAGTCTGTCTCTGCTGACGCCCTACCTGTTTTCTTAACCCAGAACGAGTTTATGCGCCGTATGAAAGAGATGTCTGCTCACCAGCAGGGTATGTCTTTCTACGGCACGATGCCGGACCAGTATAACTTGGTTATTAACACAGCTAACCCTAAAGTAGAGTCGCTGTTGCAGGACATCAACACTGCATGTTCTGAGAAAGTCTCTGTATTACAGGAGCAGATCGCTGCCAAACAACAAGAAGAGGATACGTTACGTGCCTCCCAGAAAGACAAGAAAGCAGCCGACCTGACTCAAGAGGAGAAAGATGCATTGAGTGCTGTGACCAAAGATCTGGCTGCTCTGCGTCTGCAACTGAAAGAGCAGTATGGTGAGTATGCCAAGTCTTCGGACAAGGTACATCAACTGATAGATATTGCTATGTTGGCGTCCGGACATCTGAAGGGCGAGGCATTGGCTAAGTTTGTTAACCGATCGGTAGAGTTGTTGTAAAGACAACTTATTGAGGGTGTGGGGAGCAGCCTGGCGAAGAGTGCCGGGCTGCTTTTTTGTTTGCATAGGGATGTTGTATATATACAGAAATAGTTGTACCTTTGCGTCGTAATAATTCATTCAAAAACACATACTACTATGGCAGAAGAAAAGAAGATGCCCTCGCCTGAGAAACTCAAAGCCCTGCAGTTGGCTATGGCGAAGATTGACAAAGATTTTGGTAAGGGTGCCATCATGAAACTCGGTGACGACAGGATAGAGGATATAGCCGTTATCTCTTCCGGTTCGGTGGGTCTAAATATGGCGTTAGGTGTAGGCGGTTACCCTCGTGGTCGTGTGATAGAGATTTATGGTCCCGAATCTTCCGGTAAGACCACGTTGGCTATTCATGCTATGGCAGAGGTGCAGAAGCAGGGTGGCATAGCGGCTATCATCGACGCAGAGCATGCTTTTGACCGTTTCTATGCAGAGAAGTTAGGCGTGGATACAGATAACCTGCTGATAGCCCAACCCGACTGTGGAGAGCAGGCTTTGGAGATAGCCGATGAGTTGATACGAAGTGCAGCCGTCGATCTGGTTGTCATTGACTCCGTAGCGGCTTTGACACCTAAAGCGGAGATAGAAGGCGATATGGGTGATAACAAGGTGGGGCTGCAGGCACGTCTGATGTCACAGGCACTGCGTAAGTTGACCGCCACTATCAACAAGACACAGACAACATGTATCTTTATCAACCAGTTACGTGATAAAATTGGTGTTATGTTCGGCACTCCGGAGACTACTACAGGTGGCAACGCGTTGAAGTTCTACGCCTCGGTTCGTCTGGATATCCGCAAGATAGGTCAGTTGAAGGAAGGCGATGAAGTGATAGGTAACCAAGTGCGTGTCAAGGTCGTGAAGAACAAGGTGGCTCCGCCGTTCAAGAAGGCTGAGTTTGACTTGATGTTCAACGAGGGTATATCCAAGGTGGGCGAGTTGGTGGACCTAGGCGTAGAGAACGGTATCCTGCAGAAGTCCGGCTCGTGGTACAGTTATGAGGATAAGAAGATCGCCCAAGGTCGTGATGCCGCCAAGAACGTGCTGCGTGATAACCCCGACCTGGCTGACGAGATAGAGGGCAAGATAATGGAGGCACTGAAGAAGTGACGCCTGCCGTTATATCTCGGAGAGGCTGACAACTCGTGGAACAGATACAATGCACATTGTCGCCTCGTGAGGCTCACGAGGTCGAGAGTAGATACCGCATTGTCAAGCGGTCGGTAGATGCACGTCAACGTGAGTTGAAAGTGCATCTGACTCTCTTGTCCGGTGAGGATGGACTTCCTGTTTCGCTGTCTTCTCCTGTACCACTGTATGAGCCTCCCATCTTCCACGACGTACATCAAGTCCCCTCTTCGGCGGCTATCATAGGTGCCGGACCTGCGGGGCTGTTTGCTGCATTGACACTGCTGGAGCATGGGGTGCGCCCTGTCATCTATGAACGCGGAAAAGAGGTGCATGCACGAAAAGTGGATATAGCACGGCTGAACCGTAACCAAGGACTGAATACTGAGTCTAACTACTGTTTTGGGGAAGGCGGTGCCGGGACGTTCTCCGATGGTAAACTCTTCTCGCGCAGCAAGAAACGAGGGAATATGCAGCGTGTCATGGAGTGGTTCCATTATTTCGGTGCTAACGATGGTGTGTTGTACGAGTCGCACGCACATGTCGGTAGTGACCGTCTGCCGGCTATCATTCAGGCTATGCGTGAGTGTATCATCGCCCATGGTGGAGAGATACATTTCGACCATTGCATAACGCAGACGCAGTTACAGTCGATGTTATCTCGTGCTGCCGACCCTAAAGACCCGTTACAGGGTGTCATCTTGGCTATCGGACACTCGGCACATGACACCTACAGGATGCTACAGACCTGTGGAGTGCTGTTGGAGCCGAAAGGTTTTGCTATGGGTGTACGCGTGGAGCATCCGCAGGAGTTGATCAACAGGCTGATGTATCATCACCCTTCGCCTCAGACACTGTCGTTAGTAGGTAACGCATCGTATTCGTTGGTTACGCAAGTGCAGGGACGTGGTGTCTATTCGTTCTGTATGTGTCCGGGTGGGCATATAGTCCCGGCGGGCACTACGCCAGATAGTTGCGTGGTGAATGGTATGTCTGCCAGTCATCGTAACTCTCCCTATGCTAACTCCGGTATCGTCGTAGAGATACGTCCTGAGGATGCAGAGGTATGGTGCCGTGACCATAGCCGATTAGGTGAGGGGGGACCATATACGTTAGTCTTTCAGGAGTGGTTGGAGCATGAGGCTTTCCTGCATGGTGGGTTATACTCTAAGGCACCTGCACAGCGGTTGCTCGATTTCGTCGAGTCACGTGAGAGTAAAGACCTGACACCTTGTAGTTACCTGCCCGGCGTGCTGCCGTCACGGTTGGATGAGTGGCTGCCTGACTCCATAAGCCAACGGCTGCAGCAGGGCTTCCGTGACTTTGATAAGAAATACCGGGGGTTCTTAACGAATGATGCTGTGATAGTGGGGGTAGAGAGCCGATCAAGTAGTGCGGTGCGTATAACGCGCGATATACATACGATGCAGTCGGTGTCCACCCCCTGTCTGTATCCATGCGGTGAGGGTGCCGGTTATGCAGGAGGTATCACGTCTTCTGCAATGGACGGTATCAACGCAGCAGTGGCATTGGCAACAGACGCCCTGTCCAAAACAAAGCGGGTGCAAAGGTAATACATCCGTCAAGGGCATTGTCCGCCTCTGTCCATTTCAGGCATATATATTCCGATTAAGTTTGATAAAGAACGATAAGAGTAGCCTGTTCAGAAAGGCTCGGCATAGGTACATCCCGCTTTCCAACGTGAGCACCCGTAACGGGTGTTGCCACGTATGATAGTGCCTTGTTGGCACACGGGACAGCGCATACCTGTCTTGTCTGCCTTGACTTGGTAAACGACCTCTGTGGTCATCTGCTTGAGTTCATCAAGGAACTGCTGGGCGGTGTATTCTCCACGCTCTATCTCACGTAGTTTCTTCTCCCAGCGTCCTGTCAGTTCGGCGGACTTGAGTAGCGGTGATATGACTGTCTGTATCAGGTTGATACCGAGTGGGGTGGCGTGGATATTCTTTTTCTCACGTACGATATAGTGTCGTTGAAACAGTTTCTCGATGATAGCGGCACGTGTACTGGGACGTCCTATGCCGTTCTCTTTCATCGCATCGCGCAGTTGTTCATCATCAACCGTCTTACCTGCCGTCTCCATAGCACGCAACAATGTCGCCTCTGTGTAGTATTTGGGAGGTGTGGTGGTCCGCTCTTTGAGTTGCGGTTGGTGTTCTCCGCTCTCGCCTTGTCTGAAGTCAGGCAGAGTCTTCTGTTCTTCGTTGGGTTCTTCTTCCTCTATCTTTGTCTTGGCAAACACCTCACGCCATCCTGGCTTGAGCACTTGTCGGCCTGTCGTCTTGAAGGCTATGTCACCAGCCTTGCCCAGCACTGTCGTGTTGGCGACCTCACAGTCAGGATAGAAAGCGGCTATGAAACGTAGCACCACCAAGTCGTACACCTTGCGCTCTTGCTCGGTGATACTGTCGGGACGCTGTCCTGTGGGGATGATAGCATGGTGGTCTGTGACTTTCTTGTTGTCGAACACTCTCTTGGACTTTGGCAGGCTGATGGCTATCTTGCCCCCGTCGGCTTTGAGAGAGAGTAATGGGGCTGTCTGTGGGAAATAGTCTTTGATGCCTTGCAACGTCGCAGGCGCTTTGGGATAAATATCTTCGCTCAGAAAAGTGGTATCGACACGTGGGTAGGTGGTGACATGCTTTTCATAGAGACTCTGTATGATCTTGAGTGTCTCGTCAGCGGATAGGCTATACAGTTTGTTACACTCTACCTGTAGGGAGGTGAGATCAAACAGTTTGGGTGCATACTCCGTCCCTTTCTTACGCTCCACTTTCGTGATGGTGAACGGCTTGTCGGCTATGCTATCGACGAGTGCCTGCCCCTGCTCCTGTGAGGTGATAGCATAGTCATCCTCCTCTGCCTTGAGTTGTGCGGAGAACAAGGTGTCGCGATACAGTGTCTTCAGTTCCCAGTAGGTGCGTGGCACAAAGTGCTCTATCTCGTTCTGCCTCTTGACGATGAGTGCCAATGTGGGTGTCTGTACGCGTCCTATGCTGAGTACCTGTCTGTTCCTGTCAGTGTTCTTGGCGAAACGCAGTGTGTAGGCACGTGTAGCGTTCATGCCGAGCAGCCAGTCCCCTATGGCGCGCATCAGTCCTGCTTCATATAGTCGTTGGTAATGCTGCTGGTCTTGCAGGTGCTGAAAACCCTCGCGTATAGCCTCATCGGTGAGCGAGGATATCCATAGCCGTTTGACAGGGACATGACATCCTGCTTTCTGATACACCCATCGTTGTATCAGTTCCCCCTCTTGCCCCGCATCGCCGCAGTTGATGACCTCGGAGGCTTGGGCTATCAGGTCCTTGATGATGTTGAACTGTCGCTGTATCCCCCCATCGGGACTGACCTTGATACCAAAGCGAGTGGGTATCATAGGCAGCGACGATAGGTTCCAACTCTTCCACTGCTCGTTATACTCCTGTGGGTCGAGCAGCGCACACAGATGCCCGAATGTCCATGTGACGCAGTAACCGTTACCTTCCATATAACCGTCGTGCTTGGTGTGGGCACCTAACACACGTGCTATATCACGTCCCACGGACGGCTTCTCGGCAACGCATAGAATCATGAGTGGTTATCGCTGGTGTTTGGTGTTGCTTGCCCCATAACCATACCCGTAGCCATAACCCGCTCGGCTGGCTTTCACGCCATTGAGCACGCTGACCATATGGGGTAAGCGTTGCTGTTCGCTGGTCTGATTGAGAAAATCCACCATATCCGTGGTAGTATAACGAGCACGCGACACAAAGATAGTCAAGTCGCACACACGGTTGAGTAGGAACGTGTCGCTGACGAGAGCTACAGGTGCTGAATCGACAATGATATACTCGTAGCGTGTGCGCAACTCCGCTAGGAGAGTATCTAACCGTTCGCTCTGCAACAGTTCGCTTGGGTTAGGAGGAATGATACCTGCAGGAATAATATCAATACCTGTGTCGGAATGAGCTATCAGGTCGTCAACAGTATATGTGTTGTCCGCTAAGAAACTGGTAAGACACCCTTTCTGCGGCAGTTCGAAATAGTCTGCCAACATAGGCTCGCGTATGTCTAACCCGACCAGCACGGTACGTTTGCCTAGCAGTGACAGAGATATAGCGAGGTTGCTGGCTACGTAAGACTTCCCCTCACCTTTAATACACGACGTGACGAGGATAACGGGTGGATGACCATTGGCGGGCAGAGTGAACTTGAGGTTAGTACGCAGTAGGCGGAACAACTCCGCAGTCACTGAGTTCTCTCCACTCTTGACGGCTATAAACTGCCCATGGTGGTTCTGAACAAGCATACCGAGGAAAGGCACTTGGATTCGTTTCTCAAACTCTTTGGTGTCGTCCGTCAGTTTGTTGTTGAACATATCGAATAGGAGCATCGCACCTATAGGGATACCTACTCCCATTATAAGACAGAGTAAGGCTATTATCTTAAGTCGTGGCGAGACGGGGATAGGATCCATCTGTGGCGTGGCTATCACCTTCGCCGGCACAACGGTCGATACTAATCGTATGGCGTTCTCCTCTCGCTTCTCATAAAGGAAGAGGTAAAGTTTCTCCTTGAGTTGTCTTTGTCGTTCTACCTCCACGTACTGACGCTCTTGGCTCGGTATATCATATTTCTGTGACTCGGTAGTGGTGTAGAGTTTCTCTGCGTCTCTCTTGGATATACGCAGGCTGTTCTGCACGTTACCTATACTGATAAGTACGTTCTCACGCAGCAGTGCCAACTGTGTGTTCATCTGGTTGATGACAGGGTTGTCGGCAGTAGCGGTACGTTGTATGCGCATACGTTGTAGCAGCATATTGTTGTACTCGGTAATCAAACCCACCAATGCCTCATCGGAGATGCCGAGATTAGCAGGGATAAGGCTGTTCTGCTTCGTGTCGTCAGACACAAAGTCATGGACATACTGTATTAGGTTGAGTTGAGTCTCTATCTCTGCCACCTGTTTCCGGTACTCGTAACTCTCGGAGATGTATAACTTGGCTTCGCTACTCAGATCCACTATACCATGTCGCTCTTTGTAGTGCTCCACATCTTTCTCGGCTGTGTACAACTCGTTCTCGATGAGCCGTAGCCTCTCTTCGATAAATGTGGCGGTGTTGCTTGCCATGAGGTTCTTGTCTATCACGGCATCCAAGTTATACAACTCGGTCTCTTTCTTGATGAAGTCGATGGCGCGCTTGGGCATGTCGGTGGTTGTTGATATGCTGATGACATTCGACTCTTTCTTGAGAGGTGCTACGGTGATGTGTCTTTTGTAACTCTCTATACATGGCAGCAAGGCTGAAGTGGATATACGGAAATGCTCCCCGCGTTCGAGTGGGCGCGTCGTAGTGAAGTATATCTCGCCGGCGCAGGTCTGTATAGGCTGCGTGAGGTCTTGCACACGATGACGACTGTGTGTGAAACGACCGTACCGGACTTTCACTATGTAACTGGACCTGCGCACCCGTAGGTCGATATGGACGCTGCGGGTCAGTGTGTCGAGATACTGCGTGGGGTAGTGTACCGTCAGCGTATGGTTCGGGTACTGACCTTCCCATCGCATGCCGTCTTTGATACGGTACTCCGTCTGTAGATCCAACTCACGAATCACCTGACCGAGTATGTCGCGCGAAGTGAAGATGGCTATCTCGTCTTCTGTACGCTTGCTGCCATCAAACCCTATCATACTCAACATCTGCATAGCGGACGATATGTTCTTTGAGTCCTCGCTGCGAATCATGATGCTCGACTCGACCTTAAATTTCTGGGTAGTGGAGAAATAGTACAATAGTCCTAACCCGCCACATACGGCGCAGGATAGCACAAACCAATACCAGTTCTTGACTGTGCGGATACACCATGCCCGTACGTCTATCTCTTTTGTCTCTTGTGTCATACTCTTGCTGATTATTTATTTCAATGCACCAGATGCCGACAAAACGGATATAACGACTGTCGCGGCACTGGATACTGTACCTACCATGCTGAGCCACAGACTGATAGTCTGGTTGCTGGTAGAGCGTGCTTGGTTAGGCTCGACAACGATAACATCGTTCTGCTGTAAGTAGAAATAGGGAGAGGTGAACACTTCCTCCGTCCCTAAATCGATGCGTGCGAACTCTATCTTACCGTTGTTCTCACGGGTGATAAGTACGTTATCTCGACGACCATATTGTGTCATATCGCCTGCAGCCCCTAAGGCTTGGAGTATAGTCATCTGCCCGTTGTTCAACGGGTAAGACCCCGGGTTCTTCACCTCACCCAAGACCGTCACCTTCGCATCTAAGAAACGTAGTGTGACAACAGGGTTGAGTATCTGACCGCTCAGTCGATCCTCTATCATGTTGATGACCTCCGACCGGGTCAGACCCTCTACGTGCAACTTACCTAATATGGGAAAACTGATGTCCCCGTTGTTGTCCACAGTATAGTACTGCAGGCTTGAAGAGGTGGGAACAGTAGTGCTGGTAGGTGAACTGTATGCCGTGTTGGGCAGGTTATAGGGGATGACAGCTTCCGGGTCTAAGGCAGACACCATGATGAGTAACGCATCATTGACCTTGATAAGTGGGTCGGGCGGCTCAGGCATATGCTGATTGATAGAGTCTGCACTCTGAGACGTGATATCCCGAAAATATGCCAACTGCTTCCGCGATACGCAAGAACATAAGCAGGCTACGATAAGTAGGGAGATGAGATGTCTTGTTTTATGCATACGTAATATGTTGTTTATCCATTGAGCGTGCAAAGGTACTATTTTCTTGACATATATACAAATTTCTATGTTTTATTGCAGATATGCAGAAAAAATAACTAACACTTTCTATCCACCTCCCTGAAACAAAGTGGAAACACTGAGGAGAGTATCTCTCTACAAACACGGTAGATACACGGTAGATAAACGGGAGGATAAGCAGACACAAGACAGACGGTAGAATACCATATCAGCCACATTCCCCGACATACCTGTACAAACAACAACTGCACCCCGCAAGGATGCAGTTGTATGTATCAGTATAATGCTCTGAAAGAGCAGAATATTACTCGGCGGTCTGTACGGTCGTGCCGTCAACAGTTACAGTAAACTTCTTGGTTTGAACATTTGTCAGGTTGTTCACATCCTGCCATAGCCCGTTATGGAGATCCTTAAATCCTGTAGCCGTGGTGTTCTTGATGTTCAGTGTTCCCGAGATACCACACTCGGTATGCATCTGGATAGCACATTTATCATCTGTCGTAGAAGCAGTGAAAGTGCAGTTATTTACGTCTAAGTTGTAAACGCAAGCACGCTCTGTGTACATCACGATACCCTTCTTTACAACATTGAAGGTACAATTATTAACGGTCATCTTAGAGCCCGTTGACCCGTAGTAGTAGATAGCATATCCATCAAAGCCACTACTCGTAGTAACAGTAAAGTCACAGTCCTCAACCAAGGTGTTCTCTCCATTCACACGCAAGCATCCTTGTACAGAGCAGTCGCTCACGGTCAATCCCGCACCACGTTGGAAAAAGCCATAATTAGACTCGTCGTATGTAAGTCCTGTTGGGATATTCAGTGTCAAGTTTTTCAGCGTCAACTTGTGTGCACTCTCAATATACAACGATTTCTGCATCTTCACAATCACATTTGCTTTACTCTCACCCATCAGCACATAACTTTCCGAAGCACTGCCAAATGTCGCACCGCCAAGTTCGTATGTACCCTCAGCCAATTTGATAATGCCTTTACCTGCCGCCAACGCAGCCGTCAACTCCTCAGTAGAGGTGACGGTTATAACATCATCCAACGAAGTTTTATTGATAGTAATACCGGTAGCATTAGTACCAGCCAATGTGATACTTGCGGTTGGGAAGCGGCTCTGGTCGGTCGCATAGATCTCAGCAATGGAGTTCACTCCACGCTTATCGATAGGAGCATAAAAAGCATCAATCGTGGTGTTGCTTACCGAGCAATCAGTGATGGTAGCAGTACCAAGCACACGACCAACAAGACCACAAACGAAACCGGATTCCTCCGCAATAGGATAATTGGAGATAGCACTGCTCTCTACAGAGCAGTTCTTGAGAGTAAGCGTGGTATTCTGTGACGCAAAACCGACAAGACCACCCACAGACTGGATACCTTTCACGTTCGCATTGATAACCTTCACATTTTCCATGGTCAGGTTAGCCTTTGCATTCGCCTCGCCTATGACGGCACCGGCAAAACCGTGATAATCTGCGCCATTCCCGTTGTTGACATTCGGGCAATCCACCTTGATATCTTTAACGGTAAGGTCTTTCACCGTGTAGGTCACATACCAACCACCGGCAATAAGTCCGTTCACATAATCAGTTCCCTTGTTCGGATCAATATAAGGGGTTGTTGAAAGATTAGAGAGGGTGTGTCCCTGACCATCAACGACAAGAGTACCTGGCGTACTGGCACTCTTCATACCAAGAGCAAAGCACTGAACAGAATGACCACCGAAGTCAATATCATTCATGATAGTGATGCTTTTCTGGATGTTCTTTCCACCTAACCATGCCCACTCGTCAGCACGCGTGATGAGATATGCACCTGTGGTGGCGTCTGTCTGAGGCTCCATCTTCGAAGTACCGTCCCAAACGAGTGCTTCACCGTCAAAGTCAGGCGTGATGACTACATTGAACTCAGCGGCACTGGTCAGCAGGTTACCGTAGATATTCGTGCGGTAGTTGCGTTGCAGAGGCACGTTGTTGAAGGTGCGTGTGCCGGCAGCGGTATTGTCGTACGAGATGGTGATGGTGTTGTCGGCTTTCTTATCTGCCGGCATCAGCAGGTAGTTCATCGTCAGGTAGTCGTAACCCGACACAGGGAACGTCTCACCGGTTGGCAGAGCAGCCACTGCGAACTCCACGTCAGCAGGGTCTGCCACCTCACCCGTCTTCAGGTTCAGTGTCTTGTAGGTGTTCACCTTGATACCTGCTTTCGTTACCTCTACACCCGCAGCCTTCGAGGCTGCCAAGTCAGCCGTACCGATGTTGAGTTGTGCGAACGGACGTTTCAGTTCTACGGTCTCTTGCGATGCGCCATTGACGGTGAAGGTCTTCACTGCGTAGAAAGCATCGTACTCCTCTACGTTCGTAGCCGCATTGGTGTATTCGGCTCTTACAGTAACCACATCGGTACCCATATCAAAGGTGTAGATAGACGTTGGAGCGTCTGCCCAGAAAACGACAGCATAGGTGTTACCATTGACAAGTTGTAACTTTACCGTGGTGCTGAGGCTGATAGGATCGCCCGTCTTCGAGAGGTCGCTCATCAGTGTCCAAGCACCGTCTGTGGCTACCTGATACACTGCGTAGTCGAGCGTGGTAGCGGTCTTGCCGTCGCCATACTTGGCCGCAGCACGGCGGGGACCGTTAACATGGTTCTGAATACCATCAGGCAGTTGGGCTGTCAGAGTGACAGTAGCCTCACCACCCACTTGCACGTCCTCGAACTGGTTCGAGCACGATGTCGCAACAAGCGCTGACAGCGCCAATGCGAACATAGCGAAAAGGTTCTTTCTCATAATGATGATTGTTTAGTATAAGTGATAAAATGTTTAGAGAATCTCTATGTTGTAGTCTCCGTCAAATCCCGATTTGATGGTTATTCCGCCTTGTGCGATAGATGTCAGGAACTCGCCCCGCACTACGGTCATATGGTTGCGTTTGAGTGGCACCTCTATGGCAGGTGAGGATGATACCGGCACGCCGTCTTTGTTGTACACCTCCACTATCACTTTCACACCCGCCTCGGCACCGTTGACGAACACATAGTCGAAACCCATCTCTACCTCAGTGTCACTCATCGGCTTGAGGACACTACTAAACCACACGCCCGTCCAAGAGTCTGCAGGGTGGTCAGTGAACATGTTATACGAGCAGGGCATGAACTCCGCATAGCGGAACACGACACTGTAGTCGTTCGGATTGATACTCTTGTTCTCGGTACCGGTCTCGGACGAGCCTGTCGATGGGCTGTTAGCCTGCCGCGCCGCCTCCTCTTCTATCGCCTTCTCCAAGAAAACGTCGAAGTCGGTAGAGATGAACTTGAACTTGGCCAACGGACGTCCCATCTGTACGGTAGCCTCGTTATTAACAGGTGTTATCTCATCGCGCTTGGCACGGACAGACACCGTCTGTTCGCCACGGAAAGCATCGCGGTAGTTGTTGTTACCCGTGTAGTTGCTCCGGCTCTGCAGGATGATCTCGGAGATGTCAGTGGTGTTGTAGAAGAGGTCTGCCTCTTGTCCCTCTGCCACATAGTCCGTCCAGACAAAGAACCGGTAGTCGCCCTCTCGCAGGTTAAGCACGCGGGTGCAGTTGAGACTGTCCACATTGTCGCAAATGTACGTAAACACGGTATCTGCCGTACGGTTATATGAGCCATCATTCAGCAGACGGTGGACACTCACTATATGCCGCACATCGTATACGGTAGGTAACGCACTGCCACGCACACAGCGATGCGTCTTGGTGTATATCACCTCTTGATGCAGAGGCATGATAGTGTCAAAATTCAGATGCAACACCAACGGTGCACCAGTGGGAATGTTAGGGTACTCGTGTATGTCGCAGCCCACAAAAGCCACAGACAAGAGTGCTAAGAGAACAGAGATGAGTGTTGTACGCCTCATTGCTTACCTCCTTCCTTCTTTGTGTCAAACGAGTAAGAGAACGAAACGGCGGCTTGGTCGATGCAGAAGAACGCTTTATGTCCCTGCTCGGTCAGCAGACCATCGGTACCGTTATAGAACTTGTCATACCATATGCTATATGCTCCCACGCCTAACGAGAACTCCACCTTCCATTTGGGGTTATTCTTGCTGAGTGGCATACGATAACCTGCGGCTATACCTCCACCAAGACCCGGCTTGTCCCAACCCTGATCTTGGATACGGTACTGTCCGTTCCATGCCACGTTATACCATGCCACACCGAAATGTGCTCCTATGAACCACTGTTCGTTGTTCTCATTGAACCAATAGCGTATCTCCGGCTGCAAGACACAGGCACGCAACTTGATCGTCGTCTTGAAGTAGTCCCATGACGACCAATAGACAGGCAGGTTAAACGACCAGTGCTGTGCGAGGTCTGCCTCAAAAGCGATGTTCGCCACTCCCAACACCCATCCTATGGCGTTGGTCTTGAGCGTGATATGATGTTGCCATGCCTCCGTGGTCAAGGTGTCTATAGGTGCAGGGGTGTCTGACACGACCACACTGTCCTCTTCTACGACAGGGATACTGTCCTGCACTATCACTACCGTATCGGTAACAGCCTCTTCTGCTACAGGCTCGATGCTAACAGGGGACTTGGATGCTACAGGCGACATCTCCACTGTACCTCCCCTCGTGACTATCTGGTCGGGCACCACTTTGTTCGTCACAAACAACACACCGCCATTACACATAGGAGGGAAAAACTCCTTGATGAGTCGTCTCCACACCTTGCCGTTGTCTATCTGCTGCAGTTGTAGCACACGCTGGTCCATACGCTCACCACGCAGGTGGTACTTCACCCACATCGTGTCTTCGGACAACACACGTAACACCTCGTCTTTCTGTGGCATATCGGACGCCGATACCTGCTGCTGCAGATACTCCCAATCAATATACTTATCCACTCGTGTGATGAGGTTCTCAGGCACGTCGATAGTACGACGCACCATCTTCTCCACCTCCCTCACACGACCTCGGGCTAAACGGTGGTTGAGTTGCTCACTGCCCTCCGGCGATGACTCACCGCGTATCACCACACTCTGTAACTCCAATGTACTGTCCACCTCTACTGCCAAACGGAGATACTGCATGAAACTCTTCATCGTCTCTATTTGCTCCGCATTACTCATATACGAAGAATCAAGCACAGTACTCTCCGCACGAAAATAGAAATGAAAATCCGTGTATATCTCTTCTGAGCGAACAATACAGGTACTCAGTAACAAGAGTAAAACAATTACACCATACTTTTTCGCAGACATAGGCACGATCTATAAACTACCCCATAAGCGGGATTGGTACGTTCTTCAAGGTTATTTATCAAGCACAAGGTCTTTTATCAACAGTTCAGCAGTGCTCCGCATGTCGTCATCCCGTCCTCTCTCATACTCTCTATCCCCGACTTCTCCTCTGTCTATCCTCCCTTATCAGCCACTTTCCCCCTCTATATCAGCCACTTTTCTCCCCTCTACTCCCCCTCTCACTCCTTCTCTTTCAGCATCTCTCACCCTCTTCCTCAGCCTCCCGGTCTGTAAGCGCATTGTGTTTATTTTTTTTTTTTTTTTTT
>CAVEZM010000011.1:0-15559 GCA_963620225.1 Acidaminococcaceae bacterium | reverse complement strand
CGCTGCAAAGGTATAAAAAAAGGTAGATATAAACAAGTATCTCTGCGCTTTTTTATAAACTTTCTCTGTTATGAGTTGATAATCAGTAGTGTATTTTTTTTGTCTTTATAGACGTTCTCTCTATCCTCATTAATCTGATCTCTCCATCACCTTACCAACCCCTGCCCAAAGTCGCAGCGACATGATACAGATGTTCGCTATCCTATATCAATCCGCTCATCTGAATAGGCAGCATCTGTTATCGTCATAGATACTGTGCGGTGAGGCTATGTGTGTCGTGCTTCAGTGCGTTGAGATCTCCCGTTGCCACTATCTGTCCTCCTTCCCGTCCTCCTTCCGGACCCATATCAATGATATAGTCGCATGCACGGATGACATCGGGGTTATGCTCGATGATAATCACGGTGTTGCCCTTATCGACGAGGCGGTGTAGCACGCCAAGCAGCACACGGATATCCTCGAAATGCAGTCCGGTTGTCGGCTCGTCTAAGATGTATAAGGTGTCGCCCGTGCCGGGACGTGCCAATTCGGCAGCCAACTTCACACGTTGGCTCTCGCCGCCGGAGAGAGAGGTGGAGGGTTGCCCCAACTTGATATAACCCAAGCCGACATCTTGCAAAGTCTTTATCTTCTTGAGTATATAGGGTTGTGCAGCGAAGAACTCAACGGCTTGGTTGATAGTCATCTCCAACACGTCTGCGATGGACTTGCCTTTGAACCGGGCCTCCAAGGTCTCTCTGTTATACCGTTTGCCACCACACACCTCGCACGGCACATACACGTCAGGCAGGAAATGCATCTGTATGGTCTTATACCCGTTGCCGTTACAAGCCTCACATCGACCTCCGGCATTATTGAACGAGAAGCGACCGGCTTTCCAGCCGCGTATCTGCGATTCGGGCAGTTGGGCAAACAGGTTTCTTATATCGGTGAACACACCCGTATACGTCGCCGGGTTACTGCGGGGTGTCCTGCCTATAGGCGACTGGTCAACGGCTATGACCTTGTCAACGAGGTCTATACCATCAATGCTGTCGTAGGGCAGGGGAGCCTGCAGACTTCGATAGAAATGTTGGCTGAGGATAGGGTAGAGTGTCTGGTTGACAAGCGTGGATTTGCCACTGCCACTCACACCCGTGACGGCGATCATACGACCTAACGGGAAAGAGACAGTGATGTCCTTGAGGTTATTGCCTCGACACCCATGCAGCACTATCTCCCCTTTTTGGGGCGGGGGAGTAGTCTGTGTGTAGTCATCTCGCTTCTCTTCGTTACGCAGGTACTTAGCCGTCAGTGTGTCGGCATGCAGGAGCTCGTCAGGCGTGCCGGCGAAGACGATGTTACCCCCTAAACGTCCTGCCCTGGGACCTATGTCCACGATATAGTCTGCCTGGCGCATCATCTCCTCATCGTGTTCGACCACGATGACGGAGTTGCCCATGTCGCGTAACTGCTTGAGTGAGTCAATCAGTCGCTGGTTATCACACTGGTGCAGACCTATGCTCGGTTCGTCGAGGATATACAGGACATTTACCAGACGGCTGCCGACCTGTGTCGCCAAACGGATACGCTGCCCCTCGCCGCCCGAGAGACTGTCCGAGGAGCGTGACAACGACAGGTACGACAGCCCCACGTCTAACATAAAATGCAGACGGGAGGTGATCTCGCGGAGGACAGGCTCGGCGATAGTACGCTGTTTGTTCGTTAACTGTGGCTGTATATGCTCCAAGAAAAGCAGCAACTCACTGATATCCATATCCGACAACTCGGCTATGTTCTTACCGGCGATACGATAACTCAGTGCTTCTTTGTTCAGCCTCTGTCCACGGCACACAGGACATTCGCTCCATACCTCCTCATTGTCGTCTTTCTCTTCTTCCTGCTGTTGCACATACGCCAACATGCGGTTGTACCAGTTGGCGTCATCGTGAATGATGTCGCTCATCTGCTGCTCGTTCTCCTCCACCGTGCTGTTCGCCCGCACGCGCCCTAACCCTTTGCAGCACGGGCACCACCCTTGCGGCGAGTTGAAAGAGAACGTGTGCGGTGCAGGCTCCGAGTAACTGAGCCCTGTGGTCGGACACATCAGGTTACGCGAGAAATAACGGGGCTGCTCCGTCGATGGGTTTACCGCACTGCCTACACGCACAATCATCATCATGCCCTCGCCCTGCGTCATGGCTTTGTCGGCACTCGCCCGCAGACGCTTGATATCGGGATCGGCAACCTCGCCCAAGACGTCGGCGGACGGTATCTTGAACCTATCCATCACCACCTCAATCGAGTGGTTGCGATAACGATCGACCTTCATGCCCGGCACCACATCCAGCACCTCCCCGTCCACACGCACACGTAGGTAGCCCTTGCGGCGGATAGACTCGAAGAGTTCCTTGTAATGTCCCTTGCGGTTGCGCACCAAAGGGGCTAACAGCAACACTTTCTGACCGGCATAGTCACGGAGCAGCAGTTCCACGATCTGCTCGTCGGTGTAGCGCACCATCTTCTCGCCGGAGGCGTACGAGTAGGCCTCGCCGGCGCGGGCGAACAGCAGACGCAGGTAGTCGTACACCTCCGTGACAGTGCCTACGGTGGAACGCGGGTTACGCGAGGTGGTCTTCTGGTCGATACTGATGACGGGCGAGAGACCCGTTATCTTGTCCACATCGGGGCGTTGCATGGTGCCGATATAACCACGTGCATAGGACGAGAAAGTGTCCAGATAGCGGCGTTGCCCTTCGGCGAAGATGGTGTCGAAAGCCAATGAGGACTTCCCACTACCGGATAAGCCGGTGATGACCACTAACTTACCACGCGGAATACGCACGTCCACATTCTTCAAGTTATGCACGCGTGCACCGGTGATTACTATCTCGTTACTCCCTTCGGACATGATTTATCGCTCTCTTCCAATAGGTAGGACACATCCTCCTATAGGCAGATGGTTCACACCCCGATATGGGGTGCTTGTACACAAACATCCCGCGAAAGTATAACTTTTTTCTGATACTGGCAAATATAATCAGCCAACACGCACAAAACTATCTCACATACACACCTTTTCGAGAATAGATAATAGAGAGTCGAAAGATACATTTTTATTTTATAGGAATAATATGTTGAGTATTTTGCAATGTAACGAAACAGGTGTATCTTTGCAGTCTCGACGATTATCAGGATAATTATGACAACACAGGCACACACTTTTTTTTGCAGAATAATACCTGCATACATGCAAGGTTTTCGCTTTCTGTGTATTTAACAGGGTGAAAACGCCCCACAGTGGGGCATGTATAAACCCTAATTCATAGTTGTATGAAATGCAATTCAACTTTAGCGTCCATCTGGTACGCTCTCTATCTCTTGGCAGGCATCATCATCGGCACTGCGATGCTCATATTCCTGCCAGCCTGCTCTTTGTCGAACAAAGACTATAGTCTGCAGTATCCCAATGCGTTGGTCACCGTCCGCCCTTTGAACGACACCGCTTTTGTCATGCAGTTGGACGACACCACTGCGCTCCGTGCGTCCAACATCCAAAAGCCGCCTTTCGGCAAACGCGAGGTGCGTGCGCTCGTCAACTACTCCAATGCCACCATGCGTGACAGCCTGCGTTATGTCCATGTCAACTGGATAGACAGTATCCGCACCAAGCAACCCGTACCCACCGCAGGCGTACAGAACGACTCGCTCTACGGCAACGATGCCATCGAGATAGTCCGCGACTGGGTGACAGTAGCCGAAGACGGATACCTCACGCTCCGTCTGCGTACCTACTGGGGCAATACGGGTAAGACACACTATATCAACCTCTTGACGGGCGTCAATCCCGACAACCCCTACGAGATAGAGTTGCGCCACAATGCCAACGGCGACAACGCCACGCGGCAGGGTGATGCACTGATTGCCTTCAACCTCAACGACCTCGCTGCTGCTGCCGACAAAGGCAAGAAGGTCAAACTGACACTGCGTTGGAAGTCCTACGTAGGCAACAAGACGCTCGAGATAGACCTCCGTATGCGCCCCGCTACACTGCAAGGCTGCCCACGCCTCGAATGCAGTTCACTCGTCGAATAACGCTCCGCACCTGCGCACAAGCCCTGCATGCCCCATATCGAACCACTGACCGAACAACACCTCCTGCACCGCCTCCGAGAGGGCGATGCAGCAGCGTTCCGGTCACTCTATCAACAGACTGTGCGCTATCTCACTGCCGTATGCTCCCGCTATATTCCGAACGACGAGGACGTGCGCGATGTCTTGCAGGACAGTTACCTACATGCCTATTCCGCCTTGCCGTCGTTTACCTATCGGGGCGAAGGCTCGCTGCGGGCATGGTTGGTGCGCATCGTCGTCAATGAGTCGCTGCTCTTCTTACGCCGCACCGAGCCGCTGCAGACAGAGGAGATAACGGATGCGTGTGCCGACATCCCCGACGACGAGGTCGATACCGAGGCGATACCGTCCGCCGTCATCTACGAGGCGATACGAACCCTGCCTACGGGCTACCGCACGGTATTCAACCTGTATGTCATAGAGGGCAAGTCGCATAGCGAGATTGCCGCCCTGCTCCATATAGGCGAGAGTAGTTCCGCCTCCCAACTCCACCGTGCCAAAGCGCTATTGGCAGCACGTCTGCGCCAATGACAGAAAGTACAAGAAACACCCCTGCATCTATGAAAGAGAATTGGTTAGAAGATATAGAAAACCGTATGTCGGACTTCGAGGTCGAAGAGCCCATCCAATTGTGGGAGCGCATCGAGACTCAGTTGCCCCGTGAGAAGAAACGTAAAACACTTGTCTTTCCGTGGTGGCATCGTGGTTTACGCAGTCCCTATACGTATATCGCAGCCGCAGTCGCCTTGCTGATATTCGTAGTGTCGGTCTTCGTTCCCTTGTTCCGTCCCCACGAAGCGACCGCCCCAGCCCCGTCTGCGCACACCCCTAAGGACCCTGCTACCGCACCGGCATACACCGCCGAAGCAGCCGAAACCCATGACGTCCTCGACCCCTATGCCGCAGAAGCGTCTGCACACACCGCCAAAGCCCATACACTCGCTTTGACACAGGTAACTCCCGCACCTGCTGTCCACACAGAAACACCCATACTTGCAGAAACCCTTCCCTCCACACGCACCGAAGAGCCAGATACTTCCATTACGGAAGAAGCCGTCACCAGCCCTGCTGCAGAAAAGGCAGACACCGCCATCGCCCCATATCCCGTTATCGACCGCCTTGTGCCGGAAGAAGCACCCCTCTTTGCCGACAACGATACGCCTAAGAGTGACCACCGGCGCACCTTTGCCCTCTCTGCCTATTGTTCGGGCGGGCTCAATGCATCTACTGCCACCTCTCAAGCCGCACCCACCATCGCTGCTGTCGGCGCAGACGGCGTAGCATGGGAGGACGCACCTATGCTGGGTATCATGCTCTATAACCAAGGTCTGCCCACCCATCTCCGCTATAAGCACTATATGCCCATCCGTGGGGGCGTACACCTCGCCTACCGTTTCCATAGTCGTCTTGCCGTTGAGACAGGGTTGGTCTATTCCTGCCTGCTCTCCGACTACGAGGACGGCTCGGATGTGCACTATATAGCAGGACGGCAGACGCTGCACTATATCGGTGTCCCGCTCAACCTCACCTGCCGTATCTACACTTGGCGGCACTTGGATATCTATGGCAGCGTGGGCGGCATGGCAGAACTTTGTGTCGGCGGCACACAACGCACCGACTATGTGCTCAATAGCAAGACGGAAGAGTCCACTAACGAGCGCATAACCGAGCACCCGTGGCAGTTCTCTACCACGCTCTCGCTTGGTGCGCAGTACAATTGCCTGCCGTGGTTAGGCGTCTATCTCGAGCCGGGTGCTACCTATCGCTTCAGCGATCACTCCACACTCCAGAGTATCTACTCGCAGCGTCCCCTTGATTTCTCTCTCAACCTCGGCATCCGTTTCTCCATATAATCCTTATGCTCCACTTCTTGTATCGATAGGGAGGCACACTTGATAGGTATTGTCGGTCCTCGTGGCGTAGGCAAGACCACTATGCTGCTGCAGTATATCAAGCAGCACCACACCGGTAAAAAGAGTCTCTATGTGTCTGCCGACAACACTTATTTCACCACGCACACGCTTATCGAGTTGGTGGACGAGTGGGCGAACGGGGGGTCCGTCAGAGTTGTGTTTGCAACAACGTCTTTGCATTGCCCTGTAGCAGCCATCTCGAAGAGTGGCTGCTACAAGGTTAATTATAAATCTTGAACCAAACGGACGGCTTGCCCGTTGTAGCGAAAGTTGAAGTTCGTGTACGCTTCGTACGAGTCGAAGAACAGGTAGTACGCGCGGTCCGAATCGCTAGGCGTAGCAGACTAGTAGAGACCGCCGTACTGCACAATGTCCACGACCGAACCGAGGCGGTCGCCCGAAGCAGGAAGGAAAACCGCGCCTGCGGCTTCGAGATGCTGCCACTGGGCAAGCGTAAATGTCTGGTAGTCGGCATACGCTTGTATGCTATACGAACTTGCAAAACCGCCCTGGAAGGTTATACCTTCGGGGCAAGTCCAGGAGTCGGGCAGCAAGACAAGACCGTTGATGTATTGTGTGCCATCGGCATTGAGGTTGATACGGGCTACACCCTATTTTATCGCTTGCGTTGGTGCGAGTATTGAAAAGATAGTCCCACTCATCTTTCGTCAGTGTGCGGTAAGTGTTTGGCGCACTTGTACCTATAGTGTTTGCTCCCCAATCGACAAAGTCGCCTGCGTAGTTTGAGTTGTTAGCGGAGGTGCTGATACCCCACTTGGCTGCACCCGTACTGCCGCTCCAACCGAAGAGATCTATCTTGTCGGCAAGAGCAGAACCGCTTACATTGGCAGTACCGAGCATATCATATTGGTTCCAGGCAAATGACCAAGTCTGTGTGGATTGCGTATATTGCAGGTTGCCCGGCGAGAAACGAACCTGCTTGTCCGCCGAAACAGAGAAAGCACCTGTAAGTACGGGGCTTTTATAGATGTAAATGGTGTCATGCACCTCTTTGATAACCTCCCTATAGACAATCTCTCGGGTGGCACGCGGCAGTATCAGTTTGAGCGTGTCGCCCGTTATCATGTTGCTCATATCGTAAGTGATACTGTCGATAGCAGCAATCGGCTACTCGTAGTACACCTTGCCATTCAGCCACACCACCTGGTTGGTTTGCGCATGGAGCAACAGGCTGCTGCATGCTACTGATAATAAGAATAGTAGTTTTCTCATAATGGAAACTGTTAAGGGGTTCATTGGTTTACATCTATGCGTCTGCCGTGTACATCGTACTGCACGCCATCGACCACGATAATCAGTTGCCCGCCCATAATATACTTGTCCACTTGGCGCACAAGGCTGTTCTCTCCGCTCTCTGCAGGGTCAACAGAGGTAGGGTCTTCTTTGTACACGCCATAGACGATAGTCAGTTGGCTAATATCTTCTGCCTGTACACGCAACTGCTCTATGCCGTTGATAGTCAGTACGGCGTTACCGTTTTCGAAACTTACCTTGGGCATATCCGTCAGGCGGTAGCACTTGCTTGTGCCGTTCACCCACGCATAGACGGCGTCTTTCTCTGCCTCCTGTGCGTGTGTAGTCATCATCATAGCCAACAGGCTACATAGGATTAGGATAGTTCTTTTCATACGCATTTATGTTGGTTGGTTATTATCATATGATATATATATACGCCGAATAGAAACAATATATGAATCTGCTGCCCTCATTGGAATACCCCGCTTATGGCGACAAATGTAGTGTATTATTTTGAAATATGCAAATGTTTTTGTTTTTTAGTTGAGAGTTGAAAGTTGAAAGAAGTTGGGAAGTGGAGAGTGGAGAGTGGAAAGGAGTTGAGTGTTGTGTGCCTTGGATGTACTGTCCAAGAACAAAAGCACTTTTACATAAGTCTTTTTCTTGCGTAATTGGAATAGGTATAGTACCTTTGTGGCAAGAATTATTCACTAATTATGCCATCTATCTCGATTATATTGCTTGTGTATAATGTGTCGCAGTATGTGGTGCCAATTTAATAAAAATAGAGTTATGCTAACCGTTATCATATGCACTTATAACCGTGCAAAGTATATTGGCAATCTGTTAGATTCGATAGCAAAGAACGACATAGATAAATCGGAGTATGAGATTGTACTGGTTGACAACAACTGCACCGACAATACACATGCTATCTGCGATGCTTTTGCCCGAGTACATCCTGAGATTACTTTTCGTTATGTGGTAGAGCCCGAGCAGGGGCTCTCAGCAGCCCGTAACAGAGGTATTCATGAGGCGAAAGGAGATATTTTGGTTTATATAGATGATGATGCATTGGTCGATACCGATTATCTGCGAATATATGCTGAGCATTTTGTGGATAACCCCGGGACTATGGCTGCGGGTGGTCCTATTGAACCTCTATATGAGACTTCAGAACCTGTATGGATGACTTCCTATACAAAGGCTCTTTTGACAGGTTGGCTTAATTATGGTGATAGTATTCGCGTATTTCCGGAAGGGCATTATCCAGGAGGAGGGAATGCTGCATACCGTAAAGAGGTGTTTGAACAAGTGGGGCTATTCAACACAACTCTTGGACGTAAGGGAAGCAGTCTAATGGCATCTGAAGAGAAGGATATCTTTGATAAGATGCGTTCATTGGGTATGACAGTGCTATATTTACCGACACCCGTTCTGCATCATATTATTCCTCAATCAAAATTAGAGAAGCCTTATTTTGACAGACTCACTTACCAGATAGGTGTCAGTGAACGCCAGCGCACCCTCGCTATCTCTCGCACGAAGTACATCAAACGATTGATCAGTGAGGCTGTTAAGTGGGCAGGTACTATAGTACTCTTTTGTGGATATACCCTTCAAGGGCATCCAAACAAAGGATATAAACTTATCCTATTTCGCTGTAATGTCACAAAAGGGCTTGTTGGAGGATAATTCGCCCGCTATGTCATCTGTCATCGTACGCCATGTCCGGAATAATGCAGGTATGCAGAGGGAACGTATCGGTGCGCTGATATGCCAACTGATATGCCAAAGGGTGGGGTAATCACCCAATAATCACCCAGTAATCACCCAATAATCACCCAATCTGTACTGTTCAATTATCAGTGTTTAATTTGAGGGTGGCAGGATAAGGTTTGGTGTTGATTTTATTTCTTTTTCTCTTGTCGGTGTGCGTACACCTGCTGGCCTATTGTGGCAGCGAGGGTTAAGAGCAGGAGTACGAAGCATGCCAATGAGAGTGCGTTGCCTTTGTGGTAGGCGTCCGGGTCGAAGACCATGGCGAGTGTGTGCGTGCCTGCGGGTATGACGGCAGCGCGGAGCATGTAGTTGACTCGTGCCAAGGGTATCTCGTTCTCCGGTTTACCATTGTTGGTCAGGTAGAGATGCCAGCCGTGCGGATAGTATATCTCTGAGAATACAGCCACACGATTCTGCTCGTTCTGCGCCTGATAGTCTATTCGATTGGGGGCATAGTGAGTGAGATGTATCTCGTCAGCATTGTAGGTCATCAGAGGTGCGACCTCGGGTATGCCGGTGCTGAGTAGTGAGGCGAAAGTGGTATCCACAACGGCGGTGGTGTGGAGGTTCACCATCCTGAGTGCGTTTATCTCATCGTTAGCGTTGTCCACTACATACAAGTCGTCCACGTACCAGCAGTTACCCATGGTGTAAGGGTTCTGTATGGGCACTTGTTGTCCGCTCTGCAGAGGTACGATGGCGTATTTCATATTCAGCATGTTCAGGACAGGGAACAGGCTATCCGCGTTGCAAGGTGTCTGGAAGCCGTTCGTTTGTGCGATGGTCTGCATGAGAGGGTTCATTTCTGGTGCGATATGCACATCGATAAGGTCTTGATAGCGGCGCAGTTTGGCAGCGGAGTAGCCGCCTATTGACTTGAGGTAGTAACTGGTGCGTGCCTCATTAAAGGTGTTGGTCGACAGGTTCAGCACGCGGAAAGATGTCTTGTCCTTGAGTAGTTCCTCCTCGTATGGCAACATTTTGAATGCTTTGTTGCGGTCATTCTTCGTGACGAACAAACTGTCGTTGCAGAAGCGTTTATCGACAGTCCACATATCGCAGATGATGAGTGCTGTGAGTGCGAGACCGCAGTATATCGGCAGTTGTGGTTTGGGTTTGTTGTAGATATAGTAAGCATACACGAACACCACTCCGAAGCCGAGTGCGACAAAGAGCAAGGAACGCCATGCGTCTTTTGTCATTAACAAGGTGCGTTGGTTGAGTATGGCGTCGTATATCTGTTGCCCTACTTGGTTTTTCCATTGTGCGTCGTAGGACGATGTCACGTCGATGCTACTGCCGAAGAGAGCGACGAGTAGGCAGATGGCCGCAGTGATGCCCCCTGCGATGAACAGGTTGGTGCGCAAGTGTTTCCACGGCATCTTGCCGTCAGCAATGGCTTTCAGGGCGAGGAACCCGAGTAGCGGCATAGTTATCTCAGCGACAATCAATATACTCTCCACAGCACGGAACTTATTGTACATCGGGAAGTACTTGAAGAACAGTTCGGTCAGCCACATACAGTTGTGTCCCCACGCAAGTAGGATAGAGAATAGTGTAGCCGCCAAGAGAGCCCATTTATAGGGTCCACCGACGATAAGCAGTCCGAGTATGAAAAGGAAACATACGATGGCACCCATATATACCGGTCCACTTGTGAAGGCTTTTTCTCCGCGATAGGTAGGAGCAGACTGGCAGAACTGTTTGGCTTGTCGTGCAGGTACACCCATCTTCTTGAGGTCTTGCTCCAGTTGAGAGTCTTTGCCGAGGTTATATCCGCTGGCTCCCCCCATGTAGTTCGGTATGAGGAAGGTCATCGTCTCATCAATGCCATAACTCCACGCTGTTGCGTAATCGAGGTCTAATCCTTTGGTCTTGTTGGCGGCGTCGGTTTCTTTTGCGATGTCGGAGTGTCCTCCACGCATAGTCTCTGCAGCGTATTCTGAGTTCATGAAGATGTTTCCGCTCCCCATCCCCATTCCAACAGCGAAAGAGGCGAAGAACACGGAGGTTGCTACAGCGAAGTGTTTCCATGCCTTGTCGCGCCATGCTATCGCCAACTCGGCGAACCATAGTATGCCTATCAGCATACAGATGTAGTAGGACATCTGCGGGTGCAGGAAGAAACCGGCATAGGTGAAGAACATTATTAGTATGGCTCCCCATCCGTACTGCTTGCGGTAGGTGAGTATGAAGCCTATTATGACCATCATCATCCACGTGATACTGTAGCACTTGCCGTGGTGGGAAGCGGCGATGATGATAAAGAAATAACTCGACAGTGCCATGGCGAATGCGCCTGCGAGGCTCAGCCATCTGTCTATCTTGAATGCCCGCAGTAACAGAAAGAATGCGATGAGGTAATAGAGAAAGATAAAGAATACACTGCCGAAGATACCGCGTTGCATCAGCCAACGGATGGGGTGCAATATCTTATCTACAATGCCGGGCTCGCCGCCGCCTATCTGGTAGTTGGGCATACCAGAGAACATCGAACCCGTCCAAAAAGTGTAGTTGTTGGTTTCCTGATGGTACTGCATTGTCTCACGCACTGCCGCTGAACCGTTGATGTTGTCGCCTGCATAGATGACTTTCCCTTGCAATGCCGGGAAAAAGTAAATAGCAGAGGCTGCTAAAAACACTACGAGAATAACGGCATCAGGCAGGAAGGAACGGATATGAGTACGTATCATAGGTAAACATTTACTTGTTAGACACCGCAAAGGTACGACATTTGTTTCGTTCCCGCAAATGTTGTAACATAGTTGTATTTGGAGAATTCAGATAATCATTGTAACTTTGCGCCCGAAACAATTGAGGACTATTGTACACAGAGCACCATGATTGAGATATTCAAATATACTATCCCTGCGCTTATTGTGCTTTTGGCAGCCTGGATAGTGATGCACAAGTTGTTCAAAAATGAAGAACAGAAACGCTTGTGGGAGTTAAAACGCTTATCCCAGAAAGAGATATCTCCTATCCGTATGCGTGCTTATGAACGGCTGACACTGCTACTTGAGCGCACCACACCGGAACATATGCTCATTGATTTGGATATAAACAATATGTCTATCCTGCAAGTGCAGCAACGCTTGATGCAGGTTGTCAGGCAAGAGTATGATCATAATACGAGCCAGCAGATATATGTCAGTGACGAAACATGGCGGGCTATCTCTGAAGCAAAAGAACAAACTATCGCTTTCCTGAACAGTATTGCAGCACAGATGCCAACGAACAGTACGGCATTAGAATATGCAAAGGTGCTCATCACGGCTTACAACACCAATGGAGAGACGGCTAACGAGAAGGCTTTGCAGATGCTTAAAGACGAGGCGCGAAAACTTCTGTGACTGATATGATGTCACTTGTGCTGTGTTAGAACACTATAGGAAAGAGATATTTACAAGAGAAGTATCTTGGATTAGGCACCTCTTACGCAAGAAGAGGTGTCTTTTTTTAGTTATCGTATATACCATATATACACCTGGAAACTATAAAAAGAAAAAAGTTTCCGAGTTTCCTTACTATGGCACAGTTATTGTATATTCGTCCATAACTATGACAGATTCGTATGAACATACTGCTATGCAAGCCCCATTGACAAAGGATGGTGAGGTGCAGCAAGCCCCATTGATGACGGAGGAGACTGCTGATACGGCGGTCGATACTGCTGTGGTTGGTGTGGAGAGTACGGATGTCGCAGAGAAGACAGATGTCAGTGCTGTGGAGGCTGTCAAGGATACAGGTGATGCTGCCGAGAGTGAGGAGTTATCGAATAGTGCAAGGGATGCGATGCGGGAGGCGATACTGACGGTGGGTACGGAGAAGATGCGCTTGGTTGGGATACGATCGGTGAGTATTGATGATATTTGTCGTCAGTTGGGGATTAGTAAGAAGACTTTCTACGTATATTTCGAATCGAAAGACCAGTTGGTGCAAGAGGGTATCCATTTGCATGAGAGGATGATAGAGGCGCAGTTCTTGGAGGAGGTGAGAGGTAAGAGTATTATCCAGATACTGCACGAGTGGGGTACTATTGCCAGCAAGAGTGAGAAAGATATTGAGCAGCCGCCCCCCATCATGTATGACTTGCAGAAATACTACCCTGCATTGTGTGAGTCGCATAAGGCATACCTCAACCAGATGATGGCGAAGTATATGGAGCAGTTGATTGAGGAGGGGCAGAGATATGGTGTTTTTCGCACGGAACTCAATGCGCATCTTGCAGCACAGTTGTTTGCTCATGCGCACCATCAACTCATGGAGCAGTTACGACTCTACCCCCAGCAACGTGAGGAGATGCTTAGTTTTGCCCGTCAGGGTGTGGATATCATCACACGTGGTATCTTGACGCAGCAAGGGATAGAAGCTTTGCAGGATATGCAATCGGCGGCTGTCGCACCCGATGAATAGAGATAAACGACCATTAAACCATTTAACATATATAACTCAGGTATTTTTTAGGTACAAGATGAAGAAACTACTTTCAGTGATGTTTGCCGCACTTATAATAAGCAGCGGTGCTATGGCGGAAGATCATGTGATAGCGGCTACCAAGAAGGCTCCGCAGCGTGATGTCCCGCAGTCATTAAGTCTGAGTCTCGAAGAGGCGCAAGACTATGCCATTGCGTCCAACCGCAGTCTGCGCAATGCAGACCTTGCCGTGCAAGAGGCGTACGCTAAACGCTGGCAGACCATAGCCGAGATGTTGCCACAAGTGAGCGCAAGTTGGGGGTACAACACGATGTGCGGGTACGAAATGGAAATGCAAATTGCGGGGATGACACAGAAAATAGCCATGCCTAACTACTCTACTACAGGCGTAACCGCCTCGGTGGGTATCAATGGTCAAGCCGTTGTGGGAGCGATACTCAATACTATCGCTATCGATATGCAGAAGATTAGTTTGGAGCAGTCGGAGGTGTCGTTGCGTGCTAATGTTAAGACCTCGTATGCCTCAGTACTCGTGCTGCAAGATGTAGTGGCTCTATTGGACTCCTCGTTGCAGAATGTAGAGAAACTCGCAGAGATGACACAACGCTCTGTCGATGTGGGAGCAGCCGAGCAAACGAGTGCAGATCAGATCATGGTGCGTGTGAACACACTGCGTAACAACATCAACTCCAACAAGCGTTCCACCCAGTTGGCGATTGCCTCGCTCAAGGTGTTGTTGGATGTGCCTGTCGAGACCGAACTGACACTCACCACTACCCTCGACGATATGCTATCGGCAGAAGCGGTGCTCAACCTGTTAGGAGAAGACTTCAATATTGCTAACAATTTAAACTATCAGACCTTGCAAAAGAATGTCGAACTTGCCAAAGCGAATGTACATATGGCTGCATGGGCGTATGGACCAACCGTAGGTGTAGGTTACCAATACAACAATCAGCACTACTATGCAGAGGGTGGTTTCCGTATGACTCCGCCACACGCTGTATCCGTAACAGTCTCGCTGCCTTTATGGTCATCGGGCAAGCGGGCTGCCGGTGTCACAGAGAAGAAAATTGCCCTCGAAGAGGCACGCAATACACTTGCTGAGACCACCGATAACCTTGGTATTCAAGACCAACAACTGCGTTTTACCTTGCAGAACTCGTATGAGAGTTACATGACTGAGAAGCAGAATATGGACGTGACGCAGCGTGTGTTCCAGTCCACCACGAACAAGTTCAACCATGGTACGAGTTCTAACCTCGAGTTGGTGAATGCCAGCAACGACCTTATCACGGCACAGTCGTCGTATGTGCAGGCGGTACTGACATTAGTCAACGCACAGGTAGAGTTCGAGAAATTCCTTAACAACAAGTGATAACAATAAAGCATTAAACAAGAGATATGAAGAAGTACATGATTATGGCAACTGCAGCCTTGGTGTTTGTCGGCTGCGGCAACAAACAACAGGCGACAACTATCAGTGCTACGGAGGAGCGTGTGGAGGTAGTGGAACTCACTACGTTACACACTCGGGAGATACAACGTGAGATAACATTGTCGTCTAACCTGTTAGGTTATCAGACGCAGAATGTAGCGCCATCGGTGACGGGTAAGATAGAGCATATCTATGTTGAGGTAGGCGACCAAGTGAAGAAAGGTAGCGACCTCGTGCGTATGGATCAGAACCAGTATAAGACCACCAAGATATCCTTGACCAACCTCAGGACGGAATTGGATCGTGCTGAGGCTCTGTTGGCTTCAGGGTCTGTCAGTCAGCAGTCCTACGACCAAGTCAAGACACAGTATGACCAGACCAAGGAGAACCTCGATTTCCTTGAGGTGAATACCTACGTCAAGGCTCCTTTCGCCGGTGTTATATCGGCAAAGAACTATGAGAACGGGGAATTATACAGCGGTCAGGCTATCTTAGTACTAACCCAAGTGGACAAACTGAAGACACTTGTAGCCATTCCTGAGTCATATATCCCGCTCATCAAGGAGGGTATGCGCTTGGACCTCCGTTCAGAGGTATATCCTGATAAGGTGTTCCCTGC
>CAVEZM010000010.1:0-57741 GCA_963620225.1 Acidaminococcaceae bacterium | reverse complement strand
CCGCAAACACAGTACCTTGGGCAATCACCGCAAGGACGACATCTTGTGGTGGCGTATAGTTTCCATTTAGAAACGCATTTTTTTGTGTCAGATATTTGGTGGTATCATAGAAAAGCATTACCTTTGCAGCCGCTTTCGGGGATATGTGCTTTTCTATGAAATATGGAAAGTGCGTGATGAAGAAAGTTTTTATGGTGGTCTTAGCTCAGTTGGTAGAGCATCGGATTGTGGTTCCGAGTGTCGTGGGTTCGAGCCCCACATTCCACCCGAGGCGTTATAAATCGATTGGTTTATGACGCTTTGTTTTTGTCAGATAATATACCTTTTCTTCAGTTAAAATGAATAGGAAGGTTTGTTGACAAGTCTTTTCCGTTTCGTTAAACTTTGACTAACCCTCGTCGTATTCGGTATATCCCACACATACATCGCAGATAGAGTCGTTGCCAGCCTGTCGTTTGTGGATTACGTGTCCCATCCTGTGCCATCTGACTGAGGTAACTATACAGTGTCTTCCGTAGGCGTGCTGCCCGCAGGAATGTGTTACCCTGTATAAACGCTTTCACGAACCGCTGTGCCTGCCGCCAGTCGCTGTAGGTCACACTCTCGCATAGCCGCAGGAAGGCCTCCATATCCACCACGTTAATAGTCGGGCAGATCCTCAGTATATATCGCCGACGAATATCCTGACAGCGCACATGCGAGCGTTTGTCGGTTGCCGTCACCTGTTCGGGATAGATACGATAGTGATACAGCACATCGGGTATATTCACCAACGTGCCGCAGAACACCGCTCTTGCCCATAGTCCGTAGTCCTCGGCGGGGAACTCGTCTTGGTCGAAGTGCAGGGTATTCTCTTCGAAAAACGCTCTCCGCCACATCGATGAGGCATGTCCTATAGCCGACGAAAATAGCATATCCACCTTTACCTGTTCGAAGTCGTTCTTTCCTACCATCAGTCTGTCTGCTGAACCAAACTGCTGTATTCCGCAGGAGCAGAGCATCACCTCCGGGTGTGCATCAAGATACTCCACCTGCGTCTGGAAACGTGTCGGTAGCGATATATCGTCGGCATCCATACGGGCGATGAGTTCGCCTTGCGCCAATGATATGCCTCGGTTGATAGTATTTGCTAATCCCATATTGTGTGGGTTAGGGATATAACGCACACGAGGGTCAGTGAACGATAGTGCCACCTGCTCCGTATCATCGGTGCTACCATCATTCAGCAGTAGTATCTCAAAGTCCGTATATGTTTGGTCCAGGATGGACTGCACTGCCTCCCGAAGGTAACGACCCGCATTATACGCAGGCAGGATAACAGATATACGCGGCTTAGTCATACATTCCTATATTAAATACATGTGTATAGCGATATTGGTTGTCGTTCATCATCAACGCCAGTATCGTTCCACCGCAATTGCCTGCCACTAACGCTTGACAGCGTGAGAGGATAACCATTGACGAGAGGTATTGAATACCACGCCAGTAGTTGGCATCGTCACGGTGCAGGTTAACGTCGGTGATGTCAAGTGTATTGTTTTGGTTATACATCGCCTCAAACGCCTCATCGAAATACTGTCGACGGTTGGTGATAATCTCGTTTGGAAACATCTCTGAAAACTGCAGGGTGATGCGTTGGTCCTCGGTAGCAAGATAAATCTTGTTATACTGCCCCGTGCGCATCTGCTCCTGCACTTCGGCTATTACCTGTTCCACCGACGGCTGGCGGGGGTGCCCTTTCGGGCGTATAGTGATATAGTCTGTGCCACGACATAACACACCCAACACATGATCTTCGGGACTTATGATAGCCGAGTAGTCGGCATCCACATAACGCCGCGTCTGTTCATTGAGATGCACCAGTGTCTGATAAGCTCGTGTCCAACGGCGTAACTCATGTGGGTGCCATGCCATAGTGAACGAGAAATTGTAATGCCCCGTAGTACGGTCGCAGACTTTTGTCACCTGCTCGGCAGTAGTGTCGAACGGTTGGCGGAAGAAAGTGTCCCAGTTAGTGTAGCCCTGCCCACGTCCGCCCAAGGCGATATAGGGGTTATACCCTCGTGCAATACTATACATCGCCGACGACAGCATGTTCTGGATGAAATAAGCGTTGAAGAAAGGATACACGAACAGTCCCTCTGAGATGTGCATTGCTCGCTTGCGATGACGACATACAGACAGACATATATGCATGCATACGTCATTACCAAAGACTAATTTTGGTAGATTGCGTAGATAGAAACGGCGTATCTTGTCAAGTATCTTGCTCATTGTTGTGTGATATAGTTTCTGTTCAGCATATATGCATCTGCTCCACGTCGTATGCTGCCACCATAGCCTATTGTAGCCGTGCTGTACCCTACCTGCCTCACCGCTTGTTCCATCTCTCTCGTGGTACTGCTATGCGGATATGAGAAATGCCGTGGTGTCATACCCATCATTACCTGGATACGCTCACGGGATGCCAATAACTCTTTCTCCACCTGTTCCATTGGTATCTTTGCCAACATCGGGTGCGTGACGGTATGTGAGCCTATTGTCATCAGTCCGGACTGTTGCATCTCGCGCAGCATCTCCCATGTCAGCAGGTAGGAGCCTGCGTCCCACTCTGCTGAGGGTGTATAGGTAGCAGCAAAGACTTGAGAGGGCGTGTCGCTACCGGCATATATCTGTCGGATAGCCTCCGTGTATGCCCTCTGACGGTCAGGTTTGTCTTGCAGCAGTTGTTCTAAATGCAACCACCATAGATCCGTCTGCCCATCTGGGAAAGAAGTCGTCAGATAGACAGTGAATGGTATGTGGTACTTACGAAAGATAGGATACGCATACGCATATATATCTCGGAACCCATCATCGAAAGAGACCACAACCATCTTCTTTTGCCACGGCATGCGGAAACGGTTGAGTTTTACTACAAAAGTATCTAACGGCACAAAATGAAAGCCTCTCGCATGATAAGTGTGTATCAACTGTTCCAGGTAGGCAGGTGTTATTTCCAACTCACGGTTTTCCAATGCCCAACTGCGCTCCGGCACTACCCGATGCAAGCACCATATCTCTCCCAACACAGGGTGAAATACATGCATCACTTTGCGATATATACGCTTCCACATAGACATATCAAATCTGTTGACGGAGATAGTGAATATAATGGTAAAACTTGAGCAACATCAGACCATGTCTAAGTATCTGTTTAGGGGAGGTATAGCAGACATCTATCACATTGCGGATGCGTATATACTGCAAGTCCTCACCCAACGTGTCTGCTATAGTCTGCGGGTCAATGTTTCGCAGTGCACAATAGCGGGTATAGAATAGTCCCGACAGACAGTCCGCCAGCAGTGTCTTCTGCTGTTTATGCGTCAATAGTGGTGATGCCTTTACACGCTGTTTCACAACACTGAAGAACCGATGCACTGCGTGTATGTCGTAGGTAGAGAGGTAGTTACTCTCGTTACGGGTGCTGCGTATCAGATTCCAATGGTAGTAAGCCTGAGGCACAATAGCCACACGCTGCGTCTGCGTAAAGACCTGCACATTAAACAATGTGTCCTCCTCTAAGTGCGTCCAGCGATCGTAGAAACGAACACTATGTTCCTGCAAGAACGACCGCCTGTATAGTGAATGCCACACACTGCGTGCCAACGGCTCGTGCACTATCGGTGTCTGCTCGGGATAGAGTATTGACTGCAAATGGGTATAGGTGTCCGTCTTCAACACGGGCATAATGGTCGTACCTTCTGCTCGGTCTATTGCCACTGCTGATATCACCACATCCGCATGCTGCGTCTGTGCGGCGCGGTACAAGTCCTCGTAGTAGGTCGCACCCTCCACATAATCATCATCATCCGAGAAGCCTATATACTCACCCCGTGCGGCTTGAACACCGATGTCACGACTGCCTCCTACCCCCATGTTACGGCTGTTGTATATCACACGGACACGACCGTCAATCGCTGCATACTGCTCTACCACACGCTCACTGCCATCGAGGGGACAGTCCAATACACACACTATCTCCATTGCCTGCAACGTCTGCGCACACAACGACCGGAGGCAACGCTCCAACAGCGCACCCGGGTTGTAGATAGGCACCACAACACTCACTGACACAGAGGTATTCTCTTTAGTATCTTCTTGCATAACAGAGCAACCGCATTATAATCATTGCACATATCATAGTATCCCACAGCAATTATACATAAAAATTATAAATTAAACATTCACACGACCTTCAGCAGAACATAAGCCGATCTTGAGCCGACCTTAACCGGACCTGAACATCCTCAAAAACTTGTTATTTTTAACATTCAACCATCATACATTCATACATCCGCACGCTGTGCGGCCATCTTCTTGCATAGTCGTTTCACTAGCGAACACACAGAACGCCACAGAGGCTGCTTCGGCTTCGGCACCTCGTACCCTACTCCGTTCTTGACATACCACTGCCAGTTATCTTTCAACAGACTATCCACCACCACATCGGCGGGTATATGTCTGCGCTCACATGCCTTGATGATGACGTATATCTGCCAATACATACTCTTGAAGTCCCCATGCGTGGATATCTGGCTCGAGTGTTGGCGATAGTAGTACGTGATATCGGGCAAGAACATGATCCCGCCTTGCTCCTCCAATTTGACATACAAGTCAAAGTCCACGGCACGCTTCAGATCTATATTTATCCCCTCTGTCTTTAGGTACCTTTCGCCTTTGTAGGATGCGAAAGGTATAGGTGCGTGCGTAGTAGTAGTAGTAGTAAGCCATGTACCTCCTTCGGGCAGTACTATTTGATAGGATCGCCACATCGGTTTCAGGTTCTCATCAGTAGCCCAATAGCATGAGCCTACCACTGCCACCTCCGGGTGTGTTGCGTGTGTATCGACCATCAGTTGCAGGGCATCGGGGGTGAGAGCATCGTCAGGATCGAGGAATCCGCACAACTCACCATGAGCAAGGGCAGCACACTGGTGTTTCGTGAAACCGCAACCATGGTTCGTAGGAGAGAGGTATATTTTTAGTTGAGAGTGTAATGTTGGGTATTGAGAGCAGGCGTCTTGCTCTTTTAGTTGAGAGTTGAGGGTTGAAGGTCGTGGGTTGATAGTTGAGAATGGGATGCGTGTAGGCATAGGAAGGGGGGCGTCCGTGAGGGGCATGATCGTAGCTTGACCGTCGCGTGCCAGTTGCTCGTAAATGGCATGCGAGTTGTCGATGCTTCCATCATCCACGATGATTATCTCCCAATTGGTATAGGTCTGCGCCTGAACACTACGGATAGCATCCATCAGGTACTGACCATTATTGTAGTTGGCTATCAGTATCGAGAACAAGGGAGAATACATATTGTCAGTTTATTACGTGTGTTAAGACCGTTTCCGTATTGGACAGTGGTGTTACTTGACGATACCTTTTTCGAGGTACTCGGCAAGGTTGGTACGGGCTTGTTGAGCAGCATGATCTGCGGCTACCTTTTGCATATCGGAGCGTACCATCAGGCGCACCAATTCCTCGAACGAAGTCTTGTTCGGATTCCATCCCAACTCGGCTTTTGCCTTGGTCGGGTCACCTAAAAGGTTTACTACATCCGTCGGACGATAGAAATCTTTCGATACCGCCACCAAGGTCTTTCCTATCAAATACTTTGGACCTGCCACACAGATACCCTTTTCGTCTATTCCTTCTCCCTCGAAGCGCAGTGTAATACCCGCCTCACGGAATGCCAAGTCACAAAACTCACGCACCGAATGTTGCACGCCCGTAGCGATGACGAAATCTTCGGGTGTGTTGTGTTGCAGAATCAGCCACATACACTCCACATAGTCCTTTGCATACCCCCAGTCACGCAGTGAGGACAAGTTGCCAAGATAGAGACAGTCCTGTTTGCCTTGCGCAATACGAGCCGCCGCAAGCGTAATCTTACGCGTGACAAAAGTCTCCCCACGGCGTTCGGACTCGTGATTAAACAGAATACCCGAACAGCAGAACATATTATATGCCTCACGATACTCCCGCACCATCCAATAACCATAGAGTTTTGCCACTGCATAAGGCGAATAGGGGTGAAAAGGCGTATTCTCATTCTGCGGCACCTGCTCCACCTTGCCATAGAGTTCGGAGGTCGAGGCTTGGTAGATACGGCAAGTATTCGTCTGCCCACATGCACGCACCGCCTCCAATATACGCAGCACGCCCGTAGCGTCGATGTTCGCCGTGTACTCCGGCGAATCAAAACTGACCTGCACATGCGACTGCGCAGCAAGGTTGTATATCTCGTCAGGACGCACTTTGCCTACGACTTGTATCAAGCCCATCGAGTCGGACATATCGCCGTAGTGGAGGTGGAAATGGGGCTTGCCTTCAAGGTGAGCAATGCGCTCTCTGTAATCGACAGAACTGCGGCGTATGATACCGTGTACATCATACCCTTTCTCCAAAAGGAACTCACTGAGGTAGGAACCGTCTTGTCCTGTTACTCCTGTTATCAATGCTGTTTTCATATTCTATTTCGCTATCGCGTATATTCGTTGTTGCGTATTATTGCTTGCGCATTAGTTGGCTACGCCGCTAATGACTTCGTGTGAATGACGGCGTGTTTATTGTAGTAGGTATTCGTAAACATTCATTACCTGAATGCCATTGTCTAATGCGTGGGCGGGGATGTTGTCCGTCGTAAGTATCACCTTCCGGAACGAGTCGTCCACCTGCAGCAATGAGCGTTGCTCTTGCTGCCATTTTTCTTCGTTCGCCAGCGTATAAGCCGACTGAATATACACCCGCTCATTACCCCGATTGCAGACGAAGTCCACCTCGTGGGTAGTACGCTGCGATTTTCCTTCTGCGCTTTTGCCTACTACTGATATATTTCCCACATCAACCAAATAGCCCTGTTCATGCAGGTGGTTGTAGAGTATAGTCTCCATTGTATGCGGTGGTTCAACTTGCCGAAAGCCTAATAGAGCATTGCGCAGCCCCATATCGGAGAAATAGTATTTGTACGGAGAGTCGATATACTTACGCCCCTTGATGTCGTAGCGTGTAGCACGAGAGATAAGAAATGCGTCGATAAAATAGTCAATATACAACTTGACCGTATTGTGTGATATATCCGATTTCTTCTCGCTCTTGAATGTATTTGCCAATTTGTTCGGGTTGGTCAATGCACCAATGTTCGAGGCTAAAAGCACCAATAACTCCTCTAAGTCGCTGTCCTTTTTTACTTGGTTACGACTAATAATGTCGCTCAAATAAGTCTCTTTCAACAGGTCTTGCAGTATCTCTGCTTTTCGTTGTGCGCTATCCGCCAATACCACCATTGGCAAGCCGCCATAGTACATATAATCACGCCAAAGCGTCAGCACATCGGTATTTGATACTTCGTATATCTCCTTAAAACTAAGCGGATAGAGATGTACTTGTGCACCACGCCCACGGAACTCAGTAACCACATCCGACGACAGGAATCGTGCATTGCTCCCCGTAACATACACATCTACATTAGGAAAATGCAAAAAACCGTTCAGCACATCCACAAAGTCTTCCAGCAGTTGTACCTCATCAATTAGGATATAGTAGTGCTCCGTAACGGACTGTATCTTGTCTTGCACAAATCGGAAGAGCGTATCTGCCTTGCGCAAATGCTTGTTGGCGAACGAATCCAAAGGTATGCCGATAATATGGTCTTCAGGCACACCCTCTTGCAACAGGCGTTGACGGAAGAGAGAGAATAGCAGATAGGACTTACCTACACGCCGAAGACCAGTAACTATCTTTACCAATCCATTCCGCTGCAGCGACAAGAGTTGCTGCACATATTTCTCTCTTGGGTAAATGTTCATCTTTCGCTTCTATTATCAAGAATTGTAGAATTCTACAGTTTTTGTCAATACAGATACAGCTCTTGTAACAAAAAGTATGCCGTTTCTTTGTTTCGCGTTTGCGTATATTCGTTGTTGCGTATTATTGTTTGCGCATTAGTTGGTTACGCCGTTAATGACTTCGTGTTATTAAGTTGTATAGTTGCTTGTTATAGCATCCCTCGGCCGGCAAGTTTGAACCAGTTCCATGCTATGGCAGCTATGACCATTATGATACACCAGTAGTTATACCAGCGTTTGTATTTCGGGCTGCGCATATACGACATGGCATAAGCGGCAAACATCATTGCAAAAGGTATGGTAGGCAAGTGGAATCGTTCAGAATGGGCGAAATTGGAGAACACCAGGACCAAGAGATAGCCACATAAGATGGCAATAGGGAGTACATGCTTGCGCCAGTCCCCGTTGAAGAGCAGTATAAACAGAGCCAACACAGTAAAGAATGAGGTAATGTTCTTGATGAAGTTACCACCGTGTATCATCATTTGGTTATACTGACTATCCACATTTGTCATTGTAGGGAAAGGAATGGTGAATATCATGGGAGCGAATACGGCAGCACCTGCATACTTGGCAAAGCGTTGGGAAACACCCGATTTGACATCCCGTTCAGCACGCCATTCCATATACGCTTTCTGATTGGAGCCTCCCTCGCCCCATGTTTGACGCACATCTGTTCCAATAGTGGATCTCCCTATTATGACTACCCCCACAAATAATGCTGCTACGAATAGCAATAATATACGCTTCCCCCATGCCACCACACGGGTTGAACTCAGTAGTAGTGCCGTCAAGAAGGCTAATGCGAGTACGGCTCCTAATACAGTGCGAAACGTGAAAGTTATCACTGATAGTAACATCAACAAACATGCTGGTCCGAACGTTATCTTGCCTTGTCGCATGATATAGTCTGCTCGTTCTGCAAAAAGAACTGTGAGAAAAGTCATCTCTGTTTCTTTCAAGTGCAGACCGCAATAGTAAATAAGGTTCGGCATCAATAAACATAGGATAGCCACCATGCGTCCTGTCACCTCACCAAAGTTCCGGGTTGCTAAACGATAGATCAACACGACTGTCCATGTACTCCATAATGCTTTGAGAATACGAGTCACAAGTATAGAGTCAAACGAGAGAAAATACACAAACGAGAGGTAGGTTGGATAGCCTGTATCGCTGAATGCTACATCATAGCCAAAGGCACGGTTTAGCAACTCCGGGATATTGAAATTGCCATGCCGCATAGCATTTGCCACTTCTGATGATGCGACATGATATATCCATGCGTCTGCTGTCCCCATCTCAAATGGAATACCGGTCATCAGCGTATAGAACAGATAGGAGAACAGTACGTACGCCACACGTATGATGAGTGCTGTCCAAAATAATCGTTTCACGAAGACTTTAGGTGCAACTAAAGCACGTGCTTTGGTCATGACATTGGCATAATAGAAAAAACCACATACTTCGACAATACCAAATATCCACCAATACCAAGTCAATGCATATTGCATATATAGCACATTGCAGGCGACAAGAGCCGATATATATGTCACCATTGCCCGATTGGTAATCGTGCGTGGGATATAATTAAGCGGTTGCTGTGCAATGATAGAGTGCTGCATATTCTGCTAAATGACTTGCAAAGGTACAAAAAGGATACGAGTATTGCAATTGTGATACTGCTTTTGTCTGCTTAATGGACACTCATAAAGGGGGACTAAAACTTACCAAAATAGCGTTTAATGCTCCCATAGAGAGCAAACACCCGAAGCATTCCTTTGAAGCCCAAGACGCGTTGCAGCACAACCGCTCTATCCGATTTACGAGATATGCTATATCGCAATAAGTCATTATGCGAATAAAGTATTTGCAGGGCTTCTTTTCGGTCTTGCCTGTCTATCTGATTGTATAGATATAAACAGGAGGTATATATTTGGGCTAAATAGCCCAATGCAGTTGCCCAATAGCGTGCTGTATTCTCAGACAGACCTCCCTTGTTCTCCGTCAATTCTTGAATATGTTGTTTCTTGAATTTCTGGAATATACAATGATACGAACGCAGGTTTTGGATGGTATAGGTAGTTGTGATACTTCCTTGCCTGTGTTGGTAGCCGTACATCGGGATATTTACAGCATGGAGATAGTGCACCTCTCGCCATACGCGCAATATCCAATCAACATCTTCGCTCAACAATCCGACCTCAAAGAAGAGATTGTTCTGCAATAGGAACTCTCGCCGTAGGAGTTGGAAGCATGCACTCATGTTCAAACTCTGCCGACGTACCAGATAGTCAAATACATCTGCAGCACTATTTGATACAATATAATCACTATCGTACTTTTTACGAGGTGCTTGGTGAGTTGGATACACATCTACACATTGGAACAACAGCATATCTATTGATTTCTCCGCCTGTTGCAATACAACTGCCATTTGTTCGATACCATCATACTGTAGATACACATCATCGCTATCAAGAAAGGCGACATACTCCCCCGTCGCGTTGCGCAACCCCGTATTGCGTGCACTACTCAACCCATAGTTGTCTTGATGAATAACACGAACCCGTTCGTCTTGTATAGAAAAACTATCGCAAAGAACTCCCGACCCATCGGTACTGCCATCATCAACCAAGATAATCTCTGTGTCTTGATACGATTGTCCAAGTACCGACTGTACGCACGCTTGCAGATACGTCGCAACATTATAAACTGGTATGATTACACTGATCCTCATTTGTTTACCTATGTTTGTTTTCCTATGCAGAATCTACCGTCTCTTGTTTTCAAGAGTTATGCGTGCAAAGATAGTATAAAAACAGCATATTCGCAAAGATACGAACTATTTGGCTGTAACCTTTATTGCATTTGTTATTGGACAGTATATCCAATGTAAACAGATAGATATATTCGATGAGAAAGGAGTGCGTACTTGCGCAATTAGGAAAAAAGATATACCTTTGTACGCTTTTTTGATTTCAACTATCCTTTGATGGATAGTCGATTGTATAAATTGTTTATAGAAACTATGGCAAATATTTTAGCGATAGTGGGTCGTCCCAATGTCGGGAAATCGACTCTTTTTAATCGGCTGACAAAGACTCGGCGGGCGATAGTGATGGACACCGCAGGAACAACGCGTGACAGGCAATATGGCAAGTGCGAGTGGTGTGGTAGAGAATTCTCGGTCATTGACACAGGAGGATGGGTTATTAACTCTGACGACACTTTTGAGAGTGAGATCAATCGGCAAGTCAATATAGCCATCAAAGAGGCGGATGTGGTGTTGTTGGTCGTGGATGTAAACCAAGGGGTGACACAGTTCGATATGGAGGTGGCACACTTGCTTCGTCAGTCAAAGAAAAACACGGTGTTAGGTGTTAATAAGGTTGATCAGTTTGATCAACAGTATGGTGCAGCCGAGTTCTACAAATTAGGATTGGGCGAACCTTTTATTGTCTCGGCGGAGAACGGTTTAGGTACAGGTGATCTGTTGGATGAGATATGCAGTAGGTTTAAGAATGTTACAAATGACGAGGATATGGATGAGCTGCCACGATTTGCCATCGTAGGGAGACCCAATGCAGGAAAGAGTAGCATATTGAACGCTTTCATAGGTGAGGAGCGCACGATAGTAACGGATATCCCTGGTACAACGCGTGATAGTATATACACCCGATATAATAAGTTCGGTAAAGATTTTTACTTGGTTGACACAGCGGGCATCCGTAAGAAAGCAAAAGTGAATGAAGACTTGGAGTACTATTCTGTAGTACGCTCTATACGTGCCATTGAGAATTCGGATGTGTGCATCTTGATGATAGATGCGACCAGAGGGATAGAGGCACAAGATTTGAACATCTATTCATTGATACAGAAGAATAAGAAAGGCTTGGTTGTTTGTGTCAATAAGTGGGATTTGATCGAAAACAAGAGTACCACAGATATCAAAGCCTATGAAAGTGCTATACGGGAGCGGCTGGCACCTTTCACCGATTTCCCTATTATATTCACCTCTGCGTTGACCAAGCAGCGTATATACAAGGTGATGGAGACAGCGTTACATGTATATGAGAACAAGCAACGCAAGGTTCCTACGGCGCAGTTGAACGATAGGTTCTTGCCGTTGATAGAGAACTATCCGCCGCCTGCTACGAAAGGTAAGTATATAAAAATCAAGTATTGTACTCAGTTGCCCAACACGCAAGTTCCTACTTTTGTGTTTTTTGCCAACTTACCTCAATATGTGAAAGAGCCTTATCGCAGATTCCTGGAGAATAAGTTGCGGGAGTGGTGGGACTTTCATGGCACCCCTATCCAGATATTTATGCGTGGTAAGTAAGATGTTTATTATGAAAGTGACTTCTATTTTTATGCATTGCTTGCACATATAGAGCTTTTTGTATAACTTTGCGCGCAGAATGAAGATTATTGGTTTTAGTAAGATAGACAATAAGGTTGTTATGGTGCTGAAAGGTGATTCGTCCTTGTTGGTTAACAAAAAGCCTTTTTTTGTGCCCGATTGGAGTGATGACATACGCATGGTTCCATGTGAGGTATTGCGTGTCAGTCGTTTAGGTAAACATATATCTTCGCCTTTTGCTCAACGTTATTTTGACGCAGTAGCCCCAGGATTGAATATGCGTGCAGTGGATAGTCTAACGGAGCATGATACTGTAAAGGGTTGGGCTTTTGACTATTCGATGGTTGTTGGTTCGTTTCAATCTGTTGATACACCTGTCTGGGGAAACATCGATGCCAATTGTGTGGTAAGTAGAGAGGAAGCAATACGTCAGGTTAGCCATGTGATGACTATCAGACAGGGAGATTTGATTTTCATAGATAGAGATGTTGCTCCACGCAGGTTGGTGCGTGAAGAGATTATAACGGATCATGTGTCAGGGCAAGAAACATTATATTGTAAGGTTAAATGAGACGATTGTTATCCATATTATGTTCTTTGTTTGTGGTCTTGCATATCTATGCAGGGATACATAGTTATGCCGAACACTCCGTGTTGCGTGAGGGGCGTATCGTGAAGGTCCGCGTCAGTGAGACCGGTGTCCATTGTATATCTTACGACACGTTGCGGGCTTGGGGGTTGCAGCCGGAGAAAGTGCGCGTCTTGGGTTATGGTGGAGCGATGCTGAGCGAGAACTTCACGATGTCACGCTGGGACGATGTGCCTTCTGTTCCTGTCTTTATGTATAAAGGGGCAGATGGTGTCTTTGGTAATGGTGACTACATCTTATTCTATGCTCAAGGGGCGGTCAGTTGGAATTTTGGCGATGGTCGTTGGCAACACACGCAGAACCCGTACAGCAATTATGGCTATTACTTTGTAAGTGATAGTGCAGGTGAGCAGTTACTACTGACGACTGCAACCCCTATGGATGCTACAGATGCCACCGATGTAGATTGGTTCACACAATACAGTGTTCATGAGCGCGACCTGATCAATTTGATTGATAAGTCGGGTATCAACGGTGGTGGACGGGAATTTTATGGGGAGTCATTGCACAGTCAGCAGCCCACATTAGACGTCTCTTTCACAACTCGCAACGTACGAGTAGATAAGCCGATGTACTGCAAGGTAGATGTGGCAGCCCACTCGAGTCAGCGTTCCACTTTTAAGGTGACAGTCAACGATGCTACGGCTACTATATCAATCAAAGAGATATCTGTCTCTGATTTCTACACTAAGGCAGAGTGTGGCTCTACGGTAGTCACTGCCTATGCCAAGCAGTCGGATAATCAGACGGTAAAACTCCAATTCAGCAACTCCGCATCCGGAGCAACAGGTTATCTCAATTACATTGAGCTGAACGTCCCTTGTTCGTTATCAATGTATGGTCAAGAATTAACCATCAGTAACACCTCGCATCTTGGTGAGGCTACGAACACGCGTTTTCTGTTGTCTGACTACTCATCGAGCACACAAGTGTGGCGCGTGACAGACGGTGTACATATAGAACAGATGCCCACACAAGTGGTTGATGGTAGGCTGGCGTGGATAGGCAGTAATCAGCAGGCGGAGAAGTACGTAGCCGTCAATGTGGACGCTCAGGTGTGGAAGCGACCCGAACGGGTAGGCGTTATCGATAACCAAGATTTACACGCACTGAGTAACATAGACTATGTAATCATAACACCCGAAGAATTTGTGTCACAAGCCACTCGCTTGGCTAAGAAGCATGAGGAGATAGACAATCTGACATGGGCTGTCGTCACTGACTGGCAAGTGTACAATGAGTTTTCATCCGGTACCCCGGATGTGACAGCCTATCGTTGGTTGATGAAGATGTTATATGACCGCGCAGGTGGTAATAGTGTACAAGCACCTAAGCACCTGCTATTGATGGGTAGTGCTTCGTTTGATAATCGTAAGTTACTGAACACCTCTGGTGTGGGGCGGTTGTTGGTCTATGAGGCTCATAACTCAACCACAGAGACCAAAGCATATGCAACAGATGACTACTGTGGTTTCTTGAAAGATGATGCAGGATTAGATAGTCGGGGTAATTTCTCTGATGTACGTGCTCAGATGGAGATAGGTGTGGGACGATTGCCTGTTAGCACAGCAACACAAGCCACAGAAGTAGTGGAGAAACTGTGCACCTATATGGATAATCAAGTACTCGGTAAGTGGAAGACGCAGATATGCTTCTTGGCAGACGATGGGGACCATGGATTGCACACACGTACCGCAGAAGAAGGAGCAGAGAAACTGCGTATAAAAAATCCGGACTTCGTTGTCAATAAGATATACGTGGATGCCTATACACAAGAAGTAACAGCGGCAGGTGAGAGTTATCCGTTGGCTAAAAACCAGTTTGACAACTTGATGAGCAACGGAGCCTTGTTTATGAACTACTCCGGACATGGTGGGTATAATAATATCATGAATGAGTTGTTTTTGACAGCCAACGACATCAAAAGCATGACGAATGTCAATCAAGGTTGTTGGTTCTTGGCTACTTGTAGTTTCTCTCATTTTGACAGCGGCATCACTTCTGCAGGCGAAGAGGCAATACTAAACCCTATAGGTGGGTCTATAGGTGTCATCTCAGCATGTCGTACCGTCTATGCCACGCAGAACTCTGTCATCAACAAGAACCTGTGTGATACGCTGTTTGGGCATAAGGATGCCTTCTCGTACGATATGACCATAGGTGGTGCCCTGCGTATAGCCAAAAACATGACAGGACGGGATGAAAACAAAATGTCGTACATGTTGCTTGGTGACCCGGCCCTGAGATTGAACTACCCGACCGAATATCAAGTTAAGACAGTGACGGAGATGGATACAATACGTGCCTTGACTGTACATACCATTCGCGGCTACATTGAGTCTTCCGAACATGATACGGCAACATGGTTCAATGGGAATGTCGATATCACTATATTTGATAAGATGCAACAAATCACCACTCGCGACAATGATGAGACAGAAGAGACCAGCAAGGTAAAGTTAACCTATAACGACTATCCAAACACTTTGTTTGCCGGTCAGACTAATGTGACGAATGGATTGTTTGAGTACACCTTTATGGTGCCTAAGGATATACGTTACAACTATGGTAATGGTCGTATTGTGTACTACGCATACGACACGGAGGCAAGGGCTGAAGGTGTAGGACATTATGAGGATTTTATAATAGGCGGCAGCAGTTCCGTGGTTATTCAAGACACTACAGGACCTGATATCCGGTTGTATCTGAATAACATATCTTTTCAAGATGGAGGTAAGACACACGAGACACCTCATTTCTATGCAGATATCTATGACATCCACGGTATAAACACCGTAGGTACAGGTATTGGTCATGACTTGTTGCTGGTCATTGATAGCGACCAGAAGCAGACGTATGTGTTGAATGACTATTTCACAGCCAAGAGCAATAGTTATCAAGAGGGGCGTGTTAGTTATAAAATGTCAGAGATAGCAGAGGGTGCACACTCTTTGACGTTCCGGGCATGGGACTTGCTCAACAATAGCAACACTGCAACACTGAATTTCCAAGTGGTCAAGGGGTTAGACCCACAGATATACCACATCGTCACCTACCCTAACCCGGTAAGTATGTCAGAGGTATTGAATATTGATATACAGTATGACCGTCCCGATGATATCATACAGACTGTTGTATATATGTACGACATCAGCGGGCGCCTCGTCTTGATGCACGAGCAAAAGGGAACAGATGGTATCCAATGGAATGTGGGAGAGTTAGGAGTAGGTGCCGGTATCTACGTATATCAAGTGAAGATAAAGACACAGACATCCAACTATGTGTCCAAAGCAGGCAAGATAATCATTTCTCAATAAGATATAAATAATCAACACTCATTATTAGTCCAATAGGAAGTGCCTATGAAGCAAATTTAAGTTTAGAAAGAACAATAACGTATAACAAGTAAATTACTATATAATTATCATACAAAATGAAGAAGACCTTTTTATCTGTAATGACCTTAGTGTGTCTAAGTCTGCCTGTACTGGCAACCAATCCCGTCATTACAGCCATGCCGTCACTCACTGTAGCACCCGACGCTCATGCAGCCGGATTAGGCGATGTGGGAGCAGCCACTACACCTGATCTCAACTCGCAACACTGGAACCCTGCTAAATATGCTTTTATGGATAGCCGTGGTGGATTGTCGGTGAACTATACGCCATGGTTACGTAAGCTAGTAACCGATATCGACTTGGCATACCTTGCCGGATATTACAAGTTTGATGACCTGCAGGCTATCTCTGCAAGTTTTAGTTATTTCTCGATGGGTGTTGTTCAATTGGTGAACGATGCAGGCAAACCATACTATGAAGGCACAGTATTCCAAGAGGCTCACCCGAACGAGTGGTCGTTGGACGTGGCTTATTCACGCAAGTTGCACGAGTATGTCAGTATGGCCGTTGCTTTGCGTTTCTTGTACAGCGACTTGAATAATGGTACGAACTCGTCTGTAACAACAACATCTACAGAGTTGCATCCGGCTTGGACAATGGCAGCAGACATATCGCTGTACTACAAGCAACCTATCGCACTGCCTATGGGGGATAGTTATTTCGCATTAGGCTTCAACCTCAGTAACTTGGGCGGTAAGATGTCATACGACAATGGTGATACACAGAACTTTATTCCTGCCAACATGCGCCTGGGTATCAGTTATGAGATGCCTTTTGACAACTACAATCGTCTGATGGCTACCGTAGAGGCAAACAAGATGTTAGTGCCTACCTACCATTCTAAATTTGCGGTAAACCAAGAAACACATGAGATGGACCCACAGGAGTACACGAATATCACTTCTCCCGAAGGCTGGTGGAAATCCTTCTGCGATGCTCCGGGATATACCGTTGATGGGACGGACAAGCATGTCTCCGCAGCCGTCGAAGAATTGCAAGAGATACAGTGGGGTGTGGGTTTGGAGTACAGTTACAACCGTCAGTTCTTTGGTCGTGTAGGTTACAGTCACGAGAACTATTGGAAAGGCAACCGCCGCTATGTGACGTTGGGTGCAGGTTTCAAGTTGAGTATATTCTCACTGGACTTCTCATACTGCGTAGCCACGGCACCGTCTAACCCTTTAGACCAGACGATGCGTTTCACCTTAGGCTTTGACCTGGCCGGTATCAAGGACTTGGTAAACAACAAGAAGTAAATAGCACTCGCAGGCATCACGTCAGCCTGACAGACTATGCGTATCGGTTTTGGATATGATGTACATGCGTTCTCCCCTAATCGCCCGTTGTGGTTAGGGGGGATTGTTATTCCATCTACTATGGGACTGCAGGGACATTCGGATGCGGACGTGTTGATTCATGCACTGTGTGATGCTCTATTAGGTGCCGCATCTATGCGTGATATAGGTTATCATTTCCCCGATACAGCCGGTAATGAGTTTGAGAATATAGACTCAAAGATATTGCTCCAACGTGTGATACAGATGCTGAAAGAGAAAGGTTACACGTTGGTTAATTGCGATTGCACCGTCTGTGCACAACAACCTAAACTGAATCCTTATATACCACAGATGCAGAAATGTCTATCGACAGTGATGGGAGTGACAACAGATCAAGTAAGTATCAAGGCCACCACGACGGAACATCTGGGCTTTGTCGGGAGAGAAGAGGGAATGGCTGCCTATGCTGTCGTGTTAATAGAGAAACAAACAGAATAGGATGAAAAGTTATTCTCATACACACCTCATCACCATCCTAATTATACTTGCTTCCATAACAGTAAACGCGTGGGGAGAGGATACTGTCTCTGTAGCCTGTACAACAACATCGCAACGGGACACATTGATTTGTGGAGATAGCACCATCATTATCCACACCGTATGTGCTCCTATATGTTCGTCACATGTCAGTGTCTATACCCAAGACGGGAAACTGATAGGTACGATCCAAGCACCACTACACACAGTCTTCCCGGAAGCATACATAGAAAATGGAAATATACTGTGGCGTGATAACACACCACAAATGTTAGACGACAGCGAAAGACGCGCTCTGGATAAACAAGCGGATAAAGACAAGACTACCAATTAGCACGTATGGAATTCCCTATCTACCTGATTGGATATATGGGTGCAGGCAAGACAACCATCGGCAAACTCTTGGCAGAACGACTGGATTGGTCTTTCGTGGATTTAGATACTGCTTTCCATGAGATACATGGAATGACACCCGCAGAATATATCCGCACGTATGGTATAGAAGCCTTTCGCAGAAAAGAGAAATATGTCGTAGAAGACTTGGCAGACATGCCTTTTGAACATGTGGTGTATGCTACGGGCGGAGGATACCCGTGTTGGGAAGATAACATGGAGTGCCTGCATGAGTTAGGGACGAGTTTCTATATCAAGTGGAAGCCCGAACATCTTGCCAAGCGACTGATGCTGACGAATCTGGAGGATAGACCTCTGCTGCAGGGAAACACAGAAGCAGAACTGTTACCATTCATCACTTCCCAACTGCTCGCTCGCGAAGAGTTCTACAACAAAGCGGACTATATAGTAACCGCACCGGTAGAAGAGATATCAGAGGAGGACGATGAACATATAGCAGACATGCTGTATCATATGATTGTTAAGTAAATAGTAATTACAATTATAGTTTATGAGTATTCACGACATACAAGAGGATATTATCGATGAGTTCAGTGCTTTTGATGATTGGATGGACAGATACAGCCTCTTGATAGATTATGGTAACGAATTAGAACCGTTCAAAGAAAGCGACAAGACAGAACAGAATCTTATAGACGGATGTCAATCCAAGGTGTGGTTCACAGCAGAGTTACGACCTTCAGATGATGCATCCCGTGAACCCTTGGTCATTTATCATGGAGACTCAGACGCTATCTTGGTAAAAGGCATCGTAGCACTGCTTATACGGGTGCTGAGTGGTCATACTCCTCAAGAGATCATCGATGCCGACTTATTCTTTATCGATGCTATCAACCTACGAGAACACCTGTCCCCCACACGTAGCAATGGACTATCAGCAATGCTGAAGCAGATGCGCCTCTACGCTTTGGCTTTCGCCGCAAAGAGATAGCACAAACTGTTCGCGGACAATACGTCTAACGCTCCGTTATCTGTCCGTTTTGGAACTCAATACGTCTGCCCGGATAACGTTCCGGCCACAGAGGGTTGTGTGTAGATATGACCACAGCCATCCCAGCTTGGCTGATACTATAGAGCAACTCAATGATACCTTGTCCTGTCTCAGGGTCAAGATTACCAGTAGGTTCGTCGGCTAAGATAATCTCTGGAGAATTGAGTAGCGCACGCGCTATGACCACACGCTGTTGCTCTCCACCCGACAACTGATAAGGCATCTTATAGGCTTTCTCTGCCATCCCTACTTGCTCCAACACATCATGGATATTGCTGCGCATCAACTGCTGATCCTTCCAACCGGTTGCTTTCAATACAAACATCAGATTGTCTTCTACATTCCTGTCTATGAGTAGTTGGAAATCTTGAAAGACAATCCCCACCCTGCGCCGCAGATAAGGTATCTGCTTGCGGCGTATGGTAAGCAGATCGTATCCCATCACATTGGCGGTTGTCCCATGTATAGGTAGTTCCGCATAGAAAGTCTTCATCAGACTCGACTTGCCACTGCCTACCCTGCCAAGCAGATAGACCATCTCGCCAGACTGAATCTCTATATTGACATCACGCAATACAATCTGTTCTTCCTGACAGACTTCTACATTCTGGTATTTGATCAAACTGGACATATCAAAGCAATAATAGTAATATAGGAATAGGGATTACTGCATCCATAGTGTATAGGCATGTACCATATTTATTCCTACCGGAGTAAACATGACCATCGGCAATGGTATAGAGTATGTTGCCGTATTTGTTACCACCTTGATAGATATGTGCACCGTCCCAATAGTATAGTTTCTTGCCATACTTATTGTCCTGATACACACATTGCCCATCCCAATAGTATAACTTGGTGCCATACTTACTACCGCCTTGATATACGTACTCACCGTCCCAATAGTACAACTTTGTATTATACTTGCTGCTCCCTTGGTACACGTACTCACCGTCCCAAGTATAGAGTTTGGTCCCATACTTGTTCTCACCCTTATAGAGATATTGCGCCGTGCTCATTTCTGATACGAGTAGCAATAGCAGTAGCCCTATGCCACGCAGACATTTCATTATTCCTCTGTTTGGTTGATCTTCTCCTCTAATTCTTTGAGTTGCGATTTGAGAGTGTCTATCTTCTGCTGCATATCATCCACTAACTTGTTAGCAGACTTGCTTTTACCCGTGAAGAAGAGAATATTGTTCTCTGCCGTCTTAATCTCTTGTTGCAGGTTCTCATAGAGGCGTATCAACTTCTGCCTGTCACCCAACTCATCTATCTTCTTGGACCATTTCTCCTTGGCTTCAGCATGGCGTTGTTGGAACGCCTCACGCAACCCCTTGGTGGCTTCCCGCTTAGCCTCAAAGAACGTATCGCACGCCGCAGTGAATTGCTTCCACAAATCATCCGAATACTTGCGCGCAACAGGACCTATAGCTTTCCATTGTTTCTGCAACTCAATCAACTTGCCCGTAGTCTCTTTCCATTCTGTACTGTCTTTGAGAGCCTCTGCGGCTGCTATCAATTCACGCTTAGCCTGTAAGTTACTGCTGAAACTATCGCGCATACTCTTGTAAAAAGCAGTCTTTTTCTTGAAGAACCCATCGCAAAGACTACGATACTCTTCGTAGATAGCCTGATTATGTTTCTTTGGAGCGAACCCGATAGCACGCCATTCTTGTTGTATCGCTTGCACACGGGCAGTTGCATCATTCCACTGTTTGTTAGACTGGATAGCCTCAACATCAATGTCTTTGAGTTGTTGGATAAGAGCCTGTTTCTTCTCCAAATTCTCACCCTCCTGGGCATGCAACGCATCAAAATAAGCCTGATGCTTCTTGTTGATAATGCTGCTCGCCTGCTTGAAGCGATTCCATAAATCCTCACGCAACTCGCGCGCCACAGGACCAATCTCCGCCCACTCATCATGCAACTGCTGCAAAGACCTGCTCGCCTCCACGATATTCGGGTTGTCTTTCAACTTCTCCGCAGCCTCACAAAGAAGAGTCTTGAGTTCCAAGTTCTTCTTGAAATCCAAGTCGCGCAACTCAATGTTGATCTTGACTAAATCATAGAAACGCTCTTGGTATTGCTGATAATTTTTCCAGATCTCTTGCGACTTCTGCGCAGGTACAGCACCAATAGTCTTCCATTCGGACTGCAACTCGCGCATCTTCTTCAGATTATCCATGACATCTGCTGTCTCTGCCTCTGACATCTCCTTCATTTGCGCCAGGATATTCTCTTTGCGCAGCAAGTTCTGTGCCTGCTCCGTCTCTATTCTCTTTTGCAATTCAGCACGTTTCTGCTTGTAAGTATTCAGCAATTCACGAAATTCCTGCTCTGTCTCATCAACAACAGGCTGCCAATTCTCTAAAGTCTCCCCGGCCGCCTTGGCAGCATCTTCTGCCGCGGTCTTGAGAGCCTCTTGCTCCTGGTGATACTGACTATAGAACTGCTTCTTGAGCTGTTCTACTTGCTCCTTCACTTCTGCTACATCTTTCTGTAGCAACTCCTTTAGTTCATCTACGAACTGCTGTTTTGCGTTTGCCATAATCTTACGTGTTACGCTTGCTAAGCGGGGTACTGTTAAATTCGCGGCAAAGGTACAAAAACATTTGTATATTAGCAAACGATTTGTTACCTTTGCGCCCTATTTGGTAAATTTATGTCGCAAACATCAGATAACTGGACTACGGTCATTCGCCCTAAAGATAGTCTATTCTCCATCGATTTCAAAGAGATATGGCGCTACCGGGACCTGTTGATGTTGTTTGTGAAACGTAATATCATCACGCAATATAAACAGACAGTACTCGGTCCGCTTTGGTATCTGATACAACCGCTGATGACAACAGTGATATATATGGTAGTCTTCGGAGGCATCGCCAAGATATCTACTGACGGGTTGCCACAGCCGCTCTTCTACCTGGCAGGTATATGCTTCTGGCAATACTTCTCCGACTGTCTTACCAAGACCTCAAACACCTTTGTCAACAACGCAGCCATCTTCGGGAAAGTGTATTTCCCCCGTCTGATCATACCCCTGAGTGATATTGTCAGCAACCTCGTGCGCTTGGGTATTCAGTTAGGTCTTTTCGCATGCGTCTATCTGTATTATGCTCTGTTCTCCGACGTACATGTACACATGAATGCATATGCTCTGCTGTTCCCGATACTGATTGTTATGCTCGCAGGACTGGCATTGGGCTTTGGCATACTGTTCTCCAGCATGACAACCAAGTACCGTGACCTGCAACTGCTACTGTCATTCTTCGTCAGCCTATGGATGTATGCAACACCTGTCATTTATCCGTTGTCCACCATCACCAACCCTAAACTGCAGTTTATCATGCAACTCAACCCACTCACAGGCATCGTTGAGTTCTTCAAGTACGGGATGCTTGGCGTAGGTTGTCATGACTGGTGGATGCTGGGGTATAGTTTTGTGTTTATGGTGCTGTTGCTAACCATAGGTATCCTGGTGTTCAACAAAGTACAACGCTCATTCATGGATACCGTATGACGCTTTATCCTAACTGCAAGATAAATATCGGACTGCGTGTCGTCGGCAAACGCTCTGATGGCTACCATAACATAGAGACCATCTTCTACCCCATCCATGATTTACATGACCGGTTGGATATCGAGGTTGCCAACACGTTCTCATTCGGGCAAACAGGCTTGTCCGTTGACTGTAAGGTGGAGGACAACTTGATTATTCGCTGTTATCGGCTGATGCAGAAACACTACCCGCAGATTGCCAATGTGCGTATTCGCTTCCACAAAAACATCCCATTTGGAGCAGGATTGGGAGGAGGAAGCAGCGACGCCGCACACACGGCTCTGGCACTGAACCGGCTGTTCAACATTGGATTAAGTCAACAGCAACTGGCAGACCTGGTGCGAACACTTGGAGCAGACTGCCCGTTCTTCATCTATAACACACCTTGCTACGCCGAAGGAGTGGGAGACATCTTAAGACCCGTCTCTCTCCCTGTCAATGGCATGCGCATCGTGTTACTCAAACCGGATATCGCCGTCAGTACCAAAGACGCCTATGCGGGCATACACTGCCACCCTGCCGCTGCCGGACAGATAGACGCGGCACTGCGCCGCCGGGAACCACTCGCAACGATGTTACCGTTACTGATTAACGACTTCGAAGAAACAGTGTTCGCACTCTATCCCGGATTGGGAGAAATAAAGCAGAGGCTGAAAGACGCAGGGGCACTCTATGCAGCCATGTCTGGCTCGGGATCTACCCTATATGCCCTGTTCGACAAGGACGATAACAAGGAACTACCTGCCCCGCTAAAACCGCTACAGATACTCAACACCTACCTATGACACCGACCTGAGCACTATGCGGAATGTCGTTCCTACACCCACCTGCGACTGCTTGACAAACAACTTGCCACGATGGTAATCCTCCACGATACGTTTACTAAGACTCAAACCTAACCCCCACCCCCTTTTCTTACTCGTAAAGCCCGGACGAAAGATAGTCTTATATAACCGCCTGTCTATCCCCTTACCCGTATCTGTTATATCCACCAGCACCTTGTCTTCTGTATGCTGTACCGATATAGTGATGCGTCCCACACCTTCCATCGAGTCTATCGCATTCTTAAACAGGTTCTCTATGACCCACTCCAATAACGACACACACATCATGACCTCACAACAGGAAACCCCATTCTGCTGCAGACTGTATTCCACCTTGGCTGATGTGCGTGTGCGCATGTAACTGATAGACTCTTCTATCACGGAGATTATATCATGCCGCTCCAGATCAGGCTGCGAACCTATCTTGGAGAACCGCTCTGCTATAGTCTGTAACCGATGGATATCCTCATCCATCTGAGGCAACAACTCATCACTCGGATACCGGACCTTAAGCAACTCTTTCCATGCGTTGAGCGATGAGATAGGCGTACCTAACTGATGCGCAGTCTCTTTGGACAGACCTACCCACAGACTGTTCTGTTCACTATGTTGGGCAAACACAAGGGCTATGACCGCTATCGCAATAAAGGCCAAGATAATCGAAACCTGGATATATGGGAAGTAATATAACTTCTTAAGCACAATGGAGTCTTCATAATATATATACTGCACCACATCATCCGAGATGCGCACCTCTATCGGCTCCTGCGATGCACTCAAGGCGGCTATCTTCTTGACATAGAACTCTTCCACATTGCGCTTGGGCTCCTTCACATTACGCGACAACAATAACTTGTGGTCAGAATCAACCATGTAAACTGGAATAGTCGTGTTATCCTCCATCACCTGCAACAGGAAACTGATGTCCTGATCCTCATCCGCTATGATAAACTGACGCGTCGCCTCAGCCCATAACGCTATCTTCTTGTGCTCCGCCTCTGCCATCTCCTTGGCTATGCTATTGCTAAACAACACACTGATAACGACAATAACAAACAACACACACAGAACAAGCAAACCAATTGTTTTGGATGACCAACGTCTCATAATTTTCACTATTTAGTGACTGCAAAGATACAAAACCTTTTCTATCTACACAAACTTGTTGGCTGTCATACATGCCTCACCCACAACTTCCTTCCACACGCCATCAACATACACCTTTATCACCACTCCGACAATCGTGTGCAAATTTACTGCAGATATTGTATATGTAGCGACCTTTTTGTAATTTTGCAGTCTAAACATATCGCCTGTATGCATAACAAACACATCTTTATCCTCACTCTCGTTATGACTCTCTGCCTGACGGGGTGTAACACCAAACAGACCTGTTCCACACAGGACTGCACCAATATGGTTGGTCAAGTACTCGTAGGTAATAACACCAAGCAACACCCTGACACACCTGTTCGCACAGGTATCGAAATGCTGAAGAGCCTTAACTTCACACCACTGGAAGGAAAACGCGTGGGACTGTGCACAAACCCCACAGGAGTGGACCTGCAGATGCGTTCTACAATAGACATCCTATGGGAGGCGGAGAACGTAAATCTCGTGGCATTGTATGGTCCTGAACATGGCGTACGGGGCAATGTACATGCTGGCGACCACATCGGAAACGAGGTGGACGCACGAACAGGACTGCGTATGTACTCACTCTACGGCGCAACACGCAAACCAACCAAAGAGATGATGGACGAGATAGACGTGATGGTGTACGATATCCAAGACATAGGATGCCGTAGCTTCACCTATATATCCACCATGGGGATGCTCATGGAGGCGTGCGCAGAATACGACAAAGAACTGCTGGTATTAGACCGGCCTAATCCACTGGGCGGGAAAAAGATTGAAGGAAATATCGTGGAGGACGGCTATACATCCTTTGTCAGCCAATTCAAGATACCATACCTCTATGCACAGACCCCGGGGGAACTGGCTCTATATCTCAATGCGCAAGCCGAGAAACCGTGCCGCCTGACAATAGCACCTATGGAGGGATGGACACGCGACATGACATGGGACAAGACAGGACTCGAATGGGTAGTGGCTTCGCCACATATCCCACAAGGCAAGACTGCCCTGTTCTACCCTATGACAGGCATATTCGGAGAGTTCGGATACCTCAACATAGGAGTGGGATATACACTACCCTTCGAACTGATGGGAGCACCATGGATAAACGCAGACAGCCTGGCAGAAGCAATGAATGCACTCGAGTTGCCGGGACTGTACTTCCGGCCTATATACTACAAACCTTACTACAGCGTATTCCTGGGAGAACAGATACAAGGGGTACAGATTCACATCATGGACTACGACAAGGCACACCTCAGCGATGTGCAGTTCCTGATTGTACAGGAACTGATGCGTATGTATCCCGATAAAGACTGGTTCGCACTATGCAACCGGAACCGGTTTAATATGTTCGACAAAGTGTGCGGCACCAACAAGATACGAGAACTGTTCGGACAACGCTATCTGTGGGACGACGCCAAAGACTACTGGTACAAAGACGTAGAATCCTACCGCCAAGCATCCAACAAGTACTACCTGTATAACTAACAGTGTAATGAAGAAGTATATCGACCGACTCGCTTGGGGAACAGACGCCGGCTTCTACCAGCTCATCCCGCAAGAGGTGCTGCATCCCGCCACAGAACAAGATGTGCAGGCTATCATGCGACGTGCACGAAAAGAGAAAAAACATATCACTTTTCGCGCTGCAGGAACGAGCCTGAGCGGACAGGCAATAAGCGACAGCCTGCTCGTAGTGTGCGGAAAGAAATGGGAAGACTACCATATCGGCGAAGGAGCAAACACAATAACCATGCAACCGGGACTGATAGGACAACGGGTCAACGATATACTCAAACCCTATGGCAAACGTTTCACTCCTGACCCGGCCAGTATCAAGTCCGCTATGGTAGGGGGCATAGTTGCCAACAACGCATCCGGCATGTGCTGCGGGACACACGCCAACAGTTACCGTATGCTCAAGTCCCTACGAATCATCCTGCCCGACGGAACACTGCTGGATACAGGCGACAAACAGAGCCGAAGCGACTTCCTGATGAGCCATCCACGATTCATACGGAAAATCGACGACCTGAGACTGCAGACACTGAAAAACAAACAACTCACCGAACTTATACGACATAAGTACCGGATAAAAAACGTCACTGGACTAACAATACTACCCTTCATCGAATACACCGACCCCTTTGACATCATCGCACACCTCATAGTCGGCAGCGAAGGGACGCTCGCATTCCTCTCCTCCGTCACCATGAGAACAGGAAACGACTACCCCTTCTCCGCATCCGCACTACTACTCTTCCCTACCACCGAGACCACATGCAAAGCAGTCATAGCAATGAAAGCAACAGACATGCTATCCGCAGCCGAGTTCTTCGACCGGAAAGCCATGCGGACAGTAGAAAAAGACTTCAGTGAACTACAGGGACTGCCTGACGATGCAGGGGCTGTACTGATAAAAACAGAAGCCAGAAGCGCAGAAGAACTGGATAAGAAAAACTACACCATACTCCGACTGCTACAGCAATACGAACTGTGCCAACCTACGACCTTCACCTCTGACCCACAGATCGTAAACAAATACTGGGCAATGCGCTCAGGCATATTCCCCGCCGTGGGAGGGACACGAGAACTCGGAACGACATGCCTGATAGAAGACATTGCCTTCCCTATCGAACACCTCGCCGAAGCAACACTCGACCTGCAAAACCTCTTCCAGGCATACAACTACCCCGATGCCGTCATCTACGGACATGCACTCGAAGGGAACTACCACTTCATCCTCAATCAACGCTTTGACACACCACAAGCCATCGAACAGTACGACAAGATGATGCACGCAGTTGTCAGCCTCGTAGTGGACAAATACCACGGAAGCCTCAAAGCCGAACATGGCACAGGACGAAATATGGCACCATTCGTAAGACACGAATGGGGAGAAGAAGCCTATGAACTGATGAGGGAGGTAAAGCAACTGTTCGACCCGGACAATATCATGAACCCGGGAGTCATATTCAACGAAGACCCACACTCCTACCTGCAACATATCAAACCATTACCGGAAGTCAATACACTCATCGACAAGTGTATCGAATGTGGATTCTGCGAAGTCAATTGCGTGAGCTGCGGATTTGCACTCTCCAGCCGACAACGGATAGTCATACAACGGGAGATAAAACGGCTGCTGTCCACCGGAAACCTCGCTGACAAACGTATAGCAAAACGCCTCAGCAGAGATTTCATATACAACGGACAAGACCTCTGCGCAGGAGATGGACTATGCTCCACGTCATGCCCCGTGGGAATCAACGTGGGGAACTATATCCACTTGCTGCGCGAACAGACACTCTCCGAACGAAAAAAACATATCGGATACTGGGCTGGAACACATCTCGCACCCATAGGAAACGGACTAAAACAAATACTCGGACTCGCTGCTGTAGCAAAAAAAGTGCTGGGAAGCAAGATGACTACCATCGTCGGGAAAGGACTATACCTCGCCAGTGGCAAACACCTCCCGCTATGGACACCGGCACTACCCAAACCCGTACGGAATAAGAACATCAAAGACGCCAAGGAATATGGCATTGTACACGGACTCAAAGGACTACAAGACAAACGAGTGGTCTATTTCCCCTCATGTCTCAACCAGCGATTGGGTAACGACACGCACACACCACTCATCAACGACATGACAGAAGTCCTGAACAAAGCAGGCTTCGAAGTCATCTTCCCCGAAAGAATGGAGAACCTGTGCTGTGGGACGATATGGGAAAGCAAAGGGATGCCCAACGAAGCAACACGTAAAGCCAAAGAACTGGAACAGGCACTGTTGCACGCTTCCGAAAACGGGAGATGGATGATACTGTGCGACCAAAGCCCATGCCTGCACCGCATGAGAAGTACCATGCCACACCTCAAACTGTACGAACCGGCAGAGTTCATCGACCGGTTTGTTCTCAGTGAACTAAACATAACACCCCTAAACACATGCGTAGCCCTACATATCACATGCTCCACACGAAGAATGGGAACAGAACAACACCTCATACATGTGACACAAGCGTGTGCAAAACAGGTACTCATACCCGAAGAAACAGGGTGCTGCGCCTTCGCAGGGGACAAGGGATTCACACATCCCGAACTAAATAAATGGGCACTGCGGAAACTGAAAAGACAGGTACAGAAGGCACAAGCGACCATAGGAGTCAGCAACTCACGAACATGCGAGATAGGACTCACTACGCACGCAGGCATCGAATACTACGGCATCGCACAACTCGTAAACAAAGTCAGCTCATGCAAGACAGACAATTAACCAACACTGAGATAGAACGCAAGTTCCTCGTCACCGATGATAGTTACAAACGACTGTCTAACTACAAATACGATATAGTACAGGGCTATATATGCAAGGACGAGGCACGTACAGTACGTGTCCGCCTGCGAACCGAAGCAGACGGGACAAGTAAAGGATATATCACCATCAAATCCAAACCCACAGACGACCACATAGCACACCTCGAATGGGAAAAAGAAATAGATATCCCGTCCGCACAATTGCTACTAAAGATATGCCTGCCTGGACTGATTGAAAAGACACGTTGGAGCATACCCGCTGAGACAACACCCAGCACACACACACTCGTATGGGAAGTAGATGAGTTCCACGGACGACTAAACGGACTCGTCATGGCGGAGATAGAACTGGACAACGAACAACAGCCTTTCCACAAACCTTCGTTCATCGGCGAAGAAGTAACATATAACCCTGAATACTACAATGCAAATATGTAATATGCAACACATCACACGACATATCATACTACTCTTTCTCCTCGGTACGGGCACTATGCTCTATGCACAGACCAAGGTGACTATCGACAACCCCGACACTTGGAAGAAATCCGACATCCAACAATATGTCGGACAAACCATACAGTTTACCACACCCTTCTATGTAACCAACAACTACTACTCCAACCAACTCGTCATCTCCACACGACGTATATTCACACCTACCAACCAAGCATCACCCCTCTCTGAAGAGTACAACCAGATTCTATCGGCAAACGCTACAGGAGAAATATTCCTGACTGACATCTACGATTACCACCGTATGGGAGAGAAACTGCTCAACCTGACTGTCTATGTTACCAGCACGAACAGCCTCTCTTTCGTATCATGCACATGGGCTGGCAACACACGGCAAGAACTCGAAAAAGGATACGACCTGACGGCTATCAACAAAAAAGGACAACATACTCTGCTCGTCTGTGCTATGAACTGCGAATACTACCTCACCGAGAACCTCGGAGGATCGGTGGGACCAAAAGACGAAGCAGAACATCAGAAACAACGAACCAAAATCAGTAATGCACTCGCCAAGATCAACGCAGACATTTACGGACTCGTAGAAGTGCAACAAGGACAAAGCGCCATGGCAGAGATAGCAGCAGACCTCACGAAAAAGACAGGACGACACTTCAACGCCATCAGCGACAACACATCCGTCAGTGGTACATACACCAAAGCCGGATATGTCTATTGCAGCGAGACAGTGACACCCTACGGCAGCCTGCGAAATAACTCCACCCAACCATTACATAGAAAGAAAGTACAAGCATTCACCGAAAACACCACAGGCGAACGGTTCCTCTTCTCTATCAACCACTTCAAAGCCAAGAGCGGAAATGGAACAGGTGCCAACGCAGACCAAGGGGATGGACAAGGATCATTCAATGCAACTCGAAAAACAGAAGCACAGTCTGTCCTGACATACTACGAACAAGACATCAAATTATACGGCGATAACGATATACTTATCATGGGAGACCTCAACGCATACGCAAAAGAAGACCCCATAACCATACTCAAACAAGGAGGAATGATAGACCTGCACCGAGCATTCCATGCAGACAGCAGTTATACTTACACCTTCCACGGACAAGCAGGATACCTCGACCATGCACTTTGCAACGCCACATTATACCCACAAGTCACCGGAATGGTAGTTTACCATATCAACTCCGACGAACATGATAACTATACCTATGACAAATCAAACGACCTGACCATGTTCCGATGCAGCGACCATGACCCCGTACTGGTAGGACTAAGACTCGATAGCAGCACAACACCCATCGATATCCAACCGTCAATCAATAGTTACGAAGTATATTACCAAGGAGAAACACCGTGCATTCGCAACGCCGAAGGAGGATACTATATCATCTACCGGATAGACGGACAACTCGTGGGACAAGACAATATCACTTCCACCGAACAACAGATAAACAACCTGACACCGGGCATATATATCGTTAGCATATACGGACAAGGTGTATGCCTGCCAACCAAAATTATCGTACGGTAAGTATGGAACTATTCAACCAAATAGCACAAACAGAGCAGGACGAGATACTGTCTCTGCGAAAAGAAATAGAGGAAAACAACTACAGGTACTATGTCCTCAATGCACCTACCATGTCCGACTATGACTTCGACAACAAGATGCGACGGCTGCAAGACCTCGAAGCCAAACACCCCGAGATGGCAGACCCGCTGTCACCAACACAACACGTCGGATCAGACCTGATAAATAAAAAAGGATTCGAACAGATCACACACCGATACCCCATGCTTTCGCTCGCCAACACCTACTCGCCGGCAGAAGTCGAAGACTGGATACGAAAACTACCACAAGACGTGGAGATAGTGTGCGAACTCAAGTTCGACGGACTCAGTATATCCCTTTGGTACGAACATGGACTGCTCACACACGCCGTCACACGTGGCGATGGACAGAAGGGAGACGACGTCCTCAACAACATCAAGACCATACCTTCCATACCTTGGCAGATACACAGACCCGATATACCCGACTTCTTCGAACTGCGGGGCGAAGTGCTACTGCCTTGGGAAGCCTTCGAACGGCTCAACAAAGAACGCGAACAACAAGAAGAACCACTCTTCGCTAACCCGCGCAACGCCGCTGCTGGAACACTCAAACTGCAAGACCCACGGGAAGTGGCAAGACGGGGACTCACCGCATACCTCTACTATATGCTCGGAGAAGAACTGCCTGCACACACACACTACGAAAGACTGCAAATAGCCAAACAATGGGGATTCCACATCAGCGAGGCTATACGGGTGTGCCACTCACCCAATGAAGTCATACAGTATATAAACTACTGGGACCAAGAACGCAAAAACCTGCCCATAGCAACGGACGGTATCGTACTCAAAGTCAACAACCTCGCACAACAACAACAACTCGGATACACCGCCAAGACACCACGATGGGCTATCGCATACAAGTTCCCCGCAGAACGACAACTCACAACCCTGCACCGCATAACCTATCAGGTCGGAAGAACAGGGGTCGTGACACCCGTAGCAAACCTTGAACCCGTGCAACTCTCAGGAACCATTGTACAACGAGCCACACTGCACAACGAAGACTTCATCCGACAACTCGGAATACGCGAAGGAGACAAGGTATGGGTGGAAAAAGGCGGAGAGATAATACCCAAAATAGTCGGAAAACAGACAGACCAGACCCCTCAACTCTCAACTGCGACCAACTCTCAACACGCAACACTCAACCCACTCCTGCAGGGAACAGGAGGACTCTGCCCCGCCTGTGGAACACCATTGGTACGCATAGAGGGGGAAGCAGCATGGCGTTGCCCGAACGAACAAGGTTGCCCACCGCAGATAAAAGGGAAAATAGAACACTTCGTCGCACGAAAAGCAATGAACATAGACGGACTCGGAGAAGAAACAATCGACCTGCTATACGCACAACAACTGCTGCATAATATCGCTGACATATATGATCTCACCGAACAAGACATAGCACGGCAAGATAGACTGGGAAAGAAATCAGCACAAAACATACTCGCAGGCATAAACGCCAGCAAACAAGTGCCATGGGAACGAGTACTGTTCGCTCTCGGCATAAGAATGGTCGGAGAGACAACAGCCAAGAAAATCGCCAAGCACTACCACTCTATCGACCAACTGCAATGGGCTACACACGACCAACTGACAACCATCGAAGATGTGGGACCACAGATAGCCGATAACATCATCGCATACTTCAACGATATACATAATCTCGAGATAGTCAACAGACTGCAAAAAGCAGGAGTACAGATGCAAGCATCCTCATCCAGCAACGCACAACCACAGTCCGACATCCTACAGGGAATGAGCATTGTCGTATCAGGCGTGTTCAGCCTGCACTCACGGGACGAATACAAGGCTATGATTGAAAACAATGGAGGAAAAAACGTAGGATCAGTCAGCAAAAAGACAACCTTCATACTCGCAGGAGAAAACATGGGACCAGAGAAACGCAAAAAAGCAACCGAACTCGGCATACCCATCATCTCAGAAGAAGAGTTCCTGCAACGGATCAATAACCCCAACTAACAAACTAACAAGACTTCTCTATACGCTCAACGATAATCTCTAAACTAAAAAAACATGTCTATTAAAGAAAACATATTCAACTACATACTGCATAAACAACCGCAACGACAGGTTATTATGCCTCAGATGGAACAGATACGATACATCGCTGTACTACACGATGCCGAGGACATATCACACATCGTCAAACAACTCTCTATCTATCGCGCACGGATAGATACCTTCACACAGCCGGACAAGAAACATACCAACCGGCTACTCTCACGACCATCACGTGAGGTCATACAAGCCATCACCGCACAACAGTACGACCTGCTCATCGACCTCACACAACAACCCAACCTACTCTCCTACTACATGGCTATGTATATTCACGCCAACTTCAAAGTAGGACGACACACAAGGGAAGGGATATACGACCTCACCATCGATACACCACCACAACCTACACCCGACTTCCTCTACCAACAAAGCATCAAATATATTTGTATGCTAACCAATGATAAAAATCATTAACCCACACACCACGGCTCCCACACCTCAAAAAGAGCAGCACATAAGCCGAACTTGAGCCGAACTTAAGCCGACACAAACGAATATACACAATGTAAAAAATCATAAATAAAACACCCATCAACCTATGACCACTTCACTCGCAGGATTAGGTACAGCCCTGATAACCCCCTTCTCCGACAACGGAGACATAGACTACAACGCACTCGACAGACTGCTCGACCTGCAACTCAAGAGCAACGTCGACTATCTCGTCATCCTCGGAACAACAGCCGAAGCAGCCACACTCACAACGGACGAACAACTAACACTCATACAACATATCATCCACTACACACACGGACAGAAACCACTCGTGCTCGGCATAGGAGGCAACAACACCGACAATGTCATACAACGCATACAACAACTAACAGACACCCTGCAAGCACATTTCGCTGCCATACTGTCCGTCTGCCCATACTACAACAAACCCACACAAGAAGGACTCTTCCAACACTTCTCCGCCATAGCCCAAGCATGCCCCATACCTGTCATACTCTACAACGTACCCGGACGGACAGGAGTCAACCTGCTACCCGAGACAGTCATGCGTATCTACCACGAACAACCCGACAAAGTACTCGGTATCAAAGAAGCAAGCGGGAATATCGAACAGATAAAACAACTCATAGACCTCGCACACAACCAACTACTGGTCATTAGCGGTGACGACGGTATAGCATGCGAACTCATGAACGCTGGAGCCGACGGACTCATCAGCGTCGCCAGCAACGCCTTCCCGAACGACTTCGCACGCATAGTGCACGAACACAGCATGACCATACAACAACACTTCGCACATCTCATACACCTGCTCTTCGTCGAAGGAAACCCCGCAGGCATCAAGACGGTACTGACACAACAAGGCATCATACACAACAACCTGAGACTACCACTCGTACCCAACTCACCAAACGTGCAGACAATCATACAACGAGCCCTCCGAAATATCTGACCCACTAAATATACTCCTCATTCCAATTCTTCATTATGATGTCCCTGTTCGGGTCGTGAGACCCATTGGACTATACTGTGTACATTCCACTCTTTGAGGGGGTTGGGGGAGTTGTCTTTATTCCTACAAAAAAAAAGCGAGGCTCTCACCTCGCTCTTTTTTGTAGCACAGACGGTCTTTACAACGCTACACCCATAGCGTTATACTCAACACCATTCGAGATGATAACGAGTTGACCATTGCGCATGATCTTGACAGCAGCAGCACCATCAACAACCACGTTCTCTGTTGCAGTCTCTGTGATAATCTCATACATAGCACCTGCATTCATCTGATAACTGTGAGTGTCCTCCTTCCCCTCTCCGCTAGCAGCCTTGTAGTAGTGCATCAAGTTACCCGTGACAACAATCTTGTCACCTACCTCGATATCCTCACCACCCTTCACACGATAGGCTAAGAACTCGTAAGCAGGAGACGCAAGGTCATCGCACATAAAGAACGAGATGTTTTTATACTGCTCCGAATAAGCAGAAGAGATACTGTCCACATAACCCGTTACCTGATACACATCCTTGCTAACAGCATTATTAGCCAATGCCTTGGCAGCAGCAAGAGCTTCTGCTACAGTAGCCTCAATAGTGTCAATAACGACGGTACCTTTCTTCGTAACCTCTGCGTTACCAATAATCTCAAGAGTGCTGTTGAAGTTTGTGAGTTTACCGATAACGAGAACAGAGTCACCTACTGCACAGTAGCCCTTCTCCATCGTTACATTATAGGCAACCAACTCTTTTTTATTATCCTCGCAAGTGAGGTTGAACTGAGCGGTCTTGTACTCATCATTGGTCTTGGTCAGGGTACTGACCACACCTGCTACCTTGAAGACATCAGCACTGTAATCACCGGACTTCAGAGCCTCTGCCTCTGCTATAGCCTCACATACCGAAGCCTCTACAGTATCCACCTTCACAACCATGCGCTCCAAAATAGTGATATCACCGTTCTTCATCTCAGCCGTAGAATTATACTTTATCAAGAAACCTTTGATGACCACCTTGTCGCCTACATGCAGAGGAGTCGTCTCTCCCTCTGGCATATTGCACCAATATGCTTGAAAAGTCTTCGTAGTACCTTTCTCATCGTCCATCCAGAAAGTCTGTTGTCCTTTGGAAATCTTTTCGTCGGTGCTGGTAACATACCCCGTTACGGCAACAGAGTCCGTTCCTGGCTCGTTGTTCTTGGGTAACAACAACGCTGCTGTTTTAGCCTCTGCACAGGTCATATTCTTGACCTCTGCATTCACACTCATTGCTGCCATCAGTGCAGCAACACTCATAATGAAAATCTTTTTCATAACCATAGATGATTTAATTGTTTATAATCGGGTTAACTGTATTGTCTTACTATTCTTTCTCTTCCGAGTTCTCATACACAATCAGATTTTGTATCTCCCATGTAGGAGCAGATGTCAACTCACCCGTAGTGGTGTTGTACTGGAAGGCAATGACGATAGTCTCGTTGTTATACTTGCTCAAATCAAAGGCTCCGGCATTCAGAAACATCCAGTTGCTACCATCCGGAATAGAATCGGGGAACTGCAGATGCTCCCACTCGGTAGTAGTGACATCACCCGTATAACTGTTCGTAACCATCACTTTCAGCCAGTCTCTGTTGTACGAGGTGTTACCATAACGTACGGCGTGGTCGAAAGTGAGGTATGGTTGGACACTCTTCTTCAGACGGATATTCGGACTGATGAGCCAGTCTTCTACCGCATGGTTCGTACCACTGACATAAGCCGAAGCCGTCATACCATACGAGGCCTGATAACGCCATACGTAACTCAAACCATCAAGATTCACATGCTGGATACGGAAATCCGCCTGACCGTTGTTCACAAACGGAGTAGTGTAGTAGGTCGATATATCGGCGTTCCATGCCGTCGAACGCACAAAGTTCATCTCCTCTGTCGTATAGCCTGTGTTCATCACAAAGTCTGTACCATCAAACGTGAACTCATCAGCCGTTATGCCACTCTTGCCTTGATAGACAACCATCACCTCGTCATCCTTCTCAGCATATGGATAAACCTGCTGAAGACACTTGGCGACTACCACCTCGGGGTTGGTGATACTGGTGCTGCCTAACTTGTCATAGGTGGCCTGCGGTATCACATACACCTCTTCTACCAACTCATTGCTGTAAATGCCCCATACGCCACCGCTCAACTCATAGATCACTGACTTATACAGTGTGTCTTGCTCCACCGGACGTGTGCCGGCAACAATGCGGCGAGGCATAGCACCTTTGGCAGTATGACTGATATACACAGCACCCTCGATAGTAGGCTCGTCACCACTGTTGCTGTACTTACCCTTCAGCGTGATCTGGTCGCCTTGTTGGATACCCTTGTCTTTCCATACCTTGTTACCCTCCTCATCCGTCAAACCATACACATAGATAGAGTCCGCACCGTCCACCAGATAGAAACGCCCGTAAATCGGCGACTTGATAGTACCTACCGAACCCGTCACCTGATGCTCTACCGTCTCTTGAGCATCCAACAACTCCTTCACCGTACAGACATAGGGCAGAGGAGGATAGATGGTGTCCGGATCGTACTGCAGAGTCTTATAGGTCAGCACGATAATCTTGCCTTCAGTAGCCGTGGCGAACTTGCTAAGCAAAAAGTCCGGTATCTTCGGCTCAGAGGTAACAGTCAGATAGTCAGCACCACGACCGCCCCATACCGTCTTGTAGTCATCCTCAGTCAACGTATAACCCGTCGCTTGAACGAAAGCCTCTACATAGTCGCTCTTGCCCTTATAAAACGGATAACGTACCTTACATAGCGTTCCCGCATCCAAATAAGGGAACGTGGCAGCCATAAACGCAGGTACGTAGATATCGGCATCGGCACGCTCTGTAAAAGCCTTCAGAGTCCCTATCTCCAACCATGCCTCATAAGCCGAAGAGTCTGCTTCCGTACACAACGACAACGCCTTGGCCTCGTACGCAGTACCCTTCTTGCCAATCTGAATAACATCTTCCGACGTCAAGTCATATACCATATCCGTACGAATATCCGAAGGAATGTAGTTGGAGTTACCTATCTGCTTCTCATCAAAGAAGTTGGTACACGATGCACATACCAATGCCACAATAGGGATAATATATTTTGTAGTCTTCATATTACTGTCTTATTAACGGATTAAACATTTCATTAGAACGCCACTTTCAAACGCAGGTTCCACTGACGACCTTTGTTGTAGAAGAAGTAGATATTGTCGATGGTATTCTCGGCAATACTCTGCGACACCGTGTTGGCACTCCACGCTTTCTCTATATAGTGCTGATCCAACACGTTCGTCACATTGGCAGACAACGTAGCACGCATCGGACCTATCTCAAACGAATAACTTGCACGCATATCCATCGCACCACCCACAGGACAACGGTAAGGCTCCACGATATTCACCGTCTTACCCACACTCAGGTTAGAACCCGAGAAAGAGTAGTAAGAGTAGTTGCGGTCATAAAGGATATAGTCGGCACCGATACGGAAACCCTTGAACGGCTTGAACAACACACCTAAACTGGCCGTAGTCTGGGCTTGACCTCCCACGTGGATATTCTCCAAGTTTATCTTTGCCCACGCATGCTCCATACCTTCTTCGGTACTACCGGGAGTAGTGGTCGCACCGGATGAAGTAACCGCATTACCATGCTCATCATACAAGTAACCGACAATATCATTACCCTTCCAACGCCAATCACCCAACGAGAGCATAGCCTCTATCTCAAGCCAGTTGGTAGGACGGGCTTTCAACTCAAACTCAATACCCATGTGTTGCGCATTGACACCAGTCATGTTGATATAACCGGTGGACTGGTTGTCTAACGTCGTGGAACGCGACATCGTCTTGTCCATCCAACGGGTGTAGTAACCGTTCAATACTAAATTCACATACTGGTTGTGGAAACTGTAACCCACCTCCACAGAAGCAATCTTCTCATTGGCCGCATTGCGATTAAAAGCGTGACTCGTATTCGACGTCATAAAAGCACCGCTGAACTTGGGAGCACGACTGATGAAACCAGCATTGACAAACATATTGTTGTGCGAGTTGAAGTTGTAATTCACTCCGCCCTTGACTGTACCACCAGCAAAACCGATAGTCTCCGAACGCTCATGCTCCTTGTCATAGTAAAAGCGATCCACACGCCAGTAACTGGTGTAAGAGAACGACCCATTGACGAAAGCCGAGAGGTTATCCTGATTCCACTCCAATGTAGCAAAAGCACCCTCTTGCATCACATGACCCGTGTAGTCACGGTAAACGACATCACCTACCGTCTGCTTCTGATACGTCCAGTCAGGATTATTGCGGTTGCTGTTGTTGCTTGCCGATACACTGTTGGCACGCGTAGCGTCAATAAAGTACTCACCACTCAGCAGATCACTGATGACAGCCGTGTGAATACCTTGATAGTAACGTACATCAAGACCTGCCGTCAAGTCAAGACGCTCTTCAAGGAACTTGTTGTTATACGTGCTAACCAATCCGTACCAGTTATGGTAGTTGCGGTTTTCGGCAATGACCAATTGCGAACCGGTCTCACTGGCAGCATTGATATCCTCTATCTTACCGTAGTCGAACGAACCATCCTCACGACGGAAAGTGGTACACAACACACCGTTATACGCCCCGCGGGTTAGGTCGGAATAGGCGTACGTGGAATACGGACTCGCCTCACCCGTGTTTCCATAGCCACGACCAATAGAGGTGTAGAGAGAGGTAGAGAGCGAGGACTTATAGTCTATCTGCCATACATGGTTCAAACTGATCTGCGGCTTGTGGTACGAGTTGTAGTTAGCACCCTTCTGCTTGCCGTTATTGCCATAGCCGTACGCTGGGTTATAACGACGATAGTCCATACCATTGGTCATGTATTTCTTCACATTATTCCATTGTGCCAACGTCAATGCACCACTCGAACCGGAAGGACGCGTCCAGTGCCACTGTGGAGCACCGAAACCCGTCAGACTCAACTGATGGTTCTCGTTGATACGCTTACTGATATTGGCAAAGTAACTGTACCCTTCATAACCCGTACCTTGTATGTAGCCATTACCCCAGGACCTCGCACCTAATACAGTGATAGCCCAGCCGTTCTTCATAAGACCTGTGGACACTGAGAAAGCAATCTTGTTGGCACCGTCATTGCCCAATGAGTAGGCTATCGACCCGCCACGCTTGGCATCGATACCCTTAGTCACGATATTGATAGTACCACCTACCGAAGGAGCAGACAGTTTGCTCGCACCCATACCACGCTGAGTCTGCATCGTAGAGGTCACATCACTCAGTCCCTGCCAGTTCGACCAATAGACCGTTCCACCCTCCATGTCGTTCATCGGCACACCGTTAATCATCGTAGCCACGTTCGTGTTGTCGAAACCACGCATCCATATCTCACTGTCACCCCAGCCACCACCTTGACCGTTGGCATGAACACCGGGCGTCGTCTTCAGCACCTCAGGAAACTCCTGACCACCAAGACGCTCCTCTATCTCTAACGCAGACACCTGACTGACTGCAACAGGAGTCTTCTGCTGACGTGCTACCTGACCCGTGATGGTGACATCCTCTAAACCTACTGCCTCCGCTTGCAAACGGATAGCACCCATATCTCCCGCTTTCTTCACAGACATCTCACGAGTAGTGTAACCCACATAAGATAACTGCAACTTAGCACCCGACTGTACGGTCACTTTGAAATCACCATCCAAGTCAGTCACGACACCATTGGTAGTACCTAACTCCAAAATAGACACGCCAATAAGTGGATCACCATTGTCGGCATCAAGCACCGTACCCGAAACGGTGATCGTTTGAGCATAGATGACGACTGTAGCCATCATGCTCAGTAAGAGAGTAAAGATTTTTTTCATATAAACATGATTAGTAGTTGTCTTTGCTAACGCACAATGTTATGTGCTGGTGTCAAGTGGTAGTCTATACCCGTTGCATCCAACGCTTGTTTGATGTATATCTCCAAGATATCCGCATACGCACGAAAACCGTAGTCTGTCAAATGGATACCATCAACCGTACCTTCCATATCAGGACCGACTAACCCATCCGTCGGTACATAATACAACCCTTCGGGGTTCTCCGCTTTCAGCCGCTCGTAGTTACGACGGAAAGCAGCATTCTTCTTGGGCAAGTACTCACCAAAGAAACTGTTATGCCGCGCATAGGGATAAGTAATACCCTCCACCATGATTATCGGCACCCCCGGACGTAGGTCACGCAGTATATTCACAAAGCGATAAGTCAACGTGTCGCACATCATCTCCGTGCAGTTAGGTATAGGGTCTATCACAAAGCATACGGCATCCTCTATCGTCGCCATGACACGGGCTATAGGGAAATCCATCTTACCCTCTCCCGAAGTGGCTAAATTAACACACTCCAAATCATAGTCGCGTTGTATCATAGAGGTCGATACCATACCCGTCCTGCTGGCACAACCGCCCTGCAGAATACTCGTCCCGTAAAACACTATCTTGCCCTTACGAGGGTTCTGTACACGAGGCTGGGTCAGCACAGCACCGGAATCTACACCTATCTGAAACCAGTTCACGCCATCGTACAACGGCAGGTAAATCATATACTCGTGCATCGCACCGTCTAAATTCTCCACATACATCTTCGACTGAACCGAGTCGGCGATGTTATTCTTCTCCTGCGGACGGGCAGTATTCACATACTCCCAACGGCCACTCGTCTCGTTCAGGTAGTAGAGGTCTGTTCCCTTGATACCTGTCATAGCCATATGCTGCATGTGAAAATTGTTGATGAGGTTGTATTGCGCAGCTATACGCCTGCTGTTGGTGGCAAAGCGGATACCAATACCAGAGGAGTGCCGGTAAAGCCACCATTGGTTCTCACGGCAACTGTCTTGCATATATGCTGGCATACGACCGTACGAAGCACTCGTAGCAGACCAACCCTTGTTGATAATCCGAAAATGAGTAGCGTCTTCATAGCGGAAACCGGATAACTCACTCGCCTCTGACATATTGGCACAAAAGGATACAAGTAATAATATGCAAAACTTAATGTACTTCATAAATAAATATGTTATGTTTTTCATCAAATCCCCTTACACTTTTCTACCACTCTCGTCTGTAAGAAACAAATAAGGTGCAACTCCGTCAGAGACACACCTTATTTGTTTGAGTCATCATCAAATAGACTTCTTTGCTTGTTCAACGATTGCCTTGAAAGCCTGAGGCTGATTCATCGCTAAGTCCGCTAAGACCTTACGATTGATCTCAATACCCGACTTCTTCAAGGATCCCATCAGTTGACTGTAACTGTAGCCCTCTAATCGGGCAGCAGCGTTGATACGCTGAATCCACAAAGCACGGAATGTGCGCTTCTTGTTCTTACGATCACGATAAGCATACAACAGACCCTTCTCCCAGGTGTTCTTGGCAACTGTCCAAACGTTGGCACGGCCACCAAAATTGCCTCGCGTGAGGCTCATGATCTTCTTGCGACGGTTGCGCGAAGCAACGTGATTTACTGATCTTGGCATAGTTCTTTACTACATTTTTTTGGTGGTTAATGACTTAGCGGAGCAACAACATCTCGCGTACGGAACGCATATTCGTTGGATCCACCATTGCAACATGAGTCAAGTTGCGTTTCTGTTTCTTGGTCTTCTTCGTCAGAATGTGACTCTTGTAAGCGTGCTTGCGCTTAACCTTACCCGTCCCGGTAAGAGTAAACCTCTTTTTGGCACCGGAATTAGTCTTTACCTTTGGCATTTTGTTTTATATTTAACTGTTAATATTTAAGGTCTCGGGCAGCCATCGGTAGCCCACGACCATACCCTATTTCTTCGGAGCAATATTCACTATCATACGCTTGCCCTCCAACTTGGGCACAGCCTCTACCTTGCCATACTCCTCCAAGTCGTTCGCAAAACGAGCCAACAACAACTCTCCTTGCTCCTTGAACAATATACTACGACCGCGGAAGAACACATACGCCTTCACTTTGTTGCCGTCCTTCAAAAACTCCTGAGCATGCTTCAACTTGAAGTTATAGTCGTGCTCGTCTGTCTGGGGACCAAAACGTATCTCCTTGATAACAACCTTGGCAGAATTAGCCTTCGCCTCCTTCTCCTTGCGCTTCTTCTGATACAGAAACTTCTGATAGTCCAATATACGACATACTGGCGGAACAGCATTGGGTGAAATCTCTACAAGGTCCAAATTCTGCTCATCAGCAATGCGCAACGCACGCTCAAATAAATAAATACCTTGCTCTACATTATCGCCTACAAGGCGAACTTCCCGAACACCACGAATCTTATCGTTAATGCGGTTGGGCAACTCTTTCTCTTGGCGGCCACGACGTTGCGGACCATTCTGTGGATTTGCTATAGTTGTATCCTCCTACTTATGTTTACGGCTGCAAAAGTACTACTTTTTCACAAACCTGCAAAATGTTAGAAGAAAAAAATATAATTTTTACACACGGTAACAACACAAGAACAAAAGCGGCACAGTTTATGTTCATATTTTGTTGTACGAAAAACTTTTAGTACCTTTGCAAACCGTTTCGACAAATCGAAACAACACACAAGCAATCATTATATCCTGAATACAACTCATCACATTATAAATGACAAAACAAATGAAACACAACCATTTTATCGCAGCAATGCTGCTACTCATTGCCACAACCTTTGCGGCATGTTTCCAGAACCCTCCTGTCGTCGGACCTGGCGGCGACGAGAAGACCGACTCCGTCCCAACTTCCGATACTACCTCGGTTGCTCCTGATACCATCGGATGGAATATCCCTGCCGCAGTACTCACAGTCGCTCAAGCACGCGACATAGCCAGCAACCTCGAGAGCGGTGCCACATCCAACGTCCCATACTATATTATGGGATGGGTCAAGAAAATACATAGCAAACATACAGAAGGCGTCACAGAACATGGCAATGCTCTATTCTATATGGAAGATGTTAAAGGGGCTAACTCTACCGACGACTTCCTCGCTTACCAAGTCTATGGTCCGAATGGCACAAAACTCACTAACGTTGACCAGGTAGCCGTGGGCGACTTCGTTGTCTTGTATGGTAAGATCACTAACTACAAAAACACCTACGAGACCGTCGGCGATGGGGCTGCCTATATATGGAAGAGTACCAATCCACTCATCAGCGGCAGCACTGTTGACCCTGCTGAACTCACCGGAGACGGCACACGCACCAACCCCTATACCGCTACGGATGTCATCACACTCAACAACACCAAGACCGGCGAATGTTGGGTGAAAGCCTATATAGTAGGTCAAATACCAAGTAAGGCTATCAAAGATGCAGAGTTCGCCGCTCCTTTCACACCAAGCACCGACACCACTACCTTTGGAACAAACATCATCATCGCTGCTTCGGCTACTGAGGCGGATTATACCAAGTGTGTACCGGTTGCTCTTCCTTCCGGACCCATTCGCAATGCTCTTAACTTGCCGGAGAATGTAGATATGTTGGGCAAAGAGGTGCTTATCTACGGCTCGTTGGAAAAATATTTCAGTGTTGCCGGTATCAAGGCGCCTTCGTATGCAGAGGTCGGGGAGACAAAGATTGGTATTGACCCCGATGTGGAGCAAGTAGAGCCGGAAGCAAAGGTGGCAACCGTTGCTGAGTTTATTGCGGCTCCGGAGTCCACTACCGATTATTACGAACTGACGGGAACAATTGGAGGATCCATCAACACCACCTATGGGAACTTCGACCTGACAGATGCGACGGGAACAGTCTATGTTCACGGACTCACCAAATCCTTTATCGCTGTGGGGAGCACCAAAAACGATAAGTCCTATGCTTCACTCGGACTCGCTGCAGGAGACAACATCACCATCCGAGGCTTCCGTGGCTCCTACCAAGGCAAAATCGAAGTCATGGGTGCTTACTTCGTAAAGAAAAACTAACACCCCCTATTCTGTGTAGCCACCATAGCAACTAAAGAGGCTGCCCCACGGGCAGCCTCTTGCATTATTGGGGACACCCGGCACCTGCGGAGTACACGCAAAGCCTGCAGTGCGGTCTTTCGGCACAAAAAACACATAACATTTGTACGGACAAAAAAATAGTAGTAACTTTGCGCGCTTTTTGGAATAATCATCCATAGCACAACAGAAACAATATAACAAACATAACTTATGGCAGCATTACAAAAAATCAGAAACCATGGCGCACTCCTTCTCGTCATCGTAGGAATCGCTATGTTGGCATTCATCATGGGAGACTTCATTAACTCAGGAAGTAGTTTCGTCAACCGTAGCAGGGAAAATATCGGAGAGATTGCAGGACACAACGTACACTACAACGATTACATAGCAGCACAAGAACAACTCACAGAAGTGTACAAAATCGAAAGCGGACGCAACGATATCGATGAGGAGATGAGTGCACAGATACGCAACCAGGTGTGGCAAATGATGCTCATGGACTATACACTACGCCAACAGACGGAGAAAATAGGAATGGACGTCACTGCAGATGAACTCAGCAACCTGTGCATCGGAGAAAACCCTCACCAACTGATACGCCAACGCCGGGCATTCTATGACCAGACAGGAAACTTCAACCGCAATGCACTTATCAACTTCCTCAACTCAATCAACCAGGAAGTAGATAATGCAGAGCAAGCAGCCAACCTCAAACAAGCCAAATCGTATTGGATGTATTGGGAGAACGCCGTGCGGCTCACCTATGCACAAGAGAAATATACCGACCTGCTGTCCAAACTCATAACGGCTAACAACATCGACGCCAAATATGCTTTCAATGCACGTCAAACGACTGTGGACGTACAGTACGTACAGCAACCATACTTCGCCCTGCCAGACACATTGGTGAAAGTAACCAACGGAGATATCAAGAAACTATACAACGAACATAAACCACTGTACAAACAGACACCTAACCGTTCTATCGAATATGTGTCTTTCGCTATCCTACCCTCTGAAGAAGATTTCGCTGAGGTAGAGAACATGATGCATAGCCTCGAGAACGATTTCAAAACCAACCCGGATGTCAGCCTCATCGTGAACGGTAACTCCGACATACTGTACGACGGACGCGACTACTCTGTCGAGACAATACCCGCAGAATACAAAGACTTTGCTTTTGGGAAAAACGCAAAGAAAAACGACTGCACAGAACTCACCTTCTCAAACAACACATACGCTATGGCGCGCATCATTGACTGTGGATACAACAAGTCTGACTCTGTGCAACTACAACTCATCGCTACCGCTGAAGGTGCAGAAGACGTGGATCTCGGATGGTTCAGAGCCGATGAGATACAGAAAAACATAGCAGACTCCGCTTTCAATGGGAAAAAAGGTTCTACATTCACCCTATCCTCTGGCATGGGAGAACAGACCTTCCGGATTGTTGACAAGAGTACCCCTACACCCAAAGTCAAACTGGCTATCCTGTCACGTACCGTAGGGGCTAGCAGCAAAACATACAGCAAACTTTATAACCAGGCAAAACAGTTTGTCGTTGCTAACAATACGGAGGAGAAGTTCACAAACGCTGCAGCCGAACAAGGACTCGTAATCACACCGGCCTATGCCCTCAACGCCAACACAGAAAAAGTAGCAGACCTCAAGAACAGCCGTGCTATAGTACGCTGGGCTTTCGAAGCGAAAGAGGGACAGGTAAGCGACGTGTTCGAATGTAATGACAAGTTTGTCGTAGCAGTCCTCACCGAGGTACATGACAGCGAATACCGCACCATCGATGACGTACGCGCAGAACTCACTCTCGAAGCAACAAACAACAAGAAAGCCGAGTATATCATCAACCAACTCAAAGACATAAAGACCCTGGACGAAGCAGCAACACTCCTTGACACGGATATCAAGACAGCTGAGAACGTATCCCTAAGTACATATCGCTTCGGATCGGCTGGCATAGAGCCTGCAGTCATAGGGACTGCACTCGCTATGGAAGCAAACACAGTATCACAACCCATCAAAGGCAATATGGGAGTTTACCTCATCCTGACAGGAGAAAAACAAGTAGCGAACGGACAACTGAACACCGAACAAGAGATACAACAACTCAACATGCGTACTGCCTATAGCCTGCCGTACCAGGCCATCAGCCTGATAGAAGATAAAGCAGACGTAACAGACAACAGAGCACGCTTCCAATAATTCAAGAACTCAAAGCAATATGCCAAAGGGGCTGTCTATAGTTGTTAGACAGCCCCTTTGGCATATATTTGGGTATATTTGGATATAATCAATGATTGCCAACTAAACGCGCTACTTATAAACATCCCCTCAACACTAAACTCTCAACCATCAAACTACACCGTAATCTCTATCAAGATACCCTCGTAGCCTCTCACGCAACTCTCGTAATACCCGTCGCCGGTTACGCGCGGACCGCTCACAACCTCGTATCCGTCGTTGTTCAACAGTGCGGTCAGTTCCTCGACAGCCTTTCGGCTTCCTGCGGCAAACGACAGATGGATATAGCCCGTGTGGTACAGATCATCGTTGTTGCCGCTTACTTCGGGTCGGGTCATCAGTTCCAATCGTTCCTGTCCGTCGGGGAATGAGAGGATGTAGGTCTGCAGGTTTGTGCGTGGATTGTGGTACAGGCCATTGGGTAGTGCCTGAAAGTATTTGACGAAGAACGCCTTCATGCCTTCGAGGTCTTTGCAATAGAGTGCGATGTGTTCGATTCTCATGGATGTATTGTTAGGGTATGATTTCGTATCTGTCTTTATCTCCTTTCGTTATGTTGCGGATTTGCCACACCATTCCGCAACAAAGGTACTGTTTTTCTCCGGAACCGACAACTTTCCCCTCTCCACTCTCAACTCCCCCCTAAATACTTTCAACTATCAACTATCAACTTAAAATACACCGGGGACGTGAAGCGTAAGGAAGGTGTGCGTAGCACACTGAGTGCCGTAGCGATACGAAGCCCGGTAGGCTGAGTAGAACTCCTTATCGCCCCGCCTGCGGCTCCCCTACCGAAAACACTGGGGACGCGGGCGCCCCGCCTGCGGCTCCCCTATCGAAAACACTGGGGACGCGGGCGCCCCGCCTGCGGCTCCCCTACCGGAAACACTGGGGACCCGGGCGCCCCGCCTGCGGCTCACCTACCCACCCTGCAACCACCACCCCTCAATCCCCCGCGTCGGAGCCAAAAAAACTTTCGCTTTGCGCATATCCGAAAAAAGCAGTACCTTTGTGGGCTTTATTCGGGTACCTGCCCGGATTTGCCCAACACATAACTCAAACTCAACCCGCACAAGGCTCGGATTTAGCCAAGACAACCGCATGCAAGAAACTTAATTTAATATCCCATGAAACAAAAACTTTATCCCTTCCTGCTCCTGCTTTTGAGCGCACCTCTTTACGCGCAGCACGGAACCGTCAACATCCAGACCAACATGGACAGTACCGCCATTCTCCAATACGGTATCGACACCTTAGAAAGTTACCAAGTCGCACCCGGCGTGGTCTATACGCGTTTCAACATTACGAGTTCGACCAATACGCGCCATTGCTATATCTATGAGGTGGACTTGAACAATCCGTACAACCGGATTGAGGAGTGCCACAGCACAACGATGGGCAACACGGAACTGATGACCGTCACGCATGCCCGTCTGGACTCTGCGGGGCACCGTTCCGTCGGGTCGGTGAATTGCAACTTCTGGTTTGTAGGCAGCACCGATGAAGGCGGGAAGAACAATCTGTTAGGCGTGGGAGCAACCGGGCAAGTCAGAAATGGTAAGGTGGGAGCCAGTATCACGGGCTGGGAAGTGGCGTACGACGATCCCCGCCAAGCCGTCGGTTTTCTGATGATGGATGCCGCCAAACACGCTTTTGTAGACCAGTACTCGTGGAACGCCTTTGTACGGATTGGCGAGGAGACCTACCCCATCAGCGAGAGCAATCGCAACCGCAACAATCCCGCCGACGATGAGTTGGTGTTGTTCAATTCTGACTTGGGCACAAAAGCCACGCTCACCCAATCTGAGATCGACAAGCGATTGGGCAAAGAAACAGATATGTTGGAGGTCGTGGTACGCCTGCAGGACGAATGGGCTATAAACAAAGACCTTTCGGCAACCGTTGTAAGTACCAACACGGAGGGTGGCACTCGCATTGCAGACGGCTACGCAGTATTGCGCGGTCGCGGAACGGGGCTGGCGTTCCTGCAGAACTTGAAGGAGGGGGATGCCTTGACGCTTCATATCGGAATCTACAATTCCTTGACGGGGGAAACGCCCGCCATCGAACAACTTACGGCGGGGAACTGCCTCGTCATGAAAGGAGGTCGCCTCACATCCCGCAACTGGAACGAGGTGTATAACAACCAGAACTATCCGCGCACCGGTTTTGCTTGCAATGCAACACACGACAAACTCTGGCTGATGGTCATGGAGAAGCCCGGCATGTACACCCATGAGATGTGCTCCATCTTCCGGCACTTCGGTGCAACGGACGCGGGAGGCGCAGACGGCGGCGGCAGTGCGCAATTCAACCTGCGGGGCAGTATCCTCAATCCTACAACGGAGGCAAATCCGCGTGCCGTAAGCAATAGCATCTTCGTATTTTCGACCGCTCCGGATGATAGCATCGTATCGGAAATGCGCAGCACGGCTACTTTCCTGCGCCTGCCCAAGTACGCCATGTATCGTCCCTCGTTCTTAGGTTACAACCAATACGGAATGCTCATCGACAAAGACTTGGCAGGCGTCGAACTGCACTGCGATGACAAGACGGGCTACATTACTGAAGAAGGGAAATTTGTATGCCTCGGCAGTGGTACACTGACCGCCAAGTACGAAAACGCCGAACTGCCTATCCGCATTGACCTTGCGGACGACGCCGCTATCGCCTTGCGGTTGGACAGCGTGCTTGTTTCCAACACGACGCAGTATGCCATCGAGGTAAACGGCAGCGTGGACGAGAAAACTTTCCAAGTCTTGCCGGCGGCGTTCAAATGGGAAGTGGACGACCCTGCTATTTGCACGGTATCCGAAGAGGGCATCCTCACGGGGTTGGGCAACGGCCGCACCCTCGTACGCGGTATCTTGGGAGCAGATACCTTGCAGTTAATCGTCCGCGTCGAAATACCGGCGACCAACCCATTGAAATGGGAAGACCTGATTGCCGTTGACCAACGCTGGACGCTGAAAGCATCGGCTTCGGCATGGCAGGCGGGCTTCCAGACAAACAGCGAGGGCAAAGCCGAGATGTACCTCAATTATACGGCGGGACGACAACCCAACATCAAACTGACGGCGGACACCCTGCTCTACGCCACCCCACGGGCGATGGAACTGCGATTTACGCCGCAGGGAGATTTGATAGAGCGCGTTACCATCGGCGTACGCGCCAACCACGAAAGTCAAAACCGCCTGGTAGCATTCCCCGACCTCACACCCAACGAGGAGAATACGCTCCACATTGATTTTGATACGACTTTCGGTGTAGAGAACGACCTTGTTATTTACCCCGTAACATTGGACTTCATCACATTTGCTTTCAACACAAAAGCCGAGAAAAAGGAATATCGTATCCCCTTTGACGGTATCTACCTGCTCTATGATTCGCAGGAAACAGGCATCAACAGCCTGCCTGTGCCGCAAGCCGGAGATACTGCCTGCAAACGCTTGATAAACGGGCAGTTGCTCATCTTCAAAGACGGACATATTTACAACATTTTAGGTTACCAACTCACACGATAGAAACAATATGATACAGTTAGAGAAACAGCCGGCAGCGCGCAAGGACAAAACACGCACCTACACAAATCCTTGGTTCTGGATTCCGACCCTGTACTTTGCCGAAGGCGTACCCTATTTCATAGTAAACAATGTCTCCGTTATGATGTTTACCCGTCTGGGAGTACCCAACGGGCAAATGGCGTTGTACACATCCCTGTTGTACTTGCCCTGGCTGATAAAGCCGTTCTGGAGCCCGTTTGTGGATATTATCAAGACCAAACGGTGGTGGATACTCGCTATGCAGATACTGATGACTGCGGCGTTCGTCGGACTAACCTTGAGCATACCTTACCCCACTGCCGAAATGATAGCCAGTCAACAGACGCCCATCTCACTGTTTGCGGTTTTGCTTGTCATCTTCTGGATAACAGCCTTCGCATCAGCCACGCACGATGTAGCCGCCGACGGCTTCTATATGTTGGCGCTTTCACAGGGCGACCAGTCATTATTTGTGGGCATACGCTCCACCTTCTACCGTATCTCTTCGCTCTTCGGACAGGGGGTGTTGCTGACGATTGCAGGGCTGCTGGAAACGCACACGGGCAATATTCCGCTTGCATGGCAGATGACGCTGCTCATAACGGCCATCCTGTTCGGTTTGATTACCGTATGGCACCTGTTCTTCATACCACGACCTACGGCGGACCAATCGCACTTGAACGAAAGTACGGCGAACCGCAGTCTTGAGATCTTGCGGGAATTCGGACGGACATTTGCAACCTACTTCAAGAAACCCGGCATCTGGCTTGCTATGATATTCATGTTGGTGTACCGCCTGCCGGAAGCCTTCCTCATCAAGATGATTAACCCGTTCCTTGTAGCCTCCGTCGAACAAGGCGGTTTGGGACTGAACACGGAAACCGTAGGTATCGCCTACGGTACTATCGGTATCCTGTTCCTGACGGTGGGCGGTATATTGGGCGGCATATTCGCTTCGCGCGTGGGGCTGAAGAAATCCATGTGGTGGATGGCAGCAGGTATGACGCTACCCTGTTTCAGTTTCGTCTATCTGAGCATGTGCCAACCTGAGAACCTGATACTCATCTCAACGGCCATTGCTATCGAACAGTTCGGATACGGCTTCGGATTTACCGCCTACATGCTCTATATGATGTATTTCTCGGAAGGCGAGTTCAAAACAGCCCACTACGCAATCTGCACGGCATTCATGGCAGGCAGCATGATGATACCGGGCATGTTCGCAGGCTATATCCAGGAGGCAATCGGCTACCAGAACTTCTTCTGGATGGTCATCGGCTGCTGCTTAGCCACTGTGGCAGTCACTTTCCTTGCCCACAACAAAGTAGTTGCCTCTTACGGCAAGAAATAATTCGTAACGTATCATAACAGACTATGACTGTCAAACGTATCATTCCCGACACACTCACCTGCTGCAATCTGCTATGTGGAGCAGCAGCAGTCTTTATGGCTACACAACATGAGTTCATCTATGCACTCCTGCTTATCCTTGCAGGAGCACTGTTTGACTTCTGCGATGGCAGTTCGGCCCGACTGCTCAAGGTGCCATCGCCTATCGGTGTGGAACTTGACTCGTTGGCAGACGATATCACGTTCGGGTTGGCACCATCGATGATGCTCTGTTGCTACCTGCAGCCATTTATCGGCTGGTGGTGCTTAGTCGCTCTGCTTATGGCTGCGTTCTCTGCTATACGTCTGGCTAAGTTCAACTTGGACAAACGGCAGACCACCTCTTTCATCGGATTAGCCACTCCCCCAAATGCGATATTCTGGGCATCTGTCACCTCTACCCCTATCGTGGAGATGGCGGACTATATGCCTTGGGTACTGCTCGGGATGAGCCTCATTAGTTGCTATCTGCTCATCAGCGAGATACCTTTCTTTGGACTCAAATTCCACAACCTGACATGGCATGACAACTGGCGCACCTATCTCTTCCTTGTAGGTTGCATAGTGATCATCGTCTTCTGTGCTGTCCGCGCTGTGCAATACGAATACCCGGAAATGGCAGCTTTTGCCGGATGTGTATGCGTACTATGGTATATACTTTATAACTTCGTTCTACTTCTCTCACGCCGGTGACCAAACACTTATCCATATTTATTATTCTTCTCAGTGCATTCTCTACTATGCACGCTGAGAACATCCCACAGGGGTACTATGATGCTGCTATTGGATTGAGCAATGCTGCACTAAAAGATGCTCTCCACCAGAACATACATGGAGGCTATCGTTATACGTACGGCACTAACTCATACCAATACAAAGACAGTGTGGCAAGTATAGACTCTATCGCTCCCGATGGCTCGTACATATTCCATAAAGGCGATACTCTCTGGCACAAAGGAGACATCCGCTCGTTAGGCACTTGGTATGGGTTTATACAGACCGACAGACTCTCTAACGGCTGTGTCTGGGATATGTACTCATCTACTATGCACTACTTCCCTAAGCCTGGTGAGAGTGCCGCCGGACTCAACATAGAGCACTGCCTTCCTAAATCATGGTGGGGAGGTTCAGAAAACGAAGCCTATACAGATCTGTACCTGCTCAACCCTGCTGACCAAGTGGCCAATAACAACAAGTCGAACTATCCTCCAGGTATCCTTGCCGACACCGCCAAATTTAACAATGGTATGTTCTTTATGGGCAAAGATACTACGTGGGGGGGATATGCTTTTACTGTCTGCGATGAGTACAAGGGGGACTTTGCTCGGACATACTTCTATGTCGCAACCGCCTACCAACACTTGGATTGGGCAACTAACTACAAAGCATATATCGACACCAAGTCATATCTGACGCTCACACCCTACTTGACAAACGTTCTCCTACAGTGGCATCGGGCTGACCCCGTTAGTCAGAAAGAGATAGACCGGTTAGACGCTATATCTACCATCCAACATAACCGCAACCCTTTTATAGAATATCCAGATCTGGTGGAAATGATATGGGGAGACCGTCAAGGCGAAGCTTTCAACCCTACAACACTCGTTCGTACTACATCCTCTTCCTACATAGTGCCTTATGACACCATCAATCCTGTGGCATATCCTGCAACGGATGTCTATCAAGACCACTTCACAGCATCTTGGAAAGACCAGAAACGCTCCTCCTATTGCCTTGACGTCTTCACGATAGTAGAATCTGGGACAAATGACACCCTCGTTGCGCTACCCCACTTCAACCGCACTCATATCGAAAGTACCTATGGACGTGCACAGTGGCTGTTGGAAGACGGATCCAAAGCACCCTACACCCTCATGGACGGATCATGCGCTGTGAGTCTTTCCACAACAACAAACAAAAGACAGATACGTTTCTCAAACTTCGGTAAGGCACCCGCCAATACCTACCTTACTATCAGGTGCTGCATATACAGAGGGGACAATTCCGCAGACATAGTGATCCGTGGGGATAACGACTCTGTGCTGTACACACAAACACTCACTGCCAACGAGACCTATTACACGTTCCCTATACCTGCAGGCACAGAACGTGTCTCTGTCATACAAAAAGAGATAGGTAGCAAAAAGACAGGGTATCATCGTATATCCTTCCAACAGGCGTATCTCTATGCCGGAGATTATACTGTCACCAACACGTCCCTGTACGGTTTTCCCATGACCCTTACCGAGACATCGTACCAAGTGAAACACTCCGAACCTGCAGGACAGACTATCTACTACAATATCACTCCGCAAGGGCTACGAACATCCAACACGATCATCACAACCGTTCCTCCTAATACTGACGACATAACTACGATAACCTCTCCTTCTAATAGAACACACAAAGTATTCATCAATGGACAACTCTACATCATCCGCCAAGAACAAGTCTTTGACCTCCTTGGTCGACAACACTAAACCTTTCCTATCTTGCTCTCTTATACTACTATGCCTACTTGGCATCGCATTGTGTTTTGTTCCGAAAGGAGCGTTACACCTTATATTATGCGACCACCATACGCCGTTCTTGGATGCCATGTTGCCGCTCTATTCTGACTTGGTTAATTGGCTGCCCTATGTTGTGATGGTGTTGCTACTCTTTTACCGCGCCGGGTGGTCGGTGTTCCTGGCAGCAGATATGCTGCTGACCACCGTGGTCGTGCAACCCATCAAGCATATCTTGCGTGCTCCCCGCCCGCTGACTTGGTTCGCCGAGAATATGCCCAGTGTATCCTTGCCCCTCACGGAGGGCGTGAACATGCACCATTGGCTTTCGTTCCCATCCGGTCACACCACAACATTCTTTCTCCTGTTCTTCACTCTTAGTCTTATCATTATGGATGCCAATGTCCCCGGTAAATACATCTACTCCTTCCTCTGTTTCCTACTTGCTACACTCGGAGCATACTCCCGCATCTATCTGTCACAACACTTCGCACTTGATATCTTCGCAGGCATTTGCATCGCACTCATCTGTACTCTCATACTCTATTTAGTAGCAGTCCCACGCCTCCAGGATACCAGATTCTGGTCATGGACACCTCAAAAGAGAAAAAAATAGCAAAAAAGCACTTTTTTTTCACAGAATATTTGCATGGTTCGAAATTATACAGTACCTTTGCACCCGCTTTTGAGAAGGAAATACGAGTCGGACTTATAAAGAGACTACAGTGGTAGTTGCGAAGTTCGACAGAGCATTTTCCTACGTAGAAAGAGGGCGTTTAGCTCAGCTGGTTTAGAGCATCTGCCTTACAAGCAGAGGGTCTGCGGTTCGAATCCGTAAACGCCCACAAAAGTTAAGTACAAGAAACTCAATAAGTTACAAATCGCAACTTGTTGTTTTTTTTGTATATATACAAGTTACTTCCCAAAAACTCTGCCTCACGCTAATAGGCTGAAATACAACTTACTACCTTATTACTATCCATTTGCCACCTTTGGCGGTAGAAAAAACGGAGTGCAAAAAGAGTGTAACAATAAACTATTAGTATTATGGCAAAAGTAACTATCGTTCTCGACAAGAGAACCGCAGACAAACAAGGTCTGTACCCAATCAAACTGCGCATAAGTGCGCAACGGTCTAACACCTCTGTCAATACGGGCGTCTTTATCCGGGAGGACGCTTTCATAGGAGAGCCGGAGCATACCATTGCAAACGTCTATCCGCATGCAAAGCAAATAAACCAGAACCTGTACGCCTTATATTTCCGCTACGTTAGTGCCATAGTAGACTTGGAGCGAAGCGGCATGCTCTCTGCAATGAGTGCTGCCGACATACGAAAGTATGTTACTGGCACGGACATCAAAGCCGAAGAAAAAAAAGTGGAGCGGGTGTTTACGCCCTGCATGCTTGACTACCGCAATCAATGCCGCACAGACAGAACAAAGCAGGGGTTCGACTACGCCATGAAGATGATTACACGCTTCCGCGGAACAGACAAACTGCGCTTCGAGGATATAAACTACCAATTCCTTACCGAGTTCGACCGATGGATGGAAAACAACAACATAAGCGTATCCACCCGGGGCATTGTGTTCCGCAATATGCGGACGGTATATAACTACGCTATCAACAACGATTGGGTGGAGATGAAACTCTATCCGTTCCGCAAATTCAAGATTAAGCAGAGCCACAAAGAAAAAGTCTATCTGAGCGAAGATAAAATGCACGCCCTACTCTCGCTTGACCTATCACACGAGCAAGGCAACGGACTGGAGTTGGCACGGGATTTCTTTCTGCTATCGTTTATGCTGTGCGGTATCAACCCCATTGACCTGTACAACCTGCCTGCCGAAGATGAGCAAATTAGTTTCGTGCGGCAAAAGATTAAGTTCCACGAGCCGCAACCTATTCATATCCGATTGCAGCCCGAAGCAAAATATCTTATCAGCCAACACAAAGGAACGCAGCACCTGATTAACCTCGCAGAGAAATACCTATCCTTTGAGAGTTGCTATCACTTTATGAAACATCGGCTCAAGAAATTAGGGGCGATGATTGGATGCCCCGACATTACTTTCTATTGGGCACGGTACACTTGGGCGACCTATGCGAGCAAAATAGATATATCGGACAGCACTATCAGCAAAGCACTCGGGCATGCCGACTCGACACTCGCGGAGAAAAAGTATATCTCGTTCGATTGGGCAAAGGTGGACAAAGCAAACCGACAAGTGCTGGACTATGCGTTCTACAATGAGGTGTAGTTACTGCCTGCGGCAGAGCCAGGTGTTTGGTTTGTATCGCTCTTTATCCGAATGAAAAGAATATAATTTTTCGGGACGGTGTCGTAATGTGTATATTTGATGTAAAAGAAGGGAACATTACGGATTTTAATGGCGATTACAACATTTCGTTCCTTGGGAAGAATGGAACTGTGCGTATAGAAGAGGTTAAAGAATAGGTATTAACTTTTTAGATAATCATCTATCTCATTACGGAAATCGTCGATATTTCTGCACACTACGACTTTATTCCCGTACTGTTTTAGCCGTTCCATCATCTCTTTCTGCTTGTCGGACACCACACCCGCTTTGCCGTTTTTCATTTCGATATAGAGGCTCGCAAACTTGCCATTTGGAATGGGGATATGCAGGTCGGGTATGCCTGCCGTGACACCCTCGTCTTTCAGCCGCCCCGCTACTACCTTATTTCGTTGCCCACCGTTAGGTATGGCATAGCACAATACATTCGGGTACTGTAAGTGCAACCATTTGAGGCAAGCCACCTGCAAGCGGTGTTCGCTCTGAACGGAATGCTTGCGGGGCTTGCTTCGGTCGCTCTCGTTGGCTTTGTCCCAAAGGGCGTGCAACTCATCTATGGTATATGCGGTCGGCATGGTATCAGGCTGTGAGGCTATTATACCGGTTGCGCCGGTGCGGTTTGTCTGGCGGACTGCTGTGCCGCTTGGGCGGCTTGCAGTTGTGCTGCCTCTGCCTGTTGCTGCTGCGCCTGCGTCTGCCCAGTTGAAATGTATCTGCCCGAAAGGATAGACACC
>CAVEZM010000009.1:0-58574 GCA_963620225.1 Acidaminococcaceae bacterium | reverse complement strand
TTTCCCAGTCTGCCAGCACCTCACGGCTCATTTCCGGCAGATTCAACTGCTTGTATTCCTTAAACTTCTTCATATATCTGTTTTAGTTGTTACCGTAGTTTACTTCGATTGCGTAGGTGACTAATGTGGCGTTGATACCGGTATCCACACAATTGGCGGGCAAAGATACTATATTTCGGCGAGTTTTGCAAATGTCGTTTAAGTTCCCATTAGCAGCAATTATTGCTATAGGTCTGCACCTATCAAAAACGGGGCATGTAATTTCTATTTTAACTGGCTCATAGTTTTTTCAAAGAGCTACTACTTGATGATAACTTGTTGAACAACTTGGCCGTCAGCATATATATATAGGGTAGCCACCTTGCGGGAGGTGTGACATAGTGATATGGGTTGTGTAGTAGGATGTCCGCAAGCGGTTGCCTGCCGCATCGTAGATATGGATGATTTGGTTACCGTTGCCAAACAGAATGGTGTCGGGCAGGTTGAGCAGGTTGTAACTCGTTGGCGTCTTGATAGCGTTTGCAATCGTAGGTGAATGAAGGAACATTATAGGTATTCTCCACTTCTATGCCTGGTTGCCTTGGTATGTAACATGCAGCAATTCCATAATGTCACAATGGTCATGGCGGGTTAATGTGGTGATATCGACGAGATGTCTTTAATATTTGTTATGCGGTTGGGGATAATGGCAGAGGTAAGTCCTTATGTTGTTTCAGTTTGTTGAAGATGGTTAGGAGTGTTTAGTGGTGGTGTTACCGGTAGGTAGTGCGATGAGGTTGAGGTTGGCGTCCAGTCCCCATGCGACCGTGTCCGGGACGAGGGTTGGTGAGAAAATGCTCTTGTTGATTTCGACACCATTGTAGTATAGTCCTCCTATATGTAACAGCGAGGGAAAGATATTCATTGTCGATATCTGTTTGGTATGGTTGTGTTGTAGTGTTAAGAATGTTTCCGGGTGTTGTTGGCGGAACTCGGTTGACATCCACACGAACAATGGCACGTGATATTCCCATACACTTCCTCCGAAACTGCCATGCATAAGCATATTTCTGTCGTCATCGAGTAAGTTCTCGCCATGGTCTCCTACATAGACGAACAGACATGGCCGTTGGGTTTGTTCGAGTTGTCTGATGACACGTTCTATCACATAGTCGGTATAGCATATAGCGTTGTCATAGGAGTTGACGAACACTTCTCGCAGTTCATTGATGACCTTTTTGTCAGCAAACAGTCGTCCGCTCTCCGGGTTTATATCGTGTATGATACTGCGTATGTCCATCTCTTTCATATCTGGTTGGAAGATGCTATAGTCATCCGGGTAGCGTGATGAGTATTTGAAGTGGCATCCGAGAGTATGTAAGACGACCAATTGGTTACGTTGCTTGGTCTGTCGTGTTAAGAATTCCTGCAGTGGTTGCAGTAGCACGGTGTCCACATAGTTCCGTTCGAGTTGTTGGTGCGGTTGGTAGTATCGGTAGTCACATGTAGCGGATATGCGTTGTAGGAACGTGTTTCCGAAACTCTGGTCTGCTATCCATGCTGTCTGGTATCCTCCTTCGGCGAAAGCCTCGACGAGTGATTTCTGTTTGTAGTAGTCTGTGGCGTTATGTGGCGTGGCGGGTGATAGCATATATGGTACGGACACGGTGGTTAGGTTAGCGATAGTAAAGCAACTGTCAAAGGATATAAGTTGGTCTGCCCGCTGCATCATATATGGAGATGTGGGTCGTTGGTAACCATTTATCTGCCAGTTGCTATATCGTGAAGTCTCTCCAATCATGAGTACGATGAGTTCGTCTTGTGATGGTTTAGGAGCGATACCAAAATGGAACTGTTCGACTTGGTATTCTTGTTGTTGTATATCTGCCCTTATGGATAGTATATGGTAGGTAGCGAGGACTACGTTGACCGGAGTTATCTTTTCTACGCCTACCCACGCAGATGTACGTTCGTCCTCCATATTGATAGGCAGCCATCGTAGCGGGTGTTTGGAGAAGTGCAATCCAGTGCAGCATATAACATACCATATAACGATGATGGCTGCGGAGGATAGTCGTATGCGTTTGGGTAGTATGTATTCGTTTGTGATAAAACGATGCACGAGTAAGAAGTAGGCCGTCCATACAGATAGCGCGATGAGTAGGATAAACCAGTACGTAGTGATCAGTTCCATGAGTTCTCCTTTTTCGGCTTTGAAGCATGAGAACACAAACATGAGCGATGTCGTTGCCTGGTTGAGGGTCATGTGTACCAGTTCTACTCCAGCAGGTATGAACGTGAGGCATGCGATATAGAAGAACGTGCGTCGTTTGAGCATACAGAGTCCGAAAGCATATATTCCCAATCCGGATATCAGGTATATAAGCCGCATACCTATGCTTGATAAGTCGCATGCCAAGAAAGTACCCAGCAGTATAGGTAGGAGCAAGTAAATCAATAGTATGGGAAATACTATTGTCTCGTGTTTGCTCATTGTTCTTGCGTGAGTATGTTCTGTTGTGTTGTGACGTTTAGTGTCCATATAGTATTGAGTCGTAGTGGTTTATTCTGCGGTATATGTCCAGCGGGGAAGTTGAATAGTACCGGGTAGTCATATTCCGCTACTGCCTGCTGTATGGTTTGCAGGACGGAGCACCCCATAGATGTGTCGTCGTCACAATCTGTCATCTGTCCGACGACCAGTCCACCAAGTCGTTGTAGCACGCCACTCATCTTGAGATTTTGCATCATCCTATCTATGTGGTAGTGGTGTTCGGCTATCTCTTCTATAAAAAGTATGGTCGGCAATGTCTGTTGGTCGATTATTCGAAGGATGGCATAAGGTGTGGCTTGCAGGCCATATAGCACGGAGAGATTGCCTCCTATGAGTTTTCCCGTGACTTTTCCTATGCGTTGCAGTGGATGTGTTGGTATGTCATAGCGCATCTTTTTTCCACTGAGTGCGAGTCGTAGCAAGTGTAGTGCAGGGTCATCATCTGGCAGTGTGGCTATATACTTGCACATAGACGCATGCAGTGTTGGTATCTGTTTTAGTGCGAGTATGTTATGCAGGATTGTTATATCGGAGAATCCGACGAGTAGTGGTCGTTTGGTGTTATTGGGTAGTGAGTCCGGTACATGTATCCTGTCAGCAATCTGTTGCAGTCCATATCCCCCCCGACTACATAGAATGATGTCGTTGTTTGTATCTGCAAGTGCGTTGTTGATATCTGTTATTCTGTTCTCTGCCGTTCCTGCAAATCGTCCGTCTTGCTCATAGGCGTGTGGTGCGATCGTCACAGTATATCCCCATTGTTTCAGTCGTTCTGCCGCTCCATTGATGAGTGTCTTGTCAATGCTTCCAGATGGTGATATGATGTGTATCTGTTTCATTGTCAGAACAGGCTGAGTTGTTCGTCTATTGGTTTACTATCTTCGGGCACTTCGTTGGTGATAGTAAAGGGCACGTCTATGAGGTTGTTTTCGTTGTTTGCGTTGTTTGCGTTATCTTCGTCGTCAGCGTCGTCTTTGTTGTTGTCCTCTTCTGTTGGTTGTGGTTCCGGTGTTATATCTTCTATCCGTGCTATGTCGAGTGTAGAGAAGCGTTTCCCTTTGGCTTTCGGTGATTTCACATCGATGAAATCGGACATTTGTATCTCTAATTGTTGTTTTGTCTGGTCGGAGAAGACGATGCGTAGTATGGGTTGTTCGCGGTCGGTGAGTATTACCATACGGCTATCGCTATTTTCTCCGAGCATGTTTTGCGGTTTGGCTTGTGCATCCAGTTGGAAGCGTTTACCATAGTAATATCCGAGTTCTGCGTTCCACATGGCGAGTGTCCATATCTTGTCGGGATTGAACTTTTCTATACGCCATATATTCTGTCCGAAATGTGCAGTCAGTTCGAATGTAGTGGTATAGTATTCGCCTGCATTTGTGATGACGAGTACTCTATCCCCTTCGAGGAACTCGCCGAGGTATGTCCCTTGTCCGTCATAGTTAATACGCAGCACGTCCGGGTCGAACCACACCTTGCGTCCTCCGAGTGTAGAGTGTCCTTTCTGTTTGAGAGTGATGGATTTTATCTCATACTTAGTGAGCACATTTCCGCGTGCGTTCCGGTTCTTAACTGCCAGTTCGCTGAGATCCTTGGTGACCTCCATTTTCTTGAGATGCAAGGCGGGTTTGAGTTGCACTTTTATGACTTCTGCTTCTCCGTTTGGGTTGGCTGTGAAATACATGACTCGCGATCCAGGTTTTCCCTGTGTGAGGTCATACTCTTTTTCTCGTGCTATTCCTGTGACTGCGAAGCGTTTCATGTAGTAGATACCTTTCTTGCCATCTCGATAAATAGCATTGTATATCGTTCGCTGGTCGTTTTTTCGGAAGATGTCGATATGGAGTATATCTGTTCCGATGAATATCTTCTCAGCGACTTTGACAATCTTGTATTTACCATCCTTATGGAAGATGATCACGTCATCTATGTCGGAGCAGTTGCACAGGAACTCATCTTTCTTGAGTCCTGTTCCGATAAATCCTTCTGTTCGGTTGATATACAGTTTCTCGTTGGCTTCGACTACTGTTTTGATATTGATATTGGCAAAGTTCCGCACTTCTGTACGTCTTGGGTATCGTGCTCCGTATTTCTCTTTGAGTGCGAGGAACCAGTCAATGGTGTAGTTGGTTATATGGTTTAGGTTTTTTATTGTCTCTTTGATTTTTTTATCGAGGTCTCGCATGAGTTCATCGGCTTTTTTTGAGTCGAAGCGTGTTATACGTATCATTCGTATCTCGAAGAGTTTCTCTATATCTTCTCGTCGTACCTCGCGTATGAGTTTGGCTTTGAATGGTTCGAGTGCTTTGTCCACGAAAGCGATCAGTTTGTCTTTGTTCGGTGCATTTTCGTACCCCTCTTCTTTGTATATTCGATTCTCTATGAATATTTTCTCAAGCGAGGTATAGAAATACTGTTCTTCCAACTCGTTCTTTTGTATTTGCAGTTCCCATTTGAGCAGTTCCCGTGTGTTGTCTATACTAAGTCGTAACAGTTGGCTGACATTGGTGAATATAGGCTTTCGTTTCTGCACTACGCAGCAGTTGGGTGATATATTCACCTCGCAATCTGTGAATGCATATAGTGCATCGATAGCTTTGTCCGAAGAACTGCCGGGTGCCAGTTGTACCACTATTTTGGCTTCCTCTGCGGTGAAATCGTCCACTTTTCGCACTTTTATCTTACCTTTTTGGTTGGCACGGAGTATGGTTTCTATTATCTTGGTTGTTGTTGTGCCATAGGGTATCTCGGTGATGATGAGTGTACGGTTGTCATCGGCTTTTTGTATTTTTGCCCGAATACGAATGACGCCTCCTCGTTCTCCGTCGTTATACCGGCTGACATCTATCTCTCCTCCTGTTGGGAAGTCCGGATAGAGTTGGAATGTCTCTCCGCGCAGGTATGCGAGTGATGCATCACACAGTTCGTTGAAGTTATGTGGCAGTATCTTGGAGTTGAGTCCTACGGCTATCCCCTCGACTCCTTGTGCCAGTAGTAATGGGAACTTGACAGGTAGGTGTATAGGTTCTTTCTTTCGCCCGTCATAGGACAGCATCCACTCGGTAGTTTTTGGGTTGAATACGGTATCGAGTGCGAACTTGCTTAATCTGGCTTCTATATAACGTGGTGCGGCTGCTCCGTCGCCTGTGAGTATGTTTCCCCAGTTCCCTTGGCAGTCAATAAGCAGGTCTTTCTGTCCGAGTTGTACGAGTGCGTCGCCTATGCTAGCATCTCCGTGCGGGTGATACTGCATCGTCTGTCCGACGATATTTGCAACCTTGTTGTACTTTCCATCGTCAACCCCTTTCATAGCATGTAGAATACGGCGCTGTACAGGTTTGAGTCCATCTTCGATAGCGGGTACTGCCCGTTCGAGGATGACGTAGGAAGCATAGTCCAAGAACCAATCTTGGTACATGCCGGTAAGATGTTGTTTGATAGCGTCGTTAAATTCTGCCATGGTTGTTGTTTTGGATTGTTTTGTCGTTACTACGCACTAAAGAGCGAAAGGTAATCCTTCCGCTACCTCCTTTGTTCTCTATGTGTATAGTGAACGGCTTGAAGGTCAGCCTTGTTTGTTTTAGTCAACGTATTTGTTGATAAGGATAAAAGAAAGGATACCTATTACCTCTAATACGATGGATGTTGCTAATAAGGCATTTGTTTGTACACCGCAATAATATACTACGCAGCAAACAACGCCGCACAGCACGAGGATAGTCCCCAGGTATTTCAATAAAGTTTTCATATTATGAGTTATTTGTATCGTTGAGGCTGCAAAGTTATAAAAAAATATGCAATTGTACAACAACTATGTCTTTTTTGCTCCTTTCCATTGGTTGTTTCTTTCTGCTCAAGATCGGCTTATCTTCCGCTCAAGTGCTGCTCAAAAAGTGTCGTACAATATGGTGCGTGTTACTTGGGTGTTGTGGTTGTTTGCCAAGTGATATAGTCGTCGATCGTTTGCTGATGTGAGGAGAGTCGTTGCAGGTTCGTGGTGGTGATGCATATATAGTTTACAGTATTGACCGTGAAGAAGTCTGTCAACTCCGTATTTTTCTGCAGCAGTCCAGCATACCATTCGGCGTCAGCAAGTGTCTCGAACCCTGTTATCTGCAATGCAGAGGTGTTGGTAGAGAACTGTGGTATGGCTTTTAGGTCGAAGTCTTTTATCATGAACTGCGAGAAGTTGAACAGTGCCACCTGATAGAGCAGTTGATTAAGTATTGATTCGTTGTACGGTAGGTATAGCAGCAGTGCTGACTGTTCTATGGTCTCTGTAGCAAACTGTATGATGGAATCGGCTGTTTGTTCTTCGTTTTGTTCTGCTGCCCGTCTATCTTGCAGTGTTGCCATGTCTCCTTCTGTTTGGCTCTCCATACCCTGTCCCATCATAGCCAGCATATTTTTAGCCATGGCTGCCAGTTCGTTATCCGGGTATTGTGTTACCATGTCCTGCAGTTGCGTAATGAATGCCTCTTGTCCGTCTGTCTTTGCTACGGCTATTGCATTAAGGAATAGGAAGCGTGGCATGAGTGGTGAGAGAGGGTAGTTAGTCTCTGCATACGTCTTGTTTGCTTTGACCGCCGCATAATCGCTATGGGTATAGGCGTTGTATGTCTGTTCGTATAGTGAGTCTTGTTCGACGGCCATGTGCCTTAGCCGGTCGAAATAGTCAGGCTGTGCGACAATTTTAGCCTCGTTAGATTCCGGGAAAAGCGTGCATATAGTCTGTTTATAGTGTAGTGCGTCATCGTCCCGTTGTTCTTTGAGGGCTGTCAGATATTGCATATAGTACAGGTCGAGCATTCGTTCGTCACGTGGGAATCGTCTGCAGAACTCACGGAATGTCTCGTCGCTCATCTCTCGATCGCCCACCTTATCGCGATAGATATATATCATGTTGTACAATGCATCTGCTATCGCCTTGTTGGATTGTTGGAAGTCTTGGTCTGTGCGTGGTATTTGTTGTAGGTAATACTCGGGTGTATGGTTATCTGTCACGACGGGTGATTGTGTTATACGAGTGGTGTCTGTGCCGATAGAATCGGTTGGTGCATTGTTGTACATCTCCTCTTGCGGCGTATAGGATGAGGCTTTGCTCAGTCGTCTCCAGTTATCTTCCAGTTGTCTGTTTCCCCACTGTGTTCGGAATCCCTGTTTACCACTTCGCATCAATTGTGTGTTGTAGAAGTACCATGCGGCCTTTGTCCCTCCTGCTCCGAGCATATTGCTTGTGTTCACCGATCGTGGTCCGCTATCGTTTTGTGCATCCCGTTCTGCTTGTTCGGCTTTCTCTCGTTCAAGTTCTTCGGCTCGAATAAGGCGTGCGATGATCGTATCAACGACGGCACGTTGTTCGTCAGGTGTAAGCATTGCCAGTCGTTGTAAGGAGTCTTGCAGTTGCACCGTAGAATATTCAACGACAAGTTCATCCAGTGTTTCGGAACGTCGTTGGATACGTGCGTACTGTTCGTTGTCAGCAGATATTATTTGCGCTGCCTCCTTGTAGCATGGGCTTGCCTGTATGTAATTGCGCTGTTCGTAGTAGATGTCGCCTGCTACGATTAGGATAGCGGCTTTATCGAGTCCGTTTTGTGTGCTTTTCTCAATTGCTAACTGGTAGTTTTGTAGTGCATGAGAAGTGTCTTTTTTAGCGATATAGACGTTACCGATGGCTCCATATATGCGGTCAAGTTTATCTTTGTTCTTGTCTTGCCGAGCCATCTTTGTCAGGTCTTTGATGGCAGTGTGTGTGTGTTCTTCGAGTTGTGCTTTTTGCAGTCTGGCGTTAAAGTCCATGTCATTAGATGGTTGCATCTTAAGCACTTTGTCATAGGCTTGTCGTGCTGCGGTTCTGTCGCCAAGTTGTTGGTATAGTTGTCCCAATACATATTGGAACCGTGGTCTGTTGCCTTTTCTGTCTTCGTTTGGTAAGGCAATCTTGATGAATGGGATAGCCTCCTTATATTGTTTATTTTTGAGTTGTATATCTGCTGTCACTGCAGCATACAGTGGTGCATGTTTGCGGCTGAGATTATCGATCTGCACTTTGTTTAGGATTTCTTCGGCTTCGTACATCCACCCCATCTCTCCGTATGCACGTGCAGTCCAGAGTTGGCATTGTGCCACCATATCTTTGTCATACGAGTAGTGTCGTGCTATATAATTGAAGGTGCTAACGCTACCCAGGAAGTCTCCTTTGTGGAACTCTGCTTTGGCGAGTAGTAGCCATGCGTTCCCCATTTGGTTATTGAATTCTTCTTGTTGTAGCCATGCTTGGTATTTTGGGTCTTTTTTCTTCTTTGGGTCTATCTTTGGTCGCGCTTTTATGCTATGTAGTTTTATGCATTTGCGGCATTTTTCGATAGTCTTATCCATCTGCGCTGTTGATGCCTGGGCGGCTTTGTGATCGGAGACCGGATAGAGGTTTAGTATAGAGGAATAGTCATCTTCGTTGTTTTGGCGTATTGTTGCCTCGCCTTCGATGAATGATACATTGCCATTGAAGTAGATATTGTACTTCGTTTTCATTTGGTGATAACTCCGCGTTGCCCATGTGTTCTTTTGGGTAGAGCAAGCGGTCATCAGCCCGAGAAAAGCAAATGAGAAGAGTATGTATATGTTGTTTCGTTTCACTACTGTATGCTTGTAAAGGTTACTTGTTCAGTCCTTTTACGTGTGAAGGTGCGGGAATAAAGTCTTTGAGATAGAATGGCTCGAAATACGCCATCTGTTTGATATCCAAGTGTTGGGCGCTTGATAGTTCTGCCAACATTCCCATATGTTGTGCTTGAGGTACTATATTCTCGATAAAACGGGCGTTTTCAGAGTGGATGATATCCATACATTTAGCCGCTCCGTCCCCAAAGAAATAGACAGGGTGGTATTGCAGTTGTCCGGCAAACGTATTTGCTTCAACAACCACAGCAGATATATCGGTCATACGTTGTACATTGTTTGTATCGTAGAGTGCCGTGTACACTTCCATACGTCGCGCATCAATCATGGGGCATAAGTACGTGTTTGCAAGGTTGTCTTTGGTTCCTTGTATCTGTGCAAGAGCTTCTATGCTGAGCAACTGAAGTGTGTCGACGGGTATAAGAGGGATATTGAGCCCATAGCATATACCTTTAGCCGTGCTCGTTCCTATACGCAGTCCCGTATAACTACCCGGTCCTTGTGACAATGCAACGGCATCGAAAGAGATGTTTTGGTGTTGTGCCACAGTCATCATTTCCTGGATGTATATAGGCAGGTCGTGTGCATGGTTGGTGGTAGTAGCGGTAGATTGGCGATAATCTATTGCCACTCCGTCTATGGTGATAGCGGCAGAACAGCAGTGCGTGGATGTCTCGATATTAAGTATCGTCATGGTTTTATTGTGTTCATTAGCAGCGCAAAGGTACGATATTTTTTGCTAAGCAGAAAATAATTTGTAACTTTGCACTTGAAAACTCTGTGCTTGTATGGATATTGTCGTTTTTACCGGTGCCGGCATTTCTGCCGAGAGTGGTTTAGGTACTTTCCGCGGCAGTGATGGTATTTGGTCAAAGTACCGTATAGAGGATGTGTGTACGCATGAGGCGTGGTTACGTAATCCCCAGTTATGTGTTGACTTCTATAATCAGCGTCGCAAGGAGGCTTTATCTGCTCGCCCTAATGCGGCTCACGATGCCATTACACGGTTGCAGCGTACGTTGCCATCAACGCATATCATTACGCAGAATATTGACGATTTGCACGAGCGTTCAGGCAGTACGGATGTATTGCATTTGCATGGTGATATCACCAAGTTACGTTCCGAGAATGATGAGACCGCCATAGTGCCTTTGGAAGGTTGGGAGCAGCATTATGGGGACAGATATGCTGACGGTTCGTTGTTGCGTCCATATGTCGTTTTTTTCGGAGAGAATGTTCCTAATTTTGTTCCCGCTTGTACCATAGCCTCGCAGGCTGACATCATAGTCGTTGTCGGGACATCGCTGAATGTGTATCCTGCTGCGTCATTGTTGGAGTATGTGCCGATGTTATCGGAGATATATGTTGTTGATCCAGGATTGCCAGAGTTTGGTATATACAGGGAGAGGGTACATCATATACAAGAGAAAGCATCGATGGGTGTACCATTGTTGGTGGATATGCTGATAGAGAGGGTGTGACTTTGAGTGTGTCCGGTGCGAACAGGTGTCAGGTATAAAAATTACGGGTCAGTTGTATATATTGGAGAAATGTCGTACATTTGCACCCCTAAAGATTAAAGGGTAAGGGATATATGATATACAAGATTACTTTCTCATGTGATGAGGTTGACAATTTCCGTCGTGCTTTTGAGGCGGACAGTGATGCTACGTTTTTAGCGTTACACAAGGCTATTTTGGCGAGTGTAGGTTATCCAGATGACCAGATGACTTCCTTCTTTATGTGTAATGAGCGTTGGGAGAAGGAGCAAGAAGTGACATTGGTAGAGATGGGTAATAACTTTGAGTATGATAATATGGTGATGGAGAACACGCGTTTGAGTGACCTGCTGGAAAATCAGGGGCAACGTTTGATCTATGTGTTTGACCCTATGTTTGAGCGTTACTTTTTTGGTAACTTGACAGAGATATTACCGGGTGCATGTCAGGAGGTGGCGTGCATAGAGTCCAAGGGGGCTGCCCCAAAGCAGTTGCAGACAGAAGATATGGGAGATGTGTCTGCGTCCAAGAATGGCAAGGAGGAACTGGGATTGGATGAGGATTTCTATGGTGACACCCAGTTTGATGAGGGCGATTTAGACTCGGATAGTTTTCAGGATTTGAGTTTCGAAGACGGTTCGATGTTCTGATGTCTATATTGCTGGTCATATTGGGACCAACGGGTGTGGGTAAGACAGAGGTGAGTTTGCGCTTAGCCAAAGAATATGGATGTCCTATTGTGAGTGCAGACTCGCGTCAGATATATCGTGATTTGCCTATTGGCACGGCTGCCCCTACGGCGGAGGAACAGCGCGAGGTGACGCACTATTTTGTGGGGTGTAAGTCACTAACGGAGACGTATAGTGCCGGTCAGTATGGGCGCGATTGCAGAGTATTATTGGACAAGTTGTTTGCTGATTATGGTACGGTTGTTATGGTGGGTGGCAGTATGATGTATGTGGATGCGGTGCTACATGGGTTGGACGATATACCCAGCGTACCCAGTTCTGTGCGTGAGTCTGTTCGTGAGTCGTATCGGCAGGGAGGTCTTGAATGGTTGCAATCAGAGGTGATGCGATTGGATCCTGTGTATTGGTTGGAGGTAGATAGGCTCAACCCGCAACGTTTGATGCGTTGTGTAGAGGTATGTCGTGTTAGTGGTCAGCCGTATTCATCGTTTCGCAGAAGCGGTCTGCCTAAAGAGCGAATGGCTTCTTTAGGTTTTGACGTGCAGGAGATGCTGATAGAGCGTTCACGCGAGGAGTTATATGCCCGCATCAATAGTCGTGTAGATAGGATGATTGAGGCAGGATTATTGGATGAGGCAAAGCGGGCGTTTGATATATTAGGGATATCCTTAGAGCCGCAGCCCGATAATATATCAGAAGTGTTGCCTAATAGTGTAAACACAGTAGGTTATAGAGAGTTGTTGCACTATTTCCGTCATGAATGGTCGTTAGAGCAAGCTATTGAGATGATAAAACAGAACAGTCGTCACTATGCCAAGCGTCAGATGACATGGTGGCGTCAGAAGCAGAATAAGATATGATGAAAAGATATGTGATACTATGTTTGACTATGGTCTTTGTTGCCATCGGTTGCCAAAAAGTGACAGTAGATTTTTCGTACTCACCCACTGAGCCTAAAGCAGGTGAGACTGTTGTATTCACGAATAACAGCAGTGCGGGAGAGAAGTGGGAGTGGGACTTCGGTGATAATAGTACCTCCACCACGAAGAACCCGCGCAAAGTGTATAAGAAACCCGGCACGTACCTTGTCACGTTGCGTGTGGATAGTGCCAACAACAAGAAGTGCAGCCATTCTGTCACGGTGTATGACACCATCCCCACTTTTGTATGCTCGAGTGACAGTATCACACATTATACAGATGTGACATTAACGGCTAACATCTACAATCCTTTTTCATACACACTGTCTTATCAATGGTTGTTGCCTGCATCATGTGTATTGGTGTCAGGAAGTTTGACAGATAAGTCAATCGTTGTCTATTTCACATCATATGGGACAGATGAGGAAGTGCGTCTAATTATTAAGCAAGGAGAGAAAAAGTATGATGTGCTTCGGTCGTTGCACATATCCCAGACATACGCTCCAGCAGTGTTGATGTTGTTGGAAGATGGTACGATGATGCGTCAACGTCTGATAGGAGATCGTCAGGATAAGGTGTCAGTAGATGTGTCGGATGAGGACAGGGCGTTGTTAGCCGCTGTTTGTGATACATTGATAACATACAACGGTAGGTCGTTCTCCACTGCGGATCTGTCTGGTATGGTTGGTAAGGAAGTGAAGCGTATACAGGTAGATAAGATGGCACAGAAATGGTATTTCGTTGCAGAAGACGGTCTGTCCGTAGCAAGTATTGACGGTAGGAATGTGGTTTCGATTGATACGCAGGCTACCGGTGCGATATATGTGGATAATTCGCGTAACAGTTTATATTGGGGGACAAAAGGTGATTTGAAGGTGATGTCGTTAGTTAAGAGTATGGATAACTCGTTCTCCACCACACCCCTGACGCTAAATGAAGAGGTCGGTATAGTTCGTATAGCTATCAATAATAATTTGCGGTAGTATGCAGCCAGAGTATATCTTTGAGACTAGTTGGGAGGTATGCAACCGTGTTGGTGGTATTTATGCTGTCCTCTCAACGCGTGCAGCATCGATGCAAAAAGAGCACAAGGACAAGGTAGTCTTCTGTGGTCCAGACTTAGGGGCTCAGTCAGATGTTTACTTCAGAGAGAGTAAGACCGTATTACGTGGTTGGCGTCCAGAAGGTGTGCGTGTAGGTAGGTGGCAGGTGCCAGGGAAGCCCATTGCCTTGTTGCTGAGGTGGGATACGTTATGGTCGCAGAGAGATATTATCTATAGACATTTCTGGGAACGGTATGGGGTGCAGAGTCATGCAGCTTACGGTGATTATGACGAGTCTTGTTTGTTTGCCTATGCCGTTGGTCAGATGGTGGAGAATCTCTATAGACATTTGGGTATGCCCACAGCGGTGATGCATTGTAACGAGTGGCAGACTGCTTTTACGATACTTTATATCAAGGAACATTGTCCTCAGATAGGTACTCTCTTTACCACCCATGCTACAGGTATTGGTCGTTCTATTGCGGGTAATGGCAAGCCTCTGTACGACTATTTCGATGGCTATCACGGAGATCAGATGGCTCAGGAGTTAAATATGGTGAGCAAACATTCGGCTGAGAAGACGGCAGCGCATGAGTGCGACTGTTTCACGACGGTGAGTGATGTGACGGCTCGCGAGTGCAAGCAGTTATTAGACAAGCCTGTGGATATCGTGACCCCCAATGGTTTTGACCAGCGTTTTGTGCCCAAGGGAGAAGCCATGGAGGCTTCCCGCAAGCGTGCGAGAAAGGCTTTAGTCGCTTATGCGATATCTCGTGGAGCAGAAGGAAAGGTAACGGACAAGTTGATCGGGACGTCAGGAAGGTTGGAGTGGAAGAATAAGGGTATTGATGTCTTTTTGGAGTCTATAGAGCGTTTTGGACGAGATGAGCGGTTGCAAACGACCAAGAGAAAAGTGTTGGTCTTTGTGATGATACCTTACTTAGAAAAGCCAGACTACACCATAGGCAATGTGCGCATAGTGTTTGTACCGACATATTTGAATGGTAATGATAGAGTATTGAATATGTCGTACTATGAATTGTTGGTTGGTTTGGATCTAACCATCTTTCCAAGTTACTATGAGCCGTGGGGTTACACTCCATTGGAAAGCATTGCTTTTCATGTTCCTACCATTACGACCAGTCTCAGTGGTTTTGGGATGTGGTGCAAAGGGCATGGCGTAGAGACGATAGATAAAGGAGTAGCAGTAGTGGAACGTACTGATAGTAATAGGGCAGATGCAGTAACCAACATTGTGCATATCCTATTCTATTATTTAGGGCTGGGGTCAAAGGCTGTGACGGTCATACGTGAAGCGGCGTGGGAGTTATCCAAGCGGGCAGACTGGAAGCAATTCTATGCCTATTATCATAAGGCATACGCTATTGCATTAGAGCGTTCGGCAAGGCGCATTGCTAATCCGTCCAAAGATTAGGGATTGATGGAATAGACAGGCGTATTGGTCGTATAAGACACAAGAGGCTAGACGGGTACTCTCTCAAGTGTGGCTTGGTAATTATGAATTGAGAATTGTAAATAGGGATAATTAGAGAAAGGAGGCTGTTTAACGATGTTAGGCAGCCTCTATTGTAGGTGTTAATTATGCTATGGTTCTTAGTCTACCAGTTGACTACGAACCCTGCGTGTACGTTGATACCTGCTTGGGCGAAGTACCATGCCACAGCGGTGCCATCGGTGTAGTAGGAGCAGTCGCTACCACCATTGTTAGCATATTTTGCGTTGAAGATATTGTTGAGTTGGCAGAGTAGTCGTATCTGCGGCACATTGGTCTTGTGGCACCACGTGTTCATCGGCAGTTGGTACTGTAGATTGACATTGGTGGTGGTGTAGGCTTTGAGCATAGCGTTCACGTCCTGCACGTTATTCAGGTACTGACGACCGGTGACATTGGTCTGTACAGTAGCCAAGAACCCTGCTATGTCGAAAGTGAACAGCGACATAGCGGTGATGCTTGGTGACATGGCGATGGTGGTCTCTTTGAGTGATATCTCCTGCTCTTCGTAGTAGTTGCTGTCATCGCGGTCATAGATGACCCGTACGTCTGTGTAGTTGAGAATCTTATTGCGTGATAGAACGAAGTTGCCATCCCAGCGAAACCAGTCGAGTATCTTGACTCCGGCGGTGAGTTCCATGCCCATGCGGTAGGAGTCTTTGACATTGACTGTGCTGGCGGCACCTACATCGTTGTACCGTCCGGTAAGCACCAGTTGGTTGTCGTAGTCCATGAAATAGAAGTTTGCTCCCACCGTGAAACGCGGGTGCGCATAGGTATAGCCCAGTTCGTAGTCGTAGAGTGTCTCTGGTGATGGCAGTCCGTAGTACTTGCCCGTAGCGGCATCGTAGGTCACGTTCTCCTTGTAGTTATTGCGACTCGGTTCACGGTTCGCCATAGCGAAAGAGGCATAGAACAGATGCCCGTGGTTCTGATAGGTCAGTCCCGCCTTGGGGTTGAAGAAGTGGTAGTTGATGGTCAGTGGCAGGTCCTTGAGGTCTTCATCGTTGATTCCATTGCGGCTATAGCGGATATAGCGGTATTGAATGTCGGCATAGAGTGCGAGAGTCTCTTGCATGCGGTTGATAATACGCCAATTGGCTTTGGCATAGGCGTTGGCGTCCACCTTATTGGCATTGTTGCGATAGAACTCGTAGTTAACTGGGATAGTACCACCTACCACGCTATCTTGCAGTGAGTTGAGTGTTCCGTAGTGCGCTCCGATATAGTCATTGGCTGCAGCACCCAACTGCACATCCACAGGCTCCGAGATATATTTCGCTGAGAAGATGGCACCAAAGAAATGGTTGTTGAGGTACTTACGGTATAGCCCGAGTGACTTGACTTTATTCCCCAGCGAGTCGTAGCGGTTCGGCAGTCCCCAGTAGGACAGTTTCTTCGCTTTGTACTGCTCGTAGTACCCGCCGCCGTGCGTGTAGTGGAGTGTCGCATTGAGGCTCCAGTTGGTTGTAATACGATGACAGGCAGACAGTTGTGCATGCTGTTGTGCATAGTTATCGGTTTGGTTGTCGTAGTATTTGGTGTTTCCTTGTGCATCGGTATATTCGCCTGCGGGGTTGTATCGGCGGTCTGCTCCGTCAATACCATAGGCGGTGTTGTAGTCCACGCCTTCCCATCCCATGCCGGTCTTCTCTTTGCCTCCGAAGAAACGTGCCACGACTTTGGTTTTGTTGCCGTACCAGCCGAGATCGCCATAGTAGGAGTAGAGGTCGGAGTTGGTACGGTAGAGAAAGCCGTCGGAGTTGACTTTGCTGAAACGTGCATTGGCATACCAGCGGTTAGGCAGCGCGATATGTGCCGATACCATCTCACGGAAGGTATTGTACATCCCCCCATTGAATGCCAATGTATAGTGGCTCACGGTGTCGTTATCGCCCGTCTGCATATTGAGCGAAGCGCCGAAAGAGGCCGAGCCGTTGGTGGAGGTGCCTACGCCGCGCTGGACGTCGATGCTTGACATTGAGGCAGCCATGTCGGTCATGTTCACCCAGAAGACCGTCTGGCTCTCTTGGTCGTTGAGCGGTACATCGTTCACCGTCATATTGATACGTGTGTGGTCTGTACCCCGCACACGGAAATAGGTGTATCCAATACCCAGACCATCGTCGCTGGTCACCTGCAATGCCGGCACGGTGGAGAGCAGATACGGCAGGTTCTGTCCCGTGTTCTCGCGGTTGAGTTGGCCGTTGGTGATGACCTTGTGGTTGGTCGTGGATTGTTGGACTCGTTGTGCAACGACCTGTATCTCATCCAGTTGTCGGTCTTGCACAATCATTAACGTGTCGGCAGCATAGCCTTGTATGCCGCTCATGAGTAGCGTTGCGTATCCGCAGCATACTCGCAAAAATAAGTTGTTAGTTTTCATTTCCCTCTACAGAATTACCTGTGCAGGTTCTACGGGTTTTATCTCAGCCTTGTCGGCACCCCGAACGAATCTGAACGAATGTTCTATTTTAGTGAGTTATCTTACAGTCGATAGACGAATGTCACCATCCATCCCCACTCGTTGAGCCGCTGTGTAGGGATGACAGGTGTGCGGAACAGATTATTCAGTCCGAAGTCGTATCCCGACTGCAAGCGGTATCTGTCCCATTCCATACCGCCTCCGATACCAAACTGGATATTGGTGCGGTATAGTTTTTTGTCAATATATCGGTCGTGATTAGTGGTGGCTATGCCTTGTTCTTGCAACCATTGTGTGGTGAGTGCGGAGGTGTTGTTGGTAAGAATGTCGTAGTTAGTCAGACCTATCTGCAGTTGTGGTCCGGCGTAGAAGAACATCCTCAGTTGCTTCCATAGCGTGATGTTGTAGTAGGTGCGCACAGGGATAGTGAGTTGCAGTTGCACGATGTCGTGGCGCAGTATCTCTATCTGCGAACTCTCGGCATCCATTGATCGCCAGTGCTGGTTCTGATAGCCATAGGTCAGTGTGGCGATGGCACCTGTCTGGATGCTGAAATGGTACGGCAAGAGAAAATCCACTGTACCACCGATACGCAGGCCATGCAGATACATTGAGATGGTATCGTTCTCCCGCTGTTGCCATTGTACGAAACCTGTTTCCAGACGCCATTCTGTGTCGAACTTATACACCTCGGCGGCTTGTTTTCGTGTCGGGTCAAAGAAGTCGGGTTCTGTTGTCTGCAGGTCGGGTTGTCGCGATGTGTTTTGTGCATTTCCCCACCCCACGCATACACACAGGAGGAGGACTGTGCAAGGTATTCTGAATATGTTCGTTGCCATAGTTCTCATACGCTAATTCGCCGACAAAGGTACTAATTTTCTCCTGAACATACAATTCTCCTTTTGAAAATCCCATATTTGTCTCTTTGTTTTCTATTCGCATTATTGTCTTGTTCAATTGTCAACTCGACTGTGTATTTTTATTTTTGTGGATGTAAGTTGGTATGAATAGTTGTACATATTGAAAATAAACCGTAACTTTGCGGGTTGTAAGTTCGTTATTTATCCGTAATAATAAATATAAGTTATGATGACTATTGACAAGTACAGTTTCGCAGGTAAGAAAGCGATTGTTCGTGTGGACTTTAATGTTCCGCTCGACGAGAATGGTAATATCACAGATGATACTCGTATACGTGGTGCGTTACCCACTCTGAAGCATATTTTAGACCAAGGTGGAGCATTGATTATCATGTCCCACATGGGTAAGCCTAAGGGTAAGGTCGTTACTAAATACAGTCTGAAGCAGATTGTGGCTGCTGTGAGCAAGGCTTTGGGTGTTCCTGTTCAGTTTGCCGTTGACTGTGCCAAGGCTAAAGAGCAGGCCGATGCGCTGAAAGTCGGTGAGGTTTTGTTATTAGAGAACTTGCGTTTCTATGCAGAGGAAGAGGGTAAGCCAGTAGATATAGAGAAAGAGGATCCTGCTTATGAAACTGCCAAGAAAGAGATGAAGTCTCGTCAGAAGGACTTTGCCAAGACTTTGGCAAGTTACGCAGACTGCTATGTTAACGATGCGTTTGGCACGGCGCACCGCAAGCATGCTTCTACTGCTGTTATCGCTGATTATTTTGATGCGGATAACAAGATGTTGGGCTATCTGATGGAGAAAGAAGTGCAGGCAGTGGATAACATCTTATCGAATATTAAGCATCCGTTTACCGCCATCATGGGAGGTTCAAAGGTGTCTACCAAGATTGGTATCATTGAGAATCTGATGGATAAGGTAGATAATCTCATCTTGTGTGGCGGTATGACTTACACTTTTGCTAAGGCTCAGGGTGGTCACATTGGCAACTCTATCTGCGAGGATGATAAGTTGGATTTAGCTTTAGACATCATCGCACAAGCCAAAGCGAAGGGTGTGAACTTGGTGTTAGGGACCGATTCTGTTGCAGCGGATGCTTTCTCCAATGATGCTCATACGCAGATCTGTCCGAGCAATGCTATTCCAGAAGGTTGGGAGGGCATGGATGCTGGACCTGATAGTCGTAAGGCTTTCGCCAAGGCTATTGAAGGTGCTAAGACTATTCTGTGGAATGGTCCTGCGGGTGTTTTTGAGTTTGATAACTTCACCGGTGGTAGCAAGGCTATTGCAGAGGCTATTGCCAAAGCCACAGATGCCGGTGCATATAGTTTGATTGGTGGAGGTGATAGTGTTGCTTGCGTGAACAAGTTTGGCATGGCGGATCGTGTAAGTTACATTTCTACCGGTGGTGGTGCTCTGTTGGAGGCTATTGAGGGTAAGGTTCTTCCGGGTGTTGCAGCAATTAAAGGAGAGTAATATGGATATCACAGGAAAGATTATTCAAGTGTTGCCTTTGCAGAAAGGTGTAGGCAAGACCTCTGGTAAAGAGTGGCAACTGCAGTCCTACGTGTTGGAGACCCAAGAACAGTATCCTCGCAAGGTATGTTTTGAGCTATTTGGTGAAGATCGTATCAAGAGTAATCCTTGTAATTTGGATGACATTGTCACGGTATCTTTTGATTTAGAGAGTCGTGAGTTTAATGGTCGTTGGTACACTTCTGTCCGCGCGTGGCGAGTACAGCAAGGTGCGGCAGAGGCGGTTAGTGGCGGTGATTCGTCAGCATCTGTTCCTTCTGCTGCTACTCCATCGGCTCCTCAGGCTAATGTTCAGAGTTTTGACTCTGTAGCCGGCAGTGATGAGAGTTCCGATTTGCCATTCTGATGAGGCGTCGAACAGGTCTGATAGTAGCTTTACTTTTTCTAACGGCGGGCTGTGTGTTATGTGGTCTGCGTTGGAAGGCTTGGTTTGCTAATCCATCGGAGCCAGAATGGACAGGTGACACGATAGTTGGTCATCGGTTTTTGACTTTTGCAGACGATAGTGTGCGCTTGTGTATGCAACGTGACACACTATCGTTTGTTTTGTTTGGTGATATTCATAATTCGATGCGAGACAGCGATTTCACCGCTATTTCTGTTCGTCATCCCGATGTGCTGTTTTATGCTCAGTTAGGCGATTGGATGGAGCGTCCATATTTCTGTTATGAACAGGGTGTGTATCACTCTCTGCGCGGTACACGTTTTGATTCGCTACCTGTGTTGGCAGTGCCTGGTAACCATGAGTATCGCAAAGGTGTTATCAAGCGTTTGCCGGGGCATTGGAAAGAGATGTTTGTCAATCCTGATAATGGTCCTCGTCGTTTCAAGGGTACAACGTATTATGTAGATTTCCCGATGTTGCGTTTTATTGCGATCGATACGGATGGTTTACAGCGTTTATCGGACTACTCTCAGGTTAATTTCTGGGTGAAACAGGTCTTGGGAACGGCAGGTAATCGTTATACGGTGGTGATGATGCATCACCCGGTATATAGCAGTGCTCGTGGTCGTCAGAACCCTTTGGTGTGGTTGAGTTTCACGAGGGCTTTGCAGCATGCGGATGTAGTATTCTCGGGTCATGATCATAACTATGCCCGCAGGACAGTGAAACATCATGCAGCGATACTACGTGATGTGAAGCCCACTGTTTATATTGTGACTAACTCTTCAAGCAAGCGTTACGAGAACAAGACAAATGTCACCTATGATTGTGCATCTTCCGGTCGCGCTGTTTATGAGGTAGTACATGTCACTCCACAGGAGATGTGCGTACGTACTTTTTTTGTGGATAACGGGGAGATGTTGGACGAGATTTTGTTGTCTCGTTAGGCGAGTTTTTGTGTCCTTTTTTATGCAGTTTTTGTAGGGCTTTCTTTCTGCTCAAGATCGGCTTATCTTCCGCTCAAGTGCTGCTCAAATTTTTCATGCGTAAATAGCCCATAGGAGAGGTGGGGTTTGTGTGTTGTTTGGGAGGTTGTTGTGTGCTTAGTCAAACACCTCTATCAGTACATCTATTGACTTGGGTGAGGAGAAGTCCTCTATGTGTTCCTCATAGTAGGCGCATAGGTCTCGGAGTTGTTGTTGGCGTTGTTGTCTATTGTCAGGGAGGATAGTCCATTCCGTGTGTTCTGTTTCGTCGATACCTATTCCAAGAAAGTTGGCGTAGTCTTTAAGGAATTGGATGTGTATGTTCTCAATATTCTCTCTCCCATCTAATGTTTTTATGACACTGCATAACCAAGTGAACAGAGCCCTGTCTTCAAGGGGGTGCTTTAGTGTTTTGTAGAGTATTTCTGTGATGAACATCGCCACGCATTGTCGTTTCACGTCTGTAGTCAATTGTTGCGGTACGTGTACGAGTGTGGCTGTCGTAAGCACTCCCAAGCCATTTTTTGTTGCGTGAGAGATCGTTATCTCGACAATAGAAAGTGGTGATAGGATGCCTCTGTACTTGTTTCCATAGACGATATACTGCATCCGTCCGTTATCTGCTGTGTACAGGTGTGCGATGGAAACATTGTCTTTATACCTTGTCCAGGCGAGTACTATGGCTTGTGTTTTTGATGTCATATACAGAGGTGCGATTCGTCACAGGCATAGTTTGAGCACTATAGGTAGATGGTCTGAATATCCGTTCTGATAGCGGAAGCCAACGAATGTGCGTTTGGGTTTGAGTCCCAAGTATTTTTTATCCTCTTCCAGTAACCATTCCTGGGCAAAGACAGAGGCTGTAACACGGTGTTGTAGTGCATCGGACACATAGAATTGGTCGAGGTATGACCATATACCATTGTATCGATGTGTGCCGTATGGCTGTTGTGACGTCAATGAGATATTACACATCAGGTTATACATGTTTGTTAAATCATCTTGTGGTTCGCCATTCATATCTCCCATCACGATGACGGCTGCACCGGGTTGGTTGTGTAAGATGCTATCTATCTGTGTTTGTAGTATTTGTTTTGCCGTTTTTCTTTTCCACTCTGTTTGTGCGGCACCTTCTCGTTGCGAGGGGAGGTGACAGACAAATATATGCAATGTATCCTGCTGTCGGATGAGAGTTTGCGCATACAAGATGTCACGTGTATTGTCGTCATGCAAATCAACATGTAATGGTTGACTGTGTAGAATAGACACTTGTGTGGAGTCGTAGAGTAGCGCGACATCTATCCCTCGTTCGTCTGGGCTGTCGTAATGCACAAAGCGGTAGTTATACCGTCTCATTTTCCAACACAAGTCCCGTAAGCATCGTGTGTTCTCCACCTCACATAGCCCTACCATGCATGGTGTTTCCCATTTTCCTATGCCTACAAGTACTTGTGCTATATGGTCAATCTTGTTTTGGTAACGCCGGTATGTCCAATGTCGATTACCATCAGTTGTAAACTCTATATCGTCTTTAAGGCTGTCATGTTGGTTATCGAATAAGTTCTCGACATTGTATGACACTATCTGTAGTGTGTCGCATGCAAGGGTGGTGCATTGCCATCCGACAAGTAGGTATGCTATTATCCGTACTATTCTCACTGGAGCATTCTAATCGCTTTGTTGAGTGCTTGGATAAGGTAGTCTATCTCTTCGCTGGTGTTGTACATCGCTAGAGATACACGAAGCGTACCTGGTACCTGTAGGTAGTCAATCAGCGGTTCGGCGCAGTGGTGTCCGGTCCGCACCGCCACTCCTTGGTGGTCAAGTAAGACACCTATATCGAAAGGATGTATGAGTTGTCTATCACTACGTAGGACATTGAATGACACAGCTCCTGCCTTGGGTAACCCTGCGGCATAGAGTTGTATGCCCGGGATATGGATAAGTTGCTGTTCGAGGTAGTTTATCAATTGATTCTCATACTCTTCAATCTTCTCCATACCCGTATTCTGCAGATACTCTAATGCTTTCCCAAAAGCATAGCTGCCTATGAAGTTAGGTGTTCCCGCTTCGAACTTATATGGAAGGGTGTTGTAGATCGTTTTGTCGAAATGTACATGCTCTATCATCTCTCCTCCACCTTCAGCAGGAGGCAGTTGGTTGAGCCATTGTTCTTTACCATACAACACACCCAATCCCGTTGGTCCGTACATCTTGTGTGCGCTGCACACGAAGAAATCACAATCTAAGTCCCTGACGTTAATGGGCATATGTGGTGCGGACTGCGCTCCATCGATGCATACGGGCACTCCCATAGTATGAGCAATGCGGATAATGTCGCGTATGGGATTGATGATACCTAAGACATTGCTTACATGTGCAACGGACACGATACGAGTATGCTCATTCAGAAGACTTTGGAAAGCGTCTACATTTAGCGATAAATCTTGGCGTAGGGGTATAACTCGTAGTTTAGCCTTTTTGCGTTCACAGAGCATCTGCCATGGGACGATGTTTGAATGGTGCTCCAGTTGGCTGACGATAATCTCGTCTCCTTCATGTACAAGAGCTTCACCCAAACTGAAAGATAGCATATTGATACTGTCGGTTGTACCTTTCGTAAACACTATCTCGTTTGGAGAACTTGCCCCCAAGAACTCCACTATACGTTGGCGTGCATCTTCGTGATGTTGTGTTGCTACTTGGCTAAGGTGGTGTACGCCACGATGGACATTGGCGTTCCAGTGTGTATATGCATCCATGATAGCATCTAACACTCTCTGAGGCTTTTGTGTGGTGGCTGCATTATCAAGATATACAAGCTGATGTCCATTAACAGACTCGCTCAATATAGGAAAATCCTTACGGTTCATCTTTACGTGGGTTACGGTTTATAATAACTATTCTCGAGCACGCTCTGTGCGTCTCCTTCAGTCATTAACTGTTGAATTGTGACATCAGGGTTATGACGCATGTAACTATCGACAATACGCCAGCCTATCCAAGTCCCCAACCGACCAGGAGAATCTTGGCTGATCTCTGCTGTAAAGGGACCATCATTCATATAGGACGTAAGTACATTAGATTCTGTCTTAAATAGGTCACGCTTGTCCATCATCTTATTCCATATTGCTCTCTCAAAATGTTCGCACCACTCCCATTGCGTTTTACTATAGCCTATTATCTCATAGTTAGGTTCCATCGGTAATAATTGTTGCAGTAGCCACATTTGCTTGCCGCGGTATATCATGTTATCAATAAGCCGATTATACCTGCTCGTATATGGCGTGTGTTGTGCAATAAAGATGCTCATCACGTCTGCGGCTATACAATTAGGTCGCATAGTTTGCTTCTGATATTCATATACGACATGATTGTAATAGGGATAATCACTACCCAAGTACATGTCAAGTCCGACACCTATCATATCATCGTAGTAAAACACAGAGGCGTTGAAACCTGACACAAAGAGATACACAATAGGAATATCTGCTTGCGGGTACAAATAATGCATCCGTGAAAAGCCAATGTTTAACTCCTCTTGCAGGGAACTGATATCTGCAAAAGTCTCTTCTGTGCGTCTATTCGTTTGCACAAACCCCATTGTAGTATCCGTTAAGAACTGCACCAATTGTTCACAGAGAAACGCTGTGTCGTTATTATTAATGCCTAACACTCCTTCTACAAATAGAGGCATAAACTCGACATAATCCACATATAGACGATTCACATCCTGTACAACACTATCCGTCCGCACCCCAAGCAACGCTTTGTCAAAGCGGACTATATCAGTTTGCACAGCCTCTATCTGTTGCGGGAAATATCGTTGCGCCCTGTCGCAACCGATAAGCAATACCGAAAGCAATGATATACAACACAGTGATAATACTTTATATCTTGCCATCTTTTATCTCTAATATTCGATTACTTATCTCTGCCAACTCTTTGTCATGGGTCACTATCACAAGCGTCTGTCCGTACTGCTCACGCATCTGAAGCAGTAACTTATGCAGTTCCTTCTTATTCATCTCATCTAAACTGCCGCTCGGCTCATCCGCCAATATAACATCAGGAGACATCATCATTGCCCGCGCTGCGGCTACACGCTGTTTCTCTCCACCAGATAATTCATGAGGTTTATGTCCTAACCTATCTTGCAATCCCAGACTTGTAAGTAAATCAATAGCTCGCCTTTTTGCCTCGTTATAATCCATATGACCTATGAGCGCAGGCATCATCACATTCTCCAGCATGTTGAACTCCGGCAACAACTGATGAAACTGAAAAACAAACCCAATATGCTTATTCCGGAACTCTGCCAATGCCTTCTCCCCTAACGCCCACACATCCACTCCATTGATGTACACACTTCCTGAGTCTGGACGCTCCAATGTGCCAATAATCTGCAATAACGTAGTCTTGCCTGCACCACTTTTGCCAACAATGCTGACGATGTCTCCTTTCTCAACGGTCAAGTCAACTCCCTTTAGCACCTCCAATGTGCCAAAAGATTTATGCAAATCTCTCACCTCTATCATGTATAGTCTATGTCTATTCTACACTTGTATTTATCCATTCTACAGCCGCTTCTATAATATCATCCTTATCTTCGGATACTAAAGTAACCTCATAATTCGGTTCTATCCCTCCTTCTATGCTCCTATATTCACGGTCAAACATCTTAACACTAGAGAAACGCACCAACCATCCATTAGGCAATTCATAACTCAACGGCATACCTCCTCCACCACCACTTTTACCTCCCATGATCCGACAATTACTCGCATATCGCATAATACTGACAAAGAAATTGGCCGCAGAATAACTATGTCTATTGCACAACACAACCACAGGACGTTTCCAATACCCCTTTGTCTCCTCAATGCACATAGACTTCAATTCTGAAAAATCACCTCTGCCTGGCCCAGACTTATGCTGCCAATAACCTACTACTGTGTCACTCGCAAAGAAGGGTGATGCCAACTTATATGCATTGGACATATCACCACCACCATTATTGCGCACGTCTATGACAATTCCATCACAAGCCTGAAAATAGTGTAATACCGCCACCATGTTTGCTTCGGAAAAACTATTTGAAAACGAACTATAGTACACATACCCCACGTGACCGGAGTCCAATAATTGGTAATATAGTCCACCTGCACGACGGTAATCCTTTAAGTAATACTTAGTAATTATCTCACTGTCATAATTCAAAGGATAACCTGCATACCAACTCTTACATACAGACACGTCAAACACCGAATATAAGTTCACATGTCCATCTTCCAACAAATTCAATACCTCAGACAATAAATCAAAACAAGCATAGTCATAGTCCTGCTCCTCCACTGACATGTTCTCAAAATGCGGATGATAAACCGCATACACGGAATCCCAGTCAATATTCTTCTCCTCCAAATAGCAGTATTTCTCATCGATAATCTTCCATAGACTCTCAAAGTTCCCAACGGGAGTATTGTCTGATACTCCATCAAACTGATGAGTACATCCTGCCACTAACAATCCTACTCCAACACTAATCATCCGTATTTTTCTCACAACTCCCATATTGTCATATCTTTTGCAGATCTTATCTTGTAGTGCCATATACACCCTATCACCGCATACACATCTTCGCGAGAGAACATCATATCACGTTCACCGTACTCCAAGTATTCATGCGCCACTCCAACACGCCATGTCGAGTGCAACAACTGCATATCCAACGTCACCCCGTGCCGCAACATCCTGTGGTTAGCCATACTGCTACAACGAATCTTCCCTTGTACCCCCTCCGATAATTCGTAATACGACTGCCAATAGTCAGGTATAAAATCCATACCGACCATATTTGCACGAACGATATACCGTAACCTGTAACTCGTCCTTCGTCCAGCAAAACTCCAACCGACTCCTCCCATAGCACACAAGTCTATCGCCACATCCATCGAATAAGGCTTGTTCACACTGTTGCCATGCATCTTACCCATCCAATCCGCCTCCAAGTACGGACCTAATAACAACTCTATGCCCGTCCTAAAACGCCATGAGTAATATGCCCCCCATCCAACATCTATCCCCAACGAGTACATCAAATTGGTCCCGACGGTGTTATAAGTCCAACCGAAACGACCATCTATGCGACCAACATGCCGCCAATGCGAACTCGTATCACAACAAAAGCCCTGCCACCATTCATTACCAATGCCTATACACTGCCCCGAATAAAGCAATGGACTCAAATATTGATCCTGTTGCCACAATCCACCATAACTTATATGGAGCACATTCTCATGTTCAACCAATCTGTTGTAGCACAACTCATTATGTGCAGTAGCAGAAACTATTTCCAAACCCTCGCTAACACCTACCACGTTTCTTGCGGAAAGGATTTCTAAGGAGTCCTGACCCCAACATACACACATACACATAGACAACGCTAACAAAAGAAGTATTCTCTCCTTTCTCGCACATACTATGTAGCATACTAACCCGAACATTTGCCCGCAAAGTTACATAATTCAACCGAATTATACAAACCTCTTTATTGCAGTTAAGGTTATGAACAGCAATCACAAAAAACAACGAATCTGTACAATAACAAAAAGTGAACACGTACAAAATGTTGTTGAAAAACACTGGAAAGTACTCTTTTACAGAGAAAAACACATATTTTTGCTGCAATCACTTGCGCAATCAAAAAACTTGTACTACCTTTGCAGCCGCTTTCCGCTTGAGCACTCCTGCCCTGGAAACTTTTGATAAGGGTCCATTCGTCTATCGGTTAGGACGACAGATTTTCATTCTGTAAAGAGCAGTTCGACTCTGCTATGGACTACAAATAATAATAACAAAATAACTATCATACTGTAAGATGGCAAATCACAAATCATCTTTGAAGCGTATACGCCAAACGGAAGCCCGTAAGGCACATAATCACTATTATGCAAAAACAACACGTAACGCTATACGCGTACTACGTGCTACCACAGACAAGGCTGCGGCTGAACAATTACTACCAAAAGTAAGCTCGATGTTGGATAAACTTGCTAAACGCAGCATCATACATCGTAACAAAGCCGCAAACCTCAAGTCAAGCCTGGCTCTGCATACTAACCATCTCGCATAAGGCGACTTTTTTTTCCATAAACCCTATATACGATAGGGCTACCTCATGGGTAGCCCTATTCTTGCGTACACATCAGCACACTGTAAAAGTTCCGCATATTCTATATCAACTGTAACCATACACACGCCAACAAAACACCACTCTCTATCACTCATTCAGCGTAGCGACCTATATTGGGTGATTATTGGGTGATTACTGGGTGATTGTGCAGCACTTGAGCAGAAGATAAGCCGATCTTGAGCAGAAACAAAAACACTGTAGATCCTCAAATCATCCCCTTCAAAAATACATTGTTTTGTCAAAATGGCAGTTATATATGCCAAAATGGCACCAAAAAGCACAAAAATATAGGTGGCACATATATTGTACTTACTATAGCGAATGTGTTTCGCACAAGTAACCTAAGGTAGGCATTGACGAAGCACACTAAACTAAACTATAAAATTTATACGACTATGTTACCTACAATGAGAAAAAATGACCAAAATTGGTTACCCTCTTTCTTCAACGATTTCTTCAGTGATGAATGGCCTATGCTACACACCATCGCAAATGCAACACCGGCTATCAATGTAAAAGAAGACGATAAAGCATACCATGTAGAGATTGCCGCTCCGGGTATGACTAAAGAAGACTTCAAAGTACACGTCAACGACCAAAACGAATTGGTGGTTTGCGTAGAGAAGAAAGAAGAGAAAAAAGAAGACGAAAAGAAGATAAAATTCCTACGTCATGAGTTTAACTACAGCCGCTTTGAGCAATCACTGTTGCTGCCCGACAATGTCAACAAAGATGCTATCGCAGCAAAAGTAGAACACGGTGTTCTACATATCGAACTGCCTAAACTTGACCCTGTAGTTCAAAAACAACCTATCCGAACGATTGACATACAATAATCACAAAACGGATAATATACAAGAGACCGCCTGACACCCCATGTTAGACGGTCTCTTTTCGTTCAATTACACTGCCAATAGCAGTACCTCCGACTACTTCATATATTCCTCCCACTTGGTATTGCGCATATCACCACTCTTAAGCAACTCCTCATGCATTGCTAATGCACAACTCAACACATGCGGGGTATGTGCCGTCTTTGCCATTGATATGTACTCATTCAGCATAGGACGATATTGAGGATCTACACAATTGTCGATAATGATATGAGCACGTTGTATCGGACTCTTGCCACGCAAGTCTGCTATACCATGCTCCGTGATGATAACCTTTACACTATGCTCACTATGATCTAAGTGACTAACCATCGGAACAAAAGCAGAGATACAACCACCCTTGGCAGTAGATGGTGTAGTGTAGATGCTGATGTATGCATTACGTGTAAAATCACCCGAACCTCCTATACCATTCATCATCTTCGTACCACAGACATGAGTGGAGTTGATATTACCATATATATCCGCCTCCAAAGCCGTATTGATCGTTATTAGACCTAAACGACGAGCCACCTCGGGATTATTACTTATCTCTTGAGGACGCAATACAATCTTATCACGGAAGAAATCCATATGGTCTATTATATCTTGCAACTTATCTGCACCTATGGTCAATGAACAACCACTGGCAAATTTAACACGACCCTCTTTCATCAAACCTACGACAGAGTCCTGTATCACCTCTGTGTACATCTCAAAAGCAGGAATATGCTTATTCTCACCCAATGCACCCAATACAGCATTAGCAATATTGCCAACACCAGACTGGATAGGTAAGAAAGACGAAGGAATACGTCCCGCTTTCATCTCTGACTCCAAAAACAAAGCTACATTCGCTCCTATCTTGGACGTCGTCTCATCTAACGGAGAAAACTTATCTACCTCATTAGGACGATGAGTCTTGACAACTGCAACGATCTTACTCGGATCAACCTTAATATGATCCTCGCCTATACGATCCGATGGCTTATAGATAGGTATCTCCCTACGCACAGGAGGATCCAAGGGTTCATACAGATCATGCAAACCACGCATCGTAGCAGGCATTGCCTCATTCAACTCAACAATAATATTTGGAGCCAACTCACAGAAAGTAAGCATATTACCTACACCCGCTGTCGGAACAATAACACCCTCATCATCAACATAACATGCTTCCACTATAGCAAAATCAGGCTTGCGTAAGAAACCATAACGCAAATCTTGAGCCAACTCACTCAAGTGCATATCAAAATAATGCGCACCCTGTGAATTCAACTCAGCACGCAAATCCTTATTACCCTGATAAGGCGTGCGGAAATCAATAGCGTGAGCACGAGCCAACGCACCGTCACAACTATCTCCCGTAGAAGCACCCGTGTACACGCCTATCTTGTAAGGTTTACCCTCGGCATGCAACAACTCTGCATGATGAGCAATAGCGGTGGGGACATCTTTTGGAGCACCGGCGGGCGTAAAACCACCCATACCTACTGCAGCTCCATCGGGAATTAAAAGAGCAGCCTCTTCGGCTGACATAAATGGTAGTGCCATGAATATTATAAAGTTAAAAGTCGATTACTCTTTCCAAAAGAAAACTCTATACGCGGTCCCTCCCATAAGGGACCTACAAAAACGGCTGCAAAGGTACATATATTCTTTTGAATACACAACACACGCATACACACTCTCATGAATACGTAGGCTTTATCACGCAAAAGAGAGACTGCCTAATTGCTCTAAGACAATCTCTCACGCTTTATACCTATACTATCACAGAGATTGTAATACCTTACATACCCACTGATAACAGCGTACTGTAGAAGAAATGCTCAATCGTTCCTGAGGTGAATGCACACCATACATCTGCGGACCTACAGACACCATATCTAAGTACGGATACTTCTCTAAAAATAATCCACACTCCAAACCAGCATGGATAGCCAACACCTGTGGTTCGCTATGAAACAAATCAACGTACGCACGACGTGTCACTTCTACCAACGGGGAATGAGGGTTAGGATTCCAAGCAGGATAACCGTCACCATGCGTCACATCATCACAGGCAAGAGACAAAGCACATTCTACCATTTGCTTCAAATCATGCTTCTTGCTCTCTACAGAAGAACGCTGACTGGTATTAATCTCTATGTACGCTCCCAACGTATCATCACACATCTTCACACTCGCTAAATTGGTACTCGTCTCAACAAGACCTGGCATCGTCTTCGACATGGCCATCATACCGTGAGGACACGCATATAAAGCCCTGATGAGACGGATAGACTTGTCTTGTGGGATAACCTCCAACGGCATATCCACCGTTTCCAACGTCATACGAAGATCCTTCTCTACATCACCCAACTCACTCTCTATGGTCGCTACATAACAGTTGAACAAAATGCGAACTTCTTCCTTATACGACATCGGAACAACGATAACAGCCTCCGACTCACGAGCAATAGCATTACGAAGATTACCTCCATGAATACTGGCTAACTGCATATCCGTATGGTTCATCACCTCGTACAAGAAACGAACCAATATTTTATTCGCATTACCACGACCCTTATTGATATCATCACCCGAATGACCACCCATCAAACCACTTACAGCAATGCGTATGGCTATATTGTCTTGTGACGCAGTTGCTATGGGTACATAGTGCATCCTAGCCAACGTATCTATACCTCCGGCACAACCTATGAACAACTGCCCATCATCCTCCGAGTCTAAATTGATAAGTTGTCTCCCCTGCAAGCAACCATCTTTCAGCCGATTGGCACCGGTCAAACCCGTCTCCTCATCAACTGTAAACAAACACTCCAAAGCAGGATGTTGTAATCTCTCCGATGTGATAATAGCCAGAGCTATAGCCATGCCTATACCATCATCCCCACCTAACGTAGTACCACGAGCTTTAATAAAATCATCCTCTATATACGTATCTATAGGGTCATTATCAAAATCATGCTGCGTATCACTATTCTTCTCACACACCATATCCATATGGGCCTGCAGTATCACACCCACCTTATCCTCATAACCTGGCGTAGCAGGTTTACGCATGATAACATTACCCGCTTCATCCATCTGATACGCTAAATGATGCCTCTCCGCAAAACTGATCAGCCACTTGCCAATCTTTTCCTCTTTCTTCGAAGGACGCGGCACTTGTGTAATCTCGTGAAATATCGAGAATACCTCCTTGGGTTCTAATTCGCTAACTTTCATATTATTCATGGGTTATCTCAGATTGAATAGTACGTAGATAATTCTCCGGAAAAGGATAACGGTTAGGACCTACAGGCTGACCATAAGCATTACGCTTAAACTGACCATTCTCCTCCTTACGTTGTTGACCATCCAAATACTTGGTCAACAAGTATATACCCAAATCTCTCCATGCCTGAGTAGACTCTGTTGCCTGGGTGCAAGAATACTGTGTCAAGAACTCCTGAGCCTGTTTGTCATTCATCGTAGCAACTTTTGCATCCACAGCAGGCACTTGACTGTTAAACTTGCTCTCCCACGCTTGTTGAATAGTCTTGATATCGGGTATCATAGCCGAAGACTTCGTGTATGCCCAATTGGCAACCAAATTATAAATCCACCAAGCCGAAGTAGAAGAATAAGTATATAAATCACCATTACCTTCCTTGAAACACTCAGGAACATCTTTGATACGACAATACATCGGGACGTAAATATTAGTGGCCGCATCATCAACGCCAAACCAGAATATACCACCTGCTTTCGCACTCTCATAACCACGCATCTGGGCTACAAAAGACCAAGCAGTCTGTTGAGTGGCTGTCGGACGCTCATACCAATACTTCACAGAATCTAACTCAAAAGACAAACTGCCATAACGCAACTTGCTGTTCCACGGACCGGCATCTGTACCTTGAGTAATATCCAACGGAGTACCCTCGTACTGATCACGCATACAGTCTTTCAACTCCTGAACACCTACCTTATGATTAGGACGTATATACAAAGGCATCGGAGTTCCTGCATCCTGACCATGAGTGGCAACAAAAGTCTTACCCGTAGCATAATCAAAATATTGCTCCATATCATCTGAGAAATGACGGAAAAAAGACCATACACGTGCCTCACAGACAAATAAACCCGAGAAATCGAACGGATTATAAGCAGCTGCAAAATTAAAGTCCTTATCCTTCCCACTAAAGTAACCCTGCTGACGGGCAAACTTCACGACATCTTTGCTCCACATACAGTTCTCTTTGTCCTTAAAATCTATGGTCGTAGTACGACACTGATTAGCATGCGCTGAGATGCAGTCATCTGGAATACGGGTGGCAACCCACACCGCACCCTTCTTGCCGGGACCCTTACCTATCATGTCAAGAATCCATATCTCATCAGGATCACCAATCGAAAAAGACTCACCTGATGACGCATAGCCATATTGCTCTACCAACGAAGTCATGCAGGCAAGTGCTTCACGCGCTGTCTTACAACGCTCCAAAGCAATGTAAATAAGACTGCCATAGTCTATACCCACACTGTCCTCTAACTCAGGACGACCACCCCAAGTGGTCTCACCAATAGTCAACTGATGCTCATTCATGTTACCTACCACAGAATACGTATGACTCACCTGTGGAATGGAACCAAGAGGACGACCCGTGTCCCAATCACGGACTTCACGCATAGAACCGGCAGGATAGTCCGCAGCAGGACTAAAACGCAAAAAACCATAAAACGAATAACTATCTGCTGCATAGGAAATCATAGTACTTCCATCAGCAGATGCTTCCTTCCCAACAAGGAAATTGGTGCAGGCTATTCCCGCTACCCAGGCACTACAAAGTGCAAATAGTAAGAATGTCTTTTTCATTGTTATTTAAGATTATATTATTCTCAATTACTTAATCGACATACGACCATCTACATGTGCTTCCACAATATGAACTTGCTGCACATAACGAATGTATAAATCACGTATCTTCTGCTCCGAACGCCATATGTCAACATAACCAGCCAAAGCATCCATATGATCATTACCCTGACTAAGATAATCACTGGTCGCAACAGTATAATAGGCCGTAGGAACTATCGCCTTACCATCAATCAGCACAGACTCCAACTGCCCTCCTTGCGAGACAAGACGCAGTCCGGCAACACCCTCACCCCCTGCCGAGACAAAACCTTCACACAAACGCAATATCTCAGCACCAGTCAGTGTCAATACCACTAACTCATTATCAAACGGCATCAACTCAAACACATCCTTGTACGTGACGTCCCCGGCGGCCCACTCACAACGCATACCGCCTATATTGACAACCGACATATCTACACGCCCTGAATAACTCTGGCGTGCCATACTCAACAATGCATCACAAGCCCAATTAAGCATACTACACTCAGGACGATATACCAATAAGGGCTGTGGAGCATAACCAATAGGAATACGCAACTCTTCCTCTAATCGCGCTTTTATCGAAGACAGATGTGCGATATACCCTGTGTCTTGGATAACATCGAATGAACTATCTATCAATATATTTTCACCTGTACACGATATAGGACGAACCGCCTTATGACAACTAACACAGGAGAAAAGACATATGAAAAGCCACAAGACAGATAAACAACAACTATTCTTACTCTTCTTCATCGCAGGATAATAAGGATTTTGAGCGCAAAGGTAATAAATAATCACTGTATGCACAATACCAACACATAAGAACTCTAAAAGCCAAAAGAGAAAGCAACAGATGTAATAAAATTACGCCCTTGCAAATACAACGGACAGAAACGGTTGAGATAATGTGTAGCATCTCCTATATCCTCACTCGCAATAGCATCCGACTTAATATTGTCAAACCCGCGCGCATAGTTATACCCCATACTCAAAGTAAGATACATATTGGGATGCACTTCATACACTCCGTCAAAACGAACCTCGTCATTACGATAGATACAATGCTCAAAAGGCTTCTGTGCTATCGTCTCACCAATACCACCTGTGCCACCACCTCCACGAAGATATGAATAAGAATTATATTTCATATCATTGGTGTAACTAATACGCAACGACATACCCCGTATAGGTCGATAGGATAATTCCGCATAGATAGACTGTGCATTATCACCCATATAATGTCCCATAATATAACTATTGGACTCCCAAGTCAACACATCAACAGAGTGTGTATAACATGCTATATAAGACCGCATAAACTCTGCCTTCAAACTGAGTCCGGAAAGAGGCCACCCACTCCAATTAAAGCCTACCATATAAGAAATAGGATTATTCTCTGGATCGGAACGCTTCAGACGGGAAAACTTAAACTCATCCAAATAAAACGAACCATATAATTGTAAATGCTCAACAGGCCTAACAGATAATGAGGCAAACACCTGAGAGTTCTGATTTTCTGTTCTCAAACCTTTGGTTAACAAGTGATCCAATGATTTGTAAAACGCTATAGGAATAAAATACGCCGCCTGGGGGCTACGCTCCGCATAGACTATCGAATTACCAAACGAAAACGACAACTGCCGTATAGGAGTAAACGTGAACATATTGGCGGCCATATATTTGCTCGCAGGCCGGTAATGACGAGCCGTACCACCAGTGGTCGTGTTCTCCGCATAATAATACGTAGAATCTAACACGTTCGATACTAACCAAGCATGAAAATAGTCAAACTGAAACCAACGACACGGAGTGAGTTGCAGTGTCAACATAGGTACTGCCGGATTACGTCCAGACAAGATGTTTGACGCATGATACGCTTCACCCCAACGGATATTCTCACGTTGCAAACCAATACTACCCCACCACGCATATAGATTTATACCACCCCTCGAATCAGAGAAATCGCCTCCATAATTAGCCTCCTTATATTGAACACCGGGGATATTGTTCAAGGCAGGTTCAACCCGAGATGCTCCATAATGGATACGAGCACCGTACATCCTGTCTGTCTCGGTAGGAAAATATGTCTTGCTCAACCAATTACCACTCCACGAATTATCACGCAGGCTCCCCCATATGCTCAAGTGGCGCGCAATATCCATCTGTAACTCTGCACCCCACCACCGCTGCAATAGTACCCCCTTCTTGCTCACCATCACATCTGCACCTAAGATAGGACGGATACGCATCTTGAACATATTAGTCCGCATGCGGTAACTGAACTGAGGATCCGCCAACGATAAAGAGAAAGTGGAATGATCACTGTACTGCACATAATTATTTACCATCGTATCACGCTCCAAAGCAAACTCATTGAGATAAAAACGCAGGTCATCCTGCTGACGCCTACTCAATAAACTATCTGCCCCTTGTGCTTGAACAAGCATCATAGACACCTGAGAACGAGTATAAGGACGAACAGACGTCTGAACCGTTATCACACCATCCGTTATCAACTCATCCAAATAATCGTATATCTGAGTATAGGCAAGAGGGACCGGTATATTCTGCGCCGACAATGTACTACAGAATAAAAACGCAACCAAAAAAGTTCGTACTGTATGTTTCATATCAAGTCCTTAAATAGTCACCTATCTATTGCACTGCCACTCACTTATCACCTGCCATATTAGTGACTGTAAACACGCTTAAAGAGTATAGTATAACAAATACGCCAAAAATAAATAAAATCCGTAACAAATATTCCACGCTGCTCACACATAACCAAATAACGCATCTCTGAATCTTGTATCTCTTCTAACGTCTCGGGCATATCAGCATAAAAAGGAGGTAAAAGACCAGGCTTATGCTGTATACGCCTCGCTTGCAATTCCGGTCTATACAACGAGAAATACTGTCGTGAAATAGGTCGTACACCTACCAATTTCATCTCACCACGAAATAAATTGATAAGCATCGGCCACTCATCTATCCAATACTTGCGCATGAAATGCCCTAAAGTCGTAACACGTATGTCATGATTAAACTTCCCTCCTGCCTGCAACGAGTAACGATCATAAATATATGCCTGCAAATACTCCGAATAGGGATGCATCGTACGGAACTTATACACAGTGAAACTCTTACCTCCCTTGCCCACTCTATTCAGTTTAACCAACAGTCCATACAGACGCCTTTCCTCTATTTGAGGCCTAAACTTACGACGTGCAACAACATAGTTGAGGTCAGCCACCTTCTGTTCTGCCACAATATCAAAACCACAATAACACAAACGACCTAACACCTCTGCCTTACTCAGAACACGATCCTTCCCCTCTGTAATATCAAAATACATACGAGATGTCATAAACATACGGGGAAGAACACGCTTGTACAGGCAAAAAGCAGTATAATATAACCAATTGATAACGGGCGGATAACGATGGAGTATATTACGTTTCGTCACCGACTGAGGCTCATAACAACACACCCATATACCATCATCCGGCAATTTATCATTGACCGTCACAAACATCCTATTCAAACCACGTATCTGATTTAAGGGCATGAAATTAACGATAACATCATAACTGTAATTACGCAACTTCGATATATTATACAAATCCGACGAACGCAACGTAAAAGTATTAGTACAATAAAGATTGATATACCGACCTAAGAAAGTGAGAACCGTAGGCGAAGCAAACTCCAATATGTCATGACGTAACTCCTCACGCTGCTCACCGGTGTACTCCTCCGGAACTTTCAACACACTCTGCTGAGCACGATTAGGAGCAATGATCGGCTCTGCATCAGCATCTAACGCATAACGATAGGCATGCTTCAAAACTAAAAAAATGACTGACAAAACAAACATTATCAGCCATATAGTAAGAAGCACCCAAATAGAAAAGTTCTGACCGGCACGCAACCACATATACGCATACATTACCACAAAAACAAAGAAAGAAGATATACACAATCTGCGTATATCTTTACCTATCTTCATGTAACGCACAGGTATATACCGATGGCACAAATAACTGGTGAATAGCCAAACTCCAGCAAACAACAAAGCAAAAGTATCATACTTCTGAAATGGTACCCGTGTACTCAAAGGGAACCACCAAAGAACGATCACTACACTAAGAACCAACGCAATAGCATCCGCTATGACGTATCTCCAAAAAGGACGATATAGCAGACGATACTTCATGGCTATACACTACTCATCCTCCGCAACAGAGGAGAAAATACTACTTGTTCTTCTTCGGTACGTAACGTTTATTCAAACCATTCACAATATCATTGGTGATATCATACTTGTCTGAGGCCATGAGAACATTATCCTTGGCGGTATTACTCAATATAATCTGATAACGACCATCAGCATTGTAAATCTCCAAATACGCAGTCAGTGTATCCGCCAATTGCTTGTTCAGTTTCTGATTCTCTAACATAATCTCATCTGTAAGTTTGGCCTCTAACTCCTGCAAGTCCTGTTGTTTCTTGATGAGTTTCTGCTGAGCACTCTCCGCACGTTCACGACTCAAGAAAGCATTATTATCTAACTTATGCTGAAAATCTGCCATCTCTTGTTGCAAAGAACGCGCTTTCGTATTCAACTTGAGACGCGCATCCTCCTGCTTCTGCATAAGACGCTCACTCGCATCTTGAGCAAAAGCATAGTTGGATAACAGACTATCTACATTGAGATAAGCAATAGGCAACACCTCCCCTTGACACAAGGTCTCTGCAGGCGCACCCAACTCTTCTGTGGGCTTGTTATTGAAAAATAAAACAAATAGTGCCGCTACAGCTGCCACAAGAACAACATCAATAATAATCTGAATCTTATTCATATCTTTAGTTATTTGGTTTATATCTCTCCCTTGTTGTGTTCTTACACCCAAACGACACTGTCAACATACAAAACAATACAACAATATGGACATATCTGTAATAATCACAAACCTGTTACATAACTCAACTCAACTCATGGATAATGAGTCCCGACCGTAACTTAGGCTCAAACCATGTGGCCTTAGGAGGCATAATATTACCGGTGTCTGCTATATTGATAATCTGCTGCATAGTAACTGGATATAATGCCAATGCCATCTGCATCTCTCCTGAATCAACACGACGTTTCAACTCGCCCAAACCACGTATGCCACCAACAAAATCAATACGCTTATCCGAACGCAGATCCTTTATACCCAACAACTTATCTAATATCAATGAGGACGAGATTGTAACATCCAATACACCTATAGGATTCTGATCATCATAACGCCCGACACGAGTAGTCAACTTATACCAATGACCCGCTAAATATAATGAGAATATATGCAATGACTCCGGACGATACTCCTCCGTACCCTTATCCTCCACAATAAAATCAACCTCCAATGCTTTCAAGAACTGCTCCAGAGTCATACCGTTCAAATCACAAACCACACGATTATAATCCATCACGTACAACTGATTGTCTGGGAAACAAACTGCCAAGAAATAATTATACTCCTCTAACCCTGTATGATGCGGGTTCTGTAACTTCTTCTCATTACCCACCAACGCAGCCGCAGCAGAACGATGGTGACCATCAGCAATATACATGGCTGGTATCTGGGACATGATTTCCGTGATACGAGAAATCATATCATGATCTTTAATCACCCAGAAAGTATGACCAAAACCATCTAAATCCGAAACAAAATCATACTCAGGCTTACCACAAGTGACACTTGCGATGATAGCATCCAAATCATCACGATGAGGATAAGCAAAGAAAACAGGCTCTATATTCGCATTATTCACACGGACGTGCTTCATTCTGTCCTCTTCTTTATCACGACGAGTCAACTCATGCTTCTTAATGCGCCCTTCCATGTAATCTTCTACCCATGCCGCAAGCACTAACCCGTACTGGGTGCGACCATTCATAGTCTGAGCATATACATAGTAGTACTCCTCCGGATCTTGTACCAACCAACCTTTCTGACGGAACATATCAAAGTGCTCACGAGCCGATGCATACACACACTCATCGTGCTCATCGGTACCTGTCGGGAAATTGATCTCCGGCTTGATAATATGATACAAAGATTTCTCATTGCCTTCCGCCTCACGACGAGCCTCATCAGAACTCAATACATCATACGGACGACTACTGACCTGCTTAGCCAAGTCACGGGGTGGACGAATGCCACGAAAAGGTTTTACTTTCATAACTATTATTTGGTATTAGATGAAGACTCAGAAACAACCTTACCCATAGTACACGAACCATTGAATACAGCATTAGGCTCAACCATCAAAGTCTGAGTTGTAATCTCTCCTTTCAGATTGCTGGTAGCACGCAATGCCAACGTGTACTTGACATCTATCTTGCCATCCAACGAACCCATAATATCTGCACTCTGACAAACAACAGTACCCTTTATCACCCCTTGCTCACCTATAACAAGCTTGCCGGAGCACTTGACATCACCGTCTATCGTTCCATCAACACGAATATCACTGTCTGTCACAATAGTTCCAATTATCTTACTTCCCGAAGTGAGAGCATTATACAGCGTACCTGTACCTTGTTGTGTCGTTGCCATATTCTTATTCTTACACGCTTAGTTACACATATTGCGCACCACCCATACTGACACACTCGTACACAACTCATGTATCCGCTATGGACAACACGCCGAAAATAGACCGCAAAGATACCACAAAAATATCATATACACAAACCCTAACACGTTTTTACTAAATAAATAACACCATATTGGCACATTCCAGAAAAAAACCGTAACTTTGCAATGTTTTAACTCAACATTTCTTCTAATGAAAGAAATACTTGTCGCCATAGGATTTGTTGCACTTGCAGTAGCATTACTTTGCATACGTGTTATCCTAAAAAAGAACGGACGTTTTGGTAGCCAACATATCTCACAAAACAAACGCATGAGAGAGAAAGGCATCGGATGCGCCACATCACAAGACAGAGAGGCTCAACAAGAAAAAAAATACCATATTGACGTCAATAAACTGTAACACATGCAAAAAAAACTCGTACCGCTCCTGCTCCTAACCATTCTGAGCCTTTGCTTGGATGCATGTAGCGTGACCGCACGTATCAAAAAAGCCGATAAAAAATACGCTATAGGAGAATACTACGAAGCAGGAGAGATGTATCGAAATATCTATAACAAAGTTCCCAAGAAACAAAAAACACTCCGAGCACAAGTGGCGTTCAAACAAGCAGAATGCCAACGAATACTCAACAACTCACGAGCAGCATCTGCCTACAAAAACGCTATTAAAAATAACTACCCTGACTCTGTCGTTTTCCTGCATTATGCACAAGTATTACAATACCAGGGACGCTACAGAGAAGCAACACAACAATACACTATCTACCTGCAAACATATCCGGATGACTATGTCGCATTAGCAGGATTATACGCATGCAAACAAATAGAGAATTGGAAAAAACAACCGTACAGATACAAAATTGCACCAGCCAAAGAATTCAACCAAAAACGAACATCTAACTTTGCACCCGCATTCACCAACAGCGATGCTGACGCACTCATTTTTACATCAAATAGAACAGAACAAAAATCCAACAAGAAAAAAATCCGTACATCACCCGTCACAGGTATGGCAACATATAACCTCTATTCCGCACGGAAAAACGCAGCTGGACAATGGGAAGATATTGAACTGTGCGAAGGACTGTACGAAGAACAAGACAACGAAAATGACCAGGAAAAAGAAGGTTCCACACAACGCAAAACAAGTTCTGTGGAACTGGGAATCTGCTCCTTCTCACCAGACGGACGAACAATGTACTTCACCTACTCATGCCCTATCAACGGACAAGACCTCGGTGCTAAAATATACACCTCTACACGCGCCAGCGGAGAATGGGGAGAAGCACAAGAAGTGAAACTGTTCAACGATAGTAGTATCACCGTCGGACACCCTGCACTCAATACCACGGGAGATACATTGTACTTCGTTAGTGATGCTCCGGGAGGATACGGAGGAAAAGATATATATATGGCTGTGTATAACGGCAGCGAATGGACAGACATACAAAACCTTGGCGCACAAATCAATACCACAGATGACGAGTTATTCCCATATATGAGATCCGATGGCAGACTATACTTCGCATCAAAAGGACACCCGGGATACGGAGGATTAGACCTGTTCTACGCACAACGAAAAGATACTACATGGGAAGTATATAATATGGGAACACCCTTCAATACCCAATATGACGATTTTGGAATCACATTCGCAAGAGACTCCGAAAACGGATTCTTCTCATCCAATAGAGGACAGAAAAAAGGATACGACCAAATATACTCATTCTACTTACCGGAAATGGAGTTTATCGTCGAAGGAATAGTCACTGACAACCTGGGCGAACACCTATCCGAAGCAACACTACGACTAATCGGAGACGACGGGACAAATGTAAAAACACAAATAAGACGAGACGGAACATATAAATTGCGACTGCAGAAAGATACACGATATATCATGCTCGCTACTGCACGAGGATACCTGAATGCACGAGAAGGATTTAATACAATCGGATTAACAGATAGCAGAACGTATGAACAAAACTTCACCCTCGCACCTATCAGCAAACCCGTAACTATGGACAATATCTTCTACGAGTTTGGGAAATGGGACCTCACACCTCAATCGGAACAAGGACTACAAGAACTTGTCAAACTACTGACAGATAACCCTAACATCACTATCGAACTATCTGCACATACCGACATGAAAGGTGACTCTGTATTCAATGTCAACCTGTCAGAAAAAAGAGCACAAGCCGTCTGCGACTATCTCATCAAACATGGTATAGAACGCGAACGACTGACACCGGTCGGATATGGCAAACAAAAACCGGTCGTGGCAGATAAAGCACTGCATCAAAAATACCCGTTTATCCCTAAAGAACAAGTACTGAACGAGACATTTATACTTGCACTAACCGAAGAACAACAAGAAATCTGTAACCAAATAAACCGACGAACAGAATTCAAAGTACTAAAAACAACCTATAAACTCTACTGATATGAAACAATACATAGACTTATGCCAACGCGTACTCAAGGAAGGCACAGAGAAACATGACCGAACAGGGACAGGAACCATATCTGTATTCGGACACCAGATGCGTTTCAATCTGGAAGAGGGATTTCCATTACTCACCACAAAAAAACTGCATCTCAAATCCATCATATACGAACTACTCTGGTTCCTAAAAGGAGATACTAACATACACTACCTGCAAGAACATGGGGTACGTATATGGAACGAATGGGCGGATACAAGCGGCGAATTAGGACCTGTCTATGGACACCAATGGAGGTCATGGCCTGATTATCAGGGGAATACCATAGACCAAATGGCACAAGTACTCGAACAGATACAAAACAACCCGGACTCTCGAAGACTGATAGTCAGCGCATGGAATGTGGCAGAAGTCAACCAAATGGCACTACCACCATGCCATACCCTGTTCCAATTCTACGTCGCTAATGGGAAACTGTCACTACAACTCTACCAACGATCGGCAGACATTTTCCTCGGGGTACCATTCAACATAGCATCCTATGCCCTGCTACTACAAATAATGGCACAGGTAACTGGACTCAAAGCAGGAGACTTCATACATACACTCGGAGACGCACATATATACCTCAACCATATCGAACAAATCAAACTGCAACTCACACGAGAACCACGACAACTACCTACCATGCACATTAACCCGAATAAACGCGATTTATTCCACTTCGAGTACGAAGATTTCGAACTAACGGACTACAATCCATACCCGCATATAGCAGGAGAAGTGTCTATATAATCACACCAACACCATAACCCGTTTCACATGATCAATCTCATAGTAGCCATCGCAGAAAACTATGCAATAGGTAAAGCAGGAGACCTGCTATGCCACCTGCCTAACGACCTGAAACATTTCAAACAAATAACAACAGGTTGTACCGTCATCATGGGAGAAAGAACTTTCTTCTCATTACCACGACACCCATTACCCAATAGACGAAACATTGTCCTATCAGATAATAACAATTTCTCTTTCGAGAATACGGAAGTGGCACACTCTATCGAAGAAGTGGAAACACTCATACAACCAAACGAACAGGCATTTATCATCGGAGGAGGCATGGTGTACCGACAATTCATCACACGAGTTGACAAACTCTATATAACACATATACACCATACATGGGATGACGCGGACACTTTTTTCCCTGTCATAGACCCTGACGTATGGAAATGTATCAGCAAAGATAATCATCCGGCCGACGAACAAAATCCATACCCATATACTTTCGCCGAATATATCAAACGGTAATACAAATAATATAAAAATAATAACAGCATAACCTCAGCGGCAATACAGCAGAACATAAGCCGATCTTAAGCAGAACTTGACCAAAACGAAAGACTATAAAAAAGAATAATAATTGTCGTGAATATATAAAACAAATAACATGAAAAAAATCATCATAATGGCAACTATCGCCCTACTCGCTACATCTTGTCAAAAACAAGAAAAAAACAACAACACACAACAACCTGTCACTAAACCCGACATCACAATCACCGGAGGCAAACTGACACCGGAGGCACTGTGGGCAATGGGACGCATAGGAGATGTCGTACCGGATGTCGAAATAGGTAATATCGCCTACACCGTCAGTTACTACAGCGTACCTGAAAACCGATCTACCACATGGATACGCTTGGCACAGGAAAAAGATAATCACTTACAGACCTACAACGAGTTCGTAGGTAATAGCCCGGTATGGTACGGAAACGCACAGGTGGCTTACCTCAACAGCGGCAAACTATATCTCACCGCCGGACTATCCAACGAAAAAGAACTATGCCTCGAGGGATTCGAATATGATATAGAAGGATTCCTGCTATCACCATCACGCACTAAAATTATTCTGATAGCACAAGTCAAAACAGTACCATCTACCAAAGATAAATACTCAGACCTGCCTCTTGCTACCGGCAAAGTGATAGATGACCTAATGTACAAACATTGGGACGAATGGACAGAAACCGCTCCACATCCCTTCGTAGGAACACTCGAAAACAACGGAAAACAACTCATCGTGTCTGAACTCACAGATCTGCTGGAAGGCACTCCGTATGAGAGCCCTATGAAACCTTTCGGGGGAGTGGAACAACTGGCATGGAGTCCCGATGAGAAACATATAGCCTATACGTGCCGTAAAAAAACAGGCATAGACTACGCCACATCGACAAACTCCGATATCTATCAATACAACCTCGATACAGGAGAAACAGAGAATATCTCTGCACCTAACCCGGGCTACGACACAAACCCTGCCTACTCACCAAACGGACAATACATAGCTTGGCTGAGCATGGCACGTAATGGATACGAGAGTGATGAGAACCGACTCTTATTACGCAATCGCAACACAGGCAAAATTACATTCGTTACAAAAAATCTTGACTCGAACGTAGACTCATACTACTGGCGCGATGATAGCACCATCGTTTTCAATGCCGTATGGCATGGAACAGAACGGATATACAAAACTGACATACAAGGTAACATCGTATGTATAGCAGACGGACAATACGACTACGTCCCATGCGGAAACATAAGCGAACAGTATTATTGCAAACGACACTCTATGCAGATGGCTGACGAAATATTCCGCTTCGCAGAAAATGAACAACCCATACAACTCACGACCGAGAACGAGAATATCTATTCACAAATAGAAATGGGTACAGTCGTCCCACGCTGGCAGAAAACAACAGATGGCAAACAAATGCTTACATGGATAATCTACCCTCCACACTTTGATCCCAATAAAAAATACCCTACACTACTCTACTGCGAAGGCGGACCACAAAGCCCCGTGAGCCAGTTCTGGAGTTATCGATGGAACTTCATGATGATGGCGGCTAACGACTATATCATCGTGGCTCCTAACAGACGGGGGCTACCTGGGTTTGGGATGGAATGGAACGAACAAATCAGTGGAGACTACGGAGGACAGTGCATGAAAGACTATCTTACAGCTATTGACGAGTTCGTCAAAAACGAACCGTATGCAGACAAAGAACATTTAGGATGCGTAGGAGCATCTTTCGGCGGATATAGCGTATATTGGCTCGCAGGACATCACAATCACCGCTTTAAAGCCTTTATAGCACACGATGGTATATTCAATATGGAAATGCAATACCTCGAGACAGAAGAGAAATGGTTCGCTAACTGGGATATGGGAGGTGCTTATTGGGATAAATCAAATACCACTGCACAACGTACCTTCGCTAACTCACCACATAAATTCGTGGATAAATGGGACACACCTATCCTGTGTATACACGGAGAAAAAGACTATCGTATCCTTGCTAATCAGGGAATGGCAGCATTCGATGCCGCTAAAATGCGCGGCATACCTGCCGAACTGCTCATCTTCCCCGATGAAAACCACTGGGTACTGCAACCACAGAATGGCATTCTTTGGCAACGTACCTTCTTTACATGGCTTGACAAATGGCTTAAAAAATAACAAGTATTATGCTACATAACAAAACAGCACTTATCACAGGAGCATCACGAGGTATAGGACACGCTATAGCCGTCATGTTCGCACAACAAGGATGCAATATAGCATTCACGGATATCAAACACGACGATGCGGCAGAACAACTACTCAACCAATTGAAACAAATAGGTGTACAATGCGCTTTTTATACAGGAGACGCCGCTGACTTTGATATAGCCCATCAGATAGTTAACCAAGTAGTAACTGACTTTGGAAAACTGGATATACTCGTATGTAACGCAGGAATAACACGTGATACACTACTCCTGCGAATGACCGAACAGCAATGGGATACAGTCATTGATACCAATCTTAAATCTGTATTCAACTATTGCCATGCTACAGCAATGCAAATGATAAAACAACGTAGCGGTTCTATCATCACTATGTCTTCTATCGTAGGCATCGCAGGAAACGCAGGACAAATAAACTATGCGGCTTCCAAGGCAGGCATCATCGGACTAACCAAATCGCTAAGCAAAGAACTGGGAACTAAAAATATCCGGGTAAATGCCATAGCACCGGGATATATCATCACAGACATGACACAGACACTACCAGAAGAAACACGAAACGAAATAATTAAAACAATACCTATGCGACGGGGAGGAACAACACAAGAAGTGGCATCTGTAGCACTATTCCTTGCCAGCGACCTGTCATCGTATGTATCCGGACAAGTCATTCCCGTCACCGGAGCAATGGGATAATAACCACTACCGACATAGTTAGTATGAACACATTACGTTTCTGGCTAAAAAATAGCCGATATATATCACTACCCCAATCTGCCCTCCCTTGCCTGACAGCCATCATACTGTGTATAGGACAACCGGGATTTGTCTGGTGGCTAACATTACCTATACTCTTGGGAGTGTGTACGGCACACCTCGGTATGAACCTCGCAGATGATTATTTTGACTATAAGCATGACTCACGTGTGCGATCAGAATTGAGTAGTACCAGTATTCGTGCACGCATAGACAAATGTTGTTATATCAGAAGTGGAGAAACAACACTACACACCTTAGGTCGAGCTGTCATATACTTTTTATGTTTTGCTGCATCTATGGGACTTATCACACTTGTAGCACAAGGATTAGTACATGGATGGCAGGCTACCATAGGAATAATCTTGTATGCCATACTCGGATTACTCATAGGTATTAGTTACTCAGGCAAACCACTCGAATTAGGCTATCACGGACTCGGTGAACTCGTCATAGGAGTTATGTTCGGACCATTGAATATGCTGGGTACACAAGCAGCCATAACAGGTAATATATTCTCTTGGCAAATGCTATGTATGGGTATTGCTGTAGGATGTTTGGTCATCAATATAGTATATGTACATTCTGTTATGGAAGTAAACGCCGATACAGAACTTGAAAAGATGACTTTTGCACGACTGTTACGCAAACCTAAACTCATGTTATTCTTTATAGCATTCTTTGCACTCATGCCCTTTATCATACTAACCATAGGTATCATATTAAACTGGTGGAGTAAATGGTATCTACTGACACTGCTTACTCTTCCTATGTCTATATACCTAATATACTCTACCCATCACTTTATACATAACATACCGTGTATCAATAACCCTCGTTGGTGGATGGGACCTATGGAAAATTGGAACGATTATGTGCAGGCAGGTATTGATTGGTTCCTTATACGCTGGTTACTCGCAAGAAATATATGTACTTTCTTCTGTTTAATACTGATAATAGTGCATATAACACTTCTATTGATATAGTAACTACACTACTAAATCATAACAACATACACGTATGAAATGGAAAGAAAGGTTTATTCTTGAATTAGAACGATTACGGCGGCATAACTTACAACAACTACATCCACTCCAACAACTATTTTGGGAATGTACATTGCGTTGCAATGTACATTGTTTACATTGCGGAAGCGACTGTATATCTTCCATAACAACACCAGATATGCCGGCAGAGATTTTTCTGCGTGTCATAGATAATAGTATAACCCCTCATGTCAATCCACACAGCGTCATCATTATCATATCCGGCGGGGAACCACTAATGCGTAAAGATTTAGTATATATAGGAACAGAACTCAAAAAACGTGGCTACCCTTGGGGAATGGTTACAAATGGATTGGCACTAACTACTGATATATTTAAACAACTAAGAGAGGCGGGACTCACATCCATGAGTATCAGTATGGACGGACTGAAAGAAGACCATATATGGTTACGACAGCACCCGCAAGCATTCGAAGGAGCAAAAAACGCTATAAACCTGGCTGTATCCGATAAAGAATTAGTATGGGACGTAGTAACCTGTGTTAACCAACATAATATATCTCATCTTGATGATATACAAAACCAACTGTGGTCATGGGGCGTACGTGACTGGAGACTTATAACTATAGACCCTATGGGACGCGCAGAACATAACCCTGAATTATTACTCTCAGGAGAACAATTAAATCAAGTACTACAGTTTATTGAATATAATAGACAACAAGGAAACCATGTTTCTTACTCCTGTGAAGGCTTTTTAGGTAACTACGAAGGAAAAGTACGAGACCACTTATTCCACTGCGCTGCCGGCATCAGCGTAGCCTCTATACTAATCGACGGAAGTATATCGGCTTGCACCAGTATACGGGGTAAATACTATCAGGGAAATATATATAAAGATGATTTTTGGGATATATGGGAAAACGGCTTCCAAAAATACCGTAACAGGAACTGGATGCGACAACTATCGCCATGTAAAGAATGTAATATGTTCCGCTATTGTGAAGGTAACGGAATGCATCTAAGACGAGAAGACGGGAGTCTTATGTTATGCCACTACAACAAAATATACAAACAACAATAACACACTAAATATAATAATAGAATAAATTTATAGATCCTTTATTATTATAGTGTGCTGATAATGTTGATAACTACTATATTGCTATATACAATAAATAGTTATACAAATACTTGCTATTGATAATGATTCGAATTATAGTGATAAGATAAAGTAATCAAAATCAATTGACATACTGTTCCTTCACTTGTTGATAACTATACTTACAACCATTTCTTTATCCTGAAAATCAGCAAGATAACCAGTGTAAATACTATCATTAATAGTATAGCAAACGGATAACCTAACTTCCATGACAACTCAGGCATATTGGTAAAGTTCATTCCGTACATGCTGGCTACTAATGTAGGAGGTAAAAATATGACGTTTACAACAGTAAATATCTTTATAATCTTGTTCTGCTCTATATTTACAAGACCTAAGAAAGTATCCTGCAGATAATCCAAACGATCAAAACCAAATCGAGTATAATCAAAGAGTGAATTGATATCTTTGATTATCATAGTCAAACGTGGCTGTAGTTCTGAAGGAAAAAAGTCACATTTGAGAAAATTACTTATGACACGTTGTTTATCCATTATGTTCTGACGAATAATGGTAACTTTTTCTTGCAAGTCCTTGATTTGTATCAAAACATCCTCATCCACATGGTCACTGGTATTAATTTCAGACGATAGATTAGTAATCATATCTGTTGTGTCCTCTATCATATCAGCATCTTTTTCTACACGAGTCTCCATCAAAGACACGAGAACATGATATCCTGTTGGAAAATTACGGGTATTAACAAACATCTTTTTAACTGTTTCGTTAAAACTACCTAACTCTACACCTCGTGTGGTGACAAGGATATTGTTCTTTACTATAAAGTTGACAGGCTCTACTTCAAAATCATTACGCAAAAAGTTAGAGTTAGCAACGATAGAGTCGTCAGTCTGAATATAACGGGAAGACATCTCTATCTCTTCCATCTCCTCATCCTCTTGGATATCTATCTTCAAAAAACCCTCTAACAAGTTCTCTGTCCTGTCACTTACATCTAATAAGTCTATCCAAATGATATTTTTCTTATCTATACTCTGCAATATATTCAAAGTCTTCGATACCTTAATCTTTTCACTATCTTTGTAGAATATTCTCAGTTCTGCCATAGTATTACAATTTTAGTTTTTATAGTAAGAAAGAGACACTTGTTTGTTGCTCTGTTCTGCTATAAGGTTGGTTAATGTAATAAATTCTTCCACGCTTAGTTGCTCAGGGCGCTTCGTGAACACTGGATTAGTCAGTAGTGGATTATCTTTTCCAACCAGTTGCATCAACGAATTGCGCATCTGCTTTCGACGTTGGTTAAAGGCCGTCTTTACAACTTGTCTGAATAGTTGCTCATCACAGTCTAACGTTAGGCGGCGATTGCGCGTTAATCGCACAACCGCCGATTTCACCTTGGGAGGGGGAGAAAAAACAGTCTCATCAACAGTGAAGAGATACTCTATATCATAATACGCTTGTAACAACACACTTAGTATGCCATAGGCTTTTTTACCGGGTTTAGAGGCTATACGCTCGGCAACCTCCTTTTGTATCATACCGGAACATACTGGAATTTTATCTCTATACTCAAGTATCTTGAAGAATATCTGACTGCTAATATTATATGGATAGTTGCCTATCACAGAGAAATAACCATCCGGATATAACGTATCTAAATCTAATTTGAGAAAGTCACCCTCTAACAAGTGTAACTCAGGATACCACTCATGTAAATAAGCAACACTCTCACGATCCAACTCAACAGCCGTAAGTTCAATATCAGTATTCCTTAATAAAAACCGGGTGAGAACACCCATGCCGGGTCCTATCTCTAAAACTCGACCTGAAGAAATGGTCTCAGCAATCCTCTGGGCGACGGTAAGGTCTGTCAAGAAGTGCTGACCCAAAGATTTCTTGGGGCGTACTTGCTGCATTCTCTTGATGATAGTCGTCCATAAATAATTGAATTAGTTACTACCAAATGCCGCTAAACGATACCGACTCACTGAGTTTGTATAACTGATATTTTTGTCGTATCTTTGCAGTCACATTCAGTTCCAGGCGCAAAGGTACTGCTTTTATTCCTAAAATGCAAAAAATATCACAAATAATAACAAAAGCGATACATGTTTTATACCAACCATTTCGTCGTGTAGTATCAGAACAACTATTCCGGTATGGAGTGTGCGGCGGAAGTAACATGGTATTGGATTGGGTGTTGTATTTTCTGATATATAACTTTGTTATTGGGCATGACTTGGTGTATATCCCATTGCATTGGAGTATATTGGGAATGACGGAAATATGTATAACACCTCACATCATGACGTTATGTATTGTGTTTCCTATTACATTACTAACGGGATTTTGGCTGAATAAATATGTAACATTTACACAATCTTCTCTCCGGGGTATTCATCAGTTGTTACGTTATATACTGATTGTGATGGTAAACTTAGCCATTAACTACTTTGGTCTAAAACTATTTGTCGAAGTCATAGGTATATACCCCACTCCTTCAAAAATGATGATAACACTGATAACAGTAGTTGTTAGTTTCTTTGGACAGAAGTATTACTCGTTTAGAAAGTAGTTGATAAGAATCATGTCAAATGTACCTTTCTACTTGAAAGAGCCTAAGCAAAAGCCATATGCTTTATATATTCACGGACTGGGTTCTGGTGCTAAGTCAGGTACCAAATCCTCTTTTGGTAGGTATTTTGATGAAAATGAATGGCTATCACCTGAGATAACACATAATCCGTACGAATCGCTGAGTATTCTAAATGATTGGTGTTCTGCTTTTTCTCCTAATATGATAGCGGGAACATCTATGGGAGGTATGCTAACGCTATATGTCAATGCACCTGATGCTATAAAGATTGCCGTCAATCCTACTATAGAGATGGAACGTGTGTTACGTAAGTTAGGTTATGGAAAACATCCGTACATGCAAGAGCGCGAGAATAAAGAAAAAGAATTTGTCATTGACGAGCCAATGATACGGCAATTCATTACGTTCCGGGAAGAAAAAACGATTCTGCCGGGGAAACGGAGTATTGCCTTGTTCTCTACAGACGATGAGTTGGTTGGCAAGGAAATAAGCAGACGTAATGCGTCCTTGCTAAAAGAACAAGGATGGGAAGTATTATGGAACACAAAGTTCGGACATAGAGTCAATGAACAGGCAGTCAAAGCAATTGTCCGTTATTTGCAAGATAATAATTAATTAGGTTATGAGAATACATTTTATTGCTATTGGTGGTGCAGCGATGCATAACTTAGCCATGGCTGTTGCTTGTAAAAAAGGATATGTAGTTACCGGTTCCGATGATGAGATATTTGATCCAGCCCGCACACACCTGCTAAAGGCTGGGTTATTGCCCGCTGAATTAGGATGGAACCCTGAGCGCATAACACCTGATATAGACGCAGTTATACTGGGTATGCATGCTCGTGAAGATAACCCTGAGTTGGTACGTGCACGTGAGTTAGGACTGAAGATATACTCTTTTCCGGAGTATCTGTATGAACAAACGAAAGATAAGATACGTATTGTTGTCGGTGGTAGTCACGGCAAGACAACGACCACAGCCATGATACTGTATGTCTTGCAACATTCAGGTGTTGAAGCAGATTATATGGTGGGTGCACAGATAGAAGGGTTTGAACGAATGGTTCGTATGAGCGATACGGCTAAGTATGCTGTGTTTGAAGGAGACGAATACCTCACTTCGCCACTTGACCTGCGCTCCAAATTTCTTTGGTATCATCCGCATATCGCTATCTTGACAGGTATAGCATGGGACCATATCAATGTGTTCCCTACTTTTCCTCTGTATATAGACACTTTCCGACAGTTTGTTGATACTGTCCAACCGAATGGCTCGTTTATATACTACAGGGGTGATGATAACCTTTGTTCGATAGCACAACATGCACGGCAAGATATCACTCGCATACCTTATGATACATATAACGGTGATATCCAAATGCAAGTATTTGGGAAACATAATATGCAAAACTTACAAGCAGCTTGTCTGGCTTGTAAGGAAATAGGTATAGACCCTAAAGACTTCTATCATATCATTAGCACTTTTACCGGAGCGAACAACCGTCTGGAAAAAATATGCGACATAGGTACGGCTGTTGCCTACAGAGACTTTGCACATTCTCCAAGCAAATTAAAAGCAACAGTGAACGCTGTTAAAGAACATTATCCTGATAAAAAACTGGTAGCATGTATGGAACTGCATACTTTCTCATCATTGATGGTGGATTTCCTGCCGCAATACAAGAACTGTATGGCAGAAGCAGATGTGGCGTACGTCTATTTCAATCCTGAAGTGATAGAACACAAACACCTGAAACCTATCACTGTTGATGAGGTACAACAAGCATTTGGAACGGACAATGTCACGGTCTTTACCGATAGCCAAGCATTGCAACAACAACTACGCACATTGGACTACCATAACACTGCCTTGCTCATGATGACCAGTGGAACATTTGATGGAATAGATATCCCTGCTTTCACCAAACAACTACTGCAGCAGGAATGCACACACGATATGTAGTACTTTGACAAATGCAATAGGGAATTGTATATACAGAAAAAAAAGAATAACTTTGCGAGTGTTTTTCTATAAACAAGGGTAAACATTAACTAAGTCATATTACAACATGGATACTATTTCAACACATTATGTGTATCAGGATACGACGATAGAATTCGTAACAGTAGCAGTACAGGTATGCTTGTTTTTAGAGCATGTGGCGGAACATGAAAAGTCAGACTTTATAGACAAACTGTTATGCCTCCTTCCACTATTGTATATCAAGGCACGTTTGCTCAAAAAACCGGAACAGGAGTTGGATGGATACCCTGAACGATTTGTTACAGAAGAGTCATACGAGATGATTCGACAGTCTGTGAAGGAGCAATTAGGTACGGATGATGCTTATTTGGAAGTGTATATGGAAGATATGCGGTATTCAGACACCCCTATCACAGCCTGTATATCGGAGGACTTGGCAGATATATACCAGGAGTTGAAAGATTTAGCATATAACTATCAGACGGCGGATGAACGTGTGATGAATGATGCTCTATCCATGTGCCTGGAGTCTTTTGAACAACATTGGGGACAGAAGTTACTGAATATCCTTCGCCCGCTACATGCTATCTACTTGCCAGCAGATGAATAACCTCCTTCCGAACTCATATTCTCATCATATAAGCAAAGAGGAGATCCTACACTTGCCGTTAGTTCAATTCGACGGCGAGGTGGTCGTGGTGGATAAACCCGAAAAAGTAGCAGAGGCTGTGACCTATTTAAGCCAACAGCCAATGTGGGGGGTTGATACGGAGGCACGTCCATCTTTCACACGTGGAGTACACTATCCGACAGCCTTATTGCAGATAGCGACAGAAGAACGCTGTTATCTGTTCCGATTGACCCATGTGGGTATGCCGGTCGAGTTAGCGGCTTTGTTTGCAGACAACAAAATATGCAAGGTGGGATTAGCTTTTCGGGATGACTTGAACGGTTTGCGCCGACGTTGTGACTTTATACCTGCGAACTGCATTGATGTACAGTCTGTACTGTGGAAGTATGGAATAATGGAACTCGGGTTACAAAAGGTGTTTGCTATCATTTATGGGAAACGTATATCTAAATCCCAGCAATTAACGAATTGGGAAAACAGTTCTCTGACCATAGAACAGGCACGCTACGCCTCTACCGATGCATGGGCAACTCTGCTGATATACAAAGACCTGTTGCGTACTCATCCTCTACCCAAAAAGGAGGCAGAGGCTTTGCGTCGTCATGAGCAGGAAATACAACAACATCAGCAGGAAGTATTGGCACAACGATTACTCAATCAAACAGCACAATGACAACGATTCAACTTAAACCGCACAAAGAAGATTCGCTCTTACGTTTTCACCCATGGGTGTTTTCAGGGGCTATTCACAAGATACAATTGGACAAGGACTATCCATACGAAATTCCACAAGAAGGTGAATTAGTGCGTGTAGTGCAACATGACGGCAAAGTATTAGGGGTAGGTCATTACCAGGTAGGCTCTATCGCTGTTCGCATATTGGCATTTGGCATGGAACAATTACCTGCAGATTTCTGGTTTGACCATATCAAGTCAGCCTATGACTTACGCCAGTCGTTGGGACTTATCTCTGAAACAAACAACACCTACCGGTTGATACATGGTGAAGGAGACTTCCTGCCTGGGTTGATAGTGGATATGTATGGCAATACTGCCGTTGTCCAAGCACACTCCGTCGGTATGCATATACATCGAATAGAGATAGCACAGGCGATAAAACAGGTGGTGCATGAAGTAAAGAATATATACTATAAGTCGGATGAGACTTTGCCGTTCAAAGCTCATATCGAAGGCGATAAGGTAGGGTACTTAATGCGTGATAAGGAGAATGGTGGAACATGTGCCAACGAAGAGTATTGGTCTATGGAGAACGACCTGTTATTCCGTATCGATTGGTTGCGTGGACAAAAGACAGGATTCTTTGTTGATCAACGAGAGAATAGAGCCTTACTGGAACGCTATGCTAAAGGACGTGAGGTGTTGAATATGTTCTGCTATACAGGAGGTTTCTCTGTTTATGCATTGCGTGGCGGTGCCAAAGTCGTTCACTCAGTGGATGTGAGCGGGAAAGCAATAGATTTGGTACGCTGTAATGTGCAGCGTAACTTCCCTCATGGCGCCCCTCACGAGACTTTTGTCCAAGAGGCTTTTCAATTCTTGTCAAACATAAAAAACAAGTACGATTTGATTATATTGGATCCTCCTGCCTTTGCTAAGCATAGAGATGCTATCAAGAACGCACTTCGTGGGTATCAGCGACTGAACGCTAAAGCAATAGAGTGCATACGTCCGGGGGGAATTGTTTTTACTTTCTCCTGCTCTCAGGCTATCGACAAAGAGATGTTTCGTCTGTCTGTCTTCTCGGCAGCAGCGCAAGTAGGACGTCGTGTACGTATCTTGCATCAACTGCACCAACCACAAGACCACCCCATCAACATCTATCATCCCGAAGGAGAATACTTGAAGGGATTGGTATTACAAGTGGAGTGACACCGGTTGTTAGTAGTTGATATCGTATATCTTTACTTTTGCGTCTTGTGCAGTGATATCTGTGTAGGGAGCCAGAGGGAACATAAGATTTGTCATTACCCATGCTCCTTCCTCATCAAAAGCCTCAATAGAGCAACGATCGATATACAAAGTGATATGGTAGTTGCGCTGCTGTAAGAATAGCGGTGCAGTAGTTACTGTAGAAAAGTTTTCAGAGAAGTCGGTAAGTCCAGATTGTCTGCGATCCATAGTGAACGTGTTGGCATCTCTGTCAAAGGTCATAACGAGTGCCTCACCCTGTTTATTGGATAGAGTGATGACTGCCGCTTTCTTGTTCGAACTGATATCTATCTCTACTATTGCTGCTTGATGTAACTGTTGAGTCTCTTTACCTAGCAGGTTCTTGAGTTCCTTGGCAGGTTTGACACCGATACGATAGATATTGCTATTATCGCAATAGATGTCTAATTCTCGTGGTAGAGTACTGATGGAACGAAACTGCGTCGTTGGTAACTGCTGTGCATACTGCTCATTGTTCATCCAGGCGAAGACAACTGACCTGTCTTTGGGAGCATGAGTAAACGGCGTTATTCCGTAACAGTCTTTACCATAGTCAAGCCATTTGGTAGGCACGGAGAGCGTAGCATCGTGCGTGAGTTCTTGTAGCACATTGAAGTTATGTCCGTCCCAATCACCAATGAAGTATTGTGTGCCTGAACCACCTGCCGGAGATCCATGTGTAGTGCTGACAATGAGTGCCCACTTTTTCTCTTTAGAGTTACGAACAGGCAGGTTGATAAGCGCAGGTTTCTCCCAAGATGTAGTGTTGTGGGTATCATGGGTAAAGGACGACAGGAATGTCCACTGTATAAGGTTGGTTGATGCGTAAAACTGCACCTGTTGCCCACAAGCAAGCACCATGTTCCACTGCTGCGTTTGGTCGTTGTAAAATACGTATGGATGCTGGGATTCATAGCCCGTATTCGTCAGTACGGGATTGCCTTTGTACAATGTGAAAGTACTCCCCGCATCTTTAGAATAAGCAAGAGACTGTGTCTGACTTTCTGCTGCTGTTGTGTAGAGTGCAATGAGCAGGTTCTTCCCTAATCCGCTGGTATTGCTTTTATCCACAATAACAGAGCCTGGGTATGCCATACCAAACGCGGTAGGTGCAATTGAAGGTGTAGCTGTTGTCCAATGCAGCAGGTCCGTGGAAATAGTATGTCCCCAATGCATATTTTGCCATCGTGATCCATAGGGATTGTATTGGTAGTACAGGTTCCACTGTCTGTTTTTTGTATCGTAGTATGCCGCTGATGGCTCGCCCATCCACCCGTATTGTGGTGCGTAATGATATGTAGGACGATGTGTCTCTGTGTTGACATAAGGAAAAGAAGTAGCGGTCTGTATGGCATTCCAGTTGATGCTGTCAAGTAGTGCCGGTTGTGGCACATACACATTTAGCACGAGACTATTGATGTCGTATTTATCAAGTGAAAAAGGTACATAAGTGGCTATATCGCTTCGTTTGGCTAATTGTACAGAGAGTGTCTGCACACATTGGTTATCAACGATAACCTGTACAGTACATTCGTCAGCACTCTCATTGACAGGTAGGAGCAAATACGGGGCTGCCGCTTGTGTTTTGATGAGGATGTTCTGTCGTCCGCTTCGTAGCACTTGCACTTGTGCTGTGAGGCATAGTGACGCGGCAAGCAAGATGGCTGTAAGCATTTTTCTCATAGTCGTTACTGTTTGAGTAAAAAGGCGTGTTAGGTTATTTGATGCACCTCTCTATGGTCATTATATCTTGTCGAGAAGAGGCGACTCGAACGCCCGACCCCCACGTCCCGAACGTGGTGCGCTA
>CAVEZM010000008.1:25000-62967 GCA_963620225.1 Acidaminococcaceae bacterium | reverse complement strand
CACCGCCTTGTTTCATGCGCCATCTCTTTCAGAGAAAGCCTTGTCCGTTGCGTAATTATCGCACTGCAAAGTTACAAAATAATTTTGAAATATAATAATTTCGTAAAAACCACAGAAACGCCACAATTTTTTCACAAAGACCTCGCGGAGAAATTACCCATTTATGGGACAAAAAGAGCAAGGAGGGACATTTCTGTGGTTCTCCGGCAGTTATTGCTCACTTTTCGACAATACGGTTTCGCAAAAACACTCGTAACGAAAAATTGGATAACGGTCGTTTTGCGCTTGTACATAGGCAAAAACAAAGTTTCGCCGTGGTATTTTGCTGTCATCTTGGAGCAACCTGCGGAACGGATATTGACTTTCGGCGCGCAATCCGTAGTTCATTCCATTGATAACTTGCTCGGTAAATTCGAACGCGCTTGCGGCGTCGGTAAACACGCCCGCTACACTGCATTTGGTCGTATGGTTGGGCATTGTCGCCTCCGAAACCAATACATAAACAATCTGTTCTTTCATTTTCTCTTGATTTTATTTTCAGGCGAAATAGATAGGGTAACATTCATTTTTTTTGGAGTACGATAGTACTCTTTTTTTCTCCTTTTCTTTCCTTTCCTTTCCCGTATTGTTTTGTTATTGTTTTGCTTTTGAATTGCACCTCTATTTGTCTCAATCGGTACTCGTTATAGCCGATATCAATGAGGTCTTGCAGTTCGGTAGGTTCGCACTCTCGGGCAAGGTCTTGGAGCAGACCGCTGGCTGCCATAGCATAGATGAAGTCGTCCATAGGTCATTCCTCCAAAGTGTTATTGCCTAAATCAACGCCATACAGACGCTTGACAAGTCTGTTGGCATAGCCCGCCGCGTCCTCCGACAGAACGCCGTTCTTGAAATTATGCAAAAGCATTTCTTTTGCAACCTCATCACGATAGCGCAGCAAATCTGTGGTTGGATGTGGATCAAAGAGTGAAAGTTGGGTTGCAGTCGGTTTAGGTTGTTTTTCTTTGACTGGTTTGCTAATGTCGTCGCAGATAGCAACGCTATTCCCTTCGCGAATGAGCCGTGGCAGATACGAATTCAAGGCGTAGGAGGGAAAGGCGCATATGTACATTCCTTCCTCCTGCTTGGTCAGGAGACCAAGTACCCTGCTTGCTTCGAGAGCGTCATCGTGGCGTGCTTCATAAAGGTCGCCAACGCGGAACAACAGCATTTTGTCAGGGTACAGTTGCTTGATTTCTTTGTACTGGTCGTTATTCATATTGCATTTGTTTTATGTTGCTCTCGCACCATTTTAGTGGCACGAGAGCAACGATTGATATTTATGCTGTCAGTTTAACACGGTTGAGTAGATTGCCCGAAATCTCGTGTAATTCTCTTGCTCTTTCGGGAGTGAGTTCACGAGCGTGAGCGGTAATGGCTTGGGTAAGTTTCCACAGAGTAGCACTGCCCTGCACGCCGTCATCAGGATTGTTATTCATCAGCAGTTTCTCCACCGCCTGTTGCTCGGCTTTCAAGATAGAACCGCCCTGTTGCAGTTTGCGGAGTTCTTTATCGAAGTCCACTTCAATCTCGCTTGCGCCCTGTATCTCCAACGCTTTCTTCATTATCGTGTCTTTGCTATACAAGCCGCGAGTGAGATCGCGAACGGCTGACACGGTTGTTTGGGTGTCGAGTTGGTAGGTGCGCTCCGACAGAGCCAGTGTATCGGGTAACTTGCTGCCCAAATGCACCTGCTTCATCACGCTTTCACGCACCATACCATTGAGGCAAGCACCGTTGAGCAGGAAAGAGCGCATATCAACAGCACCATCGCCATAGTCGGAAGTGGAAAAGCGTGCGCCAGCGAAGATGATTACCTCGCCATTGTTCTTGGTAGGAATGCTGATAGGTGTAGGCAGTATCGTTTCAGCCCATACCTTGGTGTCAGTCATATAGGCGTCGCTGATTACTGCACCCTGCCCTGAGGCTTCCTCCACGAAAGCAGTCAGTATCTCCACGCTGTTCAGGCGGCGGTAGGAGTCCGACAACACCCCGCGCACTTGACTGCCTACCGTGCGAACAAGTACGCGATTTCTCTGCGTCCAATCGGAGTGTTGGTTGAGTATTTCGGCTGCCAACATTATTTGCCACGGTTCGCCCGCTGCAAGCGTCTTAAGGTAGCGACTTGGTACACCCATACGGTCGGCAAGTTGCCCTACGGCATTGGTGTGCAGTGAGAATGTGCCGTCGGGCATATTCATTTCTACTGCTTCCCTATCGCCTGTGAAAGTGATTACAGGGCGTTCGCCTTGATGCTTTAAGTTCACACCAAGCGGTGCGATGTAATCTTGAGCAATACGACCCTCATTCACGAGCCGTTCCATAGTTGCTTGTACTCCGACAGCCTTGCCGTCAATCATTCGTTGAACTTTGTTCATTACGACTTCATTCAGTCCTTGTTGCATTGTTGCTTCCATTGTTTTAAGAATTTATATGGTTATACATTTAGTTGATTAGTAGCAGATAGGGTTTTTAAGTTCGTTGTCGATAGCGTTCACACGCTCACGTTTCTTGGTGTAGATTTTATCTATCTGTGCGAACAATTCTTTTACACGAGCCTTGATGTTGTCATTTGAGCAGAACGCTGCCATTGCTTGAAGATAGGCGATGTGGTCTTTGTTGCTCTCAACCTTGAACGAGCCATAGCAAGGGTAGTTCACTTCCAACACGGCTTCTTTCTCGCCATACCAATCTTTTTGATACTTAATGCTGAACTCGTATTCGGTATTGTCTTTTAGGCATACCTCGAAGTTGTCGTTTACGATGTATTTGCCACGCACTTGCAGACCTATCAAGCCCAGCAGGTCGTTGAAGACTTCGGTGTATTCGATTATTATTTCGCTAAACTCTTCATACAGGCGTTTACGCTCATCTTCAAGTTGCTGTTTCTGTACAGGGTGCATTTCCCAATACTTGGCTACACTCTGTTTGCGCTTTTCGTTTTCAATGTACGACTTCAAGGACTTGATGTCACGCTCAATTTCAACCACGGTTTTGTTGTTGGCTTCACGACGAATATCGCACTCGTTGAAGTTTACTGTTGGCTCACCTTTGAGCGTTTGGTAAGCATTACGGAGGTCGCAGAGTTCGCGAACCATCATTTCTTTCTTTGTTGCCATAATTGTAGAATTTTTAAGTGTTTATATTTGAGTTGATTATTTACTTGTTGTAGAATGTTACTTGAAGACCACGACGGAGTTTGCAGACGGTCTTGTCGCTTACGAGACGGTAAGCACGCTCCAAAAACTTATTCACGAGTTCCAAGCCGATGAGTGCAATTAGACCCGATACACCAACCAAGGTGTTTATGCGGTTGCCGTTCTCATCGTAACCATAGACCTTGATACGGAAATCCATATTGATTTCACGAGTCGAGTAGTTGAGTGCCAATGCAGTAGTTTTCATATTGCGGTGAATTTGTTTCGTTGTTTTGGTTCTTTTTCTATATAAATTTCGCTACAAAATTACACCTTATTTTTTATGCGTGCAAATTTTTTCAGTATTTTTTTCGTAAAAAATGCAGAAATTTCGTAATCAACAATAGAACAGGAGAATAAAAACGCAAAAATTTTTCACTTTTCACGAAATACTTGCGTTGTTATGAAAAATGTATTATCTTTGCAGCGAATTAAAATTCAAAATCGTATGAAAAAGGAAATTCTTGAAGCACTGAAAGCCAAATTCACGGGGGTCAGTGACCAGATTTTAGGTAGGATAGCCGACAAGTTGGTGAAGACTACAACCAAGAGCGATGATGTAGCAACCGCTGTTGAGGGGGTTACATTCCAGCAAGTTCTCGATAGTTATGGTGACAGCCGTGCTACCGAAGCCCAACAGACCGCTGTGCGCAACTATGAGCAGAAGTATGGTTTGAAAGACGGCAAGGCTACCAAGGGGGGCGAGCCTACGGACGACAATCTGCAACCCACCAACAAAGAGGACGCACCTGCTTGGGCGAAACAACTCATTGACACCAACAAGGCGTTGAGTGAGCGTCTGTCGAAACTCGAAACGGAGCGCACCTCTACAAGCCGAAAACAACAACTTGCGACTGTGGTAGATAAACTACCTGCTCCTCTCCGCAAAGCCTATGAGCGTACCAACATTAACACGCTTTCCGATGAGGAGTTTGACACTCTCATTACGGACATCACGGCAGAGGTTACGGAGATAGGCAATGACCTACAAGCAAAAGGGGCTGTGTTCGGACAACCCAACAAGTCCACCAACCGTCAATCAGGCGACAACGCCAAAGAGGCAACAGACGCAGAGGCAGACGCTGTGGTGGGTAAGTTAAATATCTAATTGTTTCACAACTTAAAACGCTACGAAAATGGCAAAGACAAGTCTTAATCGAGATACTCTCGAAGTTCAAAGTGGGCTTGATAGTATCGTTATTGTCAAGGCTCTCGGTGACATTCCTGGCGGTCGCTCGCTTGATGTCAGCGATGTAGCAAGTGATGTGAAAGTCATCAAGGCAGGTCACATCATCATAGCCAATAGCGACGGCAACTACAAGCCTATGCCTGTGAACGCAGCAGGGACAGCCTATGGCACTCTGCCCAGCGGTTATTCGTATGTGGGAGTACTGAAAGCGTCTATCAGCGTGAAAGACCCGCGTGCTGCTATTGTCACTATAGGACAAATCAATGCAGCCGCAAGTCCTTACGAGGTAACGAGTGCGATGAAAACCGCTCTCTCGCACATTCAGTTCCTGTATGCGTAAGTGTTTAACCAATCAAAAATTGTACAACAATGGCAAAGCAAGTATCGTTATTTCCCGAATACATCGAAAAGTATTTCGAGAAAGTGATTGGTAAAATCACGGAAAAGTACAACGGTGAGAAGACGAAACAGACGCTGCTCTACAAGACGATGCTCACGGAGGAGTACTCCGCAGACCTCTCTTGGGGGGCAACGGAAATCAACAATGTTATTGTCGCTGCTGATGTGGTGGCAATGGACGCTTCTATTCCGTTGAAGAAACGCGGCTCACTCGCAGTCGCAAGTGGTAAACTGTCGAAGATTGCTCTCAAGTTCCGCAAGGGAGAGAAAGACATCTCCGACCTCAATGTGGCTATGGCTCGTGGTACTGACGAGGCAACCATCGCTGCCAAGGTGCTGAATGATGTACCTCGTGTTATCGACGGTGCAGATGCCCGTGTCGAGATGATGTTTGAGCAGGCTCTTTCCTCCGGATCTATGCTCGTGGAGGATAGCGAAAACAACGGCACAGGTGTTCGTGTGGACTTCTACAAGGAAGACAACCAATTCAAGTGCCGTGTTGCAGGTTGGGTTGCTAATAGCAACCTCGCCACTCCGCAGGACGATGTTCAGCAACTATTCGACCAAGCACAAGCCGACGGCAACAGCATAGGTCTTGTGATGATAAGCAAGAAGTATTTCCACCTGTTCCGCAAGTCGAAACAAGGCAAGGAACTCGCTGCTTCTTATCAAGGTCGTATCTTTACTGACAACACTATTCTTCCTGTACCTGGCACTGCACTGTTCCAAGACGCACTCCGCGACGAATATGGCGTAGAGTTCCGTATCGTTGATAGCAGTTTCAAGGTACAGAAGCACGACGGCTCGGAAGAGACGGTTCGTCCTTGGGTGGAGGCAAATATCGTGGCTATACCTACTGAAAAAGTAGGTCGCCTTGTGTATGGCACACTTGCAGAGGAAACCAACCCCGTTGAGGGCGTTTCCTATCAGAAGTCGGGTTCGTTCCTGCTTATCAGCAAGTATTCCAACAACGACCCGTTAGAAGAGTTCACCGCAGGTCAGGCTCTGTGCTTGCCCGTTATTGACGGTGCAGACAGCATTTATCTGCTTATAGCCAACGAGGTTGCAGACGGTGCTATCACGGTCAGCGACGACGATAAGACATTGAGTTTCACATCTGCAAAGGCAACCAAGAAAGTGAATGTTACCTATTTAGGCGACAACGCTAACTTGACTGCAAGTGCCAATGAGGAGTTCGTAACCGTTGCAATTAGCGGTGGTGTGTTGTCGGTAACTTGTGCTGCTAACTCTGGCACTGCACGCACAGCGACCGTGACCGTGACCGATGGTGTGAATAGTGTGGAAATCGCTATATCTCAAGCAGCCTAATCACTGACGACCTATGACAACGCTTGAAGCCTTAAAAAGTGTCAATTCCTACCCAATACCGCAGCGCACCTTGAAAGAGGTGGCGCAGCGGAGGAGTGTGGCTCTCGATAATGATTGCACCATTGCGGTCATACAAAGCAGGGAATACAACCTCGCTATTGCCGACCTGCTGATGTGGCTCTCGTTCGCTCCGCAAGTAACGCAAGGCGGACAATCATATTCATTTACCGATGAGCAACGCTTACAGTTCCGTAATCGCGCGGACGGATTATATGAGGAATACGGAGAAGACGCCCCCAAGGCTCGCTATGGTTATAAAGGCTCAAAGTTATGATTGTTCAAAACGGCACAATAGAAATCAAGGTTAAACAGGCAGGAGGTATCGACCCTGCTACGGGGTTTCCTGTTAAGAGTTGTGGCGAAACCTATATGCCTGCTATACCTTGCCAATATATGCCGAACTCGAACAATCTGCTTGGGCGCACAACCAGCGGTGAGCGTTTCACGGTTGCAACTTACACTATTCTCATCGAGCAACAGCCGACACCATTCACGGCAGAGCAGATACGGCTTAAAGATATGCACGAACAGAATATTGGGGACTACTCAATAATCAGTATCGAACCTATCGAAGCCGTCTGCCAAGTGAAGATTTTAGTGTAACAACGAAAGAGCAACGAGAAGCAACGAAAAATTCACGGTTGGGGAATTTATCAACTCGCAATAGTTCTTTGCTCTCGCGCAAAAATCGTAAAAAATAACTCATCTATGCCCATTCGATTGACCACACCGCTTTCGCAGATAGACAAGTATATGGAGCGACAACTAAAACGCCAAGAGCGTGCGCTCGTAAATACGCTATCGTACATCGGACAGCAATGTGTCAATAGGGCAAGAGTGAGTGGTAGTTACACCGACCGCACGGGCAACCTACGAAGCAGTATTGGTTACATCGTGGCTGTGGACGGCAAGGTACGCTCCGTTTCCGACTTCCACCCTGTGGAGGGCAAAGATGGCAATGGAGAACAAGGGACAAAAGTCGGAAAAGAGTACGCCAAGGAACTTGTGGCGCAATACCCACAAGGAACGGTGTTGATAGTGGTGGCAGGTATGCACTACGCCAAATATGTGGCAGCCAAAGGTCTTGATGTGATAGCGAGCGCAGAACTTGAAGCGAAGCAACTCATACCGAGATTGCTCAAACAACTTGAAATAGAGATTAACAATGCTAACAGCAAAACAGGTACAGACTGATGTTTACCAAATGTTCCGTACAAGCACCCTTTCGTCGATGATTTCTGGTGCAGTGTACAGAGCAGGGTACAGACCACGCGACAGCCGTGTGGAGGACGCAATCGTCATCTTCACTGCCGGACTGACAGCCGAAGTGGAGACAGGCGTTGTAACTATCAACATCTATGTCCCTGACATCGACCCTTACGACAATGGTGTCTTGGTTGAGGACGGTGCAAGAACCGCTGAACTTGAACAAGCAGCCGCCGAATGGGTACGGACGCTGACGGCAGACAAGTCAAATTACAAGTTCAGTTTGAACAAGACAATATACACCGAAGCAGACCAAGACATCAACCAACATTTTGTGGTTATAGTGCTTGAATACAAGCACCTTGATAGATAGGTCTGTTAGGGGCAAATAAACAGCAATTTATTAACAACTTAAAAGCATACTACAATGGCAAAGATTGGATGGGGTAAGAACCGTCACGCAGTGCGTAACATTACCCAAAACAAAGGCTGGCGTGAGTTACCGACCCCCGTGGAAGACACTTTCGAGGTGGCTACCGAAAAGGGCGATAAACTCGAAGCCAAGATTGAGGGTGGAGAGTACAAGGACATCAAGTACAAAGAGAACACCAACACCGTCACTTTCGATGTGTTCGTTGCCAAAGGCGAGAAGAAGCCGTTTGACGACCACAACGGTATCATTGACGATGAGTTTGAGTATGTATCTCAACCCGAAGACCCAACCGTTCCGGCAGGTATTCACATTCCCAAGGCTCGCATATCCTGCGAACTGAAAGGTAACGACTCGGAGGGTATGAAACTCACTTACACGATTGAGCCTATCACACCAGACGACAAGACCGAGAAGTCTATGCAGGTGGGTACGGTTACTTTCACGGAGTCCAACGGCTCTATCACGGCAATGTCGTTTACCGAACTTGGTGCTGAAGAAGAGCCTGCTTCTTAAACACGAGGAACAAGGGGCGGCACTATCAATGACCGCTCCTTGTCTTTTTATAGCGAGTTCGACCAATGGTAAGTCTTTGCGACACCTCCCACGCATAATGGTGGTTCGACCCCACCACTCGCTACCAACTAACAACCGACCGCAATGGCAGACGACAAGCGCAATATCGACCACGAAGTTATAGACGCAATACTGGAGAAACCTATACCGTTTACCATTGGGGACGGTCGTTTCTTTTATCTGTATCAGCCGTCGCTTGGTATATCGTTGCTTGCAGGTCAGTTATTGCAAGACCTACACCTCAATCAGCAGGTTATGGCATTTAGCAAGCAGGTGGAGATGTTGCGTGTGTGTGCTGAACAGCGTGATTTGGTGTTGCGCATTGTCAGCCTGCACACTTTCAGCCGTCGCAGTGATGTATTCCGTGAGGAACGCCTGTTGGCTCGTATAGAGGAACTGCAACCGCTCAAAGCAAGCGACCTCGCCACTCTACTTGTTGCTGTACTATCGTGGGACGACCGTCAAGAGCGGTTCATCAAGCATTTTCAGTTAGACCGTGAGCGCAGGACACGCCAACAGATACACGATTTCAAGAAAAAGAAAGGTGGTTCGATGACATTCGGAGGACGGTCGTTGTACGGTTCTGTTTTAGACGCTGCTTGCGAACGCTATGGCTGGGAGTTAGGCTATGTATTGTGGGGCGTTTCGGCTATCAACCTCAATATGCTACTGACCGACGGTGTACAAGCCGTTTATCTGTCTAAAGAGGACGCAAAGGAAGCGCATATATCAACGGACGGCATTTATTTGGACGCTCGCGACCCCAAGAACCTACGAGAGATACAACGCCTTATCAATGGTGGTTAAACGCTTAAAACTGACACGATTATGGCAGAGGGTGCATTAAATTTTGTAGCAACAGCAGATAATAAGCAAGTCCTATCATCTATTGAGCAGATGAAACAGGGCTTTCAGACTATGGAGCGACAAGCCGAACAGAGCGGTATTGCGCTTGATAAGTTGAGCGGAAAAGCAAGCAATCTTGCAGGTGCGCTCGCTGGCTTCGCAGGTATCAGTATAGGCGGTGCTGCACTCGTGAAACAGATTACCGACATACGCTCCGAAATGCAGAACACGGAAGCGATGTTCAAGGTATTTCTGAAAAGTGGAGAAGCAGCGTCCTCGTTTATGGAACGCTTGCAGAACTATGCCTTTAACAATGTTTTTGAGTTCAAAGACCTTGCAGAGCAGTCGGCACAACTTCTTGCCTTTGGTACAGCACAAGACCAAGTGATTGACCGTCTCGACCGTCTTTCCAATGTAGCAGCAGGTGCTAATGTGCCACTACAAGAGTTGGTGCAAGTCTATAACAAAGTGAAAGCGACCGATAGTATCGATTCGATGGTTGAGAAGTCGCTATCAGGAAAGGGTATTCGTATTCAGCAACTCCTCGAACAGGCTCGTGGCTTGGACGCAGGAGCGTTGGAAGGTGTTAAGTTCCGTTTCCAAGACCTCGAAGAAGCCCTCAAAGCAGCCACAGATGAGGGTGGTATGTACTTCGGTATGATGGAGGAGAAGATGACCACCTTGGGCGACAAATTAGGCTTGCTACAAGATAGCGTGACTAATATGTTCAACGAAATGGGTCAGAGTATGCAAGATGTACTCGGAAGCGGTATAGAATTAGGCTCTAAAATGGCTGATAACTGGCGTGAGATAATCACGGTGGTAGGTTTGATAGCAGCCGAATATGGTGCTGTTAAAGGTGCTTTCGCTCTTGATAAAGCATTCGACAATGCACAACGCTTGCAGGCTCTCAAATTTGAGCAAGACGAGTTGAAGAAGTTAGACACCGCCACACAGAAATACACCGCTGCATTGCTCAAACAGCAGGTAGCCGAATTACAGGCTGCCAAGTCGGCGGGTAAACTGACCACCAAACAAGCAAAGCAACTTGCAGAGAAAGAAGCGGAGTTGCGAGAAATGCAAAAAGCAATCAATCTTCAGCAAGCCGTGGACGCAGGTGTGATGACGGAAGCCGAAGCCAAGCATATAGTTGAGATACAGAAAGCACGACAAGAGAAGCACGACTATTGGTTGAGTGTCAAGAACGACCTCGATGAGGAACTTGCAGCGCAGGACGAACTCATAGCAGAGGAGGTTGCAGGGTGGAACAACCCGAAACTGCTATCTGCCATTGAGAATGTGCGACAAAAGAAAGAGGAGGTTACCACTATTCAGACCCAAGTCGATACCAACGCTGCCTATATTCAGCAACTCAAAGACGAAGCCACGGAGTTACAGAACAACGGTCAGGCAAAAGAGGCGGCGATAGCAATGGAGAAACTGCTTGCAGCCGAAAAAGAGCAGGAGACGCTCGTTACACAGTTACAGACCGCTGAAACGGAGTTGAGTACATCACGCAAGGGGGTTGATAATATTGTAACCGCAAGCAGTACAGCGTCCGAAGAACTGAATGCTCTTGCTCGTGAACAGGCAGCGAAAGCGGCTCAACGAGAAGCGGCTTCTGTCGCCCTCTCCGCAACGCAAACGACACGGGATACCATCGCTACAACCGCTTCCACAAAAGCAAAGAGATTGTTCGCAGTAGCCACAAATACGGCAAAAGTAGCGATGAAGTCATTCTTTACTTCACTCAAAGCGTCCCTTGCCTCCAATCCGTTCGGGTGGATTATGCTTGCTGTTTCCGGACTTGTGTCGCTCGGAACTTGGCTCTATAAGGTATTCACAGCTGAAACGAAAGCAGAGAAAGCGCAAAATGCTCTCAACGATGCTATGGGTGAAGCAGCAGCCAGCGCAGAGAATGAGATACGCCAACTCCAAGTGTACATCGGAATGATAAAGTCCGCAAAGGAAAACAATCAGGACTATTCCGCTACCAAACAGAAAATTATCAATCAGTTTGAGCAGTACGATGACAACATTCGCAAGGAGATTGACGACATCATCGAAATGGGCGATGCTTACAACCGACTGACGGAAGCCATACGCAACGCTACATTGGAACGCTCCAAGCAGAACTATATGAGCAATATCAGCAATACTATCAACGAGAACTCCAAGCAGATGTGGAGCGGAAAAGACGGTAAAGGTGGTATTTGGGGAGAACTGAATAAGCGCAACATTGACGGCACTACCCAAGGCGAAATAGCAGAGGTCGTTCAGCGTGCACTTTCGGACGCAAAGAAACTGCAAGCAGCCGACAAAAACAACAACGGAAAATTCAGCACGGAGGAGATAGAGCAACTTTTTAAGGACGACCTACAAGGCGAATATGAGACTTTCAAAAACAAGTTCGGCAAATCGTGGAAAGGTGTAATGAAGAAGATACGCACCTATGCAGACGACACCGCTGTCTTGCTTGTACAGCAACAGGGGATTCTTGAGGGGGAAATAATGAAAACCAAAAACGCCACTACGACCGACGCTAAGCAGCCGTTGAAAGATGTTAAAGCACTCATACAGGAGATATACGATGCGCAAGCAGCCCTCGATGAAGCACGCAGAAAATATGCAGAGAATGCCACCAAGGAGAATAAGCAAACGTTAGAGGATGCACAGAGTACCTACGACACTGCTCGTAAGAACTATCAGTTGGCTACCCAAAAACAATGGCAGGACGCAAAGACGCTCCATGAGAACCTCCGCAAACTCGAACTGACAGCAGAGAAAGAAACAATCGCTCTTGAAGAAAAGAAAGTAGAGGACAAGCGCAACCTTCTCGACCTACAACTCCGTGACCGTCTTGCCGATCTCAAACGAGAGGAGGAAGAGTACAATAAAAACAACAACGGAGGTAGTGCCAAATCTCGTGCTGCTTTTAAGAAGCGCAGGGAGACAATCATTGCTGAGGTGGAATTTGACCGTGCGCAACTTGACAAGGATTTCCGTGAGTGGAAGAAAGAGTTTGAACAACAGCAGATTGACTTAAAATTTAATTTCGAGTTGAGTGAGTTGGAGCGGGCTATCAACTTGGAGCAAGATTGGAACGAGAAACTTGCAAAGCAGGAAACGCTCCGTAATAGGATAATTGATAAAATCAAAGAGGAAGCGCGTCAAACGAAAGAGGAAGCGTTGGGAGCGCAGAACGACCCGCAGTTATATGGTACTTTTCTGTCCTACAATGCCCAAGGTGCAACCGCAGAAGACAAGAATAGAGCAGTAACCGACTATATCAATACAATGGCAGGTAGCGGAATTACTGTTACGGCAGAGAGCGTTGTGGCTACATTGCAAGAGATGTCCGACAAAGCCGTGCTGATAGATAAACAAACGGCAGAAAAGATAAGACAACAGCGCAAGACCTTTGAAAACGAGGACTACGATATGTTGGCTGATATGCTCACGAACTATCTCACCTACGAGGAGCAGAAGCAGAAACTCGATAACGACTATAACATTGCACGAACCAAAGCCCTAAACATACAGGATGAGCAACTGCGGGCAAGAATGTTCGACGCTATTGAGAAAGATTATCAAGAGCGCAGCCGTGAGTTGGCAGAGGTTATCAAGAACGAACTATTCGGGCTGGATAGCACTTTGTCGAAAAAGTTATCAACAGGAGCAATAGACGGAATTACAAAGGTAATCAATACATTGCGGAAAGTTACCCGAAAGGAAAAATTAAGCGATGAGGAAAGTTCGTATATTCAGACATATCTCGGGTTGACGGACGAGAAAATGCAAACGCTCCAAAGCAATGCCGATGTGGTTCTGTCCCTGCTCAATGAGTTAGAATACCAAACATCCGCTACGAAAGATTTTCTTGGAAGTAGTCTATCGGAGACAGTAGGCAATTTCTTTACGCAGATAGGAGAAGATATTTCAAAAGGCACAAAGCCGCTCACTGCGTTCAAAGAAAAACTGTCTCACCTGTTCTCTGCCGATGGGATAGGACAGTTTGCAGGCGTGCTATCGCAGGCAATTTCTCAACTCAACCAAGCATTACAATCGTTTGCCTCTCTTAGTGATGACCCTGCTACAACGCAGATGGCTGAAGTTCTTGGTGGTATATTTCAGAACTTTGCATCGGCTGGTCAAGGTGCTGCGACAGGAGGTTGGATTGGTGCAATCGTGGCAGGTGTGACGGACGCTATTGGGCAACTCTCTTCTGCGATAATGAATGATATGTCCGTAATGTCGGAATATAGGCGTGTGGTTAATGAACTGGAGGTAGCATTGCTCAACTTGCGCTATTCGCGTATGTTGAATGCCAATGGCAATTCGATATTCGGCACAAATAATCGTGGCGAACTGACTGCTGCACTCTCTACGCTCCAATATGTCAATGAAGAATGGGAGACCCTTATGGGTGGATTAGATCAAGCGAGTGTAGATTTCAACAACCTGTTTGACTTGCTTGATGAGCGAGGGCTGCAAAGCACAGCACTAATAACGGGTATAGCAGCCATAGGCTCTCCTACTGGCATTATCGGTGCTGCTGTCGCTTTAAGCAAGTACAACAAGGCTCTTGAAGAGTATAAGGGTACAACTCTCGAAACGCTTGTCGGCGGTTTTAATACTTGGAACCAAGATAATATCAAGCAGTATGTTGAGGCAGTGGAAAAGGGTTATACTTCGTTAGAGGCACTACAAGTCAAGATAAAGGACTACAAACTCAAGAAAGACAAATATGCGTCACTCAAAGACCTTGCTCCAGACATATTCAACTCCGACGGGACGGTCAATGTGGACGAACTCGATGCATTTATGTCGGCTTACGATGATAAACTGACATCCGACCAAAAACTACTGCTGCAAAAACTACGCAACAATCAGGATGCCTACAATGAGAGTTTAGAGCAGGCTCTTGGTTATTATGAAGACTTGTTCGGAGGTGTGGGCAGTGCCATACAAGTCGCTTTCGTGGACGCGTTCAAAAATGGTGAGGACGCACTTGATAATTTTACGGACTCTTTGGAAAGTTCGGTAGAGCAATGGGTGGAGGATATTGCCTATGCTGCTGCTATTGCACCCATCTTAAAGCAAGCGAACGACTATGTCGAAAACGCCGTAAAAAACGGAGAAGATACGGACGCTGCTATCGAAAAGGCATTCGACCTCATATTTGGCAACTTGGAGGGTATGTATGATGATTATTCCAAATACCTCAACAACGCAAAGAATAAGTATGGGGACAAGTATGGAATGAACTTGTTCGAAGATGAGGACGCAGAGGGCAGCGAGGGTTTCGGGCAGATGACGCAGGACACGGCAGACGCACTCAACGCCCGCTTTACCGCTTTGCAGATAGAGGGGGCGAATGTGGTAGAAGCCGCCCAAGCGTTGGTGATAGCCGTTACTGATTTGGGGGCGGACAGCAAACTACAGGTGGCGAGCCTGCAAACGCTGATGTACAACTCCGGCATCGCTCTCCAAGTAGCGCAGGAGCAGTTAGACCAGTTGCAAGTGATAGCCAACAACACGGCATTGCTTGCAGACACAAATGACAGACTGAAAGCCATTCAACAGAATACGAGCAGACTATGACAAACGAGTATCTACAGGCTATGAAAGCCGACCTATTGACCACCTACCAAGCCGACCTCTGCGAGGAGAGTATAGCGGACATCAACCGCGCCGCTACCTTGCAGGAGTTCATAGATGTGTTACACACGTACAGCGCGTTTCTTGCATACAAGTCTGTCCCAAAGATAGACTGGGTGCGCAAGTGGTTCTCCGACCACAAAGACGAAGCGGAGACGTGCGGGTGCTACATAGACGCTATACGCGCTATCACCAACCCTGCAATGCCTATAGTCGCTTACGGGTGTTCTAACATCAGTCTCATAGTGACAAAGGCAGGGTTGTATAACATCACCCTCCAAGACGACAGTTATTGCTCTATTGTCGCCTATTACACCTCTATGGTCAGAGTGCGGCAGAAAGACAACAGCCAAGTACATATCATTCACAAAGACAACCGTTCCATTATCAAAATCCGCAAGGTATGAAACTGCATATATCACTCAACGGGTACGACATAGCAAAGTACCACCTCACCGCTTTGGACGGCACGCTCAATACTCTCTTGAAGCCTGCCGCCCAGAAGAAGTTAATCACGAATGAGAACTCCGCCATAAACGGGGTAATGGTTGTCAGCACGCCCTCCAAGCGCAGGGTGGATAAGCAGGACATCAGCCTTTCGTTCCTATTGGTGTCTACCTCGCTCATTGACTTGCGCCGAGATATAGACACCCTCACACAAGTGCTGATAGCAGGAAAGGACAACAGCGGTGTGAACGAACTTGCCCTGCCCGAGTTGGAGCAGTGCTACCGACTTATATACAGCAGTATCAGCAGTTACGCCAATTTCGGGCTTGACGGCAAAGCCAAGATAACAATCAAATTCACAGAACCCAACCCCGCCAATCGTGCATTATGATAGAGCCATTAGTAAGTATCAAGATTTACGCCCCGAATGGTAAGGCGTATTACTCCGACGCAGCGCAGACAAGTACCGATTTTCCCGTAACGGACTCCTGCGAACGGAGTGCCAAGTTGATGGGCGATGACTATGTCCGCCTCGTGTTCAAGTTAGCCGACAAAGTAACCTTTGCCGCATTCTCGTATATCGAGTACGGCGGGCAGTCTTTTTTTCTGAAAGAGCAGTATATCCCCACGCCCAACGGCTGTTTCAAAGACGCAAGCGGAGTGTCCTCTGCCTACTACTCCTACGATGTCAAGTTCGTGAGTGTAGGTAATATGCTCTCGAAAGCCACCTGCTACCGCCATGTCGTGGTCAGCGGTACGAACGGCGGGGAGTGGGACGAACCCGAGATAACCCTCAACGGCACACTCGAAACGATGTATGTGATAGTAATGGGAGCAATACAGCAGTACTGCAAGCGCATAGAGAACAGCGATTGTGCGCATTTCCGCGAACTGCTTGCCACTATCCCCGCCAATGGGCTGACCAAGGTAGGCGGTGTTACTTCGCCTAACACGGAAAAGGTCAAACTCACGGCAGGCACGGAGTTGGTGTCGTTCTCTTTCCAAGGCGACAATATCGCCAATGTCTGCACGACTATTGCCAACTCCTACACCGATGACGATAAGGACACCGAGTGGTATATCACCGAAGACAGTAGCCACAGCCTAACGCTGCATTTCGCCAAGTGCGAGGACACCGATAGCGTAACAGCAGGCACTATCCCGCAGTACTCCGACTATACCATAGCGAATACAAGTGCCGACAAAGACCTCAAACCTTACCGCACGGGCGGGCTTTCCAAGGTCGAGTATGCGCAGGAGTGGAGCGGTATTGCACAGACGATAGTCCCTTTTGGAAGCGAGCGCAATATGTCGGGCGTGCGGCGTAAAGACACCGATGCCGAGACACAAATGGTCGTTACCTTTGGTAAGCGTCTTCGGTTGGATAAGTCCCACAGCGTGGAGGTAACAGCCACCAACGGCACAAAGACCACCTACAACGGGGCGTATGCCGTCAAGAACAGAAAGGGTGAAACCGTTATTCTCCAAGTCAATGCGCAGGGCGGAATTACCAACCCCGATGTGAGTACGGGCATAGAGGAGGTGAAGTTCTTCGACGACATCTACCCGCAGTGCCATTTCCGTGTAACGAGTGTGTCGGTGCGTAATAAGAAGCAGGACGACGACATCGTCCCCGAGTACACCATAGAGGCAGTGCCTATCACCTCTACCAAGGAGCAGTTGGTAGCAAATGGGTTCTACCCGCTCACTATCGAGGAGGCAACCACGCTGTCCGTGCGGTTCGAGAGCGGCTTGCTCAATGGGCGGGAGTTTGAGATAGCCAATAAGACGCGCAAGGACGTAGACGCAACCACATACAGCCTTAAATTCACTATTGTGGCAGACGGCTCTTTGGAGGACGGCACACTTATCCCGAGCGGTAACTTTATCCCCAAGGGGGACGACACCCAAGGCGAGGGAAAAGGCGACGAGTTTGCCTTGTTCAATATGAAGATGCCGCAGGAGTATGTGGAGTTGGCACAGCAGGAGTTGGCGCAAAAGGCATACGATGAGTTGTTAGACCTGCAAGAGACCCGCCCCGAAGTCAAGTGTACGACCGACCCCGTGCATTTCAACGGGGAGTTGTATTTCGGGCAGGTAATGGCTATCAAGTCCGAACTCTTCGGCGGAGCGGACAATGAGTTTATCAGCCGTGTGATTTCGTTCTCGCACAAACTGACCACGCCTGCTTCGGTATCGTTCTCGTTGGCGAGTGCTATTATGCAGGGCGTTTTGTCGGAGATGAACAATGCTATTTCCGATGTTACGAGTATTACAGGCTACCTCGGGCAGCGTGCTATCAACCTCTCCCGCCGTGGGTGGAGGGACGCAAGTGAGGTAGCGGATATGCTCGACAGTATCACTGCCGAGATGATGTTGGTCGGCAACGAAAAGTATCAGTTTGCGTTTACTCCGGGTATCTCCTGCGTAAACAACAGCACAGCCGACAGCAGCGGCGTAGTCCATTTCCGTGGACTGAAAATTACCTACGGCACATTGCAGCATACCCAAGAGCCGTATATCAACTATGCCAACAAGGGTGTATGGGAGTTGCCGTCCGCTACGCTCACTACCGACCACAACGGAGAGACGCTGAATGCCGACACGCCCTATTACCTCTATGCCGTGGTGGCAGACGACGGCAATGCCGCCCGCTATGAGTTATGGGGCAACAACGAGGACAGCCGTGCCGAGGATGAGGCGTACCTGCTGTTGGGTGTCTTGTCTTCGGAGTTCGAGGACAATGGCGTGGCTGCCCGTGTTTTCTCTCGCACCAACGGCTATACGGCTATCGAGGGCGGAACTATCACTACGGAGCAGATACAGGACGCAGGGCGGAACTTGATTATTGATTTTCAGAGCAATCCGCCGCGTATCATTGCCCGCAACAACGCAGAGATTATCGGCAATATCCGTTTCAAAGCGGGCGACACCCAAACAGCCGAGGAGCAACTGCGAGACTTGGGCATTCTTGTAGATGACGCCCAGTCCACCGCCGATGACGCTGCTACGGCAGCCGCCAATGCCCAGTCCGCTCTCGACAACTTGCAGATAGGCGGGAGAAATTTACTGAAGAAAAGCAATAGTTATACTTGGGGTATTTGGGGAACAACTTGGGCGAGTGGCGTTACCGATAAATACACAGCCGCAAAAACTGACGAGTACACACAGGTTACCATAAACACCAAGCCGACTAATATACTTTCGACATATATTGGTGTGTTCGACAAGATTACCAACGCGCTATGGGCAGGCAGAAAGGTAACTGTTTCGGCTATGTTGTATTCTTCGTACCAAGATACGGTCAAGATAGGTTTCGTTGAAAGAAAAAACTCGACCGTGTTACTTGACCAATACTACAACCACAACGCAGATATTGCAGTCGAAGCCCAAAAGTGGACACAGGTGTCATGGTCGTTTGAAAGCCCCGTTGATTTATACGCCGATGTCAATGGGCAAACACCGAATGCGTTGTATGTGGTTATAGCTGGCTCTGCCATACCCGAAGCAGGCTCGTATTGGCGAATGAAGAATGTCAAGATTGAATTTGGCAACAAGCCCACCGATTGGACGCCTGCGCCCGAAGATGTGGAGGCAGAGATAACGGAGAGCAAGACTTACGCAAAAGGGCTTGTTGATACGCTCGGTACAACGCTGCAAAACCAGATAGACGGTGTGGTGGATAGTTACTTTATGGAGGGCGCACCGACACTTTCTAATGCTCCTGCCAAAGATTGGACTGCAGACGAACTCAAAGCACGCCACGAGGGGGACACCTATACCAATATACAGCAATACATCAAGTTGGAGAAAGATGTGTGGGAACAAGGCAGTTTTGCAGAGTCGCAGGTTGGCAAGGAGTGGGTAGTTCTTCAAGTGAAGTATGATATAAATCAAAAGCCTATACGCCTTGCAGAGTTGATGGAGAACAAGAAAGGCAATGTTGTCCACCTTTCCGACTACAATATGTACAAGTTCGCTGTCCTTTACTTTGATGCCAACAAGAAAATGGTCAGTGCAAACTTCTGGAAGACAGCAGACTTTGTCACAGAGGACTATCCTTATATCGCCATCTCTGTTAATCGCATAGACGGCACGCAGACCTCTATCGCCGATGTAGTAGCAAGCGGGGTGGTAATCAACCCCGACGCAGGCAAATCATGGCGTTGGTGTAATATGGAAGATACGGACGACAGCACTTGGCATTGGCACGAGATAGCGGACAGCGATGCTGTGCGTGCTTTGCAGAACGCAGCCAAGGCGCAGGACACGGCAGACGGCAAGCGGCGTGTGTTTGTGGCTCAACCTACACCGCCTTATGACTTGGGCGACTTGTGGGCGCAAGGAGACGGAGATGGTAAGGACATCCTCAAATGCAAGACAGCCAAGACCGCAGGACAGACCTTTGCACAAGCCGATTGGGAAGCGGCAAGCAGTGCGTTGCGTGCAGCAGGAGACGCACAAACGGCAGCAGACGCAGCAAAGGAAACGCTTGCCAACATAGCGTCCGACAGTGTCCTCACAGCGCAGGAGAAAGTGTCTGTGCGCACAGAGTGGGCAAGCATACAAGCCGAGTTCGAGAAGCATACCGCCAACGCCAAAGCCTGCTGGGGAGATGACCTCGCCAACGATAGCACGCCAGCAAAGGACTACGATTGGTGGAATGATAAAATAACATGGAGTGCTACTCCATACCAAACAAAGAGCGGTAAAATTCTCGAATGGAAAGTAACCACCGAAACACAGCCTACCACTTACTATAAATCGAATAAGTTAGCAAACACTACCACCAACTATTCTATCGGTACACTAACTGCAAGCAATCCAACTTTTAGTGATAGTATGACAGTCCAAGGACAAGCAGTAGACTTAAATGGTTGGGAGGTCTGCGAAATAGTGGTTTATATGAAAGGGCTTACCATAGTCGGAGGTGGTTCTTTGACCTATTTATATATCTCGCCCAGAGCGAAAAGGAGCGGGTTACTTTATGAGAAAGTAGATTTTACGGTAACACGCAATAGCGATGGCACTTTCACTACGGTAGGAACAGTAGAGGCATATTACTACGATGTTACAGTGTACTCGCTTTACAAGACCGCATACGACAATCTAAACACCTACCTCACAAGCACGGCAGGGCTGGACACGGAAGGAGATACGGCTATCGTATCCGCCACCTTCAAGCAAAAGTTCAGCGACTACTACGCAGCGAGCATAGAGTTGCAGAACGCCATTGCCGCACGGGTGGCTGAGTTGGAAGCCCAAGCCGCCATTGACGATATGGAGGTCGGAGGAGAGAACCTGTACTATCTTGCCAATCCATTCACGAGGACTGCTTCAAGCACGAACAACTATTATTACGATATCTTGCTTGAGAACCTTGAGAGAGGTAAGAAATACACTTTCTCGTGCGAGAAATCGGAGCGACTGGCAGGCACGGCTACGCAGTACCAAGTACGAGTGTATAATTTTGCGACAAGTCAGACCGCACACTTCTGCAATCTTTCCATTGGCAACACCAAGCAGACTTGCACATTCACTGTCCCCGATGACGGTGGTAATTGGTGCCTGCTCGTCTATTCAGGCGTTCATGGCTCAACGGGAGGCAACTCTTTGCAGTGGACAAACATAATGATACAGAAAGGCGATAAGGCTACGAGTTACCAACAACCATCATGGAAACCGCTATACAATCAAAGAATATCTATCAACTATATAAACGGTGCACAAGCAACCGGTAAGAATTTACTCTACAATATCCCTGCAGGGAGATATCAAGCCACTATGGCTTATGAGAGCAAAGGAAGTGGAGTGGAACAAGAAATATCAGGTGCTTTTGACAACTCGTGTGTAGTATGGTTTAAGAAAGGCGGTTATATGTATAGCGATGTTCTTGCTATAACCGATTGGGGAGAAACGGTACAGATAGCACAAGCAGCCGATGTGTATGTCTATACTGGTGTTAAGGCATTTATAAAAGAGCATATCAAAGACCCTGACTCAACAGGTATATATTTCTTAAACGATGGCACTTGGTCTATTAGTACTGTACGTATCATCACGTATGTAACAGACAGTATCGCCGGTAGTGCAGCCGAAGCGAAAACCAAAGCAGACGCTTTAGACTATCTGAAAGCCGCACTCACTAACGGCTCGACACAGATAACGGGCGGTCTAACTATGACCAATGTCCTTATGCTGAAAAACTTGCAGAATATCGTTACGGCAGGGTTGAGTGGTCTGACCACACTCCCAGCAGGAGCAAGCACGGCAAGTCCGTCACTATCGGGAACAGACAATGTCCTGTTTTGGGGCGGGGGCTCATACGAAGAAGCATTCTATGCAGCGAACAATGCCAACTACTACAAGTCATCAAGCAGCACAACGCCTATCACCACTCTCATCAAGAAAGACGGAACGGGGAAAATTGGGATATTTCAAATAGACGACTCAAAAGTGGCTATTAAAACTGCTGATGGTAGCATAGTGATAGACATCGGCGGTAGCAACTCGGACGGCGGGATATATGTATATGACAAGTATGCTATCTGCCGTATTGTTATATCTCAAGAAAAGAGCATAAGCGATTATTTCGGTAAGCAAGCATCTCAAGTGGCTGCATTGGCGGCGGGTAGTAGTGGCTTGGGAGACAATTTTACGGAACTTACAACGGCTCCCACCGAGGGCATCCCACAAACACCATTTGACGCACAACCTTATGAACCCGATACAGTATCATACTACCCATTATCTGCTATATGTGTAGATGGTTTCATTTCTGCTAAAAGTAAAGATATATTCTTTGTGATAGATAATAGCGGTGAAGAACAGCGTATTATAGCCAAAGGACTATCCGATACAGCGACCCAAACAGGACAATTTATAAAGAAATCTGTATCTTGGGCACAGTTTGCATCGGCTTTCCAAACATTTATGGAAGAGGGATTTAAGGATAGTGCTAAAAATAGCGGATTTTCAGTCAAGTTGAGTAATATCATAAACTCTCTGCCGTACAATGATATATTCATCACGACACAATAACGAATCAGTGATTAGATAACTGCCGCAAAGTTCCCGCAAGCGAAACGAAATCATCAAATAATATCAACAAAAATCAAAATTAAAAAGCAATGAACATTCTCTTATTCATACCCTCTCTTCTGGAGGGTGACATCAGTGGTTTTATGACCAAAATGGCTGTTGTGGTCTTAATGTGGTTAGTTGTCATAGCAGCGTCTATGATTGACCTCATCACAGGTGTAGCGGCAAGCCGTCGTACAGGACAGAAAAAGACTACCTCGTGGGGTTTACGGCGTACCTTATCAAAGGACTTGCAGTACCTCGCAATGCTTATGATGTTCCTCATCATCGACATTTGCCTTTCGGCTCTCTCGCCTTATCTCGCATTGCTCTCTACGCCTATCTTGTCAGTAGTTGGCACGGCTGCAATAGTGATTGTGGAAGCCATCTCGGTGATAGAGAACACCAGAAAGGGCAAGGACAAAAAGCAGGACAAGATAGACGACATTCAGCAACTTGTTGTGGCAGCATCCGACAAACTTGGTTTGGACAAGACAAGGGAAGTCCTTGAAGCCTTGCAGGAATATGTTGAACAGCAAAAGAAATCGTGATTATGGAACTCTCGCAAATTCGTACCGAACACTTCGCTCTTGAAGAACTCGTGAAGAGTGAGCAAGCCGCTATCAACGGCATACAGAATATTCCGTCCATAGGGGTGTTGCGTAACCTATGTAGCCTGTTGATAGAGGTGCTTGAACCTGCTCGTGTGAAACTGGGCGCACCTATCATCGTGACGAGTGGCTACCGCAATGTGGCTCTCAACACCATAGTAGGCGGCGGGAAGAACTCGCAGCACATAAGAGGTCAAGCAGCCGACCTTGTGTGCAAGAAACTTGCAGACAAGCGTCAGTTGTTTGAGATACTGAAAACAATGGACATCGACCAACTCTTGTGGGAAACGAACTCCAAAGGCACGCAATGGATACATGTGTCCTATCGTGCAGACGGCAAGAACCGCCACTATATACACAATAACTACAAAACAAAGTGAAACAATGGAAAAGATACATCAAGGAATAGGCTTTTCTGCCACTCAGAAAGTGAGTGGCAGCGTAGGCGCGAAAAAAGAACGAAAAGCAAAACGACTGCCGATACATACGAGGTATAAGAGGAGGACAGAACTATGAGAAAGATTGATATATTCTTCGACCGCCTGCAAGGGTGGTATGATAGACTGAACAGGGAGGACAAGGCTTCTGTCTGTGCGAATATCACCTTTGCTTTTTTAGTGCTAATGACGATTGCATTGCTTTTGTGTTCTTGCAAGCACCAACAGCCTATTGTTAGTAGTCAGACATCACAACAGACGCTCATCTCGGAACGGTACGACAGCGCACACTCGGTGGCAGGTGATAGTGCGACCGCTGCGTTGTTGTTCCGTTGCGACAGTTTGGGTAATGTTTATCTTGCTACCTTGCAGACAGAGCAAGGTAAACGACTGCGACTTGAACTGCTGCTCACTTCGACACAATATAGCCTTGATAGTGCGAAGACCGCAGGAAAGGTACTCGGTGCGCTCTCGCCAATGAGCAACCCCACGGCTGATAAATCTACCAATCAGCCCCTGTTCGTCAAAATAGACTGCAAGGAAGACAGTTTCGAGGTGGTTATTCGTGGCTTGCGCGAGCGTGTAGCGTACTACGAGAAGAACGACACCAAACAGGAAGTACCTGTTCGTTATGTACCCACATACTACACAAATATGGAAAAGGGCTTTTGGACGCTGTTTGCTATCATCGTTATTACGCTGGCTCTGCTCTGTTGGAAGAACTGGGGGAAGATAGCCGCTTGGGTTATCAAACTATATGTACGCATAAAGTTATGAGGACAAAGACTATCGACATATGCACATACAAGACACATCTAACTCTGTTTCTCGGTGGCAGGTATGCTGACATCAGCCGTTGGCTTGATACAAATATCTCGAACGACAACGGGGAGTGCGATTGTGTAAAAACGCATTTCGATAATGCTATCAACCAAAGGGAAGTCGCTGGCACATTCGTATGGTACGAAAGGGAATTCTTCGTTTGGGTTAGATACCCGAATAGTATCCCGGAGTTGGTGCACGAACTCTACCACGCCACCAACTATATTCTGACACAATGCGGAGTGGCTCACAGCGAAGCAGACGAGCCTTATGCCTACCTGTTGGAGTATCTAACCAGAGAAGCCATGAGGAAAGAGCCGTCCAATAGAAAATAGCACTCTGTTTGTTGTATATGTGCTATAGTTTAAGTAATTTTGCACCGTCTTTTGGAAATACCCTACAGACTGTTCACAGGAGTTCCTAAAGGCGGTGCGTTTTTACATTGTTTTACTTGAATTCGCACGTTTTTGATGTGATTTTGTGACTAACACAAAGCATACAATAGCGTAATCGCTTGATAATCAACAAGTCTAACCTCTTAAATAACATTCTGCATCGGAAAGTAATAGTATATGTATGAAGAAGATTAGATTGCAATTTCTCGCACAAATCAACGTGCTAATAGGTGTGGTTCTAACATTTTTAGGATGTGGGACAACAAAACAAAGTGATAAGATAATGTGCCTGTATGGTGTCCCTACGGCAACGTACAAGATGTCCGGTACGGTGAATAACCAGCAACATAAGCCCGTCGCCAACGTGCATGTCGTAGTGAAAGGATACAAAAATCAAGCAATTACGGATACGCTTACTACGGATAACAAGGGACATTATAAAACCGAATATACAGGCTTCCCAACAGATACGCTCAACATTGTTGTGACAGATCCTGAAGGGATATATAACACAGACTCTGTACAAGTACCCGTACCATACTCAAAAAAGAACTCTGTATTTGACCAAGGCGTACAGAACATAAAGACCAATATCAAACTCAAGAAAAAATGATTCAGTCAATGACAGGATACGGCAAAGCAGAAAGCCAGGCACTATCCAGCAAAAACAAGAAACTGGCAGTAGAGATACGCAGTCTCAACTCCAAATCGATGGACTTGAGTATCCGTATTGATAATCAACTAAGAGACAAAGAATTAAATATCCGAAGCCTACTCTCACAACGTCTCGAACGCGGGAAGATAGACCTGAATATCTACTACCACTCTATCTCCGAGGACGCTGCCGGTAACAACAACGATAAGTTCACGCCCATAAACCACGACGCATTCCTATACTATTTCAACCAATTGACGGCTCTGCAGAAAGAGTTAAATATCGGACAAGGCGGTCTGCCTAACCTCTTGGGACTGCCGCAAAACGGACTGATAGAAGCCATATTGCGTATTCCGGACGTGATGAAACCTGTAGAGAACGAGACGATTAGCGAAGAGGAATGGGACATCCTGCAACAGACGATCAACACCGCAATAGACGCTTTCCAGAAGTTCCGCATACAAGAAGGTGCCGCATTGCAGAAGATGTTCACCGAGAAACTGGACGGTATTGAAACACTCCTATCGGAGATAGAACCATTTGAGAAAGGACGAGTAGAGAAAATAAGACAACATCTCGAAGCGAATCTTAACCAACTCACAACACAAACCAAACAGGCGATAGATCAAAACAGGTTGGAACAGGAGATGATATATTATCTTGAGAAACTTGATGTTACCGAAGAGAAAGTGCGGTTACGTAACCATATACGCTACTTCAGAGAAACAATGGAGACTGAAGGCACAGGAGTAGGGAAGAAACTCGGGTTTATTGCACAAGAGATGGGAAGAGAAATAAACACACTCGGCAGCAAAAGCAACCAAAGTGAGATGCAGATCATTGTGGTCAGGATGAAAGACATACTCGAACAGATAAAAGAACAAGTACTCAACGTGCTATAACATAGACATCGCACACTGTAAAGCAATAAATTGTAATCAGCGTATCCACGCTCAATCAACCACAGTATGAAAAGAGTTTTCCTATTTATCATATCTCTATTCTGCGGTATGCAGATGATAGCAACCAACATAGTGATTGTGTCCCGTACAGAAGCCGAACAAACAACAGACCTCTCAATCATTGGAAAAATTACCTTTACCAATGACAAGATACAACTACTTGACAAGAGCGGGACTGTCCTATACGAAACCATTGTAGCAGAAGTGCAACGCATCTTGTTCGCATCTTCTTCTACGGCTATCGGGAACGTACGCAACAACCCTGACAAAGTGTTCTACGTCTATCCAAACCCCACACAAGACATGCTCTGCGTGCAAGGAATAGAAAATGATATGACTATCCGTGTCTTCAGTATGACAGGGGAGGTAATACTGACTACACAAACTACACCTGTGGATGTGAGTACGTTACCCAATGGTACCTACCTCCTGCAGATAGGCACACAGATAGCACGTTTTATCAAACAATAACAGTGGTCGAACAGTTAGACACGGGAATTGTCTATAAAAACACAAAACATAAGAATCGGAATATAATCATGGTCTTGATATTTGGTGCACCCAGCGGATCGGGCAAGAGTACATTGGTTAACCACCTACTCAGTAAGCGTAACGATTTGGAGTTTTCTATCAGTGCCACCACACGTGCCCCACGGGGACAGGAGAAGGATGGCAAAGAGTACTATTTCATCTCCAATGCAGAGTTCCAACAACTCATACAGAATGACCAATTAGTAGAGTGGCAGCAAGTCTATAACGGGACATATTACGGTACGCTACGCTCGGAGATAGAACGTATTGAACAAAAACAACACCACGTAGTCTTTGACGTGGATGTGAAGGGAGGAGCAAACCTCAAAGGACTATTCGGTGATAAAGCATTATCCATCTTCGTAGCGCCACCTAACATAGAAGAATTGCGTAACAGACTTATCCATCGCGCTACCGATAGTGCCGAGAAGATTGCGGAGAGACTAAACAAGGCTGCCGAAGAACTGACCTACAAGCCACTATTCGATGTGGTGATTGTCAACAACAATCTGCAGCAAGCAGAAGCACAACTCGAACAGGTAGTACAAGACTTTCTCGGTAAGGAAAGCAAGTAATGATATAAAGACATGGCAAAAATCGGTATATACGGAGGCTCTTTTAATCCTATACACTACGGACATGTCGGTTTAGCAGAATGGGTGGTAGCACACACAGACCTGGATGAGGTATGGCTGATGGTGTCACCAAACAATCCATTGAAGAGGGCTGAGACTTTGGCGGATGAATGGACACGCTTACGAGAGGCACAACGGGCTGTAGAAGGGAAAGCGAATATACTTGTGTCTGATTTCGAATTCCAACTGCCACGACCTAATTATACTGCGAACACGCTACGCGAACTAACAAGACAATACCCACAACATATCTTCACGCTTATCATCGGAGAAGACAATGTTTCCATATTCAACCGATGGCGAGACTATACATATATCCTTGATAATTATCGGATATTCGTCTATCCGCGGCGAGGATACCGTATGGATGCAATATACACTGCGAATATGCACCTGTTACAAGATGCTCCGTATTTCGATATTTCTTCTACAGAAATAAGAAATAATTTGCAAGTACTGAAATAAAAGACTACCTTTGCAACCACAAAGGGAACAACATCATTAACTAAAAATATAATAGTATGATACGCACGACATTTAACAGACTTAGAGAAGTAAAAGACAGTATGCCACATGGTAGTTCTGCTATCATTGCACAGGAACTTGGTATCTCAGCCGATGAGGTAAGGAATTTTTTTAGTGGCACTGCTGCCAATGGTTATCATATAGAACCCGGTCCAGACGGAGGTATTGTGATGCTCGATGATACGCGTATCCTCGATGTCGCTCTACGTATCGTATGGGCGAGCAAAAATGCGCTGTAACAATGCGCCATAAGAACAAATGAAAAAGAAGGTATTAGTCATCGCACTTGCGCTACTTGGCGTAGGTGCGTTGCCTTGTCAAGCAGAAAACACGAGCGAGGACAAGGAGTATGGTCTGTCATTCGAAGTAGGAGCAGACATAGTAAGCAGTTACATCTGGCGTGGACAGAACTTAGGTGGATTATCATTACAACCGTCTATCACTTTGGGATGGCAAGGGGTGTACCTGTCAGGCTGGTGGAACGTGGGAGCGGATAATTGGAGGTTCCAGAACTTCAACCCGGAAATGGATCTGACGGTAGGTTTTGACAGATGGGGAGCGCAGGTAGATCTGACACACTACTATTATTTTGGTGGAGAGAGTTTCCTTGCGGGCAATTGTGACATGACCATAGAGGATAACGCAGCCCGTAGCACTATGGAACTGCACGCAGGCTTCCATCTCGGGGATATAGTAGAGAATGTGCCACTATATATCGATTGGTACACTACTGTATTAGGTGGCGACGGCTACTTAACAGACCCTAATGATGCGAATACCCTTAAACGTGCATACTCCACATACATACAAATAGGATATGACTTTGAACTACCTTTTGGTACTATTATAGCCGCACGTGTCGGACTCACACCATGGCGTGGAGCATACTCCAGATACGAAGAGGTGTGGAAAAATGCAGGTACAGTAGCACTGACAAACCTTAACCTACGAGTAGAACATGCGTTCGAGTTGGGAGATTTCACGTTGTCTGTCTTTGCCGAAGGTATGCTCAACTGTTATGGAATTGATAAAAGCAACGTGATAACAAAGGTAACAGAACGTTCCGAACAACGCCTCAATGGGTGTATAGGCGGAAGTTTCTACTTTGGTAAGGATTGGTGATGACAAATACATAACATACAATGGGCGGAAAGAAAAAATGGATAGCTCTGGCACTGGTGGTGTTCGGACTGATATTTCTCCTCTTATGGCGTGATGAACCGACTCTGCAGTATTACCATAACCAAGGACAGGTGTTTGGTACGTATTATAATATCCAGTACCAAGCCACAGAAGATCTCGAAAAAGTTATACAGCAGCGATTCAAAGATATTGATGCCTCGCTCAGTATGTTCAACGACCAGTCCACTATTTCACGTATCAATCGTAACGAACAAGTTACGACAGATGCTCTTTTTGAACAGATGTATGAACAAGCACGGACCATCAGCCAGTTGACGAATGGTGCATTCGATATCACAGTTGCCCCATTAGTCAATATATGGGGGTTTGGATTACAGCAAGGACAACACAACGCTGTTCAACATGCAGAGATAGACAGCATCTTGTCTTTTGTAGGCTATACACGTATCGCCTTATATAACCACCGCTTGCTCAAAGATGATGAACGTACTACATTAGACGCCAGTGCTATTGCAAAAGGATATGCCTGCGATGTCATTGCCACAGTGCTTGCAGACAATCATTGTGACAACTACTTAGTGGAAATTGGAGGCGAAGTGGTGTTGCATGGTGTCAATAGTAAGAACGAACCTTGGAGGATTGGTATTACGAAACCTCAAGATACTACACAGGCAACACAACAAGAACTACAAGATGTCGTTGAGAGTACCAGCCTCTGTATGGCCACATCGGGTAACTACAGACAGTTCTATTACATGAACGGAGAACGACGCAGTCATACCATTGACCCGCGTACCGGTTATCCTGTCAACCATACACTGCTTAGTGCAACTGTCACAGCGTCCTCGTGTATGCGAGCAGATGCTTTAGCCACCGCCTGTATGGTGTCAGGTGCAGAAGATGCGATAGATATCATCGGAAAAATACCGGATGCAGCATGCTACTTGATAGTGGCAAGTGGAGATTCTATCGTGGTACAGAAATCAAACGATTGGCAGTATTAAAGATACTGACTAACCCTCTTCCCTTATATGACATACGAACAGACATTGGAGTATCTATATGCCTCACAACCTGCTTTTCATCTCATAGGTGCAGCAGCATATAAACCCGGGTTGGACAACACCTGTCGTCTAATGGAGCATTTGGGAAACCCATACCGCTCTTTCCGCTCCATACACATAGCAGGTACCAATGGCAAAGGTTCAACAGCACACCTCATAGCCGCAGTGTTACAGGCTGCCGGATATAAGGTTGGGTTATACACATCACCACATCTTGTTGATTTCCGTGAACGCATCCGTGTATCAGGACAGATGATACCGGAACAGAGCGTCGTATCGTTTGTTGAGAACAACAAAGAGGTATTGGAACGGATACACCCCTCGTTCTTTGAGACAACAATGTGTATGGCGTTCTCGTATTTTGCGGAACAACAGGTGGATATAGCAGTGGTAGAAGCAGGCTTAGGAGGACGATTAGACAGTACCAATATCATCACACCCTTGCTATCTGTCATCACCAATATCGGTATGGACCACACAGAGTTCTTAGGACATACCCTTCCCGCTATTGCAGAAGAGAAAGCAGGTATCATCAAACCGAATGTACCATGTGTCATAGGGGAGACTGACCCAGTGACAGCACCTGTTTTTGTAGAACATGCACGCTTGTGTAATATATTGGGTGATGGATTAGAAACGACATCATGCCGTCTATGGTTTGCCGACCAATGTGGTTATATGAACAGAAGACGTCACCGAGATGTGACAGCGTGTCAACTACATGGTATATATCAGGAGAAAAACCAACAGACTTCCTATGTGGCACTGCAAGTACTTAACAACCATACACCCCTGCATATACCCACTTCAGCCATTGCGGATGGCTTTGCACACGTGTGCGATCTGACGGGGATACGGGGGCGATGGGAGATTCTATCCACCTCTCCTCTTACTATATGTGATACTGGACATAACTCACATGGTATTCGTTACGTGATGTCACAACTGCAGATGATATGTGAGAAAGACAAGAAAGATCTGTATATAGTATTCGGCATGGTGAGTGATAAAGATATTGATGTAGTACTGCGTCTGCTACCCTCCAAGGCATATTATTATTTCACGCAAGCGAACACACATCGTGCTATCCCTGCAGAACGGCTGCTGCAAATGTGGAAGACGCTACACCCTGAGCAGATAACACATGAGGCCAATGCATATATCCATGTGTCAGAGGCTATCCATGCTGCCCAACAACGAACAGCAGCAGATGATGTCCTGTTCATCGGGGGGAGCAATTATATCATTGCAGAGGCTCTTCCTCTCTTCCACTAATATAGGGTAACAATCACTGTGTGTGTCAGTCGCAGAGAGAGAACAAGTCTGCACGGGGATTGATGAGCATCACAGGCACAGGACTGTGTAGTATAGCGTATCGTTCGGGAGGTCCAAACAACCAATCATCCAACCCATATTCACGACTGGCTGTCAGTAACAACAATTGATGTGCTATATCCTTGCGAGCGGACGCCTCTTGGTTCAAGTGAAAACTATCCTTCTTACCGATGACCTCTTCATAGACTATCGCCTCTCCGGTTCTCTCCGCTACTGTTTGGATATGGCTGATGATGCGCTGTGTGTTTTGTTTGGCGTGACTACCATAGTCGTTTGCCCGCAACAGAATAATCATTGCACCTGTCTTACGAGCGAGGTACGTACATATCTCTGCCTTATACACCTCCTCTTCTAACATAGTGACGGGTACCAATATCTGCTGTATCGGTGTTACCGACATTGCCGGTGTCAAAAACACGTATGGACGCCGCTCATCACGACAGGCATCCAATGACTGTTGGACAGTCCTAGACTTTGCATCACAACGCACTATGCGTATGTCCTCTGTATTCTCATCCCAAATCATAGGTGTGGTCGCTATTCAGTAGTTAACGGGAGACAGCCATATCTATGTTTAACCCCTCTATATAACTCAATAACTCCAGTTCTCCGATACCTCTCTCCGCAGAAGTAATAAATATCGTAGGTAACTCCATCCATGTCTCTAACATCTGTTGTTTGTATGTCTCTATGTTCAGTGCCAAACGGCTCTTGCTCAGTTTGTCGGCTTTAGTAAAGACCATGGCAAAAGGAATTTCATTCTCTCCCAACCACTCCATAAATTGCAGGTCTATGGGTTGCGGTTTGTGGCGGCAGTCTATGAGTACAAAAAGGCTAACCAATGGCTGACGTAACAGGCAATACCGCTCAATCATTACCCTCAGTTTCTCGCGCTGTTTCTGTCCTGCCTGTGCATAACCATATCCTGGTAAGTCAACCAGATGCCAGGGAAGAGCGGTATTGGCATTGATGATAAAATGGTTAATCAGTAATGTCTTACCGGGTTTTTGACTTGTCTTTGCCAAACGAGGGTTATGGGTCAACATATTGATAAGAGTAGACTTGCCCACATTGGAGCGACCAATGAACGCATATTCAGGAATAGTCGTTGCCGGACATGAATCCACATCAGGACTTGAGATGACAAATGAGGCACTGGTTATCATACATTACACTTTATTGATTAGGAATACCTTACTCTTTATTCCTTACTCTTTACTCTTTATTCCCCTTTACAATTCGCTTTCCTTAAGCCGTTCTGCATTCTCTGCGACTTGGAGTGCATCGATGACACCTTGTATATCACCATCCATAAAAGCTGCAAGGTTATAGACAGTGTAACCTATACGATGGTCAGTGATACGTCCTTGTGGATAGTTGTAGGTGCGTATCTTAGCGGAGCGATCTCCTGTGGATACCATTGTCTTGCGGCGAGCTGCTATGTCATCAATGTATTTCTGGTGTTCTTTGTCATAAATCTGCGTACGAAGACGAGATAAAGCACGCTCTTTGTTTTTTGGTTGATCGCGTGTCTCCGTACACTCTATCAATATCTCTTGTATCTCACCTGTATTAGGGTTCTTCCAGTTGTATCGTAAACGTACACCCGACTCCACCTTATTGACATTCTGTCCTCCTGCTCCACCTGAACGGAAAGTCTCCCATTTAATCTCCCCCTCATTGATATGCACTTCGAACTCATCGGCTTCCGGTAATACGGCCACCGTTGCTGCAGAAGTGTGTACGCGTCCTTGTGTCTCTGTGACTGGCACACGCTGTACACGATGTACGCCTGACTCGTATTTGAGAGTACCATACACGTTTTGTCCCGTTACATTGAAGATAATTTCTTTGTATCCTCCCACTGCACCTTCGGAGAAAGAGGATACGCTGTACTTGAAGCCGTGCAACTCAAAATACTTAATATACATGCGGTACAGGTCTCCTGCGAAGAGTGCCGCCTCGTCTCCACCTGTCCCACCACGAATCTCCATAACGACGTTTTTCCCATCTTCCGGATCTTGTGGAAGAAGCATCAACTTAACCTCTTCTTCGAGAGCAGGTATCCGGGGTTCCAATTCATCTATCTCTATGCGTGCCATCTCCCGGAGTTCGGGGTCTGACTCGCTATACAATATGTTTCTTGCCTCTTCCAAGTTGGCACGTACGTTCTTGTATTTCTCTGCAGATACGAGTACACGCTCGAGGTCGTGATACTCTCTGTTGAGTCGCACATACCGCGCCTGGTCTGCAATAACGGCAGGGTCTGTGATAAGCAGGCTCACCTCATGAAACTTAGCCTCTAACCCTTCTATTTTGTCTAATATATCCATAGTCTATTTTGTGACGTATCAATTCTGATTGCAAAAGTACTCTTTTGTTATGATATATCCAACAGATGTCTGTGGAATGACGTCTGTATATTTGTAGAATGATATAGATGGAAGCCACAGAGAAACATTTCAGATGAAAAAGAGACTGTCAAAAGTTGTCAGACAGTCTCTTATTGTTTTGTTATTATGTATTAAGTTTTATCTACGCGTTGATGTTCCGCCTCCTGAAGATCGTGAGGATGATCCTCCGGTAGAGCGAGAGGTTGTTCCTCCACCTGTAGAACGCATGGTACCTCCTGATGTAGAGCGCATAGTGCCCGTTGATGAAGATCGGGAAGTTGAAGGCGAACTATACGAATTGGTTGAGCGTGTGGTAGAGTTGGCTGGTTGTGATACTCTGGAGTTGCTATTGCTCACCCGTGTAGCCGATGATGAGCGCGACGAGGTTGAGTTGGTACGTGTTGTTGATACTGACGATGACGATTGGCGTGCTGGTGTTGTTATCGACGTACGGGTTGTAGAGTTACCGGTTCGTGTTGTTGCAGCGGTATTATTCCGTGACGCTGTATTCGCATTACGTGTTGAGGTAGTGGTTGCGCTACGGGAAGAGGTTGTTCCGGAGTTGCGTGTTGTTGTTGATATGGTGCGCGACGATGTAGCATTGCTTCTACCGGCGGCTGTGTTTCTGTTCGATGTAGCGACTGTATTGCGATTGGATGTGTTGGTCCGTATATTTGCGCTACCGAAAGAGCGTGAGGACGTTCCTTGCGTTGCCACGGTTTGGCGTGTGGATGTGCCATTGTTGCGATTAGAAACGTCATGTTGTGCGGTCCGTGTACGTTGTCCATCGAATGCACGTGCGTTGGTCACATTACGTGATGCATTACGTGTAGAGAAGGAGCGTTCCGGGTGTCTTTCCGCATAATCCGCTCTGCTCACTGTACGATGCATAGAGCGGTAGTTGTCGTGGCAACGATAGCCTGTGCGGTACGAGCATATAGGGTGATAGTGGTGATGCCAATAGCAGTGGTCCCAATATATATGTGGTGCTACGCAATAGTACGGGTGCCACCATCCAGGCCAATATCCCCAGTAGTATGGAGAGTACCAACATGTCCAGGAGGGTCCCCAGAACCAGTCATAGATATACGGGCGGTAGATGTACACCGGCTCGATGATATAGTTTGTGCCATAGATGTACTCGTCACCTATAACCTGAACCGTGACCGACTGTGTCTCTTGGTCTTTCTCGACATAGATAGATGCCACATCTTGGTAGATGTCTTTAGCGAGTACAGCCTGTATCACTACCAGGTGATGGTCAGCGTCGGCTGTTTCTATCACACGTAGATAATCCACTTCTCCATCACCGTTGAGGTCAAGGTTCGAGAAGGCAGAGTCAGGGTTATTGAGCATCTTCTCAAACTCTTCGAGGTCTGTTGCTTGTCCGAAAAGTGTGGCTACGGTCTTTAAGTTCAGGTTCTCAGAGATATCTGTTGATGTTGCAGTGACTGTTACTGTCTCATCAGCATGCGCTGCTATCATTGTTAACGATAGTGCGATAGTCAGGAAAAGTGTTCTCGTTTTCATAATTAGACCATTTGCAAGTTATGATGCATTCGCTCCTTTTTGGTACGCATATAACGCACGTTATACGGATTTGGAGCAATCTCTATTGCTATATTATCAACAATTTCTATGCCATAACTCTCCAGTCCGACTCGTTTGACAGGGTTGTTGGTTAGCAGGCGTAGTTTCTTTGCTCCCATTTGTCGCAGTATTTGTGCGCCGACCCCATAGTCTCGTTCATCGGGTTGAAATCCGATGTGTATGTTGGCATCCACGGTGTCCTCTCCTTGTTCTTGCAACTTATATGCACGAATCTTGTTCATCAATCCTATGCCACGTCCCTCTTGGTTCATATAGACCAATATGCCTTTCCCCTCTTTTTCTATCAGTTGCATCGCCCGATGCAGTTGTTCTCCGCACTCACAGCGTTTTGATCCAAACACATCACCTGTCATGCATGATGAGTGTACCCTACACAGTATAGGTTCGTCAGGTTCCCATGTCCCTTTAACGAGTGCTATATGTTCCAATCCATTGCTGAGTTGTTTGAAAGGTGTCAGCATAAACTCGCCGTAGGCAGTGGGTAGGAAGACTGTCTCTCCTCGTTCTACCAAGACGCTTTCTGCTGCGTGGTTATCCGGTGAGGCTTCTGTCAATCCTGCTTTTTGTAGTCGGTAGGAGATGAGGTCTTTGATAGATATTAGGCTTAGTCCATACTCTTTTGCCACTTGTTCGAGTTGTGGCAGTCGTGCCATTGTTCCATCCTCATTCATTATCTCTATGAGTGCTGCTGCGGGTCTTAGTCCTGCCAGTCGTGCCAGATCCACGGCAGCTTCTGTATGTCCTGCCCGTTGTAGTACCCCTCTCTCTCGTGCGTATAGCGGGTTGATATGTCCTGGTCTGCCGAATGTAGATGGTTTGGATAGAGGGTCTGCCAATGCCAATATCGTAGCGGCTCTGTCTGCTGCGCTCACCCCTGTAGTGCATCCTTCCAGTTTATCGACGGTCACGGTAAATGGTGTTCCCAACATAGAGGTGTTGTTTGCTACCTGGTGTGTCAGGTCCAGTTCTGCGCACCGAGTCTCTGTCAGGGGTGCACATAGTACTCCCCGTCCATGTTGTAGCATGAAGTTCACCTTTTCAGGTGTTATTTTTTCGGCTGCGATAATGAAGTCTCCTTCGTTTTCCCGGTCTTCGTCGTCCACGACAATAACGAACTTTCCTTCGCGAATATCCTGTATCGCTTGTTCAATTGTATCCATAGTTGTTTGCTATTAGTTTTCGTTTTATCCCATATCTTCAGCCAGGCTTCGGGGTTGAGAAGTGTAGAGTCTGTGGCTGCTTTATATGTGAGGAATATCCCTATAGGCAACAGGACGAATGATGACAGCCACATTCCAGCCCAGCAAGGCCATAGTGCTTCCCGTGCCATTTTGTATCCTGTGTTGTCGATGATATAATAGATGATAAACATCACGACCGATATGACTACCGGAGCCCCCAGTCCTCCTTTGCGTGTGATAGCTCCTAATGGTGCTCCGATAAAGAAGAATATCAGGCAGGCAAATGCCAATGTGAATTTTCGGTGTAGTTCTATCTCATGTTTCCGTATATAGCGTTGGTAGTCATCAAGCATCAAAGCATTGTAGTCTATTTGGTCTCGTTGCGCTTTGGCTTTCTCTACAGCCAGGGTCAAAGCCCGGTATCGTTCGTTGTCGTTGAAGTGTGCGTATAGTGAGTCGACATCATACGTGTGTTCGTTGGCAGTGTCCTTGGTGTCTATTTGTCTGTTTGCGCTACGTTCTCGTCCGAAGTAGCGATTTTCTACCATTGAAGCACTCTGTTCCGCGCTCCGGTTGTGGGCTAACACTTGTACCGAATCGATAGAATGGATTAGTTGTTGCGTGTTTTTTGACACATGTTGGTCGTGTAATATGTCTTCGTTATAGCGGTTGAATTCTGTGTCAAAGTCTATCAGTAGTTGTTTCTCTGCAAAAGTTTCACGCCTATAGGGTACATTTTTTTCGGACCGTGTGGCTCGTTGTTGTTGTTTGTTGAGGTTTTCGAATGATTCTCCGCTGTATAGTTTGAGTTGTAAGTATTTTTTGTCGGCGGTAAAGAATATATGTCCTGAGTCGGCTACCATGACTGTTGCATTTTGAAATCCATCAGAGTAGTCGTATATCATCAGGTCATATAATATTCCTGTTCTGGTATTTTTGTTTCTGACGTATATGTTGTATCCGTCGATGCCATCATAAAACTCTCCTTGTGGTATGTCCAATTCTGGGGATTTCTGTCGTAATGAGAATATCAGTGTCCATAGTTTGACTTGTGTGATAGGCAGTATTGAGTTGGAGAAGAAGAATGCTCCTACACAGATGAATGCGATACATACGGTCAGTGGTCGCATGATGCGGAACAGGCTGATTCCGGCTGCTTTCATGGCAGTCAGTTCGAATTTCTCTCCCAAGTTGCCGAACGATATCAG
>CAVEZM010000008.1:0-24990 GCA_963620225.1 Acidaminococcaceae bacterium | reverse complement strand
ATATCAGTGATGCCAGTAGTATCGCGAGAGGCAGTGCCAGTGGTACGACTGAAGCAACGGCATAGACGAAGAACTCTGCCAGTACTTTCATCTCCACTCCTTTTCCGACGAGGTCATTGACATGCATCCACACGAACTGCATCAGCAGGATGAAGATGCATATCATAAACGTCATCAGGAACAGTCCGAGGAAGTTCCTGATCAAGTAGATGTCTATTTTCTTTATTATTCTCAACCGTTCAAGCTCTCTGACACAAAGTTTAGCGGCAACAGGTCAGCTGCACTATGGAAGATATAACATTCATGTTCTCCATAGAGTATGACCTGTATAGGTTGTTTGTATCGATGTTCTGTCTCGAGCATTACTTGTCGGCAAGCTCCACATGGTGATGCCACCTCTTCCGTGAAATGTCCCTTTGTATAGCATGCTATAGCCAGGGCTATTACCGGTGTGTCGGGGTGGTTGGCGTTGGCTGCGAAGAGTGTTGTTCTTTCAGCGCACAGTCCGCTTGGGTATGCAGCATTTTCCTGGTTGCTCCCTGTAACTATCTGTCCATCGTCGAGTAGCACGGCTGCTCCGACTTGGAAGTGTGAGTATGGGGAATACGAATCTTGTGTTTTACTCTTTGCTATCTCCACGAGTTGGCGTTGTTGAGGTGTCAGTTCCTCGAATTGACACACTGTCATTTTGGTTTGCAATACAATTTCTTTCATAGATATGATATTGAAGGTATATGTCCATTTAAGCCTGCAAATGTACGACTTTCTGTTTATATACACAAATAATGTACCATAGTGTTGCTGTGTATCCGAATAGTTTATGGGTTACAGACTGTTTGCCTATTAATAATATCACTCTGTTTATTAATATACATTGTTGCTATAGATAGGGTTTGTTTCTGCTCAAGATCGGCTTATGTTCGGCACTTTAACCGGTGTAGTGAGCAATGGCGAAAGGTTAATATCTTTTTTACATTGTGTTATTCTCTTGTGTTAGGGTTTGTTGTGTTTATTGGAAATATGTTGTATCTTTGCGGCATGAAAGAGAGATTGCATATAGGCTCTGTTGTCTGCGTGCGTGCAAATCGCGTGTGGGTGGGTGTGGGCTTATTTGTTGTGCTGTGCGTGTTGATGTCTTCGTGTCGCAATTTTTCGATAGATGGTTGGCGTATTCAGCGTACTGTTCTGTCTCAGGAGCGTTATGCAGAGAAAAAGACGGAGGATATTATTCGTGTATTGCAGCATGGTGATATGGATTCGCTGATGTATTATGCCCAAATAGATGATAATATATTTTTCAGTGTATATTGTGGAACGGAGGCTGTTTACTGGTCGAGTGCTTGGTTGAATTCGTCCGGTTTGCCGGTGCATCGTGTGTTTGACAGGTGGGTATATCGTGAGTGGAACAATGCTCATGGTCTTTGTCGCCGTACTCGTGTAGGAGATTTTTTTGTGCTGACGATTATACCCTTGAAATATAACTATGCTATCACGAGTGATCAGTTGCACAACTACTTTATTCCTCCTTTTCATGGTGATGAGAAATGGACGTTGAAAGCTCGTAAGGGGTCTGGCAAGGATTACTATCCTATTTATTCTGAGGATGGTAGTTTTTTGTTTTCAGTCTGTCGTCTTCCTGCTGTTGTTCCCGAGAATCAGATCAGTTTACCCACAAACTTCTCGTATCAGTCGGTGTTGACAGGTGAGACAGCCCAGTATGGAAAGTCCAAGGGTGTGTTGAAAGTCTATTTTCTGTTGACGCTGTTGTTGTTTGTTGCTTTGATTTCGGTGGGTGCGTTTTGGTTGGTCCGTAGTCGAGGTTTTCGTAACATGAAGTTAGGCGGTAAGTTTCAGATCATATTGGTTTCGTTGATGATGGTGGTGTTTGTGTCGAACTTTGTTTTGTCAGTTTTGTATATCCGCAAGATGTTTTCCATTCGTCAGAAAACCACGTTGCAGCAGAAGGCTCAATATATACAGAACACGTTGCAGAATATGTATTTCTGGGATATGGAGTTGACTCCTTTGAACACGATGGCGTTAAATATTGATTTGCGTGATATGAGTTATGCGTATGAGACAGATATTCACGTGTATGACATAAATGGTCAGTTGGTGGGTAGTTCGACACCTCAGTTGTTTGAGTTGGGGCTATTGTCCCGTTACGTGGCACCTGAGCCTGTATTTGGTGCCAGTCCTATGTTGGTGAAGTATGAGCAACTTGGTGATGTGCGTTATCTGACGGCTTATACCGAGTTTGTGAATGGTAATTATACGCGTTTGGGATATATAGCCTTACCCTATTTTATTTCTCAGGATCAGGTGGATGCAGATGTGGACAGTTATGTAGTGTGGTTATTACCCTTGTACGTAGTGTTGTTGTTATTGACTATCTTTGTGATATGGCTTATTTCTCGTATTCTATCATCCTCTTTGGGTGCTATAAGTTCTCAGATGCAGCATTATCGTTTGGGTGAGCGTGGTGCGCATATAGACTATTTCTTTCACGATGAGGTAGGTGATTTGGTTCGCCATTACAATGAGATGATGGATGCATTGTCTGCTTCTACACAGCGTTTGGCTCGTGCAGAGCGTGAAGATGCTTGGCGTACTATGGCACGTCAGGTGGCTCATGAGATCAATAATCCATTGACTCCGATGAAGTTAACACTGCAACAATTGCAGCGTTTGAAAGGGACGGATCGTTTTGATTCTTATTTTGACAGTTCGACACAGTTGTTGATAGATCAGGTGGATAACTTGAGCCATATTGCTCAGTCGTTTTCTTCTTTTGCCAAGATGCCAGAAGTCAATCCGACGGAGGTGGATGTTGCTCAGAAATTGTCCTCGTGTATTGCGTTGTTGAGTAATAACCCAGATTGTGTTTTGTTGCGATATATAGGTCCTGATCATGGTGTGAATGTGATAACCGATGGGGAGCAGATAACGCAGGTGTTTACAAACATTGTGCGTAATGCCACTCAAGCAATGGTCGGGATGAAGGATGGAGATGTGATTATCATTCTCAAAGAGTTGCCTTTGGATCAGCGAGAGTTGAAGGGGTTAGATGTGCAGAGTGAGTGGGTGGAGATCTCTTTCTCGGATAATGGTCCGGGTATTGCTGCGGACATTCGCGATAAGGTTTTCATGCCTAATTTTACGACTAAGAATACGGGTGCCGGTTTAGGTTTGGCTATATCGAAGAATATTGTGGAAGGAAGTGGCGGGAAAATATGTTTTCAAACATCTGAAAAAGGTACTACTTTCTTTGTGTATCTTAGAAAAAAGGTGTAATTTTGCCGGCTGTATAGGAAATAGCATTTTGTCAGTAAAAGACGGTAATATCCGTATTAACCAAAATACATTTAATTATTAAACCATGAAGGTAGAAACAATTATGCAGCAACTTGCTGCAAAACACCCGGGCGAAGCAGAGTACCTGCAAGCAGTCCAGGAAGTTCTCGAGTCCATCGAGGGAGTGTACAATCAACATCCTGAGTTCGAAAATGCTAAAATAGTAGAGCGTATGGTAGAACCGGACCGTATCTTTACTTTCCGTGTTACATGGGTGGACGACCAGGGTCAGGTGCAAACCAATCTTGGTTATCGCGTTCAATTTAACTCGGCTATAGGTCCGTACAAAGGTGGGCTGCGTTTCCACAAGGCTGTTACTCCGAGTATGTTGAAGTTCTTAGGCTTTGAGCAGACATTCAAAAACGCACTGACCACACTACCCATGGGTGGTGCAAAGGGTGGTAGCGACTTTGATCCAGTTGGCAAATCAGATGCAGAGATTATGCGTTTTTGCCAAGCGTTTATGATGGAACTATGGCGTTGCATCGGTCCTGACCAAGACATTCCTGCAGGTGATGTAGGTGTAGGTGGTCGCGAGATAGGTTTCCTCAACGGTATGTATCAGAAGTTGGCTCGCCAGTACCACACAGGCGTCTTGACGGGTAAAGGTATGACATGGGGTGGTAGTGTTCTACGTCCGGAGGCTACGGGCTTTGGTGCACTATACTTCACGCAGCATCTGCTCCACAAGGCTGGCAAGTCCATCGAAGGCAAGACCATTGCTCTCTCCGGATTTGGGAACGTGGCTTGGGGTGCTGCTACGAAGGCTAAACAACTTGGTGCCAAGGTGGTGGCTATCTCTGGTCCTGACGGTGTATGTGCTATACCTGATGGTATCACCGACGAGATGATTGATTATATGCTTGTGATGCGTTCCAGCAACCGCAATAAAGTACAAGACATGGCTGATAAGTTCCCTGGTAAGGTGCAGTTCACCGCTGGCAAGAAGGCTTGGTCTGTTAAGTGCGACATTGCATTGCCTTGCGCTTTCCAGAACGAGTTGAGCGAGGACGATGCTAAGGAACTCAAGGCTAACGGCACGTGGTGCTGCTGCGAGGTAAGTAACATGGGTTGCCAGCCTGGTGCTATCCATTTCTTCCAGAACAACGGTGTGCTCTTTGCTCCTGGTAAGGCTGTTAACGCCGGTGGTGTGGCAACCTCTGGTCTTGAGATGACGCAGAACGCTGAGCACCTGTCTTGGACTGCACAAGAGGTAGACGAGCGTCTGCACCATATCATGCAATCTATCCATGAGCAGTGCGTACAATTCGGCACTCAACCTGATGGTTCTGTAGATTACGTCAAAGGTGCTAACATAGCAGGCTTCATGAAAGTGGCTACCGCTATGCTTGAGCAAGGAATAGTATAACAATATGTATACCGACTTTCAAAAACACCTGCAGGCTACTATCCAAGAGATAAAAGATGCAGGCTTGTATAAGAATGAGCGGGTCATCATCACGCCGCAATCCTCCGCCATCAAGGTGGAGGGCGGCGAAGATGTGATCAACTTCTGCGCCAACAACTATCTCGGACTTGCAGACAACAAGGAACTGATACAAGCGGCTAAGGACCGTATGGACGAGCGTGGATATGGTATGGCATCTGTACGTTTTATCTGCGGCACACAGGACACGCACAAACAACTTGAGAAAGCAATATCTGACTTCTTTGGTACCGAGGACACAATTCTCTATGCTGCTTGTTTTGATGCCAACGGTGGCTTATTTGAGCCTCTACTGACAGACCAAGACGCTATCATCTCTGATGCTCTGAACCACGCTTCTATCATTGACGGTGTTCGTCTCTGCAAAGCCGTCCGCTACCGTTATGCCAATGGTGATATGGCAGACCTTGAGGAGCAACTTAAGAAAGCACAGGCACAGCGTTTCCGTATCATCGCTACTGATGGCGTATTCTCTATGGACGGCAATATCTGCCCATTGGATAAGATTTACGAACTGGCCCAGAGATACAACGCGCTCGTCATGGTGGACGAGAGTCACTCCGCGGGTGTCGTTGGAAAGACGGGTCATGGTGTTACCGAACAGTACAATCTCCGTGGAAAGATAGAGGTGCTCACCGGCACACTCGGCAAGGCTTTCGGTGGCTCTGTTGGTGGTTTCACCACAGGAAAGAAAGAGATTATCGAGCTCCTCCGTCAACGCAGCCGTCCTTATCTCTTCTCCAACAGCATTCCTCCAATGATTGCTGCTGCTGGACTCAAGACTTTCGAGATACTCACTTGCAGCAATGAGTTGCAAGACCGCCTACATGCCAACACCGACTACTTCGTCGGAAAGATGAAAGGAGCCGGCTTCGACATCAAGCCTACACAATCTGCTATCTGCGCTGTCATGCTCTACGATGCCCGACTGAGCCAAGAGTTCGCAGCCGCACTACAAGAAGAGGGTATCTACGTAACTGGTTTTTATTATCCTGTGGTGCCACAAGGACAAGCACGTATCCGCGTACAGTTATCTGCCGCACATACATGCGAACAGTTGGATAAGGGCGTTGCCGCTTTCGTCAAAGTGGGCAAGGCTTTAGGTGTTCTAAAATAAGTCATTCTATGCCGCAGGAGTAGTCCTACGGCATAGAATATCGATAATCAAATGAAAGCATTAGTAAAACGTTATCCAGAATATGGCATTTGGATGGAAGATGTCCCAATGCCCGAAGTGGGTGTCAATGATGTCCTTATCAAAGTGACCAAGGCTGCTATCTGCGGTACTGACCTACACATGTACAAATGGGATAAATGGTCGCAGTCGCACTGCAAACCACCATATATTCAAGGACATGAGTTCGTAGGTGTCGTTGCTGAGGTAGGAAATGGTGTCCGCCACGTGAAGGTGGGAGATCGTGTCACAGCCGAGGGACATATCGTCTGTGGATACTGTCGTAACTGCCGTCGTGGTATGGGTCACGTGTGCGAGAACACGCTGTCAGTGGGTATCACCCGTGATGGTGCTTTCGCCGAGTATGTCTCCATCCCCGAGTCGAATATCGTACATCTGCGTCCGGAGATTTCCGATGACTTCGCCGCTATCATGGACCCATTTGGCAATGCCACACACACCGCACTTGCTTTCCCGCTGCTCGGTGAGGATGTACTCATCACAGGTGCCGGACTCATTGGTACCATGGCTGCAGGTATCTGCCGCTATGCAGGTGCTAAGCATGTAGTCGTGACAGATATCAATGAACTGCGTCTTGATATTGCCAAGAAGATGGGTGCTACACTTACCGTCAATGGTGCAAAAGGAGAGACAGTAGAGGGTGCTATGGAGCAACTCGGTATCCGTGGCTTCGATGTGGGACTTGAGATGTCTGGTGCTCCATCTGCCTTCAACGATATGATTGAACACATGTACAAAGGTGCCAACATCGCACAACTCGGTATCCTGCCAGAGAACACACAAGTCAATTGGTCTGATATCATCTTCAACGCCCTGACTATTAAGGGTATCACAGGAAGACGCATGTGGGAGACTTGGTACCAGATGGAGCAAATGCTGCTTGGCGGCTTGGACCTCAGTCCGGTCATCACGCACCACTTTAAGTTCGATGATTTCCAAAAGGGCTTCGACGTCATGGTTAGCGGACAATGCGGCAAAGTCCTCCTTGAATGGTAAAAAACATAACTCAACATCTAACTATCCTCAAAGTGGAGGGGACCTCCAAAGCGGTGGATAAGCCGAGGCTTCTAACTTGAGGTTTCCCTGAGGATAGCAGATGGTTGATATGCAAGATAGCAGACATTATATGAAAAACAAGATTATTTCCGCATCCCCCCTGTGCAAACACTGCAATTGCATGATATTTGTGGAGATGAATATATGGGCAGGTTTTGATAATGAACAGATAAATACATAAAAAAGATAATAAACAGATATTATGAAGAAAAAACTCTTTCTTGGTGTACTTCTCACTATGTGCACTTTCTTTGTACAAGCACAGTCCCGTGATGGGCTTACTGAGTACAAATTGGACAATGGTCTTACTGTCCTCCTTTGGGAAGACCACGACCAACCTGATGTAACCGGCTATGTGGCTGTCCGTGCAGGTGCCATCGACGAACCGCAAGAATATACTGGTCTTGCTCACTATTTGGAGCATATGCTCTTCAAGGGAACACAACGTATCGGTGCTCTCGATTGGGAGAAGGAGAAACCTTATTATGAGGAGATAATACGCCTTTACGACGAATATGCAGAGGCCACCGACCCCAAGGTACGTGCGGAACTGACCACTAAAATCAATGAGGCGTCTATCGAAGCTGCCAAGTACTCCACCTGCGAGGACTTCTTTGTGCTTATGGACGGTATCGGTGCTACGGGCGTCAATGCCTTCACCAGTTACGACATGACCTGCTACCACAACTCTTTCCCTGCTTCAAAGATGTATAAGTGGCTGACTATCTTCTCAGACCGTCTTATTGATCCAGTGTTCCGTACTTTCCAAGCCGAGTTGGAGAACGTTTTCGAGGAGTACAATATGTACCAAGACAGATTATCCTCGCAAGCCCGTCAAGACCTCTACGGCAAAATCTATGCAGGACACCCCTACGAACGTGATGTCATCGGTCTGCCTGAACACCTCAAGAACCCACGACTCAGCAAACTGATAGAATTCTATAACACATGGTATGTCCCTAATAATATGGCACTTATACTCGTCGGCGACTTCGACACAGAGTCTGTGAAACCGATGATTGCCGAGACCTTTGGTCGTCTCCAACCCAAAGACTTACCCGAACGTGCCGTGTATCCAAACACCTCTTTCGCTGGCAACCCGAAATACAACTTCAAGGTAGGCTACTATCCAACCGTCTATTGGGTATATGATGGCGTGAAAGTTACAGACGAGGACCTTCCAACGCTCCAGTTCGTTACCGCTCTGCTCTCCAACTCCTCCAGTACCGGTCTGCTCGACAGAATCTCGTTGGACGGTATCGTCTCATCAGCAGGTGCTTACGTGGACGCTCGCCGTGACGAAGGACGTGTGATGGTAGTGGCTATCCCTTACTATGACGTCAACCAACGCTCCTATGAGTCCAACGCTGCCACAGAGAAGATTGTCATGGCTGAAATCAACCGTATCAAGAATGGTGACATACCCGACTGGCTCATCAAATCTGTGAAAGCCGAATACGATGAGGCGTATAAACTGATGTTCGAGAGATCTTCCTCTAAGATGAATAACCTGGTACACTGCTTCATCTATGGACTACCGCTGGACGATATCTTTACAGAAAACGAAAAGATCCAAGCACTGACCAAAGAAGAGATTGCCCGCGTAGCTAAGAAGTACTTCAGTGCAGACCATATCACCGTCAACTTTGAAGAGGGTACTCCGAAAAAGAACAAACTGGCGAAACCTAAAATCAAACCTCTCGACCTTATCAACGGACAAGAGACGGAGTACGCCAAGTACTTCAAAGCCTTGCCAGAAGGCGAACTCAAACAGACCTATATGGATATGAGTGAGGTGAAGGTGGTGCCTATTGACGAGAACGTGGAACTGCACTACGCTATCAATCCGAAGAATAATATATTCTCCATGACTCTCCGATATGGTATAGGAACGATGAAACGTCCTTTGCTTGAGTACGTTACACCGCTTATGAACCGTGCAGGTATCATGCCAAACACTACTCCACAAGATTTCCGTCGTGAACTGTCTGAACTCGGTGGTAGCTGCTCCTATTCCGTGTCGCGCAGTTACTTTACCGTACATATCTCGGGTAATGAGGATAACCTCGCACAGATATGCCAACTCGTTCAGCGCCAGATGCTGTTCCCGAAGTTCGAGAAGAAGCAGTTCGATGCCGTCAAGGGTAGTGAGTTGTCTTCACGTTTCACTATCTCGAAGATTGACGGTGTGCAAGCAGACGCACTCCTTGAGTATGTACTCTACGACAAGAGTTCAGACTACATTGACGTAGTGCCTTTCATGGACGTGTATAATATGGATGAGGTGGAACTCAAGAAGCAGTTCCTGGCCGCTACCAAGTATGCACTGGATATCCACTACTGCGGTGCTAAACCCGTAGAGGAAGTCAAGGACATCCTTACCAAGAACCTGCCGCTGCAAGAAGGCGTGAAGCCTTCTACCTCTCCGGAGTTCCGCGACCGTAAGGCGTATGACAAGACACAGATATTCTTCCTCCCGAACTCCAACGTACAGCAGGCTACCGTGTACTTCTATTTCAACGGCAAGCCTTACGACAAAGACGAGGCGGTGCTGTTCCAAGCCTTCAACCAGTACTTCTCAGGCGGCTTCACCGGTCTTGTCTTAGACGAGATACGTGAGAAACGCTCCATGGCATACACCGCTACCGGTTATATGTCAAAGGGTGCACTGCCTGGTAAAGACGCTTACTTCATGGGATATATCGGCACTCAGTCCGACAAGGTGGCAGATGCTGTGGATGTGTTCATGGGACTGCTTGACTCCATGCCGCAATATCCGGAACGTATAGAGTCGATCAAGGCGGCTCTGCGTCAATACGCACAGATATCCAAGCCTACCTTCCGCGGCAAGTCCACTACTTATGAGTCTTGGCAAGAACAGGGCTACACCATTGACCCTACTCTCTATAACAAGGAGTTCATTGATAATCTGACTTTCGACCAGATTGTGGAGTTCTACCAGAAGAATATCCAGAACCAACCGGTTACGATTATCATCATGGGCGACCAGAAACTGATTGACGTCAAACGCCTGCAGGCTAAGTACGGCAAGTTCATCAAACCGTCCAAGTCCCGCCTATTCGCACCCTTAGATTTAGACTTCTAATTTAGAAATATCTATCACTTGATGCCCTTCCCGCTCTTGACAAAAGGGTAGGGAAGGGCATCTCTTACTAAAACTATCCACACCGCAATGCACCGCTCAGGTTTTGTAAACATAGTTGGCAACCCTAATGTAGGCAAGTCCACGCTGATGAACGTCTTAGTGGGCGAGCGCCTCTCTATCATCACGTCGAAAGCGCAGACCACACGCCATCGTATCATGGGTATCGTCAATGGCGAGGACTTCCAGATGGTCTATTCCGACACGCCGGGCGTCTTGCGCCCTAGTTATCGTCTTCAAGAGCAGATGCTCGAGTTCTCGCAGTCTGCCCTCATAGACGCCGATGTGCTGCTATACGTCACTGATGTCCTTGAGAACCCCGAAAAGAACGCTGACTTCCTCAACAAAGTCAAGCAGCTCACCTCTAACAACACCGACGTTCCTACATCTAACAGCACTAACGGTACGGCAACGCAACACTCTACTATACGTCTATTCCTGATTATCAATAAGATAGATCTTACTACTCAGCAGACACTGGAGCAACTCGTAGAGTACTGGCATCGGCAACTGCCGCAGGCGGAGATTTTCCCTATATCGGCGCAACAGCGTTTTGGTACTGAACAACTCTTCAACGCCATACGCGAGGCACTGCCTGAGTGCCCGCCGTTCTTCCCGAAAGACCAACTCACCGACAAGCCCTCCCGCTTCTTCGTGGATGAGATTATCCGCGAGAAAGTGCTACTGAACTACAACAAGGAGATACCATACAGTGTAGAGGTAGAGGTCGAGACGTTCCACGATGAGGAGCCTTCACCAGAACACCCGAAAGGCATCATCCGTATCGGTGCCGTCATCTATGTGGAGCGCGATAGTCAGAAAGGTATTATCATCGGCAAGGGAGGGGTAGCACTCAAACGTGTGGGGATGCAAGCACGCCACGATATCGAAGAGTTTTTCGGTAAGTCCGTCTATCTGCAACTGTTCGTCAAAGTGGATAAAGATTGGCGCAGTAACCAAGCCCGCCTGCGACATTACGGATATGACCTGAAAGGGTAGTTTCATGTTTTTTTTTCTACAGCAGCACTTGAGCAGAAGATAAGCCGATCTTGAGCAGAAAGAAAGCAGACCAAAAACACCACTTTTCTGGACAGAAAACTTGAAACAATTACGCCCACTTGAGATGTCAATCAAGTGGGCGCATAGTTTCACACCAAGCACACTCCTAACAGCAACAACAAGGTCGATAACCCAATGCCCACATCACACCACATACGATGCCCAATACCACTACAAAAATTGCGATTATCAAAGCCCATACTTGCTTCTTATTCAGTTTCTTGGGGGACTTAGGCTTCTTCAATAATGGGAACTGAACCTGATCTGTCAGCGTGTTACCGAACATCACACTCACGATAGCATCTGCATTGATAGCCCAACCATTGGCATTCAATAGAGGTGCCAGATTACGCTTGCGCAACTTAAACCATGCCATTATCATAGCAGGTCCGCTGATAACAAGCAAGATACCAAGAATAGCAAGAATAGGAACCCACCAACCTCTGTCTGCAAGCCCCATAAATCCTTTCCCAACATCCGTAAGGAATGCCCCGATATACCCTATAGCCATACCGATGGCAGCAAAGATACCAGCGAACTTGGCTATATCAAAGACCTCTTTTTTCTTCTTGTCTGACGGCGTGGTCTCTGCTGCGTTCGTCTGTACTTTGGTAGTCACATCTGCAAAAGCCTTACTCTCTTTCTCTGCTGCCGACTTATTGATGAGGTTCACCACCCAATCTCCAAACTTACGATAAGGACTCCAAAACGCTTGACCGATAGAGATAGGGTTGTCTATTATCTTCACTACCTCCGCATCCCAATCACGTCCCTGACGATCGTAGAACAACGCATTCTTACCAACCTTCAAGTTTCGAATATCACCAACAGTCATCGCTGCCACTATCTGCATCTTCTCCCCCGTACTCTGTAACGTGCAATTGCAGTAGATGAGAAACATACCACTCGCAGAAGCCTGGGCATCATGCTTGCCCATATCACTCACACGAAGACACAAATGGCATGCACGCTGGTCAATAACCAATGTGCCGGCCTGGAAAATAGCCCACACATTATCCTTGTCAGCCGTACCGATACCATGGATGCTGCGCTTGGCGTAGAAATCTTGGAAAGAAACAAAGTTACGCAGCAACGTGTAGAAGTCCCGACGAAGCAGCAACAGTTTCAACAATGGTTGGTACTTAGCCTGAGCCGCAGACAAAGCAACGGCATCAGCCGTCGTTATACTGGACACTTCTGCCTCATAAGTGGCAATCTTGCTCCCCATCTCATTAAACTCTTCTTCCGTCATCCCAGGCACCACCACATCATCTGCTAACTTAGCCAAACCTAAAGACTGCAAACGCATAGTGTTAAAATAGGAACTGTAGGATGCGGAACAAGCCTTGTATGCCGCTATCACATCCGCTGGGTAAGGAGCCGCCGGTATAGACTGACTATCCACCGACACAGCAGAAATAACCGACTTCACACCATCAACAGTCACAACGCCATCCGTGGCTAACTGCTGCGCCATAGACTGCAAAGCACTATCAGCAATAGCACCCACACGCAAACTGTCACCCTTGGTAACTAAGATATTAGGATCTTTCAGCACACTGCACAACCAGTCTGCAGTGGCAACAACCTCTTGAAGATGAATCTTACCATCTGCAGACAGATCAACCAACCTCAGACTCTCCTCTGGGATCTCTAATCCGACAACAGGACACGATAACACAGTCCACTGTTTCTCATCCAACTCACCTAAGTGACGAATATCTTCGCCCGACTGAATCTTTACACGCGTAGTACCACCCATAGTGGTATATGTCCAATTATATTTTGCCATACGTAGTATATATATGCTAAACAGCACACGTCTAAAAACACAAGACGTTTAATTACACTGCAAAATTACTACATTACTTGCACATATACAAATTAGGACATATACAGTATAACCATACCTCCTGATACTATGCAGACACTTTCTGCTTATATCTGTCACTTCGTTTGTAGTGCCCGCATAGCATTCAACACGGCAAGCACAGTAACACCCACGTCTGCAAAGACCGCCATCCACATATTGGCGATACCAATAGAAGCAAGGATAAGGACAAAAACCTTAATACCTATAGAGAAATACACATTTTGGTTGGCTATGCGTATAGTACGTTGCGCTATGCGTATAGCAGTGGCTATCTTGGACGGCTTGTCATCCATCAACACTATATCGGCTGCCTCAATAGCAGCATCAGACCCTAACCCACCCATGGCTATCCCTATGTCAGCACGGGCAAGTACTGGCGCGTCATTGATACCATCGCCAACGAAAGCAAGTGTCTTTCCTGCTCTCTTCTCCTGTAACAACTGCTCAAGTATCTCAACCTTGTTGAGAGGAGTCAACTCTGTGTAGCATTGGTCAAGTCCTAACTGCTGAGCCACATACTCCCCCACAGAGTGCTGATCACCCGTCAACATCACAGTCTTGCGCACCTTGGCACGCTTGAGTTGTTGTATAGCCATAGCAGAGTCATCCTTGATACGGTCGGAGATGACGATATGTCCTACGTAACTGCCATCAATAGCAACATGAATAACCGTCCCCTGCGCTTCCTGTGTGCAGGGATGCCAATCGGCACCAATAGCAGTCATCAACTTACTGTTCCCTACATAGACACATTTACCATTAACCTTGGCCTTGATACCTTGTCCTGTTATCTCCTCCACATCTGCTACATCACAGTCGTCGAAAGCCTCATTGGGATATGCGTTACGTAGCGAGATAGCAATAGGGTGATTGCTGAAACGCTCCACATGAGCCGCTATATGCAGCAGTTCTGTCTCTGAGATCTCATGTGGATGCACAACAGTAACAGCAAACACTCCTTGAGTCAGTGTACCTGTCTTGTCAAAGACGGCTATGTCTAACTTGGAGAGTGCCTCAAGGTAATTGGAACCCTTGATTAAAATTCCTTGCTTGGATGCTCCGCCAATGCCTCCAAAGAAAGACAAAGGAACAGAGATAACAAGTGCACAAGGACATGATACGACTAAGAATGTGAGTGCACGATACAGCCACGTCGGAAGAACGTCAAGGTATGTCCCCGATGCAAAGAAAGGAGGAACAAAGACTAATACTATAGCCGCAACGACAACAATGGGAGTATATATGCGTGCAAAACGGGTGACGAAGTTCTCACTCTTGGATTTATTATCACTCGCATTCTCTACTAACTCCAGAATCTTAGTCGCAGTAGATTCGCCCGCTTCCTTAGTCACTCGCACACGCAACAGTCCCGTGAGGTTGATACAACCGGAGAGGATAGTATTGTGTACGTGTACAGAACGTGGCACACTCTCACCGGTGAGCGCAACGGTATCAAGACTCGACTCACCCTCGATAACAACACCGTCCAAAGGCACTCGCTCACCGGGCTTGATGAGAATAATCTCACCGACATGTATGTCAGCAGGAGCCACAGTGATGACATCGCCACCTCGCTCAACATGTGCTGTGTCTGGACGTATGTCCATCAGTTGGGAAATAGACTTGCGGCTGTTGCCTTCGGCTAACGTCTCAAAAAACTCACCGACCTGAAAAAACAACATCACGAACACAGCCTCTGGCAACTGATGCGCCGCACCTGGCAAGAAACCAATGGATAAAGCCCCAAGAGTTGCAATAGACATGAGAAAATCCTCATTAAAGACATCACCATGCACAATATGTTCTACGGCTTCACGTAAGGTGCCAAACCCGACAATAAGGTAAGGAACCAAATAGATAAGCAGCAGTTGCCATAAGGCAAGTGAAAACGTATGCTCAATGAGCACGGCTGCGATAAGTAGTATGCTAGCCGCAACAATCTTGATGATGATAGAGCGTAACTCGGAAGAGTGATGATGTTCCTTGTGTTGCACCTGACAACACGCAGGAGAAACCTTGGTAGTCTGTTCCATTGTTCTTTGTGAACTCGGTGATTTGTGAGGACAAAGATACAACAATTGTGTGTGGTACACAAAGCAAGCCTGAGGATTTACTCGTTTCTGGGTATGTTTTTAGTCCATTGAACGTATCCATACACACAGTTGATACACCAAAATAGGTATTGGGCAGTAAGACAGTAGTCCCCTGCCCGTAGCCATAAGACAACGTATAATAGGTCAATGAAAAGCCATATATACCACTGTTCCCTATAGGCAAGGATCATCAGTACCTGTGCCGCAATAGCTGGTACGGTCGTGAAAGCATCTAAATACGGTTGAGTGTCGTCTGTATAAGTGGAGAGTAACCACCCTGCGAATAGCGACAGTATGATGACAATCAATGAGAGAAGAAGGAATGTCTTCACACTGAGTCGTCTGGTATAGATGATGGTACGGGACTTCCGTGGGACATTGTTGTCCATACCGTCTGTAGGAACATTGTACATCAATCGCCTGCGCCAAGAGTATATCCCATAGATCTGTGTGATGAAGTAAAAGATATTCATGGCTATGCCGGCGTAGAATCGTTCAAAGTAGCATAGACAAGTGTAAGTGACGATCTGCCCAAAGCCGAAAAAGAAAGTTAAAATATTACCCTGCGAACCGAGAACAACTGCGCATATACCCAACATACCGCTAACGAGTGACAACGGAGTAGCAGGCGTGAGAACATAGGTGATGAGTTGTACAGCCAAACCCGCACACAAGAAACAAAACAACGCCAGCCTGTCAGACCGCATGATGTGCCTTTTGACGTCATCCCATGTCATAGTGGTACTATTTCTTCTTGTCGCTCGGTTTCTTGAGCAGAACTTTGGGCTTGGAGTCTATCTGAGGAATAGACTTATAGTCAAACGTCTCCTCGAAGTCCCAGTTCGCTCGCAACTTGAGTTTACTGGGGAAATAAAACACAGGCTCAGGTTGTCTCTTGGTTAGCCAGTCACCTGTCGTCCATTGTCCATCACCATTATAGTCAATGTACATACGAAGATAATAGGTGGTAGGCTTGAGGTACGCAAACTTAGTCCCCTCTGCAAGTGCCGCTTTCTCATATAACACGACATCTTTCTCAGTAAGTAACTGTAACCGTATACGCGGATCATAATCCTTCATACGGATGAGAATACTTGCGTATTCATCAACAGACTTAAGTTTTATGTTGGCGTGTACGACATTATTACATACTCCGTATATATCTCGGCAGGCTGCTGAATCAATAGTTAGCACGTATGACTCGTTAGGTGTTAGTTTGGCGATGACACTATAGGTCAAGTGTATAGAGTCACGCGGGATAACCTGTATGGCCATTGGGTGTGATACAGTATCCACTTTATGCGATAGATGGATCATAGAGGTGTGGATAGTATCTATAGGGAAAGCCGCATGGATACGTAGGGTATCGTATATCTCGAACTGGGACGAGGCGTTAGTCTTGAGTTCAAGGTGACGCTCTTTCTTCTTACGTTGCGCAGCCTCTTTGGATTTGGCAGACATACGAGGATGCCGATAGACAGCAAGAACGGTGTCTGTCTGCGGAACTAAATTATAGACAGAGTCCGACACCATGTACGTCATCTCCATATAGATGCTGTCTTGAGATATGGCTAATGAGTCCGTAAGCCAATAGGTGATAGTGTCATTTTTGGGGGTGGCTTGCAGTAATGCGTACTCCATCCAATCATGCCATGCCGAGTCAGAGCGTGTGCTATCTATCTCGGATGGACGAAGCGCACGTATCTGTGGCAGACTATCTTGAGGAGCGGCAAAGATAAGAGTAAACGCATGCTGTTCTTCACGATAGACACCACGAAAATAGTGACGCTGCTTGTCCTCCGCAAAATACCAGAGAACCAGATCTGACGGCTCATAATAACGAACATGAACGGTATGTATGGTGTCAATGAGCCGAGTAAATAAAGTATCGTGACTGATAGGGTCAATACCTGTCGTATCGCGCCATAGAGTGTCTGATTCTGAGAATATATCTATGTACGGCGTGACAAGTGAGTCTGCAAAAGCGAGATCCTCACCCGGTTGGTATAGATAATCATTGCCGACATCATTCAACGCATAGAGCCGGTAGGTGCCCTCATGAATATTATGTATCGCAAAGTATCCATCCTCATCGGTACGCGTGATACGTGCAAAAGGAAATGAGGATAAAGCAGAATCCGCTAAGTTACTGTGGATACCCACAATAACACCCGATACAGGATCTAAGTTCTCAGCATTGACAAGCAATCCGGATATACCCAACGAATCAATGAAATCACTTGTAGAGAAAGAAAAGACATAACCGCGCAAAGGAGTCTTCTCGTTGTAGTCACAGATAGCAGCACCAAAATCAATGGTGTAGGTCGTAGAGTCTTGTAGAGGTTGCTGAAAAGTAACTGTGACAGTCTTACCGTATGCTTTCACTTCTGGCGGTTTCTGCTGCGGAGGAGAGATGAGGACATTCTTCAGAATATCGTCTAACTGAATATACTCGTTGAACTGTATCTCCACTTTCTTGCCCGAGAAAGATAACGTACCATTGGCAGGACTCTCTTTGGTGACCACTGGAGGTATAGTATCACGAGGACCACCTTGTGGACCTGTACCACGATTGGCACACGACATACACAATGACAGCGTAGGGATAATTATGTACCATAGTCGTTTCATACTGCTGGCTGGGGAATAGCAAGACACTGATAACCTTCATCCTGTAACCACTCAATAATACCTGGTAATGCGGTAAACAGACGCTCCTGTGTCTTGATAGAGTCGTGAAAAGTGATGATACTCCCGCTACGTGTATAACAACGAACAATATCAAATATGCGCGCAGGAGTATAGTTCGCATTATAGTCATGCGTGAGAACATCCCACAAGAAGATGCTATACCCCGCCTGACGTACGGCTTTCCGCTCACCATACCGTATCCGACCATAAGGAGGACGAAAAAGACGAGTCTGTAATACCTGGTCTGCAAGCCTGATATTCTGGAGATAAGTATCCGTACATACACGAAAACCTTTGAGGTGATGATAAGTATGATTACCGATACTATGCCCTTCTCGGCGAACCCTATCTACTATATCTGGATAACGAACAGCATTCTCTCCTACCATAAAGAAAGTCGCCTTCACATCATACCGAGCCAAGATGTCTAATACTTGTGGCGTACACTCCGGTACTGGACCATCATCAAAAGTCAGATATACGGCTTTGGACAATGAATCAATACGCCACATAGCACCCGGGTACAGGTGCTGCAACCACGTGGGAAACTGATATAACAGCGGTATCTTAACGATAGTAACGAGAATGTTTTATAGAGCCTGACTAACCCCAAGCCAATGCCGATGCTCCTAATATCGCAGCATCAGACTCCTTGAGATCGGAGAAAATGACTTTTACCTTGTCCCTCCAATGGAACAAGACATTGGCATTCATAGACTCAATGATAGGATTAAGGATCAAATCTCCACTCTTGGTCAATCCACCAAACATGATAATGGCCTCAGGAGAAGAAAAAGCAATAAAGTCTGCAAACTTCTCTCCCAACATATGACCGGTGAAATCAAAGATACGCTTTGCCACAACATCACCTTTGATGGCAGCATCATAGACATCCTTGGAGGTTATATGGTCAATGTCCAAGTCACGCAGCAACGTGGGCTCTTCTGAAGTCATCACGATCTCTTTGGCTGTACGGGCCACACCCGTGGCAGACGCGTACGCCTCTAAACACCCGCGCTGCCCACAACCACACAGACGCGCATTGTCTCCACGTACCGCCTTGGTGTGACCAAGTTCCCCGGCAAAACCATCATGCCCATACACCACCTGACCATCGATGACAATACCGGAACCAACACCGGTACCCAAAGTAATCATAATGAAGTTCTTCATACCACGTGCTGCACCATAAGTCATCTCACCCATGGCCGCAGCATTGGCATCATTGGTTATCTTCGCAGGTACTCCAAACTGCTCTGTCAACATCTGAGCGAAAGGGATCTCTCCCTTCCAAGGTAGGTTAGGAGCATGCTCGATATGACCCGTATAGTAATTACCATCAGGAACACCGGCACCTAACCCACGGATCAGATCCATACCTCCCAAGGGCTCCGCAATCTTGAAAGCCTCAGCATGCAGAGCCCTTACATAATCCCGGATATCCGGATAATCTTGAGTCTTGATAGATGTGCGCGCCAACACATGACCTCGTGCATCGACAATGCCCAACACGGAGTTCGTACCTCCCATGTCTAAACCCATTACATAAGGCTTCTCCATAATACAATATATCTAAATGTTTTACTCAGTAGGTATATCTTTGTTCACATTCTTACTGCCAACGACAGCATAGAAGAATATGTATACTGCACAACACAGTACAACTATATAACTCATCTGGAAATTACCAAACACATCCACTAATCTGCCCTGCAGAGGAATTAAGATACCTGCACCGCAAACCATAGTCATAAATGCTCCAGAAGCGATCGAGATATATTTGCCAAGACCTTCTACTGCCATGTTGTATATACCACCCCACATCACAGAGGTGCAGAGACCTACTAAGATAAGTGGAATAACACCCACAGGAACAGAGGCCTTTACAGCAGACATGCTCTCCCATTCTATACCCCAGAACGGAACTTCCGTACTTGCGGGTAAGAACATACCTAAAAGAACCAATACAAAAGACAAGGCTGACACTACCGTTATCTGTGTGCGGCTGGATACCTTACCGCCTATGAGACCGCCCAACAGACGCCCAACTAACATGAGGAACCAATACAAAGCTACGATAGCACCGGCAATACCAGTGTCTATACCCGCACCCGGAATAGCAGCCGTCGGCGCTGTGGTCAGATACTGGAGAACATAAGTAGGCACACCGACTTCCACTCCCATATACAAGAATATAGCCAAGATACCTAAGTCGAAATGACGGAACGAGAAAGCCGAGTAATGCTTACCTCCAGCAACACGCTGCTTAGTATGCTGCTCTACTTCTAATGTCGGCTCGGGAATCTTAACCAACAGAAGTACAATGAATGCAAAAGCAAATACCCCAAGTGCTATCATCAGTGCAGGAGTCGCATCCGAGATCTGTGCCTTCGCAGTATCTGCAATCAGATGACCCATAATGATAGTAACCAAAACGGCTGCCAGTGAGTTACATACGCCACCGAACTGTACTAACTGATTTCCACGATTGCCACCGCCACCCAGTATGGTAAGCATAGGATTAACAACAGTGTTCAACATACACATACAGAAACCTGCAACAAAAGCACCTATCAGATACACCCAGAAACTGTGAATAGACTCCCAACCGGACATGTATTGAAGAAACACACCTGCAAAACCGGTAAAGATGGCTACAAGAGCCGTCTTGCGGTAACCAATCTTCTTGAGAAGTAGTCCGGAAGGAATTCCCATCACAGCGTATGCTATGAAGTTCGCTGCGTTGCCTAACTGTGCAGCAAAGTTAGACATGGAGAAATGATGTTTGACAATAACTGCCATTGGATTACACAGATTAGTCACAAAGGCAATCATGAAGAACAGCAAGAACATCACTACAATAGGTAGAATGTTGCGATTTTGATTAGTACTCATATCGTTAGACTTATTGATTAAATATACTGTCGAAACTACTTACAGGTTATCCTCTAAAAACCATAGCAAACGCCTATGCAGATGCTCATAGTTGCTGCGGTTGCGCAGGAAATGATTATCATCAGGATATATCTGCATCTCAAACTGCTTACCCGCCTGCACCAACGCTTCTGTGTAAAGGAACGTGTTCTGTACATGTACATTGTCATCCGCCAATCCATGTACAATCAACAATTTACCCTGCAAGTCTGCTGCCATCTTCGTCAAGTCACTGCTGTCATAACCCCTATCGTTCACCTGCGGACGACGCATATAACGCTCCGTGTAGCCGGAGTCGTACAGACGCCATGAGGTCACTGGCGCAATGGCAATGCCGCAACGGAACAGAGGAGTCGCCCCATCCACCACACGAGGTTGCTTGCTCATGCACATCAACACCTCAAAGCCTCCGTAACTCCAACCGACAATAGCAATCCTGTCTTCTGCCACGTAGGGCAACGTCTGCAGATACTGTGCCGCGCTTATCTGGTCTTCAGCCTCTCGCAACCCTAACTGCATATACGTGGCGTTACGGAAAGCACGACCGCGAGCATCCGTCCCGCGACCATCTACACTCACCACCACATAACCCTGTGACGCTACATAGTACTCGAAACGCTTGCGCCAACGATTCAACACACGCTGACTCGCAGGACCACTGTACTGGAACATCACTACAGGATAACGCTTGCTCTCGTCGAAATCCTTTGGCAGTATCTGCCAACCATGCAACGTGTCACCACGCTCCGTCACGAACGTGAAGAACTCCATCTCCGGAATACCCAACACCTCCCACGCATCACGCACCGAGTCATTGCTCAACAGCGTCTTCCTATCATCTTTACCTGTCGTATAGAGCGCATAGCGGTTGGGCGTACGCGTACTCTGATAACAGTCGATATAGTGCCTGTAATCCTTCGAGAACGTCAACTCATGCAGCCCCACCTCGCCCGTCAACAACGTAGTGACCCGCTTCTTGATATTCACAGCATAGCACAGACGCTCCTCAGGAGTAGTAGCAGCCTGATAATACAACGTCTGCGTGCCCTCATCAAACCCGTATAACTTCGTCACATCACGCTGCTCCGGTGTCAGTAACCGCTGCTCGATACCCTGCGCCGAGTATAGATACGCCTGCCTGTATCCCCCTTTCTCACTCAACACAATCACGCGATTATCCGACAACCATTGCCACGAGTCGAACAGACTGTAGTCCACAAAACAACTGTTGCTCGACTCCGTATAGAATAACCGCGACACAGTGGACCTGGGATTGACCAAGAAGACCTCCATCTTGTTCTGGTCCCGGTTAAGACGCTCCACCACAATCTCACTGAACGCCTCCTTACTCTTACCCTGTTGAACCATATTCGTCCAACGCACACGAGGTATATAGGCGTCATTCATCTCCGGCAACTGCAACGTGCGGATAGTCTTGTAGTACAAGTCATATACACACACCGACGCACGTGCATTCTTCTCGCCGGCTTTCGGATAACGAAGCGACTTGCTGACAGGATACACCCCACCCGTAGCAGCACCATCCTCCTTAATGTACTCTTGCCAGGTAAAAACAGGGACATCCGTCTCGTCCAACCGGACAAAAGCCAACATCTTACTGTCTGGCGAGAAAGCAAACATACCCGTCGCATCAAACTCCTCCTCATATAACCAGTCGGCTATGCCGTTATGTATCTCTCTATCCGTGTCTGTAGTGATAGGAACCTCCGTCTCAAAACGCACCTTGTAAATGTACAAGTTGTTATCTGCCTTCGCATAGACCACATAATCACCATTAGGAGATAACTGCGCATCACGGACAGGCTGATCACTCAACCGGACACGAGTGCCTTTCTGCGTGTCAACCAAGTAGTAATCCGCCATGAACGAACGACGGAACAACGGCTGCTTATTCTCGTACTCCAACCGGTAACGGCTACCACCCGTGCCGTTCAACACACTGTCTATCTCCGTCGCAGACATCGTCTTCGCATTGTATGCACCACGCAAGATGTCCGACAAAACATCTGCATGGATACACAGCGGCAAAGCAACGGACAGAACCAATAAAAAGATACTACGCTTCATCTCTGTTACAAAAAACGTGCAAAGATACGATTATTGTTTCACTTAAGCAAGCGTACGTGCTTTTTTCCATCGACCACACGAATCTCATACATGCCCCAACGAACACGCACATCCTGCTCCGTAGAGTAGGGGATAACTAACTGCCCTATAGCACTCAACTCTCCTAACGGGAAACTTGTGAAATGTGCCTCCGATACGGGAAAGAAAAACAATGCGTTCTGAACTACCGTCGCCATATTGATAGACTGTGCATAAGCCACTATCTCATCATACACAGCATTGGGACCATAACCAAAAGTCAAGAGATAAGCCCTGCCGCCCTCTATATGATACACCGCCAACGAACTGTCTGGCAACGACCGGTAGTGCCACGAAAACTCCTTGTCGTCCAACTGGTTCTTCTTAAACCCTACCCAACAATCACTCACGACATTACGTATAGACAATGTGCTGTCCGACAAGAACTGAACATCATATACCATTCCCTCATCTGTCTCCGTCACTAATACCCGACCACCATCAACACTCCCCGCTATCTCTACGGGCACTGCACCTACCACACGGTAACGTGCATTCGTAACTTCTGGCAAATGAACATCACCATACATGGCATGCTTCCATACACTATGGGCAATCGCATACTCACCGGACTGACATTCACCCATCTGAACCTTCTTGTCAACATCAGTGTACAACGCCCATAACGAACAATCAGAACGGGGATAATACCGCGTCCCTACCTTCCAAAACACAGGACACACCATACTATCCGCTACCGCATGCTCACACCAACCCTTGAAATACCAACCCAAAGTATCTCTACCCATAGGCAACAACACGCCCGCAGAAGGAGAATCCTCCTTCAATAAAGGCGGATCTTGAGAAAGACCGGAGATAAAACGGACACTGTATGCCTCTTTCTTTGCCCCCTCATACTCGATAGTATAACGCTGGATATACAACGAGTTCTTACTCGCCTCTATATGAATGATGATGCTGTCACCTGCACCAACCGTATCTCCCAACGATTTGGATATCTCCACCCAATCTGTACTCCATGCACCATACCACGAACTGTTCGCAAAATCGGCATCGGGAATCTCCCATACCACTTTCCCGCCTATGCACATCTTCAGACTACCTGCACCCGCACTCTTGTTCGAACGCATAGACAGGGTCACCGACTTGATAACAGACTTGTCAAAACCACGCAAACACAACTCCGTGGCATTACCCGCAGTCATACGCTTCTTATCTCCACTCCCTGCCGTACGTGAGAAAACAACGCTCGCACCTTCGGGCATATCTCCACTCACCTCTATCGTCTTCGACGAACCAACAGTGAACGTCGCACTCAGCAACGAAAGCAATAAACCTATAACCATACAATCGAATTTTTCAGCGACAAAGGTACAAAAAGATATACAATCATACAAATATGTTAAGGAAGGAACCAAATTTTGAAATGACATGTACGGCATCTCCCGCTGTAAAACACGGTATATACACGGTACATACACGGAAGATATACGGTTGATACACGGTATATAATAGGGAGAAAAAGCAACACAACAATATATACAAACCACTCTCAACCACCCATCAACCCCTCAACTCATCAACCCATCAACTCATCAACTCATCAACTCATAAACTACTATCAACTTTCAACTTTCAACTATCAACTATCAACTACTATCAACTATCAACTACTATCCACTATCAACTATCAACTACTATCAACTATCAACTACTATCCACTATCAACTAATTTCAACCTGTAAACTTATAATATACACAAAAAATACACTTGCCTATTGCACATCATCAAAAGAAGTTGTACCTTTGTCACGATAATTGACGACCCGCAATGGAATGGATCATAAACAACAGATACGGCTCAACGTTGGTTACGTCTATACTCATGGAAACGGAAGCATTGTATATCACACTTAAAATATAATATCGCAACAACAGATAGTTAACAATAAATTACTAACTAATTAAATCAATCTATTATGAAGAAATTATCTTTTC
>CAVEZM010000007.1:4223-66852 GCA_963620225.1 Acidaminococcaceae bacterium | reverse complement strand
GGCAGGTCGGTGCGTCCCCACGAGACATCGTCGATGAGGTAGGTGGCAGAACCATTGGTGCCACTATATCCGGTGAAGCAAAAGCCCATGTAGAACACATCTGCGATAGTGGTAAGTCCTGTGAGGTTCACCTGGAAGTCGAGCCATTCTCCTGCCTCATCTGCTGTTGACGGCATGGCTATTTGCAGGTCTTCAAAGTAAACATCCGCTGTATTAGTGGCATCTATATAGTATAGTTTGAGTGTTGCACTCTGCCCTTCGAGCAGATAGTCGCCGCGTACACGGAAGGTGAACACCTGATTGGCAGCGTTCTTGTAGTCGAGCGGGGGTGTTACGAGCCACATCGTGAAGAGTGTGGAGTCGGTAACTCCGGATATGTAAGCCGATGCCTTGGCGCAAGGTTCGTTATCGTTATTGATATCCTTGTATCCCCACCATGGTCTGGTACCTGTTTTGACTACATTTTGCCATTCATTGAGGAGCAATGTCTTGTTGTGAGTGATTGCATCGAAAGGTTCTATGAGCAGTGTTTGCGGCGTGCGTGTCTTCCAATCGAAGTCGGTTTGCCAATCGACTACCTCCGGTGCGGGTTCGGTTGCTTCTCCCGTTACGCTGATTGTCTTGCTCTCGCCGCGTGCAGTAGTGAAAGTGATGGTTGCCGTAGTCGTGCCTACTACGGAAGGAGAGAAAGTGATGTAGATGTGGGTGGAAGTATTCTTGAGGATGAGCGAACGGTCGATGGTAAAGCCTGTGCCAGCGGGAGATATTGTGGCATAGACATGGTCGATGCAGTTCTCGGAGGTGAGGGCGACAGAATCCTCTACGGTCTGTCCTACGGCAGCACGGAATACGGGCAGGGTAGCAGGATTGATTGTGATGGTCGGCGACTGGGTCGGGTCGATACAAGTACCAGAGAGGGAGTACATTTTGTTATCGTTTTGCGCCTCAGTACTTTCGATAAGGAATGCGCCTGTATGTTTGCCTATTGCAGTGGGTTTGTACCACAGTTTGACATTCTCTTCGGCAGCAGTCACTTGTGTTTTTTCGAGCCTCCACATTGTGCGGTTGGTGCCAGTGATGTAGAGGTCGATAGGTAGTGTCAGGTTTCCTTGCCGTATCAAGAAATCCGCCACCAAGACTGAGTCTCCGATTGAGCAATCGGATTGAGAGATTGTTTCGGGCGTGACTGTAAACCAAGGTTCCGTTTTCTCGGTGCGGGTGAGAGAGAAGTCGTCGAAGATGACTTTTACCCCTTTGTTGACTGCAACGCTAAAATAGAAGGTTGTTCCATTCTGCGGTTTGGTGGTCGTTACGCTGAACGATTGCCAGCCGGTGCTTGTGACATCGAGTGGTTGGTTGAGTATTACGCTATCGTGCGGCGTGCCAGTGTGGGGAGGAACACATTCCCATAGGCAGTTGAGGGCGAGGTCTCCCGAGTTGGCAGATAACACCTTGTAGTAGCCTTTGATTTCGTATTCTTGTCCTACGACATCGTCTCTGAGGTTGACATCTTGGATCAGGCTGCGTCTGGTGGTTACTTCTTCAGTTCGCAGGGCTTTGGTTCCTCCGTGTATGTCGGTTGTTTCGATGGCTATCACACCACCGAATGCCCAGTCGGTGAATTCTGCACCGAAAAAGGCGTTGGACTTGGCGTTTTCGAAGTCGCCGTTGCTGAGCAGGTTCGTGGCGGCGGTGGCACACAGTACCGAGGAGAATAGGCACAGCGTTAGTAGATATGTTTTTAACTTCATAAAATCAGGTAGATATAGTACACCCCAAGAACTCAAGTTCTCGGGGTGCAGAGTGTATATTAGCGGATTACTTTATAGGTTTTCTCTCCTTGACGGATGATGTTTACGCCTGCTTGCAAAGCGTCGGTGCGTTGACCGGAAACGGTGTATATCTCGTATTCGCCCGTGAGTTGATCGAGGGCGATAGTCTCGATGGATGTCGGGGTGGTCTTTGCCACGATGTCAGCCGCCGTGCGCACACGGATGTTGTAGCCCGAAGTGTAGTACGAGATACCCACGATGTCTGCTTGGGCGGGTTTCGTAGTACCTATCAAGGTATTGTCGCTCGTCAGGTTGATAACGGCAGTAGTACCGTCCTCTGAGATAGCGTTGTTGCCAGCCTTGTAGTTAGCCTCTGTTTGGTCGAGCGTAACATTCTCTACTTTCACTAACTCCATGAGGTAGTCAGCGGCATTGTCTTGCAACTGTTTGAGCGTAACCACCTGCGGTGTCCACTCATTGCTGCTGCTGACGACAGTAACCGTAGAGACAAAGGAGAATGGTAAGCCTCTATATGTCTCCTCCGATGATGCGACAACCATGAAGTCTTTGATTTTGTCGCCCACTTTACAGGTGTTATCGAAGTAATCGTAGATGCATACTGCACCTGTTGCATCTTCCACATAGAATGTCGGCGTACTATAGCCCGTTACTTCGTAGTAAGTGATAACCGCCTCTCCGGTGTAAAGGAACAGTGCTTCGGGATTTGTTGATACTCCCGCTTTGAGGGCAGCAATAGTGGTTACTTTGGTTACTGCTATAGCAGTCCAAGAAACAGCAATGGTAACATTAGTTGCACCTACCGAAGAGAGAGTAATAGTGGCAGTCTGTTCGCCTGCTGTTGCTGCGGTCAGGGTAGCCGTTACCTCTACGCCTGCTTCGGCTTCTGCTTTGGTGATGGTAGTCTTGTCGAGTACCACCTCTGCGTTGTTGCTCACAAGGGTAATATCGCCCGTGAGGTCTGTACCCTTAACAGTGAACTTAAGCGTTTTGGTATCATCTACATACAGATTTCCAAACTCAAGTTTCGTGGTAGAGGGCGTAATGGTAGCGGTAGGTGTCGGGTCGGGTGTATCACCGCTCTCCGTCAACAACTCATTCCATGTAGTGGCAATTCGGATATTATCTACAGTTACGGTAGGACAAGCCTTAGAAAATGTCTGACCTTGTTTGAGTTCAAGTGCATTGGCACCACGCCATGCGATATCCGAACCATAAGTATCTCCTAAAAGAGTAGCCACAGCAGTCGAAGTTGAAGGTTCTGCTGTCAATGAAGGATTTACGAATAGATAAATAGGGTCGTCATTTTTCGTTGTGCTTTCATCCCCTGTAGCAACTACAAACTCGTACTTTATGACCACTAAATAGGTGCTATTCAGGTCATACTCCGTTTCTGTTGTTACATATTTGTCATTTCCCTTTCCGAGAGCAAATTTGAATTTGCCGTCAGTAGAACCTTCTAATGCGTATAACCTAATTTTCTCGCTTGGGGTTCTACCATCAGCAAAGGCGGAAGAAGTAGAGTCGCACACCGCAAGAAAATAGTTAGTACCTACTGCATCCACCTTAAGCAATGCACCAATATAGGCTACATTGCCATTGGTGTTAGCGAGATGCCCGATATGCTTCATCAAGTCTTGTCCTTGGGTATCTGAGGAACCTATTTTTGCAGCATATCCTACTGCGGTTGTTTGATAGCCCGCATAGGTAAGTGGCGTATTTACTACTTGGATAGGGTCTTTGGCGTGTGAACCATATTTCACCCACCCCCCCTGATTGTACAAATCTCCAGTGGTGTAGTTGAAACTCTCGTTAAACAAGAGAGTGGCGTGTGTACTCATACATAGTGTACATAGGAGTACGAAGAGTGTCAATGATTTTTTCATAAGTGTAATACGTTTAGAAGTTATACATAAATAGTTTATTTTATTTTGGTGTTTGTTTGAGTTCTGTTATGAACCGTGTTGTGTGCGTGTAGTGTATGTTAGGGCGACAAAAGTACGATATTTATTTTACTATGGCAACAGTTGGTGTTTTTTTTATTGTTTTTTTAAAGACAGGTGAGTCCGATGTGACGAATGGTGGACTCTCCCGCCCGCCTTGAGGAGAGGGATGGAGTCGTTATGAATGACGGGTTGGTTATATGTTGAAGAGGTAGTCGAGTGCTTGGTGTATGTTGGCGAGTGTAGGTGTCTGGTTGATGACGGGTTGTCCTATATCGCGTAGGAGTGTGAAGTTGATGTGTGTTGTGTTGTTTGTGTCTGTGCTGTTTTTCTTGTCCTGCATCATATATGTGATGATGTCGTTTTGTTGTTGGCAGTTGCATATAGGTTTCCCATAATACTCGAGCATGATAGAGGTGAGTTGTTGTAGTGGGCGGCGTGGGCAGTCGAGTAGTGTGATGCTGAGGTATAACTCGGCAATCATCCCCCATAGCACGCAGTATCCGTGTGGAGGTGTGGCTGTTGTGTTATGTTGTCGTGTGGCTTGTGCGATGAGATGTGCCTCGAGAGCATGTCCTATGGTATGTCCGAAGTTGAGTGTGCGCCGGATATTCTGTTCGTCAGGGTCTTGTTGGATTATCTGTTGTTTGACGCTTATGCTTTCGTTGAGTAGTGGTGTGAGTGCATTGGTGTTGCGTTTGTGGAGGTCATAGGAGCATATGTCGTTCCAATGTTGTGGTGTGCTGATGAGTGCATGTTTGAGCATTTCGGCATATCCGCTGATCCATTGTGTAGCAGGCAGTGAATGTAAGAAGGCGGGGTCAATGATCGTGTGTAGTGGAGCCGTGAAGGTTCCTATGCAATTTTTGATATCTCTGTAGTTGCATCCCGTTTTCCCCCCGTGTGCGGCATCCACCATGGCGAGCAGTGTAGTGGGTACGTTGATGAAGTCGATGCCTCGTTTGTATGTGGCAGCGGCGAAGCCTCCCATGTCTGTGATGACGCCACCGCCGATATTGATGATCAGTGCTTGTCGTGTGGCTTGCTGTTCCAGCAGGAAGTCCCATATAGACCGTACATGGTCAATGTCTTTGTTTTCTTCTCCTGCGGGTAGTATGAGCGTTGGAAGTGATCGGACAGACGTATCGAGTAGGGGCAAGCAATGTGTGGCGACGTTTTGGTCGGTAATGATATAGGTTTGCTTGGTCGAACGGTTGTGGATGATGTTGGTAAGTTCAGTATTTACGTTTGAAATATACATGGTAGCACTAAAAGTTTTGCAAAGTTACTCTTTTTTTGTAACTTTGCACCCCAAATGGTTTTTTTTATGATAAGACGATTTCTTTTCTCTGTTGCGTTGGTATTTGTTTCTGCTGTTGTCTGTGCAGAAGTTTCCGGTTTGACGTACTTGAGTACTGCCGATTTCAAGTCGAAGGTGTGCTATTATTCGATGGACGAGCAGCCAGTATGGAAATACAAGGGTGATAAGCCTTGTCTGATAGATTTCTCGACTTCGTGGTGTGGTTGGTGTAAGAAGTTGCATCCTATCTTGTCTGAGGTTGCCGAGTTGTACAAGGGTCAGATATATGTCTATACGTTGGATGCGGAGAAGGAGCGTGAGGTAGCGTCGTTGTTTGGTGTGCGTAGTTATCCGACGGTGGTGTTGTGTCCTATGGATGGTGCTCCACAGATTGTTCAGGGTTTTCGTGAGAAGGATTTCTGGGTAGAGGCTATCAATACGTTATTGTTGAAGGCGGAGTAATAGAAGTATTTCATGGGATATAAACCTTAATAGTTATATGAGTATGCAAGTAGAATTGATATTGTTGGTATTGTCGTTATTGTTCTTTGCGAGTATCTTCACGGATAAGATAGGGTATAAGTTCGGTGTTCCTGCGTTGTTGCTGTTTTTGGCAGTGGGGATGTTGTTTGGTCCTGATGGTATAGGTAAGATTTTTGGGGAGAGTGGTGTAGGTTACATGCTCGGTATCAATTCTGCTCAGGCGATAGGCACGGTGGCGTTGTGTATCATTTTGTTTTCCGGTGGTATGGATACCAAGTTGTCGGAAGTTCGTCCGGTGATGGTTCCCGGTCTGACACTTGCGACGGTTGGTGTGTTGTTGACGGCGTTGATAACGGGTGTGATTATTTACTATATCTTTGGTTGGTTGAATGCTGTGGCGAGTGTGAGTATATGGGTAGCGTTGTTGATGTCGTCAACTATGTCGTCGACGGATTCGGCCTCTGTCTTTTCTATCTTGCGCACGAGCGGTATTGGTTTCAAGCATAATCTTCGTCCGTTGTTGGAGTTGGAGAGTGGTGCTAATGATCCGATGGCTTATGTATTGACGACGACGTTGATAGGTGTTGTGACTGCTACCGCGACGGAGATATCGGGTTTGGCGATAGTGCAGACGATAGTGGTGCAGTTGGTTATGGGTGCGGTGATGGGTTTCCTGTTTGGCAAGATGATGGTTAGTATCATGCGTAAGGTACATCTCAACAATGAGTCCTTGTATCCTATCATGGTGTTGACCGCTTGTATCTTTATCTTCTCTATCACCTACTATTTGGAGGGGAACACGTATTTGGCGGTGTATATTGGTGGTTTGGTGATCGGTAACAGTAAGTTTACCCGTAAGCATCAGACGCGCAGTTTCTTTGACGGTCTCACGTGGTTGAGTCAGTTGGTGATATTCTTGGTGTTGGGATTGATGGTTCGTCCGAGTGAGTTGATTAAGCCGGAGGTATTGATTCCGTGTTTGATAATCAGTATTGTGATGATATGTATCTCTCGTCCTATCTCTGTGTTTCTTTGTATGGCTCCTTTCCGTCAGTTCTCGACTAAGGACAAGTTGATGCTCAGTTGGGTAGGTCTGAAGGGTGCTGTTCCTATTATCTTTGCTATTTTGTGTAAGGCAGGTGGTGTGGCGCATGCTGACTTGATCTTTAATATCGTTTTCCTCTGTACCCTTGTCTCGCTTGTCGTACAAGGTACGTCTTTGTCGTATATAACCAAGTGTCTTGGTTTGGCTATTCCAGAGGTTAAGTTGAAGCGTTTGGAGCATTTTGATATTGATCTGCCGGAGGAGATAGAGTCTTCTGCGACGGAGATAGAGGTCAAGTCGGAGATGTTGTCGAAGGGTACTATGTTGAAGGATTTGTCTATCCCTCGTAAGACGTTGGTTATCTTGGTTCGTCGTGGTGAGGATTTCTTTGTTCCGACGGGTCAGTCGGAGTTGGAGGTTGGTGATCAGATGTTGGTTATCACGGATAATGATGCTGCTGTGGCGGCTCAGTATCGTGAGGCAGAGGAGAAGGAGGAGAACACGCATTGGGGTCCTCAGTTGATAAACAACACCTGGGGTTTTATAAAGTCTAAGTGGCGTGACTTAACTCATCCCAAGAAGAAAGGGGAGGACTCGTCTGAGCATGTTTAGCAGGTAGTGTAGTGCATAGGGAGACGGTGTGGTTGGTAGTTGATAGTTAGATACCATAGATATTAATGAAGAAAATAGTTTTTTTGACCGGTGCTACCGGCACTATGGGGTATGCGGGTATGTTAGAGATATTGCGTTATCCCGAGTGCTATACTTTGCGTGTTTTGGCGCGTCCCAGCGGGAAGAACAAGAAACTGTTAGCTCCGCTGCAAGATAAAGTAGAGATTGTGTGGGGTGACTTGACAGTGTATGAGGATATCCTCAAAGGTGTCACCGGCAGTGACATCGTGTTGCACGTTGGTGGTATGGTATCGCCGCAAGCCGACTACCGTCCTACGGCTACACGCAAGACTAATATCACTGCTGCTACCTATATCCGCGATGCTGTGTTGGCGCAACCTGAGGATAAGCAACCGAAAGTGGTATATATAGGCAGTGTGGCACAGATGGGTGACCGTCGTGAGCCATTGCACTGGGGACGCTGCGGTGACCCTATATGTGTGTCGGCATACGACCACTATGGTATCACCAAGGCTCGTGCAGAATATATCATCACCAACTCGCCTATCAAACACTGGGTGAGCCTGCGCCAGTCGGGTATCCTCTATCCTGCCATCTTGAAGAACTATGACCCTATCATGTTCCATGTGCCTATCCGTGGTGTATTGGAGTGGGCTACGGTAGAGGACAGCGGCCGTCTGTTAGAGCGGGTGTGTCGTGAAGATGTGCCGGAGGAGTTCTGGAAGAACTACTACAATATCGGTTCGGGCAAAGAGTACCGGCTCAGTAACTACGAGTTCGAATGTCTATTGTTAGACGCTATCGGTTGTCCGAGACCTGAGAAGATATTCAATACCAACTGGTTCACGACCCGTAATTTCCATGGGATGTGGTATTTAGACGGTGACCGGTTAGAGAACTACCTACATTTTCGTGCTAATATCCCCGTGAAAGAGTATTTTGCACAGATGGCAAAGTCGGACTGCCTACCTTCGGCTATTCGTTTCGCATCGGTCACCAAGGTCGCCAAACTCGTTCCTCATATCGTCAAGATGGCTATGTTGGCTATGGCTCAACATAAGGAGCATGGTACGCAGTGGTGGATAAAGAACAACAAACAGCAGCGTATCCATGCCTATTATGGTAGTGTGGAGGCGTATAAGGCTATTTCAGATTGGCAGCATACCGACCTCTCTCACAACAGCGAGCAGCCGGTAGTGCTTAACCACGGCTACGATGAGCAGAAGTCCTGTTCGCTTTTCAGTATTACCGATATGCAGCAGGCAGCCGCTTTCCGAGGTGGTAAGTGTTTATCCACGGAGATGATCCAAGGTGACTGGGATACGCCCTTGGAGTGGGAGTGTGCCGAGGGACATCGCTTTATGGCTTCTCCGCGCGTGGTGCTGTTGGGCGGGCACTGGTGTCCCGAATGTATGCCGTGGCCTTATAAGGACGAGCCTGACGCTCGTCCGTGGCAGTGGGATAAGATAGCCAAGGAAAATCCCTTCTTTGCGCAGATATGGACACCGCTGCACGATAAAAACGAGGATAACACCTATGGACCTGAGATTTTTGAGGGTTGGGAGAGGTGAGATGTCTGTCTATGTTTGTTCTAAAAGGTTGTGATGTATGTTTTTTGATGAGTTGCCTTTGTCAGATGATGTGTTAGATGCGTTGTGGGACATGCATTTTGACACGTGTACTCCGGTGCAGGAGAAGACGATACCTGTGATATTAGATGGTCGGGATGTCATCTCGTGTGCGCAGACAGGTACGGGCAAGACGGCGGCATATATACTGCCGTTGCTGACGAACTTGGCTTATGATGACCATGACCCGAGCAAGTTGAATGCTATCATCATGGCTCCTACGCGTGAGTTGGCGCAGCAGATTGACCAACAGATGGAGGGTTTTGGTTTTTATGTGCCTTTCTCGTCCGTGGCGATATATGGTGGCAATGACGGTGGTGCATGGGGGACACAGGTTATGGGTCTGCAGAAAGGTGCGGATATTGTGATAGCGACTCCCGGTCGTTTGCTGAGTCAGTTGAATATCTACGATGTGGATTTCTCCGGGGTGAAGTATTTTATTTTGGACGAGGCGGATCGCATGTTGGATATGGGTTTCTATGATGATATCATGACTATCGTGAAGCGTCTGCCTAAGGATCGTCAGACGATCATGTTCTCAGCGACGATGCCGGACAAGATACGTCAGATGGCCAAGGCTATCATGCGTACTCCTGTGGAGGTGAAGATAGCGGTGTCGCGTCCGCCGGAGAGTATTCATCAGATGGCAGTACGGCTCTTTGAGTCGCAGAAGCCGGCGATGGTGCAGTACTTGTTGGAGGGTCGTGGGTTGAAGAAGGTGATTTTGTTTGTGAGCAAGAAGCAGAAGGTGCGTGACTTGACACGTGTGTTACGTCAGAAGAAGATAGACGCGCGTGCTATGTTCTCCGACTTGGAGCAGAAAGAACGTGATGAGGTGATGTTGGATTTCCGTAATGGTAAGGTGGATGTGTTGGTGGCTACGGATATAATCTCGCGTGGGATAGATGTAGATGATATCCCTTTAGTCATCAACTATGATGTGCCTCGTGATGCGGAGGATTATGTACACCGTATCGGTCGCACGGCACGTGCGGAGAATAAGGGTGAGGCTGTGACGTTGGTTAGTCCGGAGGATGCCCGTTATTTCAATCATATCGAGCGGTTCTTGAAGAAAGAGGTGGAGCCGTTACCGTTGCCGACTTCTCTTGGTACGGCACCTGCTGCATCAGCGTATGTGGTACGTGGCGGCAAGTGCAGGCGTCGGAGGTGAGAGGGTATCCTATAGGGGTTCTTATGGGTTATTGTTATAGGAGAGGGCGGAGTCGGCAGATTGGCGTTCGTTGAGGTGTTGCAGGTAGAAGTGCAGGTTGGACAGTTGTTGTCGTGCGTAGGCGTTGTTGCACTGTCTGAAGAGTGTCATTGCCGTATTGGTGTATGCGATGGCGTTGGTGTAGTCTGCCATCATCTCGTAGGCAACTGCTATGTTGGCTGCTGCCATTGCTTGGGTATCTTTTTCTTTTTTGTTTTGTCTCGTCTTTTGGTTCTCAGTGTCCGGTAGCACTTCTTGCCACGTGTTGATAGCCTTCTGCCAGTGTTTGTATTGGAAGGCTTGGATACCTTGTTGTATATTGGTGTTTTTGTCGTCGTAGAGGTAGTGTGTCTTTGTTTGCCATTGTGGTGTGAGGCAAGTGGCTGTGTTTATTCCGACTTGTTGTGCGAGGTACAGTAGTGCTTCTTGTCTGTCGGGTAGTGATTCCAGCACTTTGTCACGTGTGTAGAAGCAGTCACTTTCCCAGAAGAGTGTGTCTGCGGTCATGAAAGAGTGGTCTTGTGTTGCTCCGGCGTGGTGTACCGTCCAGTGTGCTTGTGCGTATGCTTGCAGGTAAGCATAGTATTGTCCTTCATCAACGGGGAAACTCTCTTGTATGTCGTATAGTACAAGTTGGTTGAGGATGATGAGTGCGTCAACTTGGTAGTCTTGGCATAGTTGTTCTGCGGCGGTATTTGTCAAGAGGTGTCGTGTATAAAACTCTTGGCTTTTGTTTTGGCTGATATCCATGAGTTCGACCCGTTCGTAGGCTTCGCTATTCTGCATTTCGTTTGTCATGGCAAACAAGCAGTGTAGTGCTGCGTTATATAGGGAGACGGCTGTTGTTGCTTTTTGTTCTCCGTCTTCTGCGTTGGTATGTCCGAAGTCTGCAGGCTGTGCGACCGTGTTGTTGACGAGTAGGACGGTCTGTGCGTTATGTAGCAGAGGTCTGGTAGCGGGATAGCGTTCGTCGATGACGAAATAGTACTGCTGTGCTATCAGTGTAGTAGCGAACAGTAGGAGTGTTGTGATAAATAAGTTTCTTTTCATAGTATTCTATTGGCCTGATGCCATTTGTTTGTTGGCTGTATATATTAGAGTTTTCGTATTCTCCACTCTTTGGGATAGAAATTGTTGCAGTGGTTTCCTACATTTTTAACAAATCCGAGAGGTACATGTTGGTATGTGACGAGCAGTATATCTGTGGGTTTGTTGTCGAAGGATATGGTTTCTGTCCGCAGGAAGTTCAGTGCTTGTTCCCGTGTCAGTTCTATCTGTGGGAAGGCGTCTTTTTTGAAGTCTTTAGCCATTGCCAACGGGTGTTGCGGTACGATGGTTTTTCCCCGTTGTTCTCCCATTCCTACTCCGAAGCAGATGCAGATGAACTGTGTACTGATATATTCTATTATCTGTTTGTGCCGTGTCGGGTATGCTGTGATAAATCGGTCTTGCATCCTTAGTGTCCACTGCTGTGGGTGCTGCAGCCAACTGCGCATGAGGTCTTCTTGTTCTACGGTCTTGACAGGTGTGTTTTTGGTTTTGGGTATGCGGAAAGGTCTGTCGTTTCCGGTGTCTTTTCTCAGTGCGCATATATACAGTCCTTCTCCTTTTGTTTTATGCGGGAAGAAATGGTATCCCGGTTGTCCCTCTGTTATTCCCCATGATGGGTGGTAGGTAATGGGTAGTATTTCTGCTCCGAGTTCTTGTGCTACCCAAAGTACGTTCTGTTCGTTCTCTTGTTGGTTGAAAGTGCAAGTGGAGTAGATGAGAATACCTCCCGGTTTGAGTGCTTCCCACGTGTCTTGTACGATAGACCGTTGTCTTTCCGCGCACACACGCACGTTGTCCTTGCTCCACTCTTTGATGGTGTCGGGGTCTTTTCGGAACATCCCTTCTCCGGAGCAGGGTGCGTCTATGAGAATGCAGTCGAAGAGGTTAGGCAGTTTCTCTCCGAAGTCTTTCGGGGGGTTGTGTGTGACTATGGTGTTTCCGTTTCCCCATTTCTGTATGTTCTCGGACAGGATGAATACTCGTTGTCTGACGATCTCGTTGCTGATGAGTATCCCTTGCTGTCCGAGGAACTGGCTTATCAATGTCGATTTGCCTCCTGGTGCAGCGCAAAGGTCAAGTACTATACTATCTGGTTTGACGTATTGGAGCAGCACTTCTTCGAGGAACATGCTACTGGCTTCTTGTACGTAGTAGCATCCGGCGTGCAGTAGGGGGTCGAGTGTGAACTGAGGTCGCTTGGCGAGGTAGTATCCGTCTTCGTGCCATGGTACATCGCTGGTATCCGTATCGAAAGACAGTTGGTCTATCTTGTCATTGAGGCGGATAGATGTGACAGGTTCGCTCTCCAATGCTTTGCATAGTGCGTTGGCTTCGAGTGCTCCTAACTGTTGTTGTATATTCTGTACGAAATCGAAGGGTAGCATTGTTTTCCTCTTAATTGGCGGCAAAGATAGTAAAAGATTTGTAAATATGCAAATGTTCTGCACGTATTGTATTGCTTCGCTCGTTGTTTTCGTTGTTTGTGGTGCTCATGGGTTTAATAAGTCCAATGACTCCAAAAGGACGAAGGGGGCTGTATGAATTAAGAATTATGAATTAGATGTCGTACTGATTAAGAACCAAGTTAGGAGTTAGTAGAAAAGAGTGCGGAATATGGAGGGTATTGAGTTGAAATGTGTAATAAGTGTGTTGGTGCGGTTGGTTATATGGTTTATTTTTTGTATCTTTGCACCCATTATAATAAAATATATGTAGTCCTATGAACTATTTGTCGGAGTTAAATGCTTCTCAGCGTGCGGCTGTAGAGTATAATGATGGTCCGTTGTTAGTGATAGCGGGTGCGGGTTCTGGCAAGACTCGTGTATTGACGTATAAGATTGCTTATTTGTTGGAGCATGGTGTTCAGGCAGGTAACATATTAGCCTTGACATTTACCAACAAGGCGGCACGTGAGATGAAGAGCCGCATCGCTCAGTTGGTGGGTGAGGGGGAGTCCCGTTATTTATGGATGGGTACTTTTCATTCGATATGTGCCCGTATTTTGCGTCAGGAAGCGGATCATATAGGTTTCACGCATGATTATTCCATTTATGACACGACGGATTCCAAGTCCTTGTTGAAGCATATCGTGAAAGATTTTCAGTTGGATGATAAGGTGTATAAGGTATCGACGTTGTTGTGTCGTATCTCGATGGCGAAGAATCATATGTTGTCTCCTGATCAGTATGGTGCGAACAGGGATTATATGATGCAGGATCGTTTTGAGCGTTTATATGAGATGACGCGTATCTATGCGGAGTATAATCGTCGTTTGCGTGCTGCGAATGCGATGGACTTTGATGATTTGTTGTTTATGACCAATGAGTTATTTCGCAAGCATGAGGAGGTGTTGCGCAAATATCAGGAGTTGTTTACTTACGTGTTAGTGGATGAGTATCAGGACACCAATTATTCTCAGTATTTGATTGTCCGTCGTTTGTCTGAGCCGCAGAACCATGTGTGTGTAGTGGGTGATGATGCTCAGTCGATTTATTCGTTTCGTGGTGCGAACATAGAGAACATCTTGACTTTTCAGAGGGGTTATTCGCATGCGGAGTTGTTTAAGTTGGAGCGCAACTATCGTTCCACTCAGACGATAGTTAATGCGGCTAATTCATTGATTCGTCACAATAAGGGTCAGATCTTCAAGGAGGTTTATTCGGAGAAGGAGTTGGGTGATCGTTTGCAGTTGTTGACGGTGATGACGGATCGTGATGAGGCTCATTCGGTGTCGGGTCATATCAAGTTATTGATGAGACCGGGTGATGCCGAGCGTTTGTCGTACAATGATATAGCGGTTATGTACCGGACTAATGCCCAGTCTCGTGTGTTGGAGGATGAGTTGCGTCGTGTGGGTATTCCTTATCGGGTGTATGGCGGTATGTCGTTTTATCAGCGCAAGGAGGTGAAGGATGCGTTGGCTTATCTACGTTTGGTGGTCAATACGTCCGATAATGAGGCTTTTCTGCGTGTGGTCAACTATCCAGTGCGTGGTATAGGTGATACGACAGTGATGAAGATGCAGGAGTTGTCCCGCAGTGAAGAGTTGTGTTTGTTTGATGTGGCGTTGCGTTGTGATGATATGTCGTTGGATGTGGCTTCAGGCACGAAGAAGAAGTTGTTAGATTTTGCCCATATGATACAGGGTTTCTCGGAACGTGTAGGTAGGGAAGATGCGTATGTGTTGGCAGACGATATACTGCGTGTGTCGGGTGTGATGCGTGATGCCAAGTCCGATTTGACGCCAGATGGTATTGCTCGTTTGGAGAATCTGCAGGAGATGTTGTCCGGTATTCATGAGTTTGTGATGGAGCGTGAGGATCAGGGGTATTCGTTCACGTCTATAGCAGATTTCCTGTCAGAGGTGAGTCTATTGACGGATCAGGACGAGCATCAGTCTGATGAGTCACCTCGTGTGACGTTGTTAACGGTACATTCGGCCAAGGGTTTGGAGTTTCGTGTGGTGTTTATCGTTGGTTTGGAGGAGAACTTGTTTCCGTCGCCATATTGTCAATCTGCAAAGGAGATAGAGGAGGAGCGTCGTTTGTTGTATGTGGCTATTACCCGTGCTATGGAGCATTGTTACATACTGAATGCTCGTCAGCGTTTCCGCAATGGTCAGACAACGTTCTCGTCTCCGTCTCGTTTTATCAAGGATATAGACAGTCGTTTTATATGTCAGGTAGATGGTCTGAGTTCGCGTAAGAGTCCGACAGTTGGTTCTCCGAGAGGTTTCAAGTCGTCTTCTGTGTCAGGTGTCCAGCGTTCTAGTGCAGGTTTATCATCGGCATCGTCGTTGCCTGATATCTCTTCGTCTAACTTAAGGCGTACGACGGGGGTTTTGGAGAAAGGTGATCGGAAGAGTATCCGTTCAGAGTGGAAGGTGGGTGATCGTGTGAGTCATAAGACTTTTGGTGATGGTGTGGTGTTGGAAGTGTATCGTGAGAATGCGAACGACAAGATAGACATATCGTTTGATGAGGTGGGCAAGAAGACGTTGTTGTTGACATACGCCAAACTGACCCGGTTATAGCGGGTGGCGTTTGTTTATGTTATGGACAGTGTGTGTAGGTGTTCGGCTTGTTCACGGGCAGAAAAATACGCGCTTTTTTCGAAAATGTTTGGTCGTTTGTTTGAAAAGCAGTATCTTTGCACGCTTTTTCGGTCGCAGGTTCATTTATGCGGTCGTTAGTTATTGAAAGTTCATATAAAATAAACTCGCCCAATAGATGGGGCATAAACTGATAGAACAATGAAGAGAACGTTTCAACCCTCTCAGCGTAAAAGACGTAATAAGCACGGTTTCTTGGAGAGAATGTCTACGTCTAATGGTCGTCGCGTGTTAGCGGCTCGTCGTGCTAAAGGTCGCAAGAAATTGACTGTAGCGGACGAAGGTCGTCACAAGTATTAATACTTTACGTGACTTGTTGCTTGGGGGCTGTTAGCACCCTGAGATAGGATCACAGGGAAAAGAGCGTTGCCTCCTTTCCCTTGTTTTGCAATAATTGTATTATATACTATATAAATTGATTATGGAATCGACACGACAGCACAAGATAGAGCGTCTTATTCAGAAGGATCTGGGTGATATATTTCTGCGTTATGCGCGTGCCTTGGGTGGCACGATCATTTCTGTGAGTGAGGTACGTATATCGCCAGACTTGCGTATTGCTCATGTTTATTTGAGCATCTTCCCTCAAGCCAAGGAGGAGATGATGATGGCAAAGATTACAGATGATGTGGGTAAGATACGCGGGGAGTTAGGCAACTTGGAGCGTCATCAGTTGCGTATTATTCCCGAGTTGCATTTTCATCAGGACGAGACGATAGAGAAGATGGAGCGTATAGACGAGTTGTTGAGCAAGCATACTCAACAATAGGGTTGCTTAAGTGGTGATCATGGTTGTGGATGGTAGTGAGAGTAGTGTACGAACGGATAGAACAAAACAGCAAGGGTTATAAGAGGTAGTGTAGCATATAGGATAGCCTGGCGTTATCTTTTTTCCAAGAAAGGTCATAATGCTATCAATATCATCTCTGGGGTGAGTGCTGCTGCGGTGTGTGTGGTAACGGCTGCGATGGTGTGTGTGATGAGTGTGATGAATGGTTTTGGTACGATGGTGGAGCAGTTGTTTTCTCAGTTTGATCCGGATTTACGTATCACTGCGGTGGGAGGAAAAACGTTTATGGATGAAGGTGATTGTTTTGTGGAGTTGCGCGAGTTGGATTGTGTACAATTGGTAAGTCAGTCGGTTGAGGAGACAGCGTTGGTATATTTTGATGAGAAGCAGATGCCTGTTCATTTGTTGGGTGTTGATACTTTTTTCTCGCACTTGACGCATATAGATGATATCATGACGGATGGTCATTTTGAGGTATATGATGGTGCGTTTGAGCGTGCTGTGTTGGGTTCCGGTTTAGCATGGAAATTGGGTATAGGTGCTCATTTTGTGCAGGCGTTGCATGTGTATGCACCTAAGCGGACGGTGTCGGTCAATATGTTGCGCCCGGATGACAGTTTCAACAGAGAGACTTGTTTTATAGCAGGTACTTTCTCGGTTCAGCAAGTGCAGTATGATGATGCAGTGATGTTGGTGTCTTTGGGTCTGACGCGTCGGTTATTGGATTATTCGGATGACGAAGTGACAGCCTTGTTGGTTCAGTTGTCTCCGGGAGTGTCAGTGCGTCATGCCAAGAAAGAGATACAGTCGTTGTTGGGTTCTTCGTACAAGGTGTTGGATCGTTATGAGCAACAGGCGGATTTTTTTCGTATATTGCGTATAGAGAAGTTCCTGACGACGTTATTGTTAGCGTTTATTCTGCTGATAGCGACATTTAATGTGATCAGTTCGCTGTCTATGTTGATTATTGACAAACGAGAGGATATTCGGATATTGCGTCATTTAGGTGCGGATAATAAGTTGATACGTAGGATATTTATGTTGGAGGGGAGCCTGATATCCATTCTTGGTGCTCTGTTGGGTTTAGGTTTGGGCTTGGGTGTATGTCTGTTGCAGGAGCATTTTGGTTTGTTGAAGTTAGGTTCCGGTACAGAGTATGTATTGTCTGCCTATCCTGTTTCCGTGCAGTGGGGTGATATTGTGTTGGTTGCGTGCATTGTTGTTGTATTGGGCTTATTGGCGGCTTGGTTACCGTCAAGGCGTATCAAGGCGGAGGTGTGATGTTGTATATTCAAAGGTTATAGAGGATGAAGCAAACAGTAGTTGTGTTATTATTGTCCGTTGTAGGGTTGGTGGCGTGTACTGTACCCAACAAGCCGCAGCACGAAGAGGTGATAGATTCTGTGTTTGTGGAGTCTGACATTCGTTTCTTTGGTCAGCATTATCCTAACATTGCCCAGAATATTGTGTCTATTGATTTGCTGTCCAAAGGATTGGTTTACGACTCCTCTTATCATATCTCTGGTACGGGGACGAATGTGTACATGTCGGATATCTTTATTCCTTTGTCAGATACTCTGCTCCCTTCGGGTGTTTATGATATAGACACGGCGGTGTTGTCTTACACGTTGCTTCCCGGTATGCGTATAGACAGGACGGTGACCGGTGCTTATCTGTTGCGTATCAAAGAGGGTGTTATCAAAGATACGTTGTTATTCACTCGTGGCAGCATGACGGTGTCGCAGTGGGCAGACAGTGTGTCGTTGGATATGGTCTTCTATACGCAGGATTCGATTTGTTATCATGGTTGGTATATTGGTTCATTCTCCTATCGATGATAGACAAGGAATATCATACATATCTCAAGTTAGAGCGTGGGCTGAGTGATAACTCTGTAGAGGCTTACGAGCGTGACTTGGAACGGCTGGAGGCGTATATGTCTGCCCATGATATAGACATTGTGCATGCCACTTTTGATGATCTGCAGGCGTTTGTGTATGATATATTCAAAGATGTTCCCAATGTGCGTACTCGTGCTCGGTTGTTGTCGGGTGTACGTTCTTTTTATCGTTTTCTGTTGTATCATCGTTATATCGAGCAAGACCCTTCGGAGCTTTTGGAGATGCCCAAGCAGGCGTTGCATTTGCCCGATGTGTTGAGTTTGGAGGAGATAAATGCGTTGTTCGATGCGATAGACTTATCTATGCCAGAGGGTCATCGTAACCGTGCCATGATGGAGATGTTGTATGGTAGCGGTTTGCGTGTGAGTGAGTTGGTGAACTTGCGTTTGAGTGATATGTATCGTAAGGAGGGTTATATGAAGATCTCCGGGAAAGGTAGTAAGCAGCGTTTGGTCCCAATCTCTGCGGAGGCGGATAAGTGGTTTACCTATTGGTTGCAAGACCGCAGTCATTTGGATGTCAAGCCGGAGGCTGTCGATATAGCTTTTGTCAATCGTTATGGACGTCAGTTGACGAGGGTGATGATATTCACGATAGTAAAGAGATTGGCAACTATTGCGGGTATTCGCAAGAATATCTCTCCTCACACTTTGCGACATTCTTTTGCTACGCATCTTCTTCAGAACGGTGCGGACTTGCGTATTATCCAGCAGTTATTGGGTCATGAGTCGGTTGTGACGACCGAGATCTATACGCATGTAGATATTCAGGATTTGCGTGCTGCGGTTATGAAGTATCATCCGGAGAACAGATGAAGCGTATCGGGTTGCTATATCTCTTATCCTGTCTGTCCGTTGTGGTCGTCTTTTCGCAGGTGCCTGAGACTATTGTTATTGGTGAGATTTACGATGAGGTCACTGGTCAGCCGTTGCAGAATGCGAATGTATATTTCCTTGGAACTTCTGTTGGGACGACTTCGAATGCGGAGGGTTTGTTTTTGTTGCGGACACAACTGAACAGGCGTCGTACGTTGGTTGTGTCTGCTATCGGCTATTATTCTCAGCGTTTTGGTATTGAACCGGGTCAGCAGTTGGGCATCGATGTGGCTATGAAAGAGAGGGTGGGTAATTTAGGTGACGTCTTTGTCTATCCCGGAGAGAACCCTGCTTTGCCTCTAATGGAGAAGGTGCGTGCTCATCGGTTGCTCAATGATGTTCCCGTTCAGATTGAGCAGGTGAGTATGAGTACGCTCTTATCTGTTTCGGACATTCAGTCGAAGCATCTGCGTCGTGTGTTATGGAGGAATGTGCAGGGTGGTATGTTGCAGCAGGGTGACTCTGCTTATCTGCTGCCGTTGTATCAGAGTGTGCAGTGTGGGCATACTGTGTTGCGTGAGGATGCTGCTTTCTTGACTGTTACAGACTATAAGTCTCTGTTGTGTCAGTTGCCGATGGTGTATGATTTTTATCGTAACAACCTGTCCTTGTTCTCTGTGTCGTTTCTGAGTCCGTTGGCGGCATCAGGGAATACGTATTATCATTATTATCTGGCAGATAGTGTGTGTGTGGATGGTGAGAAGCATTATATCGTCCATTTCAAGACGAAGAATGCTTTCTATGCTACGATGGATGGTGAGATAGAGGTGGATTCAGCATCGTATGCTCTTCGTCGGGTGGATGCGACTATTCCTGCTCAGAATGGTATTAACTATTTGCGTGCGTTGCGTGTACATCAGACTTTCTCTACAGACAACCGTTTAGCAAGTGAGCGTATATCTATATTATTAGATTTTGCTATTAAAGCCGACACTACGCGTACGTTTCCTACGCTGTTGATAACGAGGGAGACAGATGTGTCGGGTCTTGCAACTTACGTGGATACGACACAGGTGTTGGATTCTACGGTACAGGATGGGGTGTCGGTTGGTGTAGCGGCGGATACTGTCTTGTTGGCATTAGATACACTGAATCAGATGCCCTTGTTTCGTTTCGCCAAGTTTTGTGCCTACGTGATTCAGACGGGGTATTTCCCCACTAACACACCGGTGGAGATAGGTCGCCTGTCGGAGGCGATCAAGTATAGTCCGCAGGAGGGTTTGCGTGTTGGTATTCCTTTGCGGACGACAGAGGTCTTGTGGAAGGATGTATCTTTGGAGGCTTATGTGGCGTATGGTATCCGTGATCGCGGCTGGAAGGGTGCAGGTCAGGTACATGTGGCTTTTCCTACGGTGCGTCGTCATCAGTTGCATCTGCGTTATGGGGATGAATATGTATATTCGGATGTGGATGATTTCAGCCAGTTGATGCGTGAGAATTCGGTATGGTCTCCTCAGATGTCGCTATTGACCAATTGGTTGCAGGGGGCAGTGTTTAACCCAGTGTATTACTATAACACGGCAGTCCGTCGTTGCGAGGGGCGTGTCTTGTTTGAAGATGATTGGAATGATTATTTGGAGACGCGTCTATACATGAAGGTTGGTCGGTTGGGATATGGTGAGCCGACCATAGATTATTCGGCACAGCCTTCGTTTATGTATGCGACTGTAGGGGGTACGGCGCGTATTAGTTTCCGAGAACGTAAGTTGGATTTGTATTTCCATCGCCGGCACTTGTACAATAACTTGCCTGTTATTTATCTGGGTGCGGAGTTCGGTAGCTATCAGTTGGATGGGGAGGATAGGTATAGGATGTATGGAGATCTCAATATACTGCTGCGTCAGTGTGTCAATTTAGGTATGGGAGGGGAGTTGAACTACAGTTTGCAGGCTGGTGTAGTGTTGGGCAGGGTCCCCTATACCTTGTTACATATCTTCCCCGGTAATCAGACATACACTTTTGATGCGGAGCGTTTTACGTTGATGAATAATTACCAATATGCTGCTGACCAGTATGTGACTTTACAGGCGAATTGGAATGGCAAAGGTATTTTATTTAACCTTATTCCCGGTATCCGTTATCTCCGTTTACGTGAGTTGGTGGAGATAAAAATGGCCTATGGTGGTATTCGTCAGGCTCACTCGACAGTGCTCTCTTTCCCTACGCAGGCAGTATTGAGTCCGTTGACTATTCCTTATGTCGAGGTGGGTGTGGGTATAGGCAACATACTTCGTGTGGGCGAGGTGTACAGCGTCTGGCGGGTGACGCATATAGATGACCCTGCTACACCTTACTGGGCGATACGTTTCCGTCTGAAATTAGGCTTGTGAGTAGTCTATCGGATAGACAGGTATTTGTGTGTTTGCAGGGAGAGTCGCCACCAAGGATGTGCGATAATGTAGCGTATGACCTCTTGGGTGTTTTGGCATGAACAGGGTTGTAGGAACAGGTGTTGGGCTGTTATCTTTCTTGTCCACTGTTCCACATCTTGCCCTTGGAATACAATCTTCAGTTCATGTGCTTGGGTTAAGATGGGGAGTGTCCCCTCCTTGGGAGAACACGTAATCCAGTCTATTCCTTCGGGTAGGGCTATTGTACCGTTTGTCTCTACGCAAATAGTCTTGCCTGTGGTATGTAGTTCGCGGAGCAATGGTTCGTCTATTTGCAGAGCGGGTTCTCCTCCTGTCAGGACGATCAACGTGTCGGTGTTAGGACAGAGTTGTTGGATGCTCCTTGTAATCTTTTGTGCAGTCATCAATTGACAGGAGGAGTGTTCCGTATCGCAGAAGGTGCAATGTAGATTACAACCGCTAAAGCGCACGAAGACAGCGGCTTGTCCTGTGTGGAATCCTTCCCCCTGCAGGCTCAGAAAGAGTTCGTTGATACGATAGTGCTTAGTCTTGTTCATAGATGGCGATATTGCCTTCTGACTCTTGGACACTCACTTTGTAGCAGTTCTTCACGTGTTCGCATATCCAATGAGCGATGTTCTCCGCCGAAGGGTTTACATCTAATACCTCGTTGATATACTTGTGGTCGAAAGTATCTTTGACTATATGTTTGATTTGTGTGAAGTCAGTTACCATGCCATCTTTGTCCAGTTCTTTGGCTTTGCAATACACGATGATGATCCAGTTATGACCATGTAAGGTCTCGCACTTGCTCTCGTAACTCAGTGTCAGGTTGTGTGCTGCTGATATCTCTATTCTTTTCTCTACGTAATACATATTCGATACGGTTAGTTATCTGTGTTCTCGTAAATGGTCTTATCTTCTATGCCTGCTTCGCGCAGTGCTTCTTGCCGTTCCACACATGTCCCACACTTGCCACAGTGTACATCACCTCCTTTGTAGCAGCTCCATGTCTCGCTATAATCGATGCCCAGCGTCTTGCCTGTACGTGCTATGTCTGCTTTTGAGATGCAGGTATATGGGGTGAAGAGTTGGACTCCGTTGTATGTCCCCGTCTGCACAGCATTATCCATGGCCTTTACGAACGTAGATCTACAGTCCGGGTAGATAGCGTGGTCTCCAGCATGATTTGCCATCAGGATACGCTTTAGGTTGTTGTTCTCAGCCATGCCGGCTGCGATAGACAGCATGATTCCATTGCGGAAAGGCACGACTGTAGACCGCATATTCTCATCATCATATCTGCCCTCCGGTATAGCATTTGCCCCTGCCAATAATGAGCTGTGGAAATACTGATGAATAAAGTCCAATGGGATGATAATATGAGGGATACATAGTCGTGCGCAATGAATGTGTGCACAGTGTAACTCTTTTTTATTATGGTTGCTGCCGTAATCAAAACTCAGGGCTAATGCAATCTCTGATTGGTACTCATACAGCATTGTTGTGGAGTCCATTCCACCTGAATAGATCAAGATACTATCTTTCATAATCACTTACTTCAGCACTTCGGTGAAACGATTAAGTAACCTTTGTTGTTTTAATTCCTGGTGGTCTGCGTCAGCATAATTGGCGAAAGGGTAGATACTTATTCCTCCACGGGGGGTGAATAATCCTGTCACCTCTATGTACTTTGGAGCCATCAGTTTTACCAGGTCATTCATAATGATGTTGATACAGTCCTCGTGAAAATCTCCGTGATTACGGAAAGAGAAGAGGTATAGTTTCAAGGACTTGGATTCTACCATTCGTTCTCCGGGTATATATGAGATGATGATAGTTGCAAAATCCGGCTGCCCTGTTTTGGGACATAACGAGGTAAACTCAGGGCAATGAAGAGTGACTAAATAATCATTCTCCTGATGTTTGTTGACAAAGGTCTCCAGCATTTCCGGAGCATAGTCGGTCGGGTACGTGGTGTGTTGGTCACCGAGAAGGCTGACGCCCTCCAATTCTGTAGATGTTCGCATTGTTTTCAGAGTTTTGAGTTGTTCGGAGGAAAAACAATAGCTCCGATTTGGGCTGCAAAGTTACACAGTTATATCCATATTAGCAAATAATCATCCATAGTTATAGTACAGCTGCATCAAAACATCGTTACAAGTATATTATATGATGCAGGGTTGTTGAACATTAAAAATGATAAGTTTTTGAAGAGGTTACGATCAGGTTAAGGTCGGCTCAAGATCGGCTTATCCTCTGCTGAAGGTCGGCATGTGTTTTTTATGTGTAATGTTTAATTTTTAATGTATAATTGCATATCGGCTACTGCGTCATATCCTAATAATTATGATGCAGTAGCACTGCCATACATGAAGTATCCTACTATGCCTGCTATCACAATCAACAGGATGGGGTGTGACAGTATTCCTATCACTTTTTTTATGTGCTTATTCGTTTTATCTGTCCATTGTGGCAGGATAGTGAAGAGGCACACTATGGCAAATATCAACCAACTACGCCAATCTATAAAACTGGCTGGTGTCATCAGACATAGTGCTGCAGCGGCGATCAATCCTAACACGGATATCCGTAATGTGTGCATTGTGTTTTGGAAATACGTGCTATGTTGGAACTTGGTATTCAGCAGGAAGTATATCTTACACAACGCCAACATTATCACCAGACTGGGTAACACGATGGCAAATGTAGCGATGGCACTCCCGAGTACGCTCCCTGTTGTTGTATAGCCTACGTACGTAGCGCAGTTGATACCTATTGGACCAGGAGTGACTTGGCTCACTGCTACGATATCTATGAACTCTGATTGGGTCATCCATCCACGTGATTCTACTTCATGCTGTATCAATGATAATATAGCCAACCCACCACCAAACCCAAAGAGACCTATCTTGAAGAAACTGAGGAACAACTGTAGATAAATCATCTTGTTCTCCTTTCTTTCAGCCATGTATAGGTCAATGTCATCACGATAGTCACCATGATGATCCATATAGGTGACAGTCCGCCTTGCCATATCAACAATGCTCCTGCGATAGATATAAGGGCAGTAGACCACGATATCTTAGCGCTCTTAGCCATCTTGCACAATGGTGCGGCTATCAATGCTACAACTGCTGGTCGTATCCCCTTAAACACAGCCTCTACTGCCGGTGTATCTTTGAAATCTTGGAACAGCATTGCGATGAGTAGGATAATGAGGAACGAGGGTAGTACTGCACCAAGTACTGTTGCTATGATACCTCGCCAACCATTTATACGCCAACCAATAAAGATGGCCGAGTTGACGGCTATCAGTCCGGGTGCTGCTTGAGCCAATGCTATCATGTTCATAAACTCTTCTTCCTCTATCCAGTGTTTGTTGTCAACCACTTCTCTTTGTATCAATGGAAGCATGGCATATCCCCCTCCCAGAGTAAATGTGCCTATCTTCAGGTATGTCCAGAACAACTCAAAGAGTAATCGCATTGTTCTTATTTCTCACGAATCTGCTGTTTAATAAACTTAACTAACATGTTGATAGCGGCATTGTTATGTCCACCTTGTGGGATAATAACATCTGCATATCGTTTGCATGGTTCTATAAACTGTTCATGCATAGGTTTTAGCACACGCTGATAGCGCTCCATCACGATTTCTGTTGTCCTTCCGCGTTCCACTATGTCACGCTGTATGACACGTATCAGTCTATCATCTGCATCCGCATCTACGAATATCTTCAGGTCCATTTGTTCGCGCAAGTGATAGTCCCGCAACGCCATGATTCCCTCCACGATTATAATCTCTCGAGGTTCGATATGCACGGTTTCTTTCTGACGGGTACAAGTGAGATAGTCATAGATAGGTTGTTCTACCGCTTTACCACTTTTCAGTAGTTCAATGTGTTTGACTAATAACGGCCAATCAAATGCATCCGGATGATCAAAATTGATGTTCTGACGCTCCTCTAAGGGGACACTACTGCTGTCTTTGTAATATGAGTCTTGTGGGATAACTACGACCTCTCCTTTTGGTAGACGTTCTGATAATTTCTTAACAACCGTTGTTTTTCCCGAGCCGGTTCCGCCCGCTATACCGATAATAAACATACCTAATATGATGGGATTGATGTTCTCCTTCGGAGCACAAAGATACTGCTTCCTTCTCAATTACACAAATACCTACACGAAAAATCAGGAGGAAGTGTGCAGATTTGCATATCTGTAATTTATTTTATACCTTTGCACTCTAAATTGTGCGGGGCGTTCTATCTGACAAAATGGCACACTCCTGCAAGGAAAAGATAGTAACTTTTTATATAAACAATCTCGTTTCGGATACATACATGAAAGAAGTCTCTACAAAGAAACTATTGGAAACCATTATTGAAGGTATAAAAAACCGCAAAGGACATCGTATTGTTGTTGTTGATATGCGCCGATTGAAAGATGCTCCGACAGATTATTTCATTATTGCAGAGGGGAACTCTAATACTCAAGTGGTGGCTATTGCAGACGAGGTAGATGACCATGTGCGAACCACTACACATATTCATCCGATGGCTGTCGATGGAAGAGATAATGCGGAGTGGATAGCAATGGACTATGGCACGATATTTGTCCATATCATGCAACGTGAACCACGCACATACTACGATATAGAACATCTATGGGCTGATGGAAAAATCACTGAGATCCCAGAAGAATAACTCCTAAACATTAACTCAATTAAACAGGACATGGATAACCAACAATCAAACACCAATCCTAAACAACCGCAGAAGCCTAAACGATCACGATGGGCATGGGTTTATTACGTTGTTATGTTTGCACTGATAGTGCTATTGTTCAACCCCTTTGGTAATGGACGGGGGGTGCAAAAGGATTTGAGTTACACCAAGTTCAAAGCGTACATAGAGAACGATGCGGTAGCATCGCTTGTTGTTAGTGATGACAATACTGCGAAAGCGAAGATACGTCCAGAAAGTTATGCTATCGTTTTTGGAGAACGCGAAGCAGGGGAGGATGTGAAAGGAGAACTGACAGCACTCATCCCTTCGGTGGAGGAGTTTAGCAAGTATATTGACCAAGTGAACGACACTCGTCGTTCACAAAATAAGGCATTGATAGATGTTAGTTATACAAAGTCACGAGATTATTGGTATCTGATATTGGTCAATGTGCTGCCTTTTTTGCTGATAGTGCTATTCTTTGTATGGATGAGTCGTGGCATAGGTGGTGGAGCAGGTGGTGCGGCGAATATCTTCGGCGTAGGCAAAGCCAAGGCTCAAGTGATTGACAAAGACAAAAGGGATAAGGTTACGTTCAAGGATGTGGCAGGCTTGGCAGGTGCTAAGCAAGAGGTTGAGGAGGTTGTCTCTTTCTTGAAAGACCCGAAGAAATACACAGACCTCGGTGGCAAGATACCCAAAGGCGTACTGTTGGTAGGCCCTCCGGGTACAGGTAAGACGCTGCTTGCCAAAGCGGTGGCAGGTGAAGCGAACGTACCATTCTTCTCGATGTCGGGTAGCGACTTCGTGGAGATGTTCGTTGGCGTGGGTGCCAGTCGTGTGCGTGACTTGTTCCGCCAGGCAAAAGAGAAGGCACCGGCTATCATCTTCATTGATGAGATAGATGCCGTAGGTCGTGCTCGTGGGCGGAACTCGTTCCCTGGAGGCGGCAATGATGAGCGTGAGTCCACGCTGAACCAGTTGCTGACGGAGATGGACGGCTTCGGCACGAACTCTGGAGTCATCATCTTGGCGGCTACTAACCGTGCCGATGTGCTTGACCCTGCATTATTACGTGCTGGACGTTTCGACCGACAGATACACGTAGAACTTCCTGACCTACAGGAGCGTAAGGAGATATTCGAGGTACATCTCAAACCACTGAAGATTGATAACACGGTGGATGTGAATTTCCTCTCGAAGCAGACACCGGGCTTCTCAGGTGCAGATATCGCTAATGTTTGCAATGAGGCTGCCCTCATCGCCGCCCGCAATAGCCACAAGAAAGTTGGTAAACAGGACTTTATGGATGCTGTCGACCGTATCATCGGAGGCTTGGAACGTAAGAATAAGATCATGACGGAAGAAGAGAAGCGTTCCGTGGCTTATCATGAGGCAGGACACGCCACTATCTCGTGGCTGCTGCGTTATGGCAACCCGTTGGTGAAAGTGACTATCGTACCTCGCGGCATAGCCTTAGGGGCAGCATGGTACCTACCTGAGGAGCGTCAGTTAACAAACAAAGAGCATATCTTGGATGAGTTATGTTCGCTATTAGGAGGTCGTGCCGCAGAGGAGTTGTTCCTGCAGCAGACCTCTACAGGTGCGCTAAACGACTTGGAACGGGCTACGAAGCAGACGTATGCTATGGTGGCTTACTACGGGATGTCGGATAAGTTGAAAAACGTCAGTTTCTACGACTCCACAGGACGTTACGAGTACGGGTTCTCGAAGCCATATTCCGAGAAGACAGCAGAACTGATTGACAAAGAAACGTCTGCTATCATCGCCACACAGATGGAGCGTGCTAAAAAGATACTGCAAGAGAACGCTGTGGGGCATAACCAGATAGCGCAACTGCTGATAGAGCGTGAGGTTATCACCTCCGAAGATGTGGAGGCGATATTAGGTCCGCGTCCGTGGAAGAGCCGCGAGGACGAGATAATAGAAGCCAACGAGGCTTTGCATAATGCAGAAGAAGATGCGGATAAGAACGAAAAGAGCAAAGAGGAGAAACAAGACAATAACCAGTAATAGAATTATTATGAAAAGATTGATTCTCGGCACCTTGGTGCTGGCGTTAAGCATCACAGCCTTAGCGCAACAACCGTTACCAATCGACTCGGCCGTACGGGTAGGACATCTTGACAATGGACTGACGTATTATATCCGTCATAACGAATACCCGAAACAGCGTGCAGAGTTCCATATCGCACAGGCTGTGGGGGCTATCCTTGAGGAAGACAACCAAGATGGTCTGGCTCATTTCCTGGAGCACATGGCGTTCAACGGCACGGAGCATTTCCCGGGCAAGGGTATCATCAACTACTTCGAGTCTATAGGCGTGAACTTCGGAGGTAATATCAATGCCTATACTTCGTTGGACGAGACTGTCTATCGCCTCTCGGATGTGCCGACTTATCGTGAGGGCATTATTGATTCGGCACTGCTTGTGATGCATGACTGGGCATGTGGCTTGTCATTACTGCCGGAGGAGATTGACGCAGAGCGTGGGGTGATACGTGAGGAATGGCGGACTGGTGCTAACGCCGAACGCCGTATGTGGAAAGCGATTAACCCACTGAAATATCCAAATAGCCAGTACGCCAAACGTGATGTGATAGGCGACACCGCTGTCATCAACAACTTTGCTTACGACGACCTGCGTTCTTACTATCATAAGTGGTATGGTCCTGACAACCAAGCCATTGTGGTGGTTGGAGATATTGATGTAGATGCTATCGAGGCAAAGATAAAAGCTTTGTGGGAAGACGTGCCTGCTCGTGAGAATAGAGGTGAACGCCCATTATATTCGGTAGAAGATAACAAGGAACCAATAGTGGCTGTCATCACCGACAAAGAGGCACAATATACTCGTATTAGATTGGAGTATAAGAAAGACAAACTCCCCAAAGAGTTGCGTGGTACTGATGTAGATTACCTGCTATCGATGGCGCATAACCTTATCTGTTCGATGCTGAACAATCGTCTGGAAGACTTGTATATCTCGCCCGATGCATCATTCATAGGTGCGGCGTCTTTCTACGGAGAGTTAGTGAAGGAGAAAGATGCGTTTATGGCTGTTTATGTCGCTAAAGCAGGACAAGAAACGCAAGCATACAAAGACCTGATCGTTCAGTTGGAGAAGATGCACCGTTATGGTTTCACGCAGTCCGAACTTGACCGTGTATGGGCAGAGTTAGAGTCATCGTATGAGAAACAGTATAACGAGCGCAACTCGGTACGTAACATCACCTATACCCGTGAATATATCCGTAACTTCTTAGACCAAGAGGTTATCCCTGGTATAGAGTGGGAATATAAAAATCTGCCGATGCTCAAACAGTTGATAGACCTGAATAGCCTCAACGAGATGGCTAAGTCATTCGTCACTGACAATAACCTGATTGTCGCAATCACGGCTCCCGAGAAAGAGAACGTCAATATCCCGACAGAACAACAGATTCGTGAGATACTGAAGGAGTCAAAAACTTGGGAGATTGCTGCACCCGTAGAAGGGAATGTTCACACTAATCTCGTAGAGAAAGCACCGCGCACTGGCAAAATCAAGAAAGAGTCTTATAACGAGACACTTGGTACTACCGAGTGGTTGCTGTCAAATGGTGTGCGCGTGGTAGTGAAAGCAACGACTTTCAAGCAAGATGAGATACTGATGTCGGCACGTTCGTTTGGTGGAACATCTACTATCCAAAATATTGAAGACCTGCCCTCTGCCGCTTTTGCAACAGACATCGTCGAGTTCAGCGGTATAGGAGACTTCAGTTACACGGATCTGCAGAAAGCACTGGCTGGCAAATATGTCAGTGTCAGCCCGTCAATAAGCAACACCACAGAGTCGATGAGTGGTTCATCCAACGTGAAAGATTTGGAAACGATGCTGCAACTCAACTACTTGTACTTCACCGCACCACGCCGTGATGAGCAGGCATTCGAGGCACTGAAGGCTATCATGCTGACTCAGTTGAAAAACAAAGCCTCTGACCCAAAGATGGCATGGAACGACTCGGTTCAGATGATGACTACCAACTACTCGCCACGTACAATCCTGCAAGACGAAAAGATGGTGGCACAAGTCGACTTGGATAAGGCTCTCGCTATCTACAAGCAGCGTTTCGCTAACCCTGCTGACTTTGTGTTCTTCTTCACAGGAAACATTGACCCTGCTGACCCTGTATTCCGAAAGATGATATGCAAATGGATTGGCGGTATGAAGACTATCAAGAAGACAGAGACATACATAAACAATAATGTACGTGTCATCCTCGGTGTCCAGAAGAACTACTTCACCCGCGAGATGCACACCCGTACAGCATCAAACTACATCCAATACACCTCCTACGACATCCCATACAACATGGAGAATATGCTGAATATCCGTATGATAGGTCGTATCCTCAGCACCCGTTATTTGGAGTCTGTCCGTGAGCGTGAGGGTGGCTCATACGGTGTAGGTGTGGCTGGTAGGTTATATCGCATACCGGAGGCGGAGGCAGAACTGCTGATGGTATTCGACACCGACCCTGAGAAACAAGAGAAACTGATGAGCATCATCCACGAGGAGGTGCAGACAATTATCGACAACGGACCTCTGGCTAATGACCTCAATAAGGAGAAAGAGTCAATGCTCAAAGACTACGATGAGAACCTCGAGAAGAATAATTATTGGTTGAATACCATCCTCTATAACTATTATTTCTACAACGAGGACTACCTGACCGATTACCCCGAAACAGTACGCAACCTGTCTGCTGAGTCAGTACAAGAGACCCTAAAGAAACTCGTCAGCGCAGGCAATATGCTGGAAGTGGTGATGCTACCGGAATAACTCGATCCTATAAGACTTATATACAGAAAATGCCACCCCATCACGGAGTGGTGTTTTCTGTAACCATATATCTTTACTCCCATAAGTTCTATTGGACTCATGAGACCTATAGGACTTACCAAACACTACTTCTCTCAACACTCAATTAAAAATAAAACATTAAAAATTCAAAAACAGTTCTCCAGCGGAACATGTGCTGACTTTGAGCAGAACATAAGCCGACCTTGAGCCGACCTTAACTCAACCTAAACCTCCACAAGATATAATTTATTTTAATTATTACTATATGGTAACACTTTTTCAGTCTATCATGCATAATTGTTTGTACCCGTTGTAAATGTTTTCTTGTACGACGTTTCTGTCCCGATATTGTACATATGGCTAAATTAGTGTACCTTTGGAGGCGAAATAAGTATTGGACAACGTTATGAGTTATCGAAGACATAGATTGACCATTAACGCTCACATATTACTACCTTTGCTACTAGTCGTGCAGGTAACAACGACGGCGTGCACCTCATGCCCCTCGCAAGTTCAGGAGGCTGAACGCACTATCGCTATACAGCGGAAAGCATGGATGCGGAGCACCAACTGTATTCCGACACAGCCGCACTCCATGCCGCCATACGCATACTTGATAAACCCGTAACCCGCCACCTTCACCGCAATACCCTCGCTGCTGCGTACTACTATATGGGGCGCAACCTAAGTACCGACAAGGCCATCCCCGATGCCGCTGAGTGCTACATCGCCTGCGACCGTCTGCATCCCGATGACCCCATCCGCCGCAGACGAGTAAATGCTTGTATGGCATATATTTGCAGCCAACAATGTGAGGATACATTGGCTCTCGTTTTCAACAAACGTGCCATAAAGGCATTCCAAGAAGGCGGCAGCGAATGGCTCTATGCCTATAGTCTCCTTTTCCTAAGTGAAAAACTATAGCAAAATCGGCAGATTTCATATTGCCGATAGTCTGTGGTAAGAAGCACGATTGTGCCGGTTAGATAGTATGTACAGGGAATATCTGTTGGAAACGCAGGGCTTCTATTTCTATGAACAGCAGCAATCCTTATGCCGAGTACATTGTATCCCACTCGCAGACACCTAATTTCTGCAAAAATGCTTACTATATACTCATCAACAAAGCAAAAAACGAAAACAATACAGCACTGACAGCCGCATACTCACACCAACGTCAGGACTACAGCAATATGCTCTCCACTCAATGCGAAGGCTATGCCCAAGCCGTAGTGAAATAGCAGACCTATATTGCCTCACCACACCCGTTCCGACCATGGAAGATATGGTTAGCCATCGCATTAACCTGCTGCGCCGTGCTATCGGGCATCGTGTACCTCTCACATCGATATCGGGAAAAAAGTCTGAAGCAGAAAGATATGCAATTGCAGGAAAAGGATAACCTCCTACAGCAACAGACATTATCGTTGCAATACTGCCACAATACTATTCAAGCACTGAATAAAACTATCAGCATAGACCGTAGTGCCGAAGTCAAAGAGCATATCGCACACCTGCAATCACTATACCCGCAGCCCCCAAGGAGTTGGCTGGATTATGAGATACTCCGCAAGGCAGTGAGCCCCACTTTGCTCTGTTTTTGCAACCGGCTACAACAAATTAAACTGCACGAAACTACCCTAAACTGACAATACAGTGTCAAGATGTAGTATCTTTGTGCCCGATTTCAACACACAGACAGGGGACCTATACTAACGCCGCATTTCGAAACATATCGCATTATAATCATCTGATTACAAACTGTGCTACGACTATAACTCAACAACCTGCCCTAATATATCATATACTTTCCCTTCCCGAATGATATATACATGACCATTGTACAAAAACTTTTGTTGTTCTTGTGCATTGCCTGCAGCAATATCTTCTATATCCGTCCCGACTCCGGAATTCACAAGGTCACCTCGCAGTATAAACCGATCACGAAACTCTCCCTTTACCGAACTAAACGTATAGGAGTCGGACAATAAATCAAATAGTGTCCCTGTCTGCTTGTCTGTTAGATACACACGTGTTAACCTGTTGACATATTGGTTCTCGTGTACCGATAGTGTGTATGTCCCAGCTTTAGGTGCATTATAACCTAATGCGACCCCTTTCTCGCATGTAGCATCCGGTAAGGCATTAAAGCATCTATCTCCATCTTCTGCTATACTAAATACAACAGGAAACTGCTTGGAATAGGGCATCTTTATCAAGTCATACGAAGGTTCGTATGTATTACTAAATTTAGAAGGATGGATATAGAAATGGGTGCTATCACTCATACCAGCACTATCACGCAATGCTAAGATCAACCACTGTGTATTACACACATTCTCATCTTCACTCTGCTGCTGACTTGCTACAGAAGACGGCACGTCTTGTGGCTGAAATGTTAATTGCTCACCAAAAGTCAGATACCCCGATTGACGTGTCTGGAAATAGAAAGGCCTGGCAGGCATCACAGACGTAACAATATGTTGAGCATACGTACAATTATCCTCCTGCAATTCAGACACCTTGATATAGTCTTCTGGACAACCTTCTTTCGTGGGCGTATAAACACCTGTTCCCGGAAGGCTTAGGAAACTCCATCCTCCATGTGCTGGGTTACTGTCAGAAGCATCTCCACGATGTGAGGTTACATATACGGCCTCTTCATCACTGTGAGAACGATACTTGACAGGAAAACAATACTCAAGATACCATTTTGACCCGGACAATAATGTATAACCAGTGCAAGCCCCTATCTTGTCATTGCGCCCCAATGCTACCCAATTACTCTCATCGTCCAAACCATACTGCGCTCGTGAAGCCGAATCGTAACGTTTGAGAAGCCAATTAACACCATACTCCAACGTGTCCCCCGTACTCAGACGCACGTCAGCAATATCAGAATCAAACGGGAGAGAAAGGTGATAGTAAGCAGACTCATCTGCACAGATACGTGTGTAGTACATCTGCGTCACATTCAACTGTCCCTGGTTGGTCAAGAGTGCTATATCAAATGGCTTTGTCCTTAAGTACATCGCATCACAAGTTAACGTGGCACCTTTCCCTATCACCAATTCGGCTCTCGGGTAGATGCTGACGGACTGTACATGCAAGTCTTGTGTCAGAATGACGCGACCGGAATGGACAACGATATTATCGCATTTGTCGATATCGGAACTTATAATGGCATTGTTCGAAGAATATATGTATGGTACCCTATAGTAGCAGATGGAAGAATCTTGACTTTCTCCCGTACACCCTGTTGCTGGGAAATCCCAATGGATGGATAGTTTGATATCACAACCACTGTTTGCTGCCTCTTGACCCATAACATCTGTAGGAATAAAGAATGTTCTATCACCCGCTGTATTATCACCAGAATAGTTACCCTCCGACAATGTTGTGCCGTTGCACTGAACGCCATTATTAACCTCATGTCCATTCATGTTGATAACAATCCCTTCATAACTCCAATCTACAATATCCAATGGACGACCGGAAAGACACATACCCCATTGTGCTTCTAACACCACATCGTGATTTAGAAGGTATGTTGCACTGTCAGGAAAGAGTCCTTCGAACTCTTCTGTTCCTATGACTTTCCAGCCTAAAAAAGGAATATCTCCACGCTTGGGTGTAGGCAATAACACGGACCGATTGACCCCTTCTACAGAAGGAATATCTTTTGTTCCTCCATTGACATCGTATGTTAGTCGGGCAGTACTGACACTGACACTATCCGTTGAGTAATGGCTATACCACTTAGGGTAAGGTTGTGAATAGATAGAAACATCATCTATATACATACGTGCTTTGGATTCCCCGGAGATTATTTCAAACTTTAAGAACGCATCCGTAGGTTGTTCTAATTCTCCTAACACCACACGAGCCTTGCGGTCACCAAGATGCACCCCGGTCCTAGGTAAAAGACTAACCCAATGGATGCTATCTGTGGAGTAGCGAATCACATAAGAAAGATTGTCCTTGCTCGTAGCAATCTTACAAGAGAAGCCTGTTAGTCCTCGTATTTTCTGTTGAGTCACTAATGTAGGATTTGACTTGAGATCATTCCATTGCAATACCATAGACTTTGAACCCATCACTTTCGTCACATCTTGGATATCGGCAGGAAGTCCTTGTGTGATAGACCATATTCCAAAAAATGAGGGTACTGTTCTTTGGTAAGAACTATAGTTAGCGATGTAGGAATTAAAATCATCAAATAGTTCTTCTCCCTTACCTCCGTTCTGACATGCAAAAACAGCATATAGAGTCATAGACTCGGTGAAGGTAGCAGTACCAATATCAACCATAGTCGTCGGTCGAATATCAGTACTTCCCCAAATAGACATAGTACTCCAACCAACAAAGACTTTACCTTCGTATGTTGTAGAGGGGGAATAGAGAGAAACAAGACCATTCTCATCAGTAGTCATTTCTTTCTCTATCGTTCCTAATACAGAAAATCGAACAGTGACAACATCCCCTAAAGCATCATCATTCACCACCGCTTGAGAGGGAACAGTACAAAACAAAGTAACATATATTAGTAGAACTAATGAACGCCTACAATTGGTTATTTTAGACATAATGTGTGTAATAGCGTTTAAATTATAGTCTTTTGAAAAAGTAGTTGTCTAATGATTGGTTAGACAACTACTTGTACATACTTCCAAAGTGTCTATTTATTGGAAAGTATATGTAAAATTACTCCTCCTCTTTCTGACTGTCAGCATACTCCTTGATGAGTTTATCCTGAACGTCAGCAGGCACTAATTCGTAGTCTTTGAAATGCATCGTGAAGGTAGCACGACCGCCCGTGAGACTGGACAGCGTGGTCGAATACGATGACATCTCTTTCAAGGGTACTTGCGCCTTTAGACGGGTGAAGTTCTTTTCTGTCTCCATACCAAGCACCATACCACGACGACCGGTGATATCTGACATCACATCGCCCATCATATCGCTCGGAACGAACACCTCTACATCGTAGATAGGCTCAAGAATTTTCGGGTTGGCGTTGCGGAAGGCCTCTGCGAAAGCGTTACGTCCTGCCAAACGGAACGAGATTTCGTTCGAGTCAACGGGGTGCATCTTACCATCATAGACGATGACGCGCACATCGCGAGCGTACGAACCCGTCAATGGTCCTTGCTCGATACGGTCCATCAGTCCCTTCAAGATAGCAGGGATAAAGCGTGCATCGATGGCACCACCCACGATCGAGTTGATAAGCACCAACTTACCGCCCCACTCCAATGGTATCTCTTGTGTGTCCTTGACAGATATTTTATATTCTTGATTGCCAAACTTATACACCTCTTTTACAGGAACACCCTCCTCGTAAGGTTCAACAATCAAGTGTACCTCACCGAACTGTCCGGAACCTCCAGACTGTTTCTTGTGGCGGTAGTCAGCACGGGCTGCCTTGGTGATAGTCTCACGATAAGGGATCTTAGGCTCATCATACTGAACCATCATCTTGTCGTTGTTTTCCAAACGCCATTTCAATGTGCGCAGGTGGAACTCTCCCTGACCACTGACAATCGTCTGTTTCAACTCTTTTGACTGCTCCACTATCCATGTCGGATCTTCATCATGCATACGAGTGAGCAAGGCACTCAACTTCTCGCTATCACTCTCTGTTACAGGGCGAATAGCACGGCGGTACTTAGGCTCTGGATAGATAATGGACGGATATTGATTCTCACAGTCTTTTGCGTTCAATGTGTTACCTGTGCGGGTATCTTTCAATTTTACAGTAGCGGCTATGTCACCCGCTGCTACTTCGTCCACCGGTATACGGATACTACCGGCCACGCTGTACAACTGCGAGATACGCTCCTTGCTGCCGCGGTCAATATTCTGCATATCGTCGGACGCACGTACCGTACCCTGCATGACTTTGAAATAGTTTACCTCCCCGATGTGCGGCTCCACAGAAGTCTTGAAGATAAATAGCGATGTCGGAGCAGAGGCATCTGGTGAGACGTCTTTGCAGTCTATAGTAACAGGCTTGGGTGCATCGGCTACCGATGGCGTCATCTCACCGAGAAACTCCATAAGACGGCGTACACCCATATCTTTAGCACCGCAAGTACACATAACAGGATACATATCACCACTGTCAAATACTACTTTCAGACCGCGCAAGGTCTCCTCTGGACTCAATGTCCCTTCCTCAAAGAACTTCTCCATCAGAGCCTCGTCTGCCTCGGCAGCCATCTCGTGGAGTGCTGCCAACAACTCTTCCACTTTACCCTGCTCCTCCGCAGGAATGTCTTTCAGTTCGGGGGCACCACCTTCGGCTTTCCATACCAACATCTTGCCCTTTAATATATCCACAACAGCATTAAAACCTGCACCTTGATTGACAGGATATTGTATCAGCACCACTTTGTTGCCGAACACATCTTTCAGCGACTCCGCCGTGCGCTCAAAGTTCGCATTCTCGTGGTCACACTTGTTAATAACAAACGCCACAGGTTTCTTGGCGTTCTCTGCCAAGCGGAAATTGTTCTGCGTACCAACCTCTACTCCTCCGTTGGCGGTAAGGGTAATCACGGCAGTATCAACCACATGTAATGCCGTAACGGCACCACCGCAGAAATCATCTGAACCTGGGCAGTCTATGATATTCAATTTCTTACCTGCAAATTCAATGTTACAAACTGTAGAGAATACGGAGTATCCGTACTCTTTCTCTACCGGGAAATAGTCACTCACTGTGGATTGTGCCTCAATACTGCCGCGGCGCTTAATCACACCGCTTTCAAAGAGCATGGACTCCATCAGTGTTGTCTTGCCAGAACCACTGCCACCCATCAAGGCAATGTTCTTAATCTCGTTAGCCTGATAAACTTTAGCCATAAATGTATTAGATTTTAGTAATGTATATGTTCAAAGTCAAAACGGTGCAAAGGTACATATTTTTTCTCATAGACGCAAAAATATCACAGAAAAAGGGGAAATAATACAAAGCATATAGTCTAAATGTACTGTTCGCTGTCTTAGAGAGGTAACTTAGCGAGTGCTGCTTCCTCCTTGACAGTCATCTGTTCCCTGCTTTCTTGAGTTTTATCGCCTTGCCCTGTTAAGTGGAGAATGCCATGAATCAAGATACGATACAACTCTTGCTCAAATGAAGTACCTGATGTTGCTGCATTGCTTTTGACTGTATCCAATGAGATGAATATATCTCCACTCACACAAGAGAATGTTGAATAATCAAAAGTAATAACATCGGTATAATAATCATGTTGTAAAAATGTTCGATTGACAGCCAATATCTTCTCGTCGTTACAGAATATATATGTTACGTTACCTACGGCAAAACCATAGTCTGCTGCTACAGAGCGAATCCAACGACGTAACACTTCCTTGTCTATACAAGGCATAGGCACATTGACACATTCAAATGTTATCATCCGAAAAATATATTTCCTACCATAAAGGCGACTACAATACCAATAAAATCACTTATCAAACAACAGGCTACAGCATGACGCGTTTGCTTGATTCCGACACTACCAAAATACACGGCCAATACATAAAAAGTAGTATCCGTCGTTCCTTGTAAGATGCAACATACACGTCCAACCAACGAGTCTGCACCATAGGTGGTCATCGCCTCTATCATCAACCCTCGAGCACCACTACCGGATAAAGGTTTCATCAAAGCGGTAGGAACAGCAGCAGACAATTCAGGATTAATACCTAACCAAGTAAACAAATGCCGCAGACCTTGTTCCACCAATTCCATAGCCCCACTGGCCCGGAACATTCCAACAGCAACCAATATAGCAATTAGATAAGGAATAATGCTGATAGCTGTCTTAAAGCCTCCTTTTGCACCGTCAATAAAAGTATCGTATACATTGATATGTTTGATGGAGGCCTGAATAATAAACCAACAGATAATCCCTAACAGTAAAATAGCAGCAATTAGTGCGGATAATGCATTCAACGTGGACTCTGGAATAAAATGCGCTACGTATAATAAGCCTCCAATTAACGTGGTTAAGACAATGATAGTACCCAATATCACCTTATCCCAAATACGAATATGTTGGGCAATACAACACGCAATGAGACCACCTAATGTGGAAAAATAGGTAGCTATCATCAAAGGTAGAAATACATCAGCAGGATTGGCAGCACCCAATTGAGCACGATAGGCCATAATGGTCGTAGGTATTAGGGTTAGACCACTTGCACCCAATACTACGAACATGATCATGGCGTTACTTGCTCTTGTCTTGTCAGTATTTAACTCTTGTAACTCTCCCATAGCCTTTAATCCCACAGGGGTTGCAGCATTATCCAAACCTAACATGTTAGCAGAGATGTTCATAAACATAGTACCAAAGACTGGGTGCTTCTTGGGTATCTCAGGAAAGATACGGCTGAAAAATGGTGTGACTCCTTTTGATAATGTGGCTACGGCTCCTCCTTTTTCTCCTATATTGAGAATTCCCATCCATAAAGACAATACTCCGGTCAGACCTATGGAAATCTCAAAGCCATTCTTGGCGGACACAAAACTTGAGTTTAAAATAAGAGAGAACACATCGCTCTGCCCAAAACAAAAGAATTGTACACAGCCCATAATGACCGCCAATACAATTAGACCTATCCAGATGTAGTTTAATACCATAGCACGAGCAACGTTTAACGTTGCAAAGATAGACAAATATTTGCATCCACACAAATACTACTTGTGATTGAAAAAGAGGTACTACTTGTGTGTTCTGTGAAATAGTTGTACCTTTGTGCGCCTTATGAATTTGAAAAACCGCTTATATCAGATATGTACGTGGATAATACATATAGTGACCGCCAGGAACACTGGCGGTGAGAACATCCATTCTCCTTATCTCTTTGAATGGGTGCGAATGGTAATGTATGATTCACATACATATTATGCTTGGTCAGACATCGAACAGCGCAGGTGCGCTATGTTGTGCGATCCAAAAGTATTAACGTACGTGGATTATGGTAGTGGCAATCGTACGCACACTATGGCTTCACAAAGAACAGTACGGGACATCGCACACATCAGCCTGGAACCTCGTATTTATGCTCAATTGCTATTTCGATTAGTCAATTGGATGGGGCACCAAGCACGTGAGCAACACAAACTTCCTCTACATATTATTGAACTTGGGACGAGCCTTGGCATAACAACAGCATATCTGGCAAGCGCAGATAGTCGCAATCAGGTTATAACTTTTGAGGGATGTCATGATGTAGCAAAAGAGGCGTATGAGAATTGGAGTAAACTGCAGTTGTATAATATCCGATGTGTCGAGGGAGATATCAATACAACGCTTTGTAATAACTTGCCCGCTGTAGTAGACCTTGCTTTTATAGATGCAAACCATACTTATGAGGCAACAATGATGTATTTTGATACGATAAGACAACACATACATCCTAAAAGCGTGGTCGTGATAGATGACATATATCATAGTCCGGAAATGAAACGAGCATGGGGCGAGATATGTAGATGTAGCATCGTTACAACCACAATGGATATGTGGAAAATGGGAATAGTATTTTTCGATACGAATTATTTACGTAAACATTATAAATTACGCTTATGAAAATCTACACAAAAACCGGTGATAAGGGGCAGACCTCTTTAGCCACAGGGAAACGAGTTAGTAAATCATGTTTACAACTTGAAGCGTACGGTACGGCCGATGAACTGAACAGTTTCTTTGGCTTGTTGCGTAGCGGGGTTACAAAAAACTCCCATGTGTGGGCAAAGGATGTGAATATTAACTTACGGTGGATCCAAAATCGGTTATTTGACATTGGAGCCATACTGGCAGGATCTGACATATCTTTCTCTATCGAGTATGTAGAGCAACTCGAAAAGTGGATTGACGAAATGCAAACAGAACTACCTACGGTACGAGCATTTATCCTACCTGCTGGTAGCGAGAGTATGGCACGATGCCATGTCTGCCGCACTATAGCGCGACGCTTGGAACGTAATATAATCCGATTGATAGAGTCAGAGGAAAAAGAGTGTCCTGAGGTGTTGTCTTTTATCAACAGACTTAGTGATTATTGCTTCGTACTGGCACGTTGGATGGGACAGAACGAACAAATAGAGATAGTGACTTGGGAAAAATAACGAAAAAGTGCAAAAAGTTTTGTGTGCTTGAAATTTTTCACTACCTTTGCGCGGAAATTTTGTAGCAGATGCGCATATGTATTGGACTCTCGAATTGGCCACAAAGATTGAAGATGCTCCTTGGCCTGCAACCAAAGAAGAGTTGTTGGACTATGCTCAACGCATAGGAGCACCAATGGAGGTTATTGAAAATCTCCAGGAGATAGAGGATGATGAGGAAGTGTTCGATTCCATTGAAGACTTGTGGCCTGATTATCCTACGAAAGATGATTTCTTCTTTGACGAAGAGGAGTATTGAGTCTTTGTTGAATAGGAAATAAGAAAAGAAATATAAAAGTGTGTGAGAAGATGTATTGTTCTATTATGTGGGTTGTTCGGCTGGGCGATAGTCATACGAGCACAATTTGATCCGCAGATAGGGCAGTATATGTTTGCGCAACCGACCTATAATCCTGCAGCGGCAGGAGACGGAGGGTTGATGAGAGTATTTGGTAGTCATCGAATACAATTCACGGGTATTAACGATGCGCCAATGACAACTTATTTCTCATTCTCTTCACCGTTTGTGATCGGGAAGACAATGCATGGTGCTGGTGTACGGTTCATTAATGACCAATTTGGGTTGTTCTCCAATCAGAGTTTTCACATGCAGTATGCTTATAGAATACGACTGGGGAAAGGATGGCTTAGTCTTGGAGCAGACCTCGGCTTTATTAACTTAAGTTTTGCTGTGGATAGCGTGAATTTGAGCAATATAGCACAACGCGAGGACAATGCCTACCACATGACCACTGACGATGCGATACCAATTGCTGCGGGAAGTAGTGAAAAGGGGGTGTCGGGTATGGGATTTGACCTGGGATTGGGAGTGTATTATGCGATGCCAACATGGTGGGTTGGAGTTAGTTACGGACACGTTACTCAACCTAAACTCAAATGGAGCGATAGAACCGAGATCGGAGTGCGAGGGACAATGTATGTGGCAGGCGGATACAACTGGAAACTGCGAAATGAACAATGGGTGCTTATGCCGAGTGCCATGGTGCAGACGGATTTCCGGTCGTGGGACGTTAATCTGACTATGTTGGCACAACTGCAAGGACGATATCGGTTTGGGTTAGGATATCGGATAACAGGGAGTGTAAATATATTATTGGGGGTGGATATTATTAATGGTTTACAACTTGGGTACACGTATGAATTACCGGCAAATGGGTTAATACGTGAGACGTACGGTTCGCATGAAATATACTTGGCATATGGGTTCAATATTTTGAAGCCAAAACGAACCAATAAGTACAAGAGTGTTAGATATTTATGAAATTATTATAAAGTACAAACATAATATGAAGGTAACAAAAGTATTGCCAATTCTAACGTTAACAATCGGTCTGATGGCTTGTAACAAACCCGCAGGAGAACTGGTTGGCGCTGTTAAAGGAACATCTTTCAAAGAAGCCAATCCTTATGGCATGGTGTTTATACGAAAAGGATCATTTCTTATGGGACCAAATACCCAATCTGCTATCTTTAACCAACAAGATAACAATGTTATGGTTACTGTGAATGCTTTTTGGATGGACGAAACAGAAATTACAAATAATGAGTATCATCAGTTTGTTAACTGGGTGCGTGACTCTATTGCATATACGTTATTGATAGGAGAAGATGGTGTAGAGAGTGAATATGTACTGAAGCCTAAGTTTGAAACAGACGAAGAAGTAGCACCAATCAATTGGAAGAAAAAGATTCCTTGGGAGAAACGTTTCATTATGGATGACCCTGTAGCTGACGCACTTAACCCTATGTTTTACGATGAGGGAAAGGGATCTCTGCGTACCACAATGCTGCATTATAACTATACTTGGGAAAATATAGATCAGGCAAAGTTGTATAAAAACAAGTTTGATGTGGTTCGTGGTCGCTATCAAGAAGGTGCTATGGTACGTGTAGATACTTTCTGGGTAGAGGATGATGAGATATTCTCCAAGACTATTGAGCGACCTTTGCGCGAACCTAAAGACATCTTGACTAACGTTATCATATGCGTTTACCCGGATACATTGGTATGGGTGCGTGACTTCCAATACTCATACAATGACCCACTTCTGCATAGTTATTTTAGTATGCCTGGGTATGCAGAATACCCTGTTGTAGGTGTCACTTGGGAACAGGCACAGGCATTCTGCCATTGGCGTTCTCACCTGCTCGCTACAGAGGGGAAAATATTAGCAAATGCATACCGTTTACCTACGGAGGCAGAGTGGGAGTATGCTGCACGTGGTGGCCGTAAGATGGCGATGTACCCTTGGGGAGACAAGTATGCAAGAGATGCAACTGGATGTTTCTTGGCAAACTTCAAACCTTATCGTGGAGCGTATGGCGATGACACAGGTACAACAACAATGGCTGTAGCACAATTCAGACCCAATGACTTTGGATTATTCGATATGGCTGGGAATGTGGCAGAGTGGACCTCTTCGTCTTTTTCAAGTGCAGCAAATGTGAGCGTTCATGACATGAACCCGGATTTCCCTTATATGGCACGGAAATCAGACCCGGACATCCTCAAGCGTAAAGTGGTTAAAGGGGGGAGCTGGAAAGATGTCAGTTATTATCTGCAATGCGGTGTTCGCTCTTATGAATATCAATACGAGAGCCGTTCTTATATAGGTTTCCGTTGCGTACGTTCGTATATGGGAGATTGATTATCAATACAAGAACTTATTATCAAACAAACTAATATGGCAAAAGAAGTAATGGCAGAGCAAGGTACTGCAAAACACAAACAAACAGCATGGGGCAAGTTCATGCACGCGTATGAGTCTTATAAAGGTAAGCAAGTCGTTAACTGCGTCTATTCTCTAGGTGCATCCGTGGTGATTATAGGAGCCTTGTTCAAGATAATGCACTTCCCTGGAGCAGGTCCAATCCTTATGACAGGAATGATCACAGAAGCATTCCTGTTTATGATAGGATGTTTCGAGAAACCACATCCAGAATTCCACTGGGGAAATGTGTTCCCACAGTTATTGGAATATGGTACGAAACCAGAAATACTTGAGGCAGCTCAGGCACGCCCAAGACCATCTTTGCTTGGTGCAGGAGTAGGTGGAGACACAGTAGGAGACAAGAAACAGGCCAATGTACCCGCTTTAAGCGAACAAGATATGGAGTCACTACGTAGCGGAATCAATGAATTGGCAAAAACTGCTGTACAACTTTCAGAATTTGGAAAGGTCGCTACGGCTACTACAAAATTAACCGAGAAAATGGAGGCAGCTACTGAGGCTGCTGACAAGTTCTCTGTCGCTGGGAAGGCTATCAGTGAACAAGGAGAAAACTTAAGTGCAACTTATGCGCAAGTAGTTGCCGATATGCAAAAGGTTGCTACTGGTACCAAAGCATATGAACAAAGAATAACAACAATTGCAAGTCAGCTTGCTAACCTGAATGCTATATATGAATTGCAAGTTAAGGCTGTACAAGCACAAGTAGACGCTTATCATACACAAACGGATAAGGTGACAACTTCTTCCGCTCAGGTGGATGCTTTGACTGCAAATGTTAAAAAAATGACTGATGCTACCGCAGAGGCTATCAAGAGTCAAGAAGCATACGAGATAGGTGTTAAGAAGTTGGCAACGCAGGTTGCAGACCTGAATAAGGTATATGGTAATATGCTCAATGCTTTGGCATAACTATCCGGTCATCTTCCATTGTAAACCGTTAATAGTAATTTGACCTATGGGTGGAGCAAAAAACTGTCCGGAAACCCCGAGACAAAAAATGATCGGAATGATGTACTTAGTGCTGACCGCTATGTTAGCACTAAATGTCAGTGCCGCTATTTTGAATGGATATACGCAGGTTGATGATAGCCTGCACTCAACAATAGAAACAACAGTCAGCAGTAATGAAAGCGTATATGCTCAGTTTGCTGCTGCTTTGGAGAAGAACCCGGATAAGATCAAAGAGTGGTATGATAAAGCCATGCTTGTGAAACAGAAGTCTGATGAGTTTTATGCATATGTGCAAAACTTCAAGGATGAGATGGTTCGTATGGTAGATGGGAAAAGAGCCAAAGATGGAGCGAAAGTACGAGATATTAGCAAAAAAGATGATACGAATATCCCGCAACAATACGCTATCAACGATGGCAATGCGGCTATCTTGAAACAGAAGATTGTCGAGTACCGCAATTTCCTTGAGAATATCACAGGAGATACAAAAGCTCTTGATGCCGAATTGGAGGCTACATTCTCTATTGCCGATGGAACTAATGCGGAAGGACAAGTCGTTTCATGGGAGGATGCCATATTCCATGAGATGCCAATGTGTGCCTCGATAACAGTATTGACTAAACTGCAAAATGATATCAGGAATTGCGAAGGCAAATCCATTATGGCACTGCTTGACGCCACCGATGCGAGTGACTTGCGTGTTAATAAGTTCAATGCTTATGTCATCCCAACATCTGACTACGTAATAAAAGGAAATAAGTATACAGCACAGATTATTCTCGCTGCTATAGACTCTACACAAACTCCTGAATATATCGTTAATGGGCAGAAGATAGACAACACAGGCGTCTATGAGATTGTGACAACATCTGTTGGAACACATAAGATAGAAGGTAAGATAGGATATCTGGATCAACAGGGGGTAATGCAATACCTGCCGTTTGAGCGTGAATACACGGTAGGAGAACCAAGTGCTACCATATCTAATACGGATCTCAACATTATGTATCGTGGTTATGATAACCCGTTCTCAATATCTGTACCTGGAGTTAGTAGTCACAAACTGCAAGTCAAATGCGCCGGTGCCTCTGTAACGCAGAGCAAAGGAATATGGATTATCAAACCTGCCAGTGGGACTCCTGATAATCTTAAAATAGAGGTATATGCAGAAGTCAATGGCAAACAATCTCTCATGGGCTCGCACATATATCGTGTGAAGAACTTGCCCCGTCCGGATGCTTACATCGAAGTCAACGGACAATTGCTTGATGGAACAGGCATAACCCGCAAGCAACTTATTGATAAATCCAATCGAATAGTGGCTTCTTATGGACCGGATGGATTAGTACAAGCCAAGTTTGAGATTACAGGATTTCAAGTTAAGTTCCCCAACGGGCAGGCTTTTGCTGTCAAAGGAAATAAGTTCGACCAGAAAAGTCTTAAGGCAATGCAAAACTTAAAACAAGGCAATATGGTCAACGTGCAATATATTAAAGCAGTAGGACCTGACGGAAAAGAAGTACAACTTCGTGGACTACCCATCGAACTAAAATAAACAACGTACACAATTATGAAGAAAGTTTGTATTATAGCATTTGCTCTACTTGGTACTATCGTAGCAACTGCGCAACACCGTGTGAACTCGTTCTTTGATGATATGGGAATAGTGCGTCTTGAAACGCAAGAACTGTCTCAGTCTGCGGATACACTTGTTAGTATCTTCCATCGAGCAGATGATGTAGTGTGGTCACGCGTAGTGTATCGTATCATAGATATGCGATTCAAACAGAACTATCAGCTTTATACACCTGTGTCACCGGAAGACCCGCAGTACAGTTCTTTGTTCAAGGTGATGCTGAATGCTATACAAGATGGGTTACCTATATACGCTAAAGCAAATGACCCGGGTGATATAAAGCCATACTTTACCAATCCTCCTATAACTCCTGATGGAATACCTAATATCCTCAACACTGACCGTGAAGGAGAACTCGGAGATGGTGACATCGCAACATCTGACTATATGTTGCTCAACTATGACTCTGTCAATCAAAAGATGACCTTTAACAACTATTCTTATAGAGGTTTCGTACGTAACCAACTCAAATATATGGTACAAGAGATAATCTTCTTTGATAGACATTACTCACGCCTCTTTACCAAGATTATGGCAATTGCTCCTATGCAAACAGATAACGTGACGTACTATGATGACATGCCAATCATGGAAGCACTCTATGGGCAGATATTGTTCTGGGTTCCATTTGATGCTTTCCGACCTTATATGGCAAAACAATATATTATGCCACGTAAGAATGACACCAAACGCGTTACGTATGATGAGTTCTTTGCTAAGAAGTTATATACCTCTTATCTGGTCGGAGAGAGCAATATGTATGACCGTATGATCCCTGAATACGCAACGACTTATGAAGAGATACAAAAAGAACAGACACGTATAGAATGGGAATTGCTGAGTACGGAACAAGACCTGTGGGAGTATTAAGTATAGAATATGGTTGCCTGACTATATCATTGGGCAACCATATTCTAATTTTATATCCTTAAGTGATCTTACCGATTACGACTGCTGCCTTAACTAACAACCGACAACAAATACATAGCCTACTAAAAATGAAACAACATCATCGTTTTTTCAATATGTACCTTACCACCACGATATCTATCGCGTTGGTTTTGTGTTTAGTAGGACTTGAGTGTATTGTGCTACTCTCCGCACATAGTCTTGTTCAACATATCCGTGAGAATATAGCATTGTCTGTTGTTCTAACCGATACGGCTACTCCTGATGAGGTCGCACGGCTTGGAAAAGTGTTCGAACATGCACCTTATTGCCATGATTGTCGCTATATATCACGAGCAGAAGCGCTCCAAGAACATATCCAAAACCTTGGAGAAGATCCGGAGAAGTTCCTCGGCTACAACCCCCTTACAGACGCTTATGAGTTACACCTCAATGCTCCGTATGCCCAATCGGATAGCATCGACATCATCACACAGCAACTAAATGCACTGCCATACATAGACAAAATAATATATCAAGAAGATGTGGTGCGAATGTTAGATAGCAATATCAATGAGGTTTCTGTCATCTTGCTTGCTGTTGCTTTAGCATTGCTCATCATTGCGCTGGTACTTATTAGTAATACTATCCAACTGCAAGTGTACTCTAAGCGTTTCCTCATCAACACAATGCGACTGGTTGGAGCTACACCTTGGGTTATCAAATGGCCATTCATACGACGTAATATACGTATGGGCATAGAGGCGGCTGTACTCGCACTGATAGTTCTTGCAGGTGTATTCTATTATTGCAAGGTGAGCATAGGCATATACCTATTCCCTCTTACTTGGCAGAATATTACAATCATCTTGGCTGTAGTACTTGTAACAGGAGTACTGATTACTTTCTTTGCTTCGTGGGCAGCAACGAACAGATATATACGAATGAAAATAAACAAAATGTATGAAATATAATCTTACTAAGTTCAATACTATCCTCATAGCTATCTGCCTTGTCATTATCATAATAGGTTTTGCACTTATGGTTGGAGCACCAAGCGGTGCAACAGAGTATAATCCTGATATATTCTCGTTCCGCCGTATCACGCTTGGACCTATGATATCCTTACTCGGATTTATCTTGATGATAGTTGCCATCCTATATAAACCTAAGAAGAAATGAGTTGGTGGGAAGCACTTATACTGGGGTGCATACAAGGTCTAACAGAGTTCTTACCCGTTTCCTCTTCGGGACATCTTGAAATAGGACAGGCGTTACTGGGTACAGCAGGAGAAGAGAACCTGATATTTGCGATAACGGTACATGCTGCCACTGTGCTATCTACACTTGTTGTCTTGTGGAAAGAGGTGGCGGCGTTACTCCGTGGCACTTTCACTACCACCCGATGGAACGCGGAGAAGAACTACGTAGCAATGATTATGGTATCCATGATACCCGTGTTCATCGTAGGAGTGTTCTTCAAAGATTATGTTGAGAGCCTATTCGGACGTGGGCTCTTGCTTGTCGGTATATGCCTATGCCTTACCGCAGTTCTCCTCTATCTTAGCGAATGGCTTAACAGACATCGTAAGACTCCAGGACATGAAGTTGGATACAAGGACGCCATCATTATAGGATTAGCACAAGCCGTCGCTGTATTACCTGGGTTAAGTCGCAGTGGAACAACTATTGCGACAGGGCTGCTTTGTGGGGTAAAAAAGGAGAGCGTCACACAATTCTCTTTCCTTATGGTGCTTATTCCTATACTCGGAGAAGCCTTCTTGGAACTACTGGACCTGCTTCGTGGCGAAATGAACACTACACTCGGTCTGCTACCAATGCTGATAGGGTTCCTCGCTGCGTTCATCACAGGGTGCTTTGCATGCCGGTTTATGATAAATATAGTACGCAAACAGAAACTGATATATTTTGCTATTTATTGCCTATGCATGGGTATATTTGCTATCGTGTATGGACTTTGTTGAGGGAGAGATATTGGCATTTGACAAGCCTTATCGATGGACAAGTTTTGATGTCGTGAGCAAGACACGGTGGCTAATATGTCACCAACTGGGACTCAAAAAACTTAAGGTAGGGCATACTGGCACATTAGATCCGCTTGCCACGGGGGTCGTCGTAGTCTGCACAGGGCATAAAACAAAACTGATAGACCAACTGCAAGCACACCGCAAAGAGTATGTGGCGACTCTGCAACTCGGAGCCACTACACCATCATTCGACTTAGAGAAACCTATAGACCATACCTATCCGACATCACATATAACAAGACAACAGATAGATGACGTCATACCCACGTTCTTAGGCGAACAATGGCAGATACCACCGGTATTCTCGGCAGTAAAAGTGGACGGGAAAAGAGCATACCAACTGGCGCGGCATGGAGAACAAATACAACTACAACCCAAATTATTAGTCATCGATGAGATAGAGATTCTCCATTTTGACTCGGTAACTATGCAACTGACTATACGTGTCGTCTGCTCTAAAGGAACATATATACGCGCATTGGCACGTGACATTGGACAACGTCTCAATAGCGGAGCACACCTGATAGCACTCCGACGCACACGAATAGGTGACATACGTGTCGAAGATTGTATGACCTTCGAACAGTTTACAGAAATGATAAATAAGGAATTAGATAAGAATATAAAAGGATGAGACTGAGCAATTTCAAATTCAAACTTCCCGAAGAACTGATAGCCCAATACCCAAGTCGCTTTCGAGACGAGGCACGTATGATGGTGCTGCATACCAAAACCGGAAAGATTGAACACCAGATGGTAAGCGACCTGTCTACGTATTTTGACGAGGGAGATGTTATCATTGCCAATGATGCAAAGGTGTTCCCCGCACGGTTATATGCTAAGAAAGAGAAGACTCTCGCCAATATCGAGGTGTTCTTACTCCGAGAACTACAACACGAGAACCGCTACTGGGACGTGCTGGTTGACCCCGCACGCAAAATCCGTATCGGGAACAAACTGTTCTTCGACGAAGATGCAACAATTATGGCTGAGGTCATCGATAACACCACAGCGCGCGGACGGACTCTACGCTTCCTATCTGACTATGATGATGACGAGTTCATTAGCCACCTCTATGCAATGGGAATAACACCACTTCCAAAGTATATACAACGCCCCATGGATGAGCAGACACGCGAGGAGTATGAGAAAGTCTTCTACGACCTCCCTGTGGATACGATGGATGTGGAACGCTACCAGACTATCTTCGCCGAGAATATAGGTGCTGTCGCTGCACCTGCTGCTGGTATGCATTTCTCCAAGAACCTACTCAAACGATTAGAAATACGGGGAGTAGAAACCTGCACACTCACCTCCTATGTCGGACTGGGCAACTTCAAGGCCATAGAGGTTGAGGACCTGAGCAAACACAAGGTGGACAGCGAGCAGGTCATTATCCACAAGAAAGTAGTTGACACAGTGGGAAAAGCACATCAGAACGCCAAACGTATATGCGCAGTAGGAACAGAAGTGATGCGGGCACTCGAATATGTAGTGGGTGCAAGCGGACAGATAAAAGAGTTCAACGGCTGGGCAAACAAGTTTATATACCCGCCTTATGACTTCTCCGTGGCCAACGCTTTCTTTGTTAACTTTTACCTTCCTGTCTCTACACAACTGATAATGGTAGCGGCCTTCGGAGGGTATGAATTAGTGATGGACGCATACAACATTGCCACTAAAGAGAAATATCGCTTTGGCGACTATGGCGATGCTATGCTGATTGTCGAGTAAGATGAACGTGCGCATAGAGGAAAGTTGGCGACAAGTACTGCAACTGGAATTTGATAAACCTTATTTCGAGTTGCTCACAGATTTCGTACGGCATGCCTATCAGACACACCAATGCTTTCCCCCTGCCGCACAGATATTCCGAGCATTCGACCTATGCCCGTTCAATCAGGTACGAGTGGTCATCATTGGACAAGACCCCTACCATGATATCGGACAAGCACATGGACTATGTTTCTCCGTCAAACAAGGTGTCCCTGTCCCTCCTTCTCTCGAAAACATATACCGCGAACTCAATCGTGATATAGGCAAACCAATCCCGACCGCAGGAGACCTCACCCCATGGGCGGAACAGGGGGTGCTGTTGCTGAACGCCACACTTACCGTCGAAGCACACCATGCAGGAAGTCACCAAGGGAAAGGGTGGGAGGAACTGACCGATGCTGCCATCGAAGCACTCAACCAACACCGCAACAATCTGGTGTTCATGCTATGGGGAGCGTATGCACAACGCAAAGGACAATTCATCGACCGCAAACGACATCTGGTACTCTCCGCTCCTCATCCGAGTCCTCTCAGTGCCTACCGGGGATTTATAGGATGCGGACACTTCTCTGCAGCAAACAACTACCTCATACAACACGGACAACAACCTATCAACTGGTAAACCCATGAAGACACTACTCCTCATCGATGCGTATGCCATGATATATCGTGCATACTACGCGTTCATTCGTACACCACGACTCAACTCACGAGGCGAGAACACCTCGGCTGTATTCGGATTTGTGGTCACATTGGAAGAACTGCTCAAACAACTTAAACCTACCCATATAGGAGTAGCCTTTGACCCGAAAGGACCCACTTTCCGACACGAAGCGTACGAACAATATAAGGCACAACGACAAGAGACACCCGAAGATATACGACGAGCAGTACCCTATATCAAACAGATACTGCAAGCAATGCACATCACAATACTCGAAGTGCCTGGCTTTGAGGCGGATGACGTCATAGGCACGTTGGCAAACAAAGCCGAGAAAGAGGGAATGGAAGTGTATATGGCAACACCCGACAAAGACTATGGACAACTCGTGAGCCGGCATATATACATATACCGCCCACGCCACAACGGAGGCTTTGAGAAGATGGGCATCGCAGAAGTGTGCAACAAGTACGGACTGAACAACCAAACACAGATGATTGACTTACTCGGACTGATGGGAGATGCCAGTGACAATATACCTGGATGCAAAGGAGTAGGCGAGAAAACAGCAGTACAACTGTTGCAGCAGTTCGGCTCGATAGACAACCTGTTGGAACATACTGACCAACTCAAAGGCGCACTACAGAAAAAAATAACCGAACAGACAGACAACATACGCTTCTCTCGCTTCTTGGCAACCATACGCACAGATGTACCCATAGAGTTCTCCGAACACACTCTGAGCCTGCAACCGCGAGACTGGGACGCTTTGACCACTATATACAAAGAACTTGAGTTCAACTCGCTACTCAAACAGGCACCGCAACCTGCAAAAATAACCACCAAACCACAAGAACAGACACTCGACCTGTTCGCTCCGATCAATGCACAGACACATATCGCACCGGCTACGAACGAACCGGTAAACGAGGACAGCAAAAGACGACTTGCATCCTATCTCCTCAACCCGGAGGTGGCGTATAACCCTGATATCCCAACCAATTGGGATGCACTAAAAGCCGATAACGCCTTGTGGAACCTATACCAGGAGGTAGAACTACCACTAATGGATGTCCTGCGTGACATGGAAAAAGCAGGAGTACGTATCGATGTAAATATATTACATAGGGCGGAACAACAACTGACCGAAGAACTCAAGACTATCGAACAACAGATATATAACCTGGCAGGGACACAATTCAATATCAACTCGCCAAAACAGGTAGGAGAGATACTTTTCGACAGACTACATATAGACTCTAACGCCAAGAAGTCCAAGACGGGACAGTACACAACCTCCGAAGAGATACTGCTGACCATCAAAGACAGACACCCTATCGTCAAACATATATTGGATTATAGAGAACTCAAGAAACTCATATCTACCTATATAACAGCATTACCAACCTATATCAACCCCACAGACGGCAAGATACACACCACCTACAACCAGACGGTAACTGCTACAGGACGGCTATCTTCCTCCAATCCCAATCTGCAAAACCTACCCATACGCTCCGAACGGGGACAACTCATCCGACAGGCAGTCATACCCGATGAGGGATGTGTCTTCCTCTCTGCCGACTATTCGCAGATAGAACTACGACTCATGGCGCACTTCTCGCAAGACCCACACCTGCTCTCAGCCTTCCGACTCGGACAGGATGTGCATGCTGCTACGGCTGCTAAGATATTCAATGTGTCTATCGAACAGGTGACACCGCAACAACGACGACGGGCAAAAACAGCCAATTTCGGTATCATATATGGCATATCATCTTTCGGACTGGCACAACAACTCGACTGCTCACGCACAGAAGCCAAGAAACTCATAGACGACTATTTCAACGCTTTCCCGGGAATAATGACATATATCGAACAGCAGAAAGAGTTCGTGCGACAACACGGATACTCAGTGACACTGTTCGGACGCAAAAGATACCTGCCGGATATCCACTCACACAACGCCACAGTACGCGCCTTCGCCGAACGAAATGCCGTCAACTCACCTATACAAGGCACCGCCGCAGACATCATCAAGATAGCCATGGTAACGATACATGCTCGCTTGAAACAAGAACAGATGCACGCACAGATGATAATGCAGGTGCACGATGAACTGAACTTCAATGTACCTACTGATGAACTGGAGAAAGTACGGGAGATAGTACTGTACGAGATGCAGAACGTGGTACACCTCACCGTACCGCTCGTCGCAGATTGTGGAGTCGGACATAACTGGTTAGAAGCACACTAAAAATACAATGACAGAAAACAAAAACAACCAAACGACCAACACCACAACACCATCATTCATAACACAGACAGGTGTACTTGTGGGACTGATCACACCCAACCAAACAGAGGAACGCACATGTGAATACCTCGACGAACTGACATTCCTGGCAGACACCAACCATATCACACCCGCCAAACGCTTCGTGCAACGTATAGATCAACCTAACACAGCAACGTATGTGGGAGAAGGTAAACTGCAGGAGATAAAAGACTATATCCAACACTATAACGCAACGTGCACCCATACAACAACACATACGGATACAGATATCACGCCAATCACGCTCCTCATCTTCGATGACGAACTATCCCCGCGACAACTGCGCAACATAGAGAAGACCATCAACACCGCTACAGAGAAAGATGCTGTGCCTGTCCGAGTGATAGACCGAACAATACTCATACTCGAGATATTCCTGCAACGGGCGCAGACATCCTACGCCAAGACACAAGTAGAGATGGCACACCTGCAATATATGCTACCACGACTGACACGTATGTGGTCACACCTCGACAGACAACGAGGAGGAGGCGTCACCGGACGTGGTATGGGAGAGACACAGATAGAAGCCGACAAACGGATCATCGGACAACGAATTGCACTGCTACGCGAAGAACTCAAGAAGATCGACAGACAGATGGCTACACAACGGCAGAACAGAGGGAAAATGGTGCGAGTGGCACTCGTGGGATACACCAACGTGGGCAAATCAACACTCATGAACATCCTTAGCAAGTCGGATGTGTTTGCCGAGAATAAACTCTTTGCCACACTCGATACCACCGTACGCAAAGTCACAATAGACAACCTCCCCTTCCTGCTCTCAGATACAGTAGGCTTCATACGAAAACTGCCACATCACCTGATAGAATCGTTCAAATCAACACTCGACGAAGTGCGGGAGGCAGACCTACTCGTACACGTGGTGGATATATCGCACCCCAATTTCGAAGAACAATACCAGGTGGTGGAACGGACAATCAATGAACTGCTGACACGCAACGAACCGGCACAAGAACATAAACCATGGCAGTCTAACGGACGGACAGCCAACACCAATAAAGCACAAAAAGTGACACCCGACATACCGCGCATCGTGGTGTTCAACAAGATAGACGCTTTCACCTATACACCCAAAGAACAGGACGACCTCACCCCCATACGGCGGGAAAACATTTCCCTCGAGGAACTGCAGAAGACATGGATGGCTAAACTGAATGACGATTGCATATTCATCTCTGCTACTGACAGAACCAATATCGAGACCCTCAAACAACTGCTCTACCAACGCGTCAAGACCATACATATACAACGCTACCCGTACAATGATTTCCTGTTCACCAAGTACGAGTAGCATAACATCAGTCTCCTTTGGTGGAGACTTTTTTTCTCCGATCACTGACGCAGCATATACACCGCATCCAAGTTGCGACCCTGCTCGTCTAAATCTAACCCATAACCCAAAATGAACTTGGTAGGGATCTCTATACCTATATATTCCGGCTTGGCATCTTCATATAGCAAAGAGTCTGACTTGAAGAGAAAAGAGGTCAATGCAACAGACCTGACACCTTGCTCACGCAACATGCGACGGAAATGATGCATCGTCAGACCTGTATCTACAATGTCCTCTATGATAATCACATCCCTGCCTTCCACAGACTGCTGCAGAGGTATCAACTCCCGTATCGTTCCCGTTGTCTGCGTCCCACTATAGGACTTTAACCGAATAAACGTGATCTCTGACGGCACAGTGATACGCTTGAACAGATCCGATGCGTACATAAAAGCACCATTCAACACACACACGAACAGCGGATGCTTACCGGCATAGTCCGTATTGATGCGAACAGCAACCTGATCCACCAAACGCGCTATGTCATCGGGAGTCAGAAATTCATCGAAAGTCAAATCATTGATACGAACACTACGCATAATATTGTTCTTGGGGAAAGGTAATTATACTATTCTTGTGATGCCGCTGTACGGATAAAATCAACAAACAGAGGATGCGGATGAAGCACAGTGGACGAATACTCTGGGTGGAACTGAACACCTATATACCACGGATGCACATTCAGACTGATCATCTCTACTAAACCTGTCTGAGGGTTAGTACCTATACACTCCATACCTGCAGCCTCAAACTCCGCCTGATAACGATGATTAAACTCATAACGATGACGATGACGCTCATGAATAATCATCTCCTCCGGAGCATCTCCTCCAAAATAGATGTGAGCAGCACGACTTCCGGCACGCAACTGACACGGATAAGCACCCAAACGCATCGTGCCGCCCATACCGCCACGCGCATCTTGCATCTTCCACTTCACCTCCTGCATCATATCAATCACAGGATAAGGAGTATCCTCAGAGAACTCCGTACTATTGGCGTCCTTGTAACCCAACACATCACGGGCAAACTCAATAGCCATACATTGCATACCCATGCAGATACCGAAACAAGGGATGCCTTTCTCTCTCGCATAACGCAACGCAGCGAACTTGCCCTCCACACCGCGACCACCAAAACCCGGAGCAATCACTATACCCTGCTGACCCTCCAGAGAAGACGCTATGTTCTCATCAGTCAGATCATCACTCAAGATTGACTTCAACACCAACTTCTTGTCGTTATAGGCAGACGCTATATGCAGGGACTCACGTATCGACTTATACGCATCCTGCAACTGTACATACTTGCCCACCAACGCGATACGGACCTCCTCTTTCGAGTTCTCTATCTTATGCAACACCTCTGTCCAATCTCTCATGTCAGGCTCAGGCAGACTGCTCACATCAAAACCCATCTTACGTAGCACCACCTTATCCAAACCTTCTGACTGCATGTTCAGCGGCACACGATAGATACTGCGGGCATCACGAGACTGTATCACCGCATCCTCATCCACATTGCAAAACAACGCCACTTTCTTGCGCAAGTCACTCGGCACCTCATGCTCCGTACGCAACACGATAATATCCGGCTGAACACCATCACGCTGCAAGTCCTTCACCGAGTGCTGGGTAGGCTTGGTCTTCAACTCCTTGGCTGCCGCTAAGTAAGGGACATAAGTCAAGTGAATACAACAACAGTTTCTCCCCATCTCCCAACGCATCTGACGGACAGCCTCTATATAAGGCAAACCCTCGATATCACCCACCGTACCACCAATCTCCGTGATAACAAAATCCAAATCATTGGTCGCACCTAACGAAATGATCACATTCTTTATCTCATCCGTGATATGGGGGATAACCTGAACCGTCTTACCCAAATAGTCACCACGACGCTCACGCTCTATCACATGCTGATAGATACGACCCGTTGTGATGTTGTTCGACTTGTGAGTCTCAACGTTCAAAAAACGCTCATAATGACCCAAATCCAAGTCCGCCTCATGACCATCAACAGTAACAAAACACTCACCATGCTCATAAGGGTTAAGCGTGCCGGGATCCACATTGATATAAGGATCCAACTTCTGATTAGTAACTCGAAAACCCCTCGCTTGCAACAACTTGCCAAGAGATGCCGCAATGGTGCCTTTACCTAAGGAAGATGCAACTCCCCCGGTTACGAAGATGTACTTTGTATTTGCCATGACCGCGAATCGGGTGGGGAACGACGCCCACTACCCTTAAAAATGAAACAATGCACAAAAGTACTGCTTTCTCGTAATATACACAAATGACAACGCACGAAAAGGACACTCCATACACCTTTTTCTCAATACTCAACCAAACGCAATATAAACGTTTGCCCATCTCAAGCAATAGTACTACCTTTGCAGGCTTTTTGGAAGACGTATGAACAATAGTAAAATCGTTGGCTACACCTGTGGCATCATGGCTGCCGCTTTCTACGGACTGAACCCCCTCTTCGCACTACCGCTCTACGAACAAGGAATGGATGCCATATCCGTGCTGTTCTTCCGATACCTGTTCAGTATCCCTCTACTGGCGATACCCATGCTGTACGGACATATAGACTTCCGGCTCACTAAAAACGAAGCCCTACAACTCGCAGTACTTGGCGTACTGATGGTTCTTTCCTCCCTGTTACTGTACGAGGCATACCGGTATATGGACGCTGGTATAGCCAGCACCATACTATTCCTGTATCCCATCCTGACTGCTGTACTCATGGCTTTTGTCTTCCACGAGAGAGTATCATGGATTGTATGGCTGTGCCTGCTGATGGCTACAGCGGGAGTGTTCGTGCTGTGCGACATGAGCGGAGTGTCCAATGTCAGCACCATAGGGATTATACTGGTCATCATCTCCACAGTCATGTATGCAGCATACCTGGTCTTTATCAACAAAGGACATATAACCACTATGCCTCCTGTCAAAACCACTTTCTATGCACTACTCACAGGAGTGGTCGTACTCGCTATAGGACTGCTCGTACAAGGCAATATCACCACACCGCACCAACTATACTGGGGATGTAGCGTAGGATCAGGACTATTCTCCACCGCACTGTCACTCACCTTCACCGCTATCGCTATACAACGCATAGGATCTACACAGACGGCTATCATGGGAGCCATGGAACCACTCACTGCCGTGTTCATAGGAGTGACCATATTCGGAGAACAACTCACCGTACGATCTGTCATAGGAATAGCCATGATCGTCGTCGCTGTCACACTCGCCGTCGCTAAACCGAACAAAAAAACAAGCCACGCTACAGCGCACCAACCACTACCGTCCTCCCATCTCCACTTCCAGACCGATAAGTCCCGACACACACACTAACCACACCCAACTATAATTAAACATAAATAATTACACATTAATAAATTGGGTGATTATTGGGTGATTATTGGGTGATTACTGGGTGATTAAGCCGAACAGAACCACATCCTCCGCTCGCCGACAACATCCGATACCCTGTCACTAACTGCGAATAACATAACGTCTAATACCCTTTGGATATTTGGCCTTGTGTGTTTCAAAATAAAAACGTACCTTTGCCACCCGTAACAAATGAGATAAAATTAAAAAACACATAACTATGAACAACGAAGAACTCAACAGAATCATGGCACTTGCCCAAATATGGACAGAGGAGCCTTTCGACAAAGAGACACGCGAACAAGTCAAGGCGATGATGAATGCCGACGATAAGACAGAACTCATCGACTCTTTCTACCGGACACTCGAGTTCGGTACAGGCGGACTGCGGGGCATCATGGGACCGGGTACCAACCGCGTGAACCAGTACATCATGGCACAAGCCACACAAGGCTACGCAAACTACCTGCTCAAGGTGCAACGCGAGGGAGGATTCACCACACTCAAAGGCAACCAAGTGAGCGTCGTAGTAGGACACGACTGCCGTAACCACGGACGCGAGTTCGCACGGACAGTAGCCGATGTGTTCGCTGCGAACGGTATCAAGGTCTATCTATTCGAGAGCCTGAGACCCACACCCGAAGTCAGTTTCGCCATACGTCATCTGGCATGCCAGGGAGGAGTCAACGTCACAGCCAGTCACAACCCGAAAGAGTACAACGGATACAAAGCCTACTGGGAAGACGGCTCACAGGTGCTGCAGCCCCATGACCAAGGTATCATCAACGAGGTGAACAAAGTGCGCATGGAAGACGTGAAACGGGGGGGCGACAAAGACCTGATACAGATCATCGGAGGCGAGATGGACTATGACTATATGATGACAGTCAAGACAGTGATGATTGACCAGGAGGCTATCCTCCGTCAAAAAGATCTGAACATCGTCTATACACCACTGCACGGAGCAGGACGACAGATTATCCCCATGTGCCTGCGCTCATGGGGCTTCCAAAACATACACGTAGTACCAGAACAGATGGTCATCGATGGCAACTTCCCGACAGTGGTGAGCCCTAATCCCGAAAACGCTGAGGCGATGACAATGGGTATGAAACTCGGCACCAAACTCAATGCCGACATAGTAGTAGCCAGCGACCCGGACGCCGACCGTATAGCCATCGTATGCCGCAACGACAAAGGCGAATGGACAATCATCAACGGAAACCAGACATGCATGATGTATAGTTACTATATCATCAACAACATGAAGAAACTCGGCAAACTGCGCCCAGAGCATTACCTCGTCAAGACTATCGTCACCAGCGAACTCATACGAAAAATAGCCGAGCGGCAAGGCGTGACACTCACCGACGAATATACAGGCTTCAAATGGATAGCCAACCGTATCCGGGAGTGGGAAGGCACACATAAGTATATCGGAGGAGGAGAAGAGAGTTTCGGATACCTCGCATACGACGCCGTACGCGACAAATGCTCACCGTCAGCTATATGCCTCATATGTGAGATAGCAGCATATGCCAAGGACAACGGCATGACACTCTATGACTACATGCTCAACATATATAAGGAGTATGGCTTCCAACATGAGACCACAATCAATGTGGTGCGACCTGGTAAAACAGGAGCTGAGGAGATACGCCAAATGATGGCGAACTACCGCCAACACCCTGTCACTGAGATTGCCGGCGAGAAAGTCATCAAGACCAAGGACTTCTCCACACTCATCCAACGCGAACGCATCAACGGACAATGGGTGGAGACACCTATCACCATGTCACTCAACGCCACTAACAACGTGCTGCAGTACTTCACCGAAGGAGGACTGAAAATCAGCGTGCGACCCAGCGGTACCGAACCCAAAATCAAGTACTACTTCGAGATACCGGCATCCATGCCTGCACCGCAGGATTACGACCGGGCCACTGCCACTGCACAAGCACGTATCCCCGCTATCAAAAAGAGTATGGGATTAGAGTAAACAACACAAGCCTCTACACTTCGGCACTCCGTATAGCCGACACACTATGCACCTACTCATAGTAGCAGCAGACAAAGGAGGGCACTTCGCTCCGTTCATCGAAGAGCAGATAACTGCCATACAGCAACGGGACATACATCTGTCCCGCTATGCTGTCATGGGGAAAGGAGTATATGGCTACCTCCACGAACTGCCACGACTGAGCAGGACCATACGAACCCTGCAACCCGACATCATACATGCACACTATGGACTCTGTGGACTACTCGTAGCACTTACCGTACGACTCACTCCCTCTCTGCGCAGCTACAGAAGACGCCTTGTCACCACCTACCACGGTAGCGATATCAACAACAAACACGTACTGCATCTCTCTCGACTCGCTATGCACGCATCAGCATGGAACATCTTCGTCTCGCAAGCAAACAAACAGAAGACCCTCGGCAGAAGCACGAAGCACCTGACGAACTACTCAATCATTCCCTGCGGCATAGACCTCACAGACGAACAACGGACCACACGTGACGAAGCACGCAAACAACTCGCCACTATACTCACCAAACAGGGCATACAACTACATGCACCCTTCATACTCTTTGCAGGTGCCTTCGATAACCCCGTCAAAGATGCACCACTCGCGCAGGCCGCAGTCAGCATCCTCAACCCTGATATCCGTCTGATAGAACTGACAGGTTACACCCGACAGGAGGTCAACCTGCTGATGTGTGCTGCGAACTGCCTGCTGCTCACCAGCAAGACAGAAGGTAGCCCACAGGTCATCAAAGAGGCAATGGCATGCTCCTGCCCCATAGTTTCCGTCGATGTGGGAGACGTACAGGAAAACACAAGAGGACTACCCGACTGCTATGTGACCACGACACGACAACCACAAGAATTGGCACAACTACTCCATACCGCACTCAGCAGACAACAAGAAGATACACACACTGCCGCCCGACAACGACTGCTGCAAAAAGGACTTACCAACACACAGGTCGCATCCACCCTCCTAACCCTGTATTCACAAATACAACACCCAACCCAAAATTAGAAATTACACATCACACACCTCTCAGCAGAACTCGACATGTTGTGCCATAACCGGTTCTGCTAAGAACAAGGATGCCGACTCCCTGAACTTTTCTGCAGACTCCGTCGTAAGATAACAGACATGACCATTCTCCACTCTCATTGACCGTTGCAGCCGAGCAGCTATCTCCGCATGACGCCCCAGATAGTTCTCAAGACTGTGTGCCACAATGTCGCCTTGCGTGATGACATCTATACCCATGCCGGCTATGACCTCCTCTATCTTCGACAGCAGCAGAGGGTAATGAGTACAACCCAAGATGATAGTGTCTATCTTGGGATCCCGTGCCAATAGCAGACGGATATACTTCTCTACAAAATAGTCTGCACCCGTATGCAGATGCTCCCCGGCTTCTATCAGAGGCACCCACATCGGACACGCCTGTTGCGTGATGACCAAGTCGGCACGCTGATGACGCAACTCCATCACATAACTCTCTGATGACACAGTGCCAGGCGTCGCTAATATACCTATATGCCCGCTACGCGTACGAAGTGGCACCACCTCTGCCGTCGGACGTATGACACCCAACACACGCAAACGTTCAGGGTCTATGTCACGCTGCTGAATACTGCGCAACGCCTTGGCACTCGCTGTGTTACAGGCTAAGATAATCAGACTGCAACCCTGACTCTCCAAATAACGAACCGCCTGCAAAGTGTACTCATAGATAACCTCAAACGAACGGGTACCATAAGGAGCACGGGCGTTATCACCTAAGTAAAGATAATCATACATAGGCAACACCTGACGTATCGAACGCAATATCGTCAACCCTCCATAACCACTGTCAAACACACCTATCATAACCTGTAAACTCTGTAGTATAACATATT
>CAVEZM010000007.1:0-4213 GCA_963620225.1 Acidaminococcaceae bacterium | reverse complement strand
GAAAAAGAAACTCCATAACGAGTGTAGATGAAAAGGTTAGCGCACTTTTATGCGGAAAGAAAAAATAATTCACAAAAGATTTGCGTATTCTAAAGATATACCATACTTTTGCCGCCGACAAACAATTATTCACTTTAATCAACACTATCATGAAGAAACATTTAATTTTATCGTTGACACTGACTATTGCCATGACGGCATTTGCTTTACCCGACGCCACAAGGCGCAAGCTATCCGCTCCCGCTGCAAACACCGAGCGTGTGACGCAGGAAAAAAGACACAGACAACATGACAAGAACAGTGGCGTAAACGCATTATTAGCCCAAATCGAGGCAGAAAGAGCAACAATACCTGCTCTCAAGACACCAGCCAAAACGGCAGAAGTAAAAAACATCTCCTTCAACGATGTGGTTGGTGAAGCATTGACCTACAAAGAAAGTTACTCTGGATGGACAGGTAAATACTTCCTCTCTTTTAACGATGGATCAGACGACCCGAAAAACTACATCGCTCTGTATATCAAACATGACAACTCGCCACTAAGAGGAGTATATACTTCCAAAGATTGCGACCTGACCTCTTCCTCATGCAGCATAGAAAAAGAATCTATTGCCCAAACCTTTGACTCGGTATATATCAGTTTCACACCGACACGGCAGGGATTCCAAATAGAAGGTAAGTTCTATATCAATGACGTAGCATGCATCACGGTGTCATACCTCAAGAGACAACTGATGCCTAAAGATACGATAGATATTGCCATTCCAAATGCCACGCTGGATATACAAGCCAAATCATATAAAGTGCAGGGAATGACAGCAGACAATAAATACACTGTTTCAGCAATGGTGCTGGATAGTACGTTCTTTTATAACCACCCGGCAGAACAGTTGGACAGCGCAATGACTTTTGTGGTAATGAACGAAGGTGCAACAATGACCAAATCTCATGTCCTGGATAAGAAAGCAAGCCTATATGCTTCGGTAAAAGACGACAACTACCTGATAGACTTCAATATGATTGGTACGGACTCCGTGATGTACAACGTACAATTCACTTCTCCGCTGCCCAAGATAACGGATACGGTAGATGTGAAACTGGGTAATCTCAATATTGATGCATCACTGATTGACTGGGGATTGAATTCTGTTATAATCTCTGCAAGTAGCAATGATTATACACTGAGTATCTGGCTTAAATCTGATAAATACCCCAATGGCAACTATACAGTAGATGATTTCACGAGCAGTTTCTTGAGCATAGACTCCAAGATTGTAGGTTTCTTGTCCGGATCTATAACGATTGATGCTGCTGCAAATACGCTTACAGGATTGCTCTTGGGAGACGACCTCAGGTACTACAGAATGGATCTCAAATTCGAAAAACCAATAGCCAAAGACACGATCGTAACAACCTTCGTTAATGTCAAACCGCTTAAATATGATTCCCAAACGCAGGATTACTATGTATATTACTCCAACACACAGATAGGTGTGCAAATTGATTTCTACGCTGAAAAAGATAGCCCTGTGGGAACATACTCGTATCTCGAAGACAAGAAAATATCATATCAATACACGTTTGTCGATAAATTCAATGGGGGAGATACCACAATGATAGGTATATTAGACGCTACCATCATAGTTTCTGCTACCGGGACAGACACACTCTTCAATATTGAAGCATCTTTGCTATGCGAGGATTCGATATTTTATATCTTTACTTTCCAATCTTCCTATACGTACAAAGAATGGTTGGATTTCGATACAGAAAAGGAAGATCTATCGAAGACATACACTTCCGAAGACTACGTATTCTTCTTTGCACACGACCTGGAAAAAGAATCTGTGATATACCTCCAGGCCCTAGCAAAGGATGATGGACGTATATTAGACATGACATTTAATGTCGCTGAAACGGTCATACAAAAAGATACTATGCCCGCTGCAGGAGTCTATCCGATAGACCTGACAAAACAAGCAGGTACTGTCACCGCTTCATCAGGGGTTGTTGGCAGGAGCGTAACAGGATCATACACGGGACTCTTGAACGCTTCGTACGATATACAGCCACAAGGACTTTATTTCCTCGTGTCCGGTACAGTGACAGTGACGTATGACACAAACAATAATGTCAAAGTAGTGGTTGCTGCTAAAAACTCGTATGATAGAAACATAGATATTATTTATGACTCTGCCGCCACAGATGTCAGAAACGTACAAATAGACACGGTTCAGACCAAGAAGATACTGAGGAACGGACATGTACTCATAGTACGCGATGACAAGACATATACACTAATGGGCGTAGAAGTGAAATAAAGAGACCTTCGACCTCCCCTGACCCCTCCAAAGGAGGGAGATATAGGACTGAATACGGTTACGGGCTGCGCAGTTGCGCAGCCCGTAACCGTATTACTCGTTCATAATTCAAATTACCAATCTTCACTGTCCGCAGACATCTCGCCTGCAGTCGGACTGGGGACGCGGGCGCCTCGCCTGCGACAAGTAACAGTAAGCCCCTCCTTTGGAGGGGTTGGGGAGGTTTATCTCTCTGGGGAGGTTAGGAGAGGTCTGTGAGGACGCAGGCTCCTTGCCTGCGAGAAGTCGCAAGACTTGCTTGTATATACGCCGCTTCCCCCCTCCTCTCCCCTCAACACTCAACCAAACATTTGCACACTTGCAAATCTTTCACTACCTTTGCACCCGTATCAGCAGTATAACGATACAAGACATATTTTAACAGCATTGGCTATTATTTCGCACTCAAAGAAAAAAGCGTCGGAAACTATTTTCTCTGAATAGAAATAGTACAAAGCACTCACGGAGAGTCCAAACTCCTACAATAATCCCGTAGTTGCACGAAAGTGCGAACTATCTTGGGATTATTGGCAGGTTTCTCCGACGCTTCCTGCGAGTGCGAAAAGATGTGTTCGCACTTTCTTTTTGTACCTATTTCGGCTGAGATTGATAGCATTGCATAACCCTATCAATCTATGGCACGAAAGGACTTGGCGCAAGCCAAAGACGCAAAGAAAGACGAGTTCTACACCCAATTGGACGATATAGCGAAAGAACTCAAATTCTACAAAGACTATTTCCGTGACAAGGTCGTATTCTGCAATTGCGACGACCCGTACGAGAGCAATTTCTTCAAGTATTTTGCGCTCAATTTCAACACATTAGGACTACGCAAACTGATTGCTACTTGCTACAACGGCTCGCCCGTATCGGGGAACGAGTTGCTGTTGGATTTTGGCGATACCATAGACGACCCGAAGAAAATTGCCTACAAAGTGGAGATAACCGAGGTAACGGATGTGAACGGTGACGGAGCAATCAATCTTGCGGATATTCAGTACCTGATGCAGAACGACAAGAATGTTATCTCTATCCTGCAAGGCAATGGCGATTTCCGCAGCGAGGAGTGTGTGGAACTGCTCAAACAGGCAGACATTGTCGTTACCAACCCGCCGTTCTCGTTGTTTAGGGAGTATCTCTCGCAACTTGACCAATATGGCAAACAGTTTGTGATTGTGGGCAATACGAATGCACTCACTTACAAAGAGGTGTTCCGAATGTTTCAAACCGACAAGATACGAACAGGTTATACGAATTTCAATGTGGGTATGTTCTTTTCTGTCCCCGATTCGTACGAAAAGTACCACCACATAGAGAACGGCAAGAAAATGGCGCGTGTTTCCACATCTTGCTGGTTTACAAACTTGCCCGTGAAAAAACATACCGAAGACCTAATACTATACAAGCATTATACACCTGAGGCGTATCCAAAGTATGATAACTACGATGCTATCAATGTAAACACTTACACCGATATTCCGTGCGATTATGAGGGGGTAATGGGCGTGCCAATTACTTTCTTGGACAAGTACAACCCCGACCAATTTGAGATAATAGATATAAACCCGCATTTCTTCTCTATTGTAGAGCAAGGACTACCAAAGCCCAAGCAACTAACTCTGCACAGCGTAGGACAGAAAGACCCTTATGCCCGCATACTCATACGCAAAAAGAGATAAAGGTGTACCTTAAACTACTGGGGACGCGGGCGCCCCGCCTGCGGTAAAAATAGAATAATAAATAAGAACAATAGTAGAACACAACCATGATGAAAATTGACTTACGCCCAATCAAAGTGCGCGACCTCTGTGCCAATTACGAGGACTTGTCTGTCAGCGAGGAAGGTATCACAG
>CAVEZM010000006.1:46510-77153 GCA_963620225.1 Acidaminococcaceae bacterium | reverse complement strand
CGAAGTCAGCGCCTTTCAGGTCGGTAATGATTTTCTCTTTCCATGTCTTGGTAGAGATGGCGGGAAAATCAGCCAACAAATTCAATTTTTCTTCTGCCATGTTTAATTGATTTATATTGGATGTTTATTGTTCTTTACTTACTCATATCCAGCATGCGTTGTATAGGCAGCAGTGCCTGTTGTGCGATGTTTGGGTCGATGAACACCTCGTTTGTCTCGTTGAGTAGGCATAGGTACACTTTTTCCAGCGTGTTCATACGCATATACTCACATTCGTTGCAGCTACACCCTACCCCTTCCGTCACTTCGGGTGGCACAGGTATGAATTCTATATCCGGGCAAGCCTTTTGCATCTCGTGCAGGATACCACTCTCGGTGGCGATGATGAAACGTTTCTCTTCTTTGTGCGTACGGGCGTAGTTGAGCAGTGCCTGGGTGGAACCGATGATATCCGATAGGTTCAGTATGACTTGTTTGCACTCGGGGTGTGCCAAGACTTTGGCTTGCGGGTAGTGCTGTTTGAGTTGCAGCAATGCCTCTACAGAGAAACGTGCGTGGACATGACATGCGCCATTCCAAAGTTCCATCTCACGTTTTGTGAGAGAGTTGATATAGTTGCCTAAGTTGTAGTCCGGACCAAAGAGTATAGGTTTATCTTTAGGCAGTTGGTTTATTATCTTTAAGGCATTGCTGCTGGTCACTACTACATCCGTCAGTGCTTTGACCTCCGCCGAGGTGTTCACGTACGAAACCACCAGATGGTTGGGGTGTTGCTGTTTCCATTCGCATAATGCCTCTGCCGGACAACTATCTGCCAGTGAGCAGCCGGCTTTGGGTTCGGGTATCAGCACCTTGCGGTCAGGGCAGAGTATCTTGGCTGTCTCTGCCATGAAGTGTACGCCACACATCACGATGACAGGGGCGTTAGTCTTGGCTGCTTGTTGTGCAAGTGCTAAGGAGTCGCCGATAAAGTCTGCTACGTCTTGTATCTCCGGGCGCTGGTAGTAGTGCGCCATGATGATGGCGTTCTTCTCGGCGCAGAGTTGCCGTATTGCTGCTGTCAGTTCTGTGTTATTCATACGATACTCTTTGTCCGTACATGTTATATACTGCCCGATCGTAGCGGATTAACAATTGTCCGTTATAGAGAATTTTTTCTGCGACCATAGGTTTTGATGGGTCATCTACTATGTCAGTAGGCGTTGATTCGCAGGTGGTTATATAGCGAGAATAGGTGTATGTTGTCCCATGCAGATAGATTGTGATACTTTGGATGCCTGGTCCTGTATCATCAGTAGAGGTAGTGCTATAGAACTTGAGTGCGCCTTGTCCTGTGAGAGTTTTCGTATTTACCCACAGATATTGTGTCATATTTTTCCCCTTTTCTGCATCAATCGTGCCTATTACATTTCCGTTGGATGACATCGTTAATGTCTTATAAGAGGTTCCTCCATAAGTCCGCATCATTACTTTGACAGAGTCTAATCCGTTGAGTGTAATCTCCGGTGACTCGATATATGCACCGCTTAGCATAACTTCATAGTCTGTTTTAGATGATAGTCCCGACATTGTCCATCCTGTATTGTCATCGGGTGTCCATAAAAGTGTTTGTGCTGCAGTGCCGGACTGTTCAAGGTGTGCAAAGACAGCATGATAGGTGGTGTTTTGTGTGACTATTGGTGCCTCTTCCTCTGTAGAGAACAGGTCGTCGGGTACCTCCTCTTGTGCTACCTTGATCTCCGTTTCCGTCCATCCCACGAACTGCTCGCTCTCGCTGTTGCATGAAGCAGGTGCGGTCGGTAGTGTGGTGACACGAGTATTGACAACGGTTGTTGCAGTTGGGTTGCCGATGGTGTAGTTTTTCTCATTTACCATCCACCTGACAGTACATATCTCTTCGCATGAACCGCTGAGGGTTATATCCTGCGACAGTATGCCGGATGAGACATGGAGTGTAGCCGAGAAGATACCTTTGGTTGTTGGCTTATACGTTACAGTTATTGTGTTGGTAATGTTGGCGTTGGCTGCAGCGACAGTGGTTGGTGTTACGGTGAACAGGTTAGCATTTGTCCCTGTGAGTGAAAGCGATATATCGGATGAGAGAAGTGTGCCTTTGATGGTGAGAGTCTGTGTTGCTGTTTCTCCAGGAGCGACGCCTCCAAAGGCTATCTCAGAGGTACTGATGTCAATGGTTGGAGTTACTATTTCTCCGAGATATCCGTCACTCTCTCCGGGTATGAAACGGCTATCTGACGAATTGAGCAATTGGTTCAGGTTAAGTTCTTCTCCTGCGTGACTACCCCATATAAACTCTGCTAAGTACGGGTAGTCGATAAAAGGGTTACGGTTACCTTGTGTCTTTTGTATGCCGTTGTTTCGGTCTATCTCCTTTTGTGAGACAGGGTCTTGTCGGTGCCATTTGAGCAGAAGTGCCACACCGTACTTTGTAAGTCCAAAATAGCCTGCAGCGGTGTAGGTGCCTGAGAACACCTTTGTTCCATTGTCTTGCGGAAAATTACTTAGGTTAGTCCCCCATTTGATGAGGGCTCCCATGTATCCGCGTGCAAAGTCGCCTTTGTATTCATCGATAGGCTCAAAGACTTTGTCAGATAATGTGGCGGTGATACCGCTATTCCCAACAATAGTCTTTCCTGATACGGATAACGATTTTGCGGAGCCTAACTTTGAGCCGTTTTTAGAGGTATAAGACGCATTACTGACTTCTCCGTAGGCATAGTTGCTTCGCATACCATTGACTTTTCCATCGGTAGGCAGCACGTGGAAGATATCGCATCCTATCCCCGATGTCCCCCCACCCCACCAAGACTGTGGAATAGAGTGCTCACGGTTGAAACAGTCGCATTCTACTTTGTAGTTACCACATTTATCGCCTGGATTTGAGAACTCGCAGTTGCTATACATGTCCCAAATAGTTCCATCAGACTTTAAGTCGGTTGACTTATAGGCGGTATATAGCCCATCATAACCGAGCGATGAGTACCCATGCTTGGTAACAGTAGATATAGCATCATAGAGTGTTTTTCCCGACGTACCATCAATACTTGAATAGTAGTTTGGGATATCTGCCGGTGCAGTGACCGTGTTGGCGATAATTAGTCCGCCTGTTAATATCAGACAAATTGTCAGTAGTAACGTTCGTTTCATCACAATAATTAGATTTTTCCCTTTTATTCTTCCCTTTTGCTTTTTGTTTGTCGGATTATCTTTCTTTCTTACGATAAGACATTCACTTACATGTTCAAACCTACCTGCAAAGATACAACTTTTGTCGTACACACACAACGCTCTTCTGTATTTTTATGCAGAATTAAGGTATGAGAGCGGGATTATTTAGTTGCGAGTTGATGAATAAAGGGTAAGGAGTAATGAGTTATGACCATAGGTATATGGTTGAACTATGGCATGGTATAGTCAAATGGAATGGGTTAGCGGGCTATCTGGCGTTCGATAGTGGCGACATCTTGCCTGAGGACCGCATCGTAACTCATGAGATCAGCCATTGTGTTGAGCGAGTGTGCTACGGTAGCATGGTCACGTCGTACACACGCGCCAATCTCTGCGAGAGAATTGTCGGTATATTTCTTAAGCAGGAACATAACGATATTTCTGGCTCTCACGGCATCACGTTGTCGTGTCCGCGCCGTGATGGTCTGTTCCGACACATTGAGGTGTCTGCTGACCGCGGTCATAATATCGGAGGCGGCATACGCCTTAGGATGCAGTTCTACGAGTCTGCTTACCACTTTCTCAGCGAGTGCGAGGTCGATAGGATTATCCATGAGTGTTGAGTATGCCAGCAGGCTGGCCAATACTCCCTCGAGGTCACGTATATTATCGGTGACGTTTGTAGCGACATAATTTACAATCTCATCACTGAGTTTAATACCGTCCTTATGCATCCTATACAGAAGTATGTCCCGTCGCAATTGGTAGTCGGGTCGTGTTATCTCGGCTGATAGTCCCCATTTGAATCGAGACAGCAGGCGTTCTTGCACGCCATGTAGTTCAAGGGGCGGTCTATCGGAGGTAAGGATAAGTTGTTTATGACTCTGCTGCAGGTAGTTAAATATCTGGAAGAACGTGTCTTGTGTCCCTTTGAGTTCAGCGAAATACTGTATATCATCCACTATCAGCACATCGACGGACTGGTAGAACATCAGGAAGTCAGGAACACGATTGTGGTTGACTGCGTCCTGGAACTGCAGTTTGAACGTGTTGGCTGCCACGTACAGCACCCGCGCTTGCGGATTCAGTTCGCACACTTTGTTACCGATAGCGTTTGCCAGGTGTGTTTTTCCCACCCCACTACCGCCAAACAGGAACAGAGGATTGAAGATAGTCTTGCCGGGTTGTTTTGCAATTTCTATAGCCGCTGCCCGTGCCAATTTATTTGGTTCCCCTTTTACAAAGTTCTCGAATGTATATTGCGGATTGAGTTGGTTGTCCCATGTCTCGGACGGTTCGTTGACAGTCCGTTGCGTTATTGGTGTCCTTCGTACGTTATTGAGTGACTCGCTGGGTACATCTATGCTACTACCTGCAAAAGATATTCGATATTCGAGTTGCACTTTCTGTCCAAAGACCTTACGCAATACCCGTGCAAGTATGTCGAGATAGTTATCTTCGATATAATCCACTATGAACTGGCTCTTGACCTGCAGTACGAGTACATCGTTCTCCCACAGTAGAGCAGTGATAGGTGCGAACCATGTCTGGAATGCACTCTGCGACAAGTTGTCCCGCAGTATCTGCTGACATTCTGCCCATAGTATGTTTACATCCTTAGTCATTGAGATAATCTTTCACACAGAGGGATGTTTTAGCCTCTATGTTTTAGCGAAAGCGATTGCAAAGGTACAGCTTAAAAATCAATCTGCCAAATGTGTTTTTTGTGTTGTTTTTGGGTTGGTTCTATCCTGTCCTATTTCAGTCAGTTAGGAGTATTATGGTGATTTTTAATCAGTTACACACTTTATCAACGCTTAAGTATGTGATACTCAAAGTTCGGAGGTATTAACGTTCCACAGTATTGTGTTTCACAAACAAATCCTAACCATACTGATAACAGTCAGTTAGGATTTTTTTTTGTATTCGATAAATTAGACTTTCAGAATATTAGTGTTTGGGTATTCTCTTTTTTATGAGTGGATGTGCCTTCAGTGACATGACGACAGTATCCACATTAAGTACTGCATTATCGAGGTCTCCGAGTGCGTGATTGAGATTATCGTAGAGTGTTTTGTCATTGAGTAGGGCCCCCAGTGTGCCAGTATCAGAAGAGAGCACTTGGTTGATTGTTTGGATAGTCGTATCCAGTTTTTGCAGTGTCTTCTGTATCTCTGCTGCCCGTACCTGTGCTACTATTGTCTGCAGGTCAGAGATAGTGGTATCTGCTTTGTTTACTACGCTTGGCAGTTGGTTGTGTGTGAGTGTTCGTATATCCTTACTGCTAACCGTCAGGTCACGTGATATACGTTCAATGTTTCCAAGCGTGTTGCGCAGGCTTCCTTCGGACATCTCGTTGTTGAGTGATGTGACAAGGTCGTTTGCCTCTTGTATCAGGCTATCGAGATGTGCTAACAGTCCGAGTTGCAGTCCATCGAGCAGTCCCGTGGTAATGGTTGTAGGTAGTGTATCGCCACGTTGGCAGTTGTCCGTTGTAGTATTATCGGATGTCAGTGGCGGCAATTTGAGTTCTATAGCCATGCCGGAGATGAGTCCGTCTGGGATGAGTGCCATCTCGGTGCCTTTCGGTAGGTTTATACCTTTGTCGATAGAGACGGCTACTGTGAATGCCGGTTGTCGTGTAAAGTCATACTGGATGGCTTCTACTAATCCCACTTTATATCCTTTGATATACACAGGTGCTTGTTCTGTCAATCCGTTTAATTGTTCGAACTGCCCCATATAATAGCGTGTAGGGGAGAATATGTTTATTCCCTTCAGGAAGTTAAAGCCAAAATACAGGATACCCAGGCATACGATAGCAAGTACACCTACTTTGATTTCTCTTGCATGTTTCATTTCTTATAATACTTTTCGAAGGCATTGAATATGCCGTTTACTATATCGTTTTTGCCGACATCGCTCGCCAGCCATTTTTCTTCTTCTGCATTGCTTAGAAATCCCATTTCTACGAGCACGCTAGGGCATGCCGACTTGAGAAGAACCCAGAATGCTGCTTGTCGTACTCCTCTATCCGCACGCTGTAATGTTCCCACGAACTGTTGTTGTACCAGTTCGGCAAAGAGCAGGCTTTTGTCCATATACTGGTTTTGCATCAGTTCAAAGATGATATAACTCTCGATGGAGTTTGGGTCAAACCCTTGGTATATTGTTTGATCTTCTTCGAGTTTCATGACAGCGTTCTCACGCATAGCGACATCGAGGTTATCGTCCATTCGTTCTGTACCGAGTATGAATGTCTCTGCTCCGCATGCTTTTCTGTTTTCTGCCGAGTTGGTATGGATACATATGAACAAGTCTGCATGGTATTTATTGACTGTGTCGGCCCGTGCTTGCAAGGGCAGGAAGACATCTGTTGTCCGTGTCATAATAACTTTTACTTCGGGGAAAGAGTCTTGTATCACGGCGGACAGTCTTGTTGCAACATCAAGGTTCAGGTCTTTTTCTTGTATTCCCATCCGTCCTATGGCTCCTGCGTCATGTCCCCCATGTCCAGCATCGATGACAACAGTAAAAGACATCAGTGCGAGTAGTATGGCGCATAATGTTAGTTTAGAGAGGAGTGCAGGGATGGTTGGTATTGTCTTCATTGTCATCGTTATGGTGTACACACACAGCAAAAACCGGTGCAAAGGTACGATAAAACTCGTATATATGCAAATCTGTAGTGTATTTCAATTTCTGGTATGTTTTTTGTATGTTGTCCGGTAGTTAAATTAAATATGAAGCATTATGAAGAAAACAATTATTGGAGCCTCTATTTTGGCTTTTGGTATGATGTTATGCGGTTTATGCGTGGAGATAGGTATCCATCGTATAGCGCAAAAAGATCGTGCCGTGACGGTAAAGGGATTATCCACACAGGATGTGAAGGCCGATTATGTAGTTTGGCCTTTGAATTTCTCGATAGATGGCAATGATCTACCCACTTTATATAGGCGTTTAGCAGAGGTACAGGGTACTGTAACGAAGTTTATGACGCAGCAAGGTTTTGCAGCTGCAGATATACAGATGGGCAACACGACGGTCATGGATAATTGGGCCAACTACTATGGTACTCGTCCGGAGTACAAGTACACGTTGAGCAGTTCTGTTATTATCTCAACGGACAAGGTTGATTTGGTGATAGCCAGTCAAGGTTGTCAGAGTGAGTTGCTCAACAGTGGTATTATTTTGAATTCCAATGATTGGTCATTGGATTATCAGTATAACGGGTTGAACGATCTGAAGCCTCAGATGATAGAGGAGGCCACTAAGAATGCTCGTGCTGTTGCTCAAAAATTTGCGGACGATGCCAGTTGTTCTTTAGGTAGCATACGTAATGCGAGTCAGGGTCAGTTCTCTATAGAGAGTGATGCAAATCAGCCTTGGGTTAAGCACGTACGTGTTGTGACGACTATTAGTTATTATTTAGATTAAGCAGTGTGTTTTGTGCATGGATGCGCTGTGTATTAGACAGAGTATTTTTGCATTGATACTAAAATAGATACGTATTATCAAAAAAGACGGGTACTAATGAAGTACTCGTCTTTTATTTTGCGTCATTCCATATAGTCGAGAAAAATCTGGGTAAAGATATTGTCTATTAAATCCTTTTTGTTTTCTCAGGCATTTTATGAGTAATATGGTCTTGTATATGTGGTATGATGTTTGTATCTTTGCGCACAATTTTTTATCTTATGCGGTTCACACATCTTCACGTTCACTCTCATTACTCTATCTTGGATGGTATGAGTAAGGTTCCTGACATTGTTGATAAGTGTCTGCGCACCGGTATGCAAGCCGTTGCGTTGACCGATCATGGTAACATGTATGGTATCAAAGAGTTTTTAGACTATTGCAAAAAGGTCAACAGCAAGAACAAGGAGAAAGCGGAGTCGGAGGGTAAGAGGTTTGTTCCCTTTAAGCCTATCGTTGGTGTTGAGGCTTATTGTGCCCGACGTGGCCGTCACTTGATGAGTAATGAGACGGCGGTTAACGGTGAGGGGAAGCAATACACTATTGATCGTTCGGGTTGGCATCTTATTCTGTTGGCCAAGAACATGGCAGGTTATCACAACCTATGCAAGATTGTGAGTGCAGGTTTCATGTCCGATGCTTTCAACTACACTTCGCGTATAGACAAGGAGTTGTTGCAGGAGTTTCACGAGGGTATCATCTGCAGTTCTGCCTGTTTAGGCGGTGAGTTGCCTCAGAAAATCATGACCGGGGATATAGCCGGTGCTGAGGAGGCTATTGAATGGTTCAAGTCTGTTTTTGGTGAGGATTACTACATAGAGATACAGCGTCATCAGACGGATAAGCCCGGTGGTGATCAGGATGTGTATCAGAAGCAGAGGGAGGTTAATCCTGTGTTGTTGGAGTTAGCAAAGAAACATGGTGTGAAAGTGATCTGTACTAACGATTCACACTTTGTGGATGAGGAGAATGCTGAGGCTCATGACAGGTTGATATGCTTGAACACTAACCACTTTGTCAACGATGTTGACCGTATGCACTATACGAAGCAAGAGTGGTTGAAGACACCTGAGGAGATGGCGTCCATTTTCCAGGATATACCCGAAGCCTTAGAGAACACGCAGGAGATAGTGGATAAGGTAGATATCTATGATATCGATTCGGGTCCTATCATGCCCAAGTTCCCTATCCCTGAGGATTTTGGGACAGAGGAGGCGTACCGCCAGAAGTTAACGGAGCAGGAGTTGTTTGATGAGTTCACGCGTGATGAGCACGGTCATGTGGTGCTGAGTCAAGCCGATGCAGAGAAGAAGATACAGAAATTAGGCGGATATGACAAGTTGTACCGTATCAAGTTGGAGGCCGATTATTTGGCACACTTAACCTATGCGGGTGCCAAGAAGCGTTATGGTGAGGTGCTGACGGAGGAGCAGTCCGAGCGTATAAAATTTGAGTTGCATGTGATGAAGACGATGGGTTTTCCCGGTTATTTTTTGATCGTGATGGATTTTATCCGTGCAGCCCGTGAGGAGTTAGGTGTCAGTGTTGGTCCCGGTCGCGGTAGTGCAGCGGGTTCTGTTGTCGCCTATTGTCTGCACATCACCGATTTAGACCCGTTGAAATATGATCTGCTGTTCGAGCGTTTCTTGAATCCTGACCGTATCTCGTTGCCGGATATTGATACTGATTTTGATGATGCTGGTCGTTCGAGGGTATTAGATTGGGTAAGTAAGAAATACGGGGAAACTCATGTGGCTCATATCATCACTTATGGTAAGATGGCAACCAAGTCGGCATTGGCTGATGTGGGACGTGTGCAGCAGGTGCCTTTACAGAAAGTGAATGAGTTGAAAGCGTTGATTCCTGACAGGGCTTTTCCTGATAACATCAAGGATGAGAAGGGCAAGTCTCCTAAGGTTAATTTGAAAAACTGCTATAAATATATTGATGCGTTACGACACGAATATGAAGGTGGAGAGCCTGAGATACGCAGTATGCTCAAGTATGCTATGCAGTTGGAAGATACTATCCGCCAGGTAGGTATTCATGCGTGTGGTGTGATTATTGGTGCGGATGATTTGACTAAGTTTGTTCCTTTATCGAGTGTAGAGGACAGGGAAAGCAAGAGACGTGTATTGGTGACGGAATACGATGGGCATGTGGTAGAGAGTGTCGGGTTGATAAAGATGGACTTTTTAGGTTTGATCACTCTGACGATTATCAAGGAGTGTCTGAATACTATTGAGAAAGTTCGTGGAGAGAAGGTAGATATTGATCACATTCCTTTGGATGATACAGAGACGTATCGGTTGTTTCAAGAGGGTCGTACCGTAGCCGTATTCCAGTTTGAGTCGGCAGGTATGCGTAAGTATCTTCGCGAGTTGAAGCCGACGGTGATAGGTGATTTGATTGCGATGAATGCGTTGTATCGTCCGGGTCCTATGGATTACATTCCGCAGTTCATACGTCGCAAGCACGGTATAGAACGTGTGACTTACGATATACCTATCATGGAGAAATATCTAAAGGACACCTATGGAGTGACGGTCTATCAGGAGCAGGTCATGTTGTTGTCCCGTCTGTTGGCCAACTTCACGAGAGGTGAGAGTGATAAGTTGCGTAAGGCTATGGGCAAGAAGCAGATGGCTACTCTGCAAGAGTTGAAAGGGAAATTTATGGCAGGCGGGCAAGCCAATGGTCACGATGAGAAGGTGTTGTGTAAGATCTGGGCTGATTGGGAGAAGTTTGCTTCGTATGCTTTTAACAAGTCTCATGCGGCATGTTATTCTTGGGTTGCCTATCAGACAGCCTATCTCAAAGCGCATTATCCAGCAGAGTTCATGGCTGCTAACTTGACTATCTCGAAGGACGACATCAAGGATGTGACCAAACTCATGGATGAGTGTAAGGCTCTTGGTATTCAGGTCTTGGAGCCCGATGTCAATGAGTCGGATATGCATTTTACGGTCAATAAGAGTGGTAATATCCGTTTCGGTTTAGGTGGTATCAAGGGTGTCGGAGAGGGAGCGGTAGAGGCTATTGTGAGTGAGCGTAACAAGCATGGCAAGTATAGTGATATCTTTGATTTTGTGGAGCGTGTTAATCTATCGGCATGTAATCGTAAGACGTTGGAGAGTTTGGCTATCGCCGGGGCTTTTGATTGTTTTACTGCGATCTACCGTGAGCAGTTGTTTGGTATGAATGTACGGGGAGAGAGTGTGTTAGAGAGTATAGTGCGCTATGGTAATCGTTATCAGCAAGACAAGGTTCAACAGAGCAACTCGTTGTTTGGTGACAGTGGTTTAAGTATAGAGATTAAGCATCCGGATATTCCTCAGGTGGAGCGTTGGTCAGTCATTGAGAAGTTGAATAAGGAGAAGTCTTTGATCGGCATTTACTTGTCTGCTCATCCATTGGATGAGTGGGAGTTTGAGGTTAATGAGTTGTGTGACATAACTGCGTCAGAGTTGTCTCGTTTTGAAGGTTGGCGTACCTATGAAGGCAGGCAAGCCAGTGAAGCGAAAGAGTCAGAGGTTAGTGATGCGGAAGGGGAGATGAGTGACGTAACAGGTGAGCAGCCCATATCTCCTATGGAATGGATTGTCCAGCACGAAGACAAGCCGATGCTGTTAGGCGGTCTTGTGGTTTCTGCAGAGGATAAGATATCGAAGAAAGGTAATCCCTATGGTCGTTATGTGGTGGAAGATTACACGTCGAGTTACTCATTCTCGTTGTTTGGTAGTAATTACCAACAATACTCAGGTTTATTGAAGAAAGATGTGCCTGTTCTCATCAGTTGTACGATACAACAGCGGGGGAAGGGTATGAAGTACTTCAAACCTCTGCCGTCAGATAAAGCAGAATACGAGTTTGCGGTACAGGCCGTTGAGTTACTGTCAGATGCAAGAGGAATGCATACCGATCATATTCAATTGGATGTTCCTTTGGATCAGGTTCAGCCCGACTTTATAGAAAGTTTGGCAGAGATATGCGATTCTCATCCCGGTAATATACCTATACATTTAGTCGTGTTTGATGAATTAGGGAGATATCGTATCTCTTTTATGGCTCCAAGCATTGATGTCACTCCAGATGTTTATAGTTGGTTAAAGGAGTTGGAGGGTGAGAAAGGTATAGATGTCAGTTGTTCTTGTGGTTAGGTGCAGGTATCGCTCTTCGTGCCAATGAAAATCGGAACTCGAGTCCTCCTTCCGGTCGGTTGAGTGCCGTGATGTTTCCATTATGGAACTGTACTGCATGTTTGACTATCGATAGTCCGAGTCCTGTACCGCCTGATTTACGGCTTCGTCCTTTATCCACGCGATAGAAACGTTCGAACAGGTGTGTAAGGCTCTCCGGCGGTACTCCCGGTCCATCATCTTTGATAGAGAAGTAGATATGTTCAAGGTCCTGGTTGGTACATTCAATAGATATATGTGTCCCTTTTCCTGCATACGTAAGTGCGTTGTCCACTATGTTTCTAAAGATAGAGTACAGCAATGTATAGTTGCCTGATATGATAAGGTGATGTGGCACATTGTAGGAGATAGTTATCCCTTGTTGTTCTGCTCGTATGGCGACATCTTCGACTACATTTTGTACGATGGTGTATAACTCTAATTCTAATCGGTCATAGAGTTGTGCTTGTGTATCCAGTTTATTGATCGTTGATATATCTTCAACGAGGTTACTCAGTCGTCCTGCTTGTTGATATGCTCTTTCGATGAACTGGTGTCGTTGTTCTTCAGGCATCTCCGGGTGCATGAGTATTGTCTCGAGTGCCCCTCTTATGCTCGCGACGGGTGTTTTCAGTTCGTGCGAAATATTCTGTGTAAGGGTTAGTCTTTGCTGTTCGCGGACTTGTGTCAGGCGACGTTGTACCCATTGACGATATAGTACAATACTTAGTATCAGCACTAATACGCCAAAGATGATAAGCCATATATATATTGTTTCCATTTTGTTGTTGTATTAGCGTAACATATATCCGTATCCCGATTTGGTGACGATATGTGATCCATAGCGTCCCAGTTTGCGTCTGAGATGTGTGATATGCACGTCTATGGTCCGTTCGAGTACATAGCTGCCTCCGTCTGCCCACACGGTAGCAAGTAGTTGGTCTCTGGATAGTACTTGTCCTTTGTTTCGTATGAGGAAGCACAGCAGTTCCAGTTCTTTGCGTGTCATAGGAACCGGTTGTCCATCCACAGAGAGTGAACGTTCACGCAGGTTTACTTGTATCCCTTCAAACGTAAGTATCTCACTATTGGTGTCTGTGGTGGTGTTTTGTGTTGTTCTTTTCAGTACTGCTGCCACTCGTGCCAGCACTTCTTGTACGTGAAAGGGTTTGGTTATGTAGTCGTCTGCGCCAAGTTGAAACCCTTTGAGTACACTATTCTCATCGTTTAGGGCCGTCAGGAAGATGACGGGCATTGTCAATGTACCTTGTTTTTGCATATACTGTAGCATCTCCACTCCAGACATCCCGTCCATCATGATATCGAGCAGGATGAGGTTCGGTTGTTGTTCTGCGATGACAGGCAGAGCCTCTTCTGCGGAGTGTGCTGTGTATGTTTCGTAGCCTACTTGTTGTAAACTATAGGACAATATCATACATATATCGTCCTCGTCATCGACTATGAGGATACGTTGCATAGTGGTATAATGTTTTTATTATCTTGCAGGCAAAATTACTGCTTTTTGCTGAGACAGCCAAGTGTGTTTGTTCATCTTCACATTTTCTTCACATTTTCTACACAAGTGCATAACAATGTGAGTCTATTTTTGCGGCGTCAAAAGAAGTAAAAAGTATGAATACGATGTATCTAATTGTGATTGTCTTCTTGTTTTCGTTGGCAATCGTTGATTTGTGGGTAGGTGTCAGCAATGATGCTGTGAATTTTCTCAACTCCGCAGTAGGCAGTAAGGCTGCCAAGTTTAAGACCATTATCATTGTGGCTGCTTTGGGTGTTTTCATTGGTGCGGCTATCAGTAATGGTATGATGGACATTGCCCGTCATGGTATTTTCCAACCGGAGGAGTTCTCGATGAAAGAGTTGATGTGCATATTCATGGCGGTGATGTTGACGGATGTATTGTTGTTGGATCTGTTTAACTCGATGGGTATGCCTACTTCGACGACGGTATCGCTGGTGTTTGAGTTGTTGGGAGGCACTTTTTGTTTGTCTTGTATAAAGATTGCATCCGATTCCACAGGCATGTTGACCTTCTCGGATTTGCTGAACACGAGCAAGGCGTTGGAGGTTATATTAGGTATCTTCCTATCAGTAGGTATCGCTTTTGTTGTTGGTATGGTAGTACAGTGGTTGACCCGTCTGCTATTCACTTTTAATTATACTCCTCGCTTGAAGTGGTTTATTGGGTTATTTGGTGGTATGAGTATCTCTGCTATCCTGTATTTTGTGTTGGTAAAAGTTGTTGCCAAGAGTCCATTGGTTCCTATACATATCAATAGTTGGTTAGAGGGTCACACCGCATTGGTGCTTTGTTGCATTGTTGTTGTGAGTTGTGTCTTGATGGAGTTGTTGTATTTATTGCGTGTGAATGTGTTCCGTATCATCGTTTTGTTTGGTACTTTTGCGTTGGCAATGGCATTTGCGAGCAATGACTTAGTTAACTTTGTTGGTGTTCCTTTGGCTGCCTTATCGGCATACACTGATTATGCATCCTATGGTATGGGTAGTGATCCTGGCAGTTATATGATGGGGTCGTTGAATGCACCCGCGACTACGCCGATATACTTTTTGCTTCTCTCAGGTTTGGTAATGGTTGTTGCCCTTGTCAAGTCTTCCAAGGCGCAGCGTGTGGTGCAGACCTCTGTCAATCTCAGTCGTCAGGCAGAGGGTGATGAGATGTTTGGTGGCAGTCGTGTTGCCAAGAGTATTGTTCGTAGTGCCCAACATTTCACAGCCGCTATTGAGCATGCGTTGCCTTCTTCGGTGGTGAAGTGGATTGATTCGCGTTTCAATACGAAGGAGGCTATTTTGGAAGATGGTGCGGCTTTTGATTTGATTCGTGCATCTGTCAACTTAGTGTTGGGTGGGTTATTGATTATCATTGGTACTTCGTTAAAGTTACCTTTATCAACGACCTATGTCACTTTTATCGTGGCTATGGGTACGTCGTTAGCCGACAGGGCATGGACGCGAGAGTCGGCTGTGTATCGCATTACCGGAGTGTTATCCGTCATCGGCGGTTGGTTTATGACGGCTGCTATTGCTTTTGTAGCCGCAGGTGTTGTGTGTCTGTTATGTTATTGGGGCGGTGTAGTGATGATATGTATCTTGTTGGCGTTGGTTATTTTTGCCTTGTGGCATGGTCTGCATAAGGAGAGCAAGCCCGATGAGGAGCAGACGGCGTTGGACGATTGTTATCAAGAGTTGTTGCGTACGACTGGTGAAGAGGGGAAATGGGGGGTGCTACTTCACTTGCATCAGTTAGGTGCTGCGTATATATTAGGTCAGACAAGGAAATTGTACGCAGAGACTTGTAAAGAGATAAGCAGAGAAGACCTGCATGGGTTGAAACGCACATGCAAACAACTCAAGGATATACAGTTATGGAAGAGGAAGTTGCGTTCGAGAGAGTTGGTTGGTTTGCGTAGTATCCATCCGACCTTAGCGTTGGAGAAGAACACCTGGTTTCATCTCTGTTCGAATGCGAGTGAGCAGATGTTGTATGGTCTGCGTCGTATAGCCGTTCCGTGTTATGAGCATTTGGATAATGGTTTCAGTCCGTTGCCTGAAGATATAGTTGAAGAGTTGAGTATCGTGGCAGACCAGACGGTCGGTTTCTTTGAGAAAGCACTGCAGACATATAATGGTAGTGAAGCGGACATTAAGGTTTTGAGTGAAGATATAGATCTTTATAAGGTTCAACTCTCCGAGCTCAGGAAGAAACATTTGGATCGGCTGACGATGGCGAGTGGTAGCAGTGATCTTGCCTTACCTCAACAGACGGCATGGTTATATATGAACATACTGCAAGAGTCACAACAGTTGCTCTCTGAGTTGCGTCATTATTTACGTGCGTATCACCATTTTCAGCAAGGGTGACAGTATCTCATTAGTGGTGTCTTGTTAAGTCAAGGTTGTGTGTTGCGCATCAATCTGTTTTTACTGTACGATATGTCGTTTGTTCAGTTCCCGTTGATAGCATCGCGCTGTGGCAGCATGTTTGCTATAGGATGATGAGAAGATGTGTGTCCCCGAGAAATCGGGGTTCGCGCACATGTACAGGTAGTCGGTTTGAGGGGCATCCAAGACAGCATCTATCACCGTAGGGCGTGCCAGTCGTATGGGTCCAGGTGGCAATCCCGGATACTTGTACGTGTTATATGGTGAGTCAATCTTCAGGTGCCGTTTCAAGACGCGGTGCATAGAGAAGTCACCGACTGCAAAGATGACTGTGGGACACGCTTGTAGCGGTATGCCTTTGCGTAAGCGATTGATGTATATAGAAGCGATGGTAGGATATTCAAAAGCCTTGTTCGTTTCGGATTCAATGATTGATGCGATGGTAATGACCTGTGTAGGTGTGAGTCCTAGTTTTTGTGCTTTGGTTAGTCGTGTTTCGTTCCAGAACCGTTTGTACTCTTTGTGCATACGTTCAAAGAGTTGGTCCGGTGTGATAGTCCAATACACTTCATAGGTATTTGGTATGAATAAGCATACTGCTGTTTCGGGAGTGAGGTCGTATCGGCGGAGGTACTGGACCGAGTCCAGTCGTTGTTGTATAGAAGCCGAGTCCATTAGCAGTTGTCGCGCCAGCCCCCCCGACAGTTGTGCCCGTGTTCGGATATTGTGGGTAAAAGTCAAACGTATGGGTGTCTGTTCTCCAAGTTGTAGTCGTCTGATAAGGTGTTTATCACCTATCTGAGCGGGGAAATGGTAGTAGCCCGGTTTGGGTTGTTGGAAGTGGAGATGCTTGGTATGTAAATGGAAAGACGTTTCTGATCCTATGTTATAGTCTTTTTTCAGGAGAGTCAAAAGGGAGTCGGCGGATGTATTCGGGTAGATATAGTAGCCGTGTCCTTGCTCATCGTGAGCAATGAAGTTGCATACTTCGAGGCGATAATACTGCTCTATACACGCTGCTGCAGCGATGAGAAGACATACTGCGACGACTGCTATTATGATAATACGTTTCTTTTTCATACTTGTCTGTTCGAACTTCGCAAGGTTTGCCTCTTACAAATTGGGTGCAAAGGTAATCATTTTTTTGTGGATGGGCAAGCGAATGTGCGCAATATGTGGTGATGTGGTCATCGATACATTCAGCAATAGAATAGTGCATATTTGTACAAGTTGAGATATTGTTGTAACTTTGCAGCACTATTCATTATCCTAATACATTGTCATGTTGCCCCTTGCAGAACGTCTTCGTCCCAAGACTCTCGATCAGTATATTGGTCAGCAGCACCTCGTTGGTGAGGGTGCGGTACTGCGTCAGATGATTGAAAGTGGCAATCTCAGCAGTTTTATCCTATGGGGTCCTCCCGGTGTTGGTAAGACGACGTTAGCCCGTATCATTGCCCACCAACTCGAGCGTCCTTTTTATACGCTCTCTGCAGTGACGAGTGGTGTCAAAGAGGTGCGAGAGGTCATTGATAAGGCCAAGCGTATAGTCACTATGAATAGTGGTATCTTTGCCGCCACGACAGACCGTCGCTCCCCTATTCTCTTTATTGATGAGATACATCGTTTCTCTAAATCCCAACAAGACAGTTTGCTTGGAGCCGTTGAAGATGGTACTATTACCCTCATTGGTGCGACGACAGAGAACCCTTCTTTTGAAGTTATCACCCCGTTGCTCAGTCGTTGTCAAGTGTATGTACTCAAGTCTCTTGACAAGGCCGATCTGCTGGAACTCCTGTATCGTGCTATCACAGAAGATGACTATATCGCCTCACTCCATATAGATGTGCAAGAAACAGATAGCCTACTCCGTTATTCCGGTGGAGATGCGCGTAAGTTACTTAATATCATAGAACTGTTAACCAATGCCGACATTCATACTATCGACAACGACACTGTGACACGGTATTTGCAGCAGAACCCTGTTGCCTATGACAAAGACGGAGAGTTGCACTATGATATTGTTTCTGCCTTTATCAAGTCTATACGTGGTAGCGACCCAGATGCGGCTCTCTATTGGCTTGCGCGAATGGTGGTTGCCGGTGAAGACCCTAAATTTATCGCCCGTCGTTTGGTTATCTCTGCCAGTGAGGATATAGGTCTTGCTAATCCCAATGCCATGCTTGTTGCGAATGCTTGTTTTGATACGCTCACCAAGATAGGATGGCCTGAAGGGCGTATTCCTTTGGCAATGGCGACAGTTTACTTAGCCACCTCTCCGAAATCTAACTCTGCTTACTTAGCAATAGATAAGGCTATACAAGTTGTTGAACAGACAGGTGACTTGTCTGTTCCTTTACACTTGCGTAACGCGCCTACACGGCTGATGGAAGAATTAGGTTATGGTGAAGGGTATAAGTATGCACATGATTATCCTAACCATTTTGTCAAGCAGCAGTTTTTACCTGATGACCTTGTCGGTACACACTTCTGGCACCCACAGGGTAGTCCCCAAGAACAGAAGTTAGCAGATTGGATGAAGCATCTGTGGGAAGAGTCCAACTCTTAATTTCTGACCAAACACACCCCACACATACCAGGTATATGTGCGCAGGATCGGTGTATAGGCACTTTTTCTCTGTTCGAGGTTGGCAGAGGTTATGCCATTGTCAGAGGATTGATATGTGCCAGTTTCTGTTCTGCCAGTTCTTGTGTGATATGGAACTCGCGGGTCTGTGCTTGGCTTGGCAGTTCGTACATGATATCCATCATGATAGTTTCGGTGAGTGACCGTAGTCCTCTTGCTCCGAGTTTATATTCGATGGCTTTGTCCACTATATAGTCAAGTGCTGCTGGTTCGAACGAGAGTTGCACCCCGTCCATGCTTAGTAGTTTTTGGTACTGTTTGGTGATGGCGTTTTTAGGGTCAGTGAGGATACTTCGCAGTGCTTCTCTATCCAGAGGTTTCAGGTACGTGATAATAGGCAGACGTCCTATGATCTCCGGTATCAGTCCAAAGGCTTTCAGATCTTGTGGTGCGATATACTGTAACAGGTCTGTTTTGTCCACCTTTTGTGTTTTTTGTGCAGTATCGAACCCAACGACCTGTGTATTGAGTCGTTGTGCTATTTTTCGTTCTATGCCATCGAAAGCCCCTCCGCAGATAAAGAGTATGTTTTGTGTGTTGACATGTATATACTCTTGTTCCGGGTGTTTTCTCCCCCCTTGTGGTGGTACGTTTACGACTGTCCCTTCGAGTAGTTTGAGCAGTGCCTGTTGTACGCCTTCCCCGGACACATCTCTTGTGATAGAGGGGTTATCGGATTTGCGTGCTATCTTGTCTATCTCATCTATAAAGACTATACCTTTCTCAGCCTGTTTGAGGTTGTAGTCCGCCTCTTGCAAGAGTCTCGAGAGTATGCTCTCGACATCTTCGCCGACATATCCTGCTTCGGTGAGTACGGTTGCGTCGACGATGGTGAATGGTACTTGTAGCATCTTGGCAATGGTTCGCGCGAGCAGGGTCTTTCCTGTACCCGTAGAACCTACTAAGATGATATTGGATTTTTCTATTTCTACTCCACTCTCTTCGTGTGGTTGTAATATCCGTTTATAGTGGTTGTATACAGCAACAGACAAGTATCGCTTTGCTTCATCTTGCCCTATGACATATTGGTCGAGGAACTCTTTTATCTGTACAGGTTTTGGTAGTGATGACATTTCGAGTCCCGCTATTGAGTTGTTAGCCATATCATAGTGGTTCATCTCGAGTATCAACTTGTGTCCTGCTTCTATGCACTCGTGGCATATGAATGTCCCATTCTCGCCCCTGAACATGTGTGGCATAGGTCTGCCACAAAAAGAACACACCTGATTTTTTTTTTGTTTGTTTGCCATTGTGAATAACGAGTAGCGATATGGTTTATTTCTTGTTGTCTTTTCGTCCGTATATCTTGTCTATCATACCGTATTGTAGTGCTTCTTGTGCTGTCATCCAATAGTCTCTATCGGCATCTTGTCGTATTTTGTCTATGGGTTGTTTGGAGTGTTCAGAGATGATTTGGTATAGTTCGTCTTTGAGTTTCAGTATCTCTCGTGCAGTTATTTCTATATCGGATGCTTGTCCTTGTATTCCTCCCAGTGGCTGATGTATCATGACACGGCTATGTGGTAATGCTGCCCGTCTGCCATTCTCTCCCGCCACGAGTAGTACGGCTCCCATTGAAGCCGCCATACCTGTACATATAGTATTTATCTTAGCGTCCACAAACTGCATGGTATCGTATATACCGAGTCCTGCGTACACCGATCCGCCCGGTGTATTGAGGTAGATATGTATATCTTTCTCAGGGTCTGTGGAGTTGAGATAGAGCAATTGTGCTTGTATGACGTTCGCCGTATAGTCGTTTATCTCTGTTCCGAGGAAGATGATACGGTCCATCATCAGTCTTGAGAAGACGTCCATCTGTGAGACATTGAGTTGTCTTTCCTCGAGTATAGTCGGGCTGATATAGTTAGCCGATGCTTGCATTGTGTTCTCAACGTGCATAGTGTTGAGTCCCTGTGCTGTGGCAAATTGAAGAAAATCGTTCATTGTTTATGTCTGTTTTATGTAATAGCGTGCAAAGGTAGTGCTTTTTGTTTGAATATGCAAACATTATCTATGGGAGTCGCTTGCCGCAGGCGGGACGATAATGAGTTCTACTCAGCCCACCGGGCTTCGTATCGCTACGGCACTCAGTGTGCTACGCACACCTGCCTTACGCTTCACGTCCCCACAGACCTCTCCTACCCTCTCCAGGGAGATAAACCTCCCCTAACCCCTCCAGAGGAAGGGGGAAGCGGAGCATAATACAAGCAAGTCTGGCGACTTGTCCACAGGCGGGACGCCCGCGTCCGCAGTGGTGTACCCAGTGGTGTCTCCGGTGGTGTAGCTGGTGCGGTATTGTCTATTTCAAGAAACCGTACCGGTATATCTTGGGTTGTATCTGCTGGGCGAGTGCTTTCTGCTTTTGGCGTAGGTCGCGGAGCAGGCGCATATACTCGGCGTCTTCACTCTCGTTGTTCATCTTGCCTTTGTCGTTGCGTCCTTGGAAGAAGACACGGATATCATAGAACGAGGCATTGACATCGATTGTGGTGCCGAAAGGAGCGGAAGGGGACTGGGGGTAGTGAAGATAGTAATGCCAAACGGCTTTTCCCGCCTCCATAACCATGCGGGCAGCAGGCGTGAAGGCGTCGGCAAAAGTACGAGAGGCGTTTTCGTGGTTGTCGCTATGCCCGTCGGTTTCGTTGTTGTCGAAGAGGGTGTGTGCAACGGTTGCAGCGATGGGTTGGATGGGGCGGTGGATAAACTCGGACATAAAGTGCGATTGGAAGCAGTCGGGGCTGTCGAGTTCCCGCTCGGTGAAAGGTATCCAATGGTTGATGCCTGCCCCAAGAGCATTGCTGTGGGAAATGCGGTTCTGTCCGTGGAACAGCGTATAGGCGAGGCAGTCGGCTTGGAAAGCGTAGTCGGTCTGCCACCCATCGTTAGGATAGAGGAACTGGTCACGGTCGTTGAGCCATGTGGCTTCTATTGCATGACGAACGGAAAGATAAATGCATGTTTGGATTACATTGCTTTGCGTTACTCCAAATTTTGCTATTCCTTTTGCATTTCCTACACCTTTAATACAATCTTTTGAGGTGGCTATATTTATATAGTTCTGGTGTTGAAAATCAGTACCCACACAGCACATTGCTGCAATTTCCGATTTTAGGCTATTTTCTTCGTAGTTTTTAAGCCATTCATTGATACTATGTCCTTGTGGTAAGGTTATTAATTTTGTGCCAACAAATATTGGTTCTTTATTTCCTTCATACACTTGTGCCGCAATCTCGCAGAATGGATTATTATCGCTTGTCTTCCATATAAAGAAGCCTATCGGGAATTTCCCTTTTACATTATCAAAAGTATACGATGGCATCAAAAACAACTTATCAAGTTTGGCTTGGAAGATTTTGCGGAAATCCGCAAAATTCGGTGCTTGCAGAATTTTCAACTTTGAAAATTCTGCAAGCACCGCGCCTGGGATTTCACAGTAAATTCGAGTGAAGAATTGTACAAATAGTTCTCTACCTGCTTTTCCTAATGTCGAGATATACTCTTTGTAGGTATTACTAACATTTGACACGCCTGCTTTATTTGAACCGGTATTGGTAACTGTTTTTGCGCTTCCTGCTTCTGCATAGGGCGGGTTGATATAGATGACGAGTTTTTTCCGCTTTTCGGGGTCTGTGAGGATGTCGCGGAGGGGGTCGGGCAGTTTAGGGTCGTCGAAAGAGTCGTTCAGAAAATCGAACTGGAAGACATGTGATGGCAGGAGATTTGAACCTTGTCCCATTCCCACAATGCGCTCTTGCATGACTTTGACATCCGCTTGGTCGAGCGTGGAGGCGTAGATATGGTACTTGTTGGTCAGCCCCGCGAGCAGGTTGCCCGTGCCGGCACAGCAGTCCCAGACATAGTACTCATCCTGCCAGTTCTCGCCCAAGACCTCGGCGATATACTGCTGGCTGAGTTCCACCCACTGGCGGGGTGTGAAATAAGACCCCTTGCGCTCGCGCACATCTTGCGGCACGAGCAGGTCGCGTCGTGCGACAATCTTGTCCCAATAGGCTTCCTTAGGCGGACGGGCATATCGCACCCAAAAGCGGGTGTGCGCCTGCATCCTGTCCTTGAACTGCACGGTCTTGCTGGAGAAAAGTCCGTCGGTATCTATCTTGCGGTCAAGTTCGTAGTGGGTATCCTGCAAGAGGACATGCAGTTTGTCGAGCAGAGTGCGGTTGTTCTCGGCGATGAGGTCAGCCAAGAAGAAATCGGCTTCGAGCAGGCTGTGCGCCTTGGCGTTGTCCCAATTGATATTGATGGTGGGCATCACCTCACGACGCCATTTCTGGAAGATAGAAACAAAGTTGTTGTGATTGACCCGGATACGCTGAATCTTGTCACGCCCCGAGACAAAGTTGCGGCGGATAAAATTGCGCAGTTCTTTCCCGTCCTCGGCGAAATGGTAGATATAGACCTGTCCATCGGAAGCGGAATGCTGCTCAATCTGCTGCTTGACGAGTTCGTGGAGTTGCTTAAACTCCTTGGTGCCGTGGTCGGAGGGCGTAACATTCCAGTTGAAATCGTTGTAGTTGAAAACCTCCATAATGGCATGGAAGGGGATAAAGGCGATTTTCTCGGCATCGAAAGCACCCAAGAAATGCGGCGGGAGGTTATTGTCGAGCGTGCGCGCCTTGCCGATGGTTAGAATGAGTTGAACAAGGGAGTCAAAGAGACTGTGTTTGTTTCCCGCTTTGGATTCCGCCCACAAGAGATATTCCCGCTCGGGAAGGACAAAAGTGCCCTCCTCTCGCACTGCGACAGAAAAGTCGATGTTGTTGAAACATTGTGTGCTGTCAAAGTCGGCAAAAAAGTCGCGCCGTACTTGGTTCTTGATGGTTTCTTCGTTGTCGTTGAGTGAATACATAGCGATCAGATTTACCTTGCAAAGGTACTCACTTTTTTTGAGATATGCAATGATGAATTATGTGGACTTGTTATATATGGGATAGACTGATGGTGTAAAGAGATGAGTTGGTTGTGTTGTGCTTTGTAAAAACAAGATAAATTGTCTTTAATTGGGATAAAGATGTTTTATGGGAAAAACGGGGAGAGTTTTCTTATAGGATTGGTGTAGGAATCAGGTATAAAAAGTGCAGGTTTGTTTCTGCTCAAGATCGGCTTATCTTCTGCTCAAGTGCTGCTGAGTTTCTGCTCTTGAAAATGGCACTATTTTGACCTCCATTTTGCCCTTATAGAGGAAAGGTGATTACACTTCCCTACCTTTTCTCCGAAATTTGGGTTTAGTCATTCAATCAGTCTGTTACATCCTATCATTCTGACGAGTCTAAACTATCCGACAGACAACAGCATCATCCGGAGCAGTATCAGATTTATAAAAGTGTCATCGAAGACCGCCTCTTACGAACAAAAACATCATATAAGCACACTTTTACAAGAAAAAATAATACTATTTGCGTTTTTTTCATGAATAATATTTGGTTATATCAAAACAAAGTAATACTTTTGCAGCCGATTTTATGCTGTACAACATAAATATGCAACATGTGAGATGCATAGAGGCATAGCGTAATCTGCAAAGCACAGCGTAAAAATAAGGTATTCGTCAGTCCGGTTTATCGAGTAAATTCACGGCGTTAGTTTGTAGGGTGCTACAGACTATGGTGTTATTTTATCTGACTTTTAGTGTTGCAATGGTGCAGCACTAGGTATATAAATAATTTTAGGTATGAAGAGATTGTTACTTCTACTCATTGTATGCCCGATCGGCATCAATTTAGTTCTGGGACAGACCCGGACTATCACGGGAACAGTCGTCAATGCCTCGGATGGAGAGCCGGTCATCGGTGCTTCAATCGTAGTGCAGGGTACCTCACAAGGTTCCATTACAAGCGTTGACGGTTCGTTCACACTACAAGTTGCTCAAGGAGCAAAATTAGTGATTTCGTTTATCGGCATGAAATCACAGGTTGTCGAAGCCAAGAATGGCATGACTGTTCAATTAGAGGAAGAGAGTTCCCAATTAGACGAAGTCATGGTTGTCGCTTTCGGCACGAGTACAAAAAAGTCTTTCACAGGTTCGGCATCTGTAGTCAAGAGTGACGACATCAGTAAGCGTCAGACGAGCAATGTGACGACTGCGTTGGCTGGTCAGGTGGCCGGTGTTCAGAGCATCTCAAGCAACGGACAGCCCGGTGAGGTTTCCAAGATCCGTATCCGTGGTATCGGCAGTATGTATGCCAGCAACGAGCCGCTGTATGTCATTGATGGTGTGCCGGCGGACAACGATATGATTTCCACTCTTTCCAACAACGACATCGAGTCAATCACCGTGCTCAAGGACGCAGCCAGTAACGCTTTGTATGGTGCTCGTGGTGCTAACGGTGTAGTGCTCATCACCACCAAACGTGGTTCCTCGCGCGATGCTCAGATAACGCTTGATGCCAAATGGGGCAGCAACAGCCGTGCCGTGCCTACCTACTCCATCATGACCGATGCCGGTATGTACTACGAGAAGTACTATGAGGCACTGTATATGTCGCAATACTGCAACGGTATGTCCAGCATCAATGCACACGAATATGCCAACAAATACCTGCTTGACGCTGACAATGGTGGTTTAGGATACTTGGTTTATACTGTTCCCGATGGTCAGCGTCTTATTGGTACCAACGGCAAACTGAATCCGAATGTTACGCTCGGCTACAACGACGGCAGTAACACCTATATCCCTGACAACTGGTACAAGGAGTTGTTCAACAGCAACAATCTTCGTCAGGAGTACAACGTGAATATCTCCGGTTCTACCGACAAACTCAACTACTACGCTTCGGCATCGTATTTAGATGATACGGGCATCATCGAGAACTCCGACTACTCGCGTATCTCGTCCCGCGTATCTGTGGATTATCAGGCCAAGAAATGGTTGAAGATAGGCACTAACATGGCGTATGCCCATGTAGATCAGAAGTATCCTGACGCACAAACGACATGGGGTTCCAGCGGTAACCTGTTCTATGTCAGTAACCACGTAGCACCTATCTACCCGCTCTATGTGCGCGATGCCAACGGAGATATCATGGTTGACAACAATGGCTTTACCGTGTATGACTATGGTGACGGTGTATCTGTAGTCAGTGGTGTACAACGTCCTTTCATGACGCAGTCCAGTCCTGCCTCCTCAGTGGCTTTGGATAAGTCGCAGTACAAGAACGACATGTTCTCCGGTAAATGGTACGCACAGGCAGAAGTATATAAGGGTCTGAAACTCAACGCCTCGGTAGGTGCCACCTACTATGGTTCCCGCTATCAATACACCGCTAATCCTTGGTATGGACAGTATGCCGAGAAGGGTGGTTTGGTAGGTGTCATCCAGAGCCGTACGATGACGGTCAACCAGTTGTACACCATCACCTACAACAACCGTTTCAACAGCGTTCATAATGTGGATGCATTAGTGGGATACGAGAACTATAAGTATATCTATTCGTATCTGTCGGGAAGCAAGTCCAAGTTATTCACTGGTGACATGGCCGAGGTCAACAACGCCATTCTCACCCCGAGTACATCCTCATACACAGACACTTACATAACCATGGGTATCTTAGCGCAGGCTAAGTATGACTATGACAGCAAGTACTATATCTCTGCTTCCTATCGTCGCGACGCCTCTTCACGTTTCGCTAAGAAGAACCGCTGGGGCGATTTCTGGTCTGTAGGTTTAGCATGGGACATGAATGCAGAGGACTGGATGTCCGGAGCGCAGGATATGGTCAACCTTCTCAAGTGGAAGGTCAGTTATGGTGCGCAAGGTAATGATAACCTTCTGACGCCGGACGGTTACACCAACTACCATCTCTACACTGACCAGTACACACTCTCCGAGTCGAACGGTGACTTTGCTACGACTCTCTCATACAAAGGTAACGAGGACATCACATGGGAGACCTCCTATAATTTCAATGCAGGTGTGGACTTCTTGCTGTTCAACGAGCGTTTCGGCGGTACCCTTGAGGGCTTCCGCCGCCGTACCGTGGACATGCTCTACTACAAACCTGTGCCTACATCCATGGGATATAGCAGTTATCCGGTAAACATCGGTTCTGTCAACAACGCTGGTTTGGACTTGGAACTCCACGGTGATGTCATCAGTACCAATAAGGTTACTTGGACTATCTACGCCAACCTTACCTACTTCAAGAACAAGATACTGAAACTATCGCCCGAACTCAACGGTGCATGGATTAGCGGCAGTTACATCTACAAGGAAGGCGAGAGCATGTACAACCTCTACCTCCGCGAGTACGCCGGCGTAGATAAGGCAACCGGTGAGTCGCTCTGGTACAAGGATGAGAAAGATGCCGAGGGTAATCTCACCGGCAACAAGATTACGACCAACGACTGGACGGATGCCACCCGTTATGCTACGGGCGACATACTGCCCAAGGTATATGGCGGTTTCGGTACCTCTCTGCAGGCTTATGGTGTAGATCTCTCCGTGGCTTTTGCCTATCAGTTAGGCGGACGTATCCTCGACTACACCTATCAGGATCTCATGCACTCGGGCTACAACAACGCCGGACAGAACTGGCATACCGATATCCTGTATTCGTGGACACCCGATAACACCGACACCGATGTGCCTCGTGTCAACACGTCCGACCAGTACACTAACGCCACTTCTACCCGTTGGCTCACGTCGTCCAACTACTTGAGTCTGCAGAACATCACCCTGGGCTACACGCTACCATCCAAATGGATGAAGAGACTGCATCTACAGTCGCTGCGTTTCTACGCTGTGGCTGATAACGTAGCCCTCTGGTCGGCACGCAAAGGATTAGACCCACGACAAGGTTTCGCCACCTCTGATGCCGGCTCTACCTACTCGCCTATCCGCTCTATCAGTGGAGGTCTGACACTCACTTTCTAACCACTAATCACTACAACAATGAACAAATCATATATATACATAGGTGTTGCCCTAACGCTTTGCTTTACCGCTTGCGATATGTTCAACACTTTCCCGGAAGGAGGTACCAAGACCTCCGAGCAGAAATCAGAGGCGTTCACCAGCAATCCTTCTACCTCCACCGCTGATGTCAACGGTATCTATGCCCAGATGATTGCACTCTACGCCGGAATAGGAGAGACCTATGGCAACCACAATGACTTCGGAGTAGCTGCACAACTCATAGCATTAGAGTCCAATGGACAAGATTTCATTGCGCCCAACATAGGCTACAACTGGTTCAGTTACGACTACGATTGGAAAGACCGTGACTATTCCTCTACCGATGCGTTGCAGATGTGGTCCGTGTTCTACAAGGTTATCTTTGCTGCCAACAACGCCCTGCAGGCACTTGACCCTGCTACTATCAGCGGCGAGGCACTCTACAACTACGGTCAGGCGAAGGCCGCTCGTGCCTACGCCTACCTCAACATGGCACAGATATATCAGTTCACCTACAGTGCGGAGAACAAAGATAAGCCCTGCGTGCCTATTATCACCGAGAAGACTACCACGGATCAGCAACTCAACAACCCGCGTGCGTCGCTTGACTCCGTCTATAGTTTGATACTCGGTGACTTAGCCGATGCCATCAGCGCACTCAATGGTTACGTACGTTCCGACAAAGGACATATCAACCAAGCCGTAGCGTACGGTATCCGTGCAAGGGCAAATTTAGCAATGAAGGACTATGCCGCTGCTGCGGCAGACGCAGATATGTGTCTTAACCTATCAGGAGCAACACCTTACACCCTGTCCGAGGCCAACAAGCCAAACTTCTGTACTGCCGATGCCAACAGCGTCATCTGGGCAAATATCATCACCGAGTCTAACGACATCGTCCTGAGCAGTATCATCAATTGGCCTTCGCACCTTTCCACCTTCTACACAGACGGTTACACTGGTGTCGGTGCCACACGTTCCATCACTAAAGTTCTGTACAGCAAGATCCCTAACGGCGATGTCCGCAAGGGTTGGTGGCTCAATGCCAACGGTGAGTCGGCACTACTCAACAACAGCAACTACCGGTCCTATAAGACATCTTTTTCTGCTGCCAACGCCTACACCAACGTCAAGTTTGGCGTTGTAGATGACAACACCTCCACCCTCTCTGCCGCTGCCGATTGGATTCTGATGCGTTCTGAGGAGATGCTGCTCATCAAAGCCGAGGGATTAGCAATGTCCGGCAACACCGCCGGAGCAAAGACTATCCTCGAGCAGTTCGTACAGAACTACCGCTACTCAGGCTACACCTGTAAAGCCAGTTCCGACACCGATCTGCAAGACGAGATATGGCTGCAACGACGCATTGAACTATGGGGTGAGGGTTTCGCATTCTTCGATATCATGCGTCTCGAGAAGTCTATCGTCCGCGAGAAAGGTGAGGGAGCGGGCTACTACCCTGCGGCCTGGCAATACACTATTCCTGCCAAATCCGACATTCTCCTTTGGATGATTCCGCAGAGTGAGATAGAGGCTAACGATGGCATCTCCGACTCTGACAACAACCCCAAAGCAGCGCAACCTGTGGCTTAGTTTAACCCAATAACGCATTCAAGACAATGAAATATATACCTTATCTAGCTGCAGCCCTACTGTTAGTGGGATGCACCAACGACATACAGCGGACAGAGTCTCCCACGTTCCCAGAGGGCAACACCGCCATCTACTTTCCTAATGCCGACGAGATAGGTTCCGAGGCAGACCCTACCACAGGCGTTACCACGCATACCATAGAGATAGTGCGTGCCAATATCGATGGCGAACTCATCGTGCCTCTCTATATCCTCGAGAATACCGACAGTATCTTCGTTGTGCCAGAGACTGTAACCTTTGCAGACGGCGACTCCTTCGCCACTTTCGAAGTGTCCTTCCCCAACGCCGTACTCGGTACCGAGTACTTCCTCACGCTCGCAGTGGGTGCCGAGAACACCAACCCTTACCTTTCACAACAGGCTACCTATCAACTGTCTATGACATTGATCTCGTGGACCAACGCTATCGAGAAAGCCGTTATCGTCGATGGGTTCTTCTCGGTCTATGGCATCAAAGGTAGCGACTATCCATTCTACTGCGACTATCAGATAGCCGAACTGCCCGATGGCTCCGTGCGTTACCGTTTGCTGAATCCATACAACGTGGTGGCTTCCGACGACTGCTATCCTGACGAATACGGTGTATTCCCGATGTGGCCACTGTTCGGGGCATCGGATGTCGTTGATCCAACGGCAGTTGGTAATATGGTTGTTGCTATCGACAATGACGGCAATGCTACTATGCCTCAGTTCCTCATCGGTGCAGACCTTGGATATGGCGTAGAATACGGAGGCTCTATCATCGGCAACTTCTACAACCTCGGTGAGACAGACCAATACGATCCCGGTTACATTGACGGCAATGTCATCACTTTCCCCGAAGGTACTATCTACCTCTACGAGGACGGTGCCTATCCCGGTAGTGAGATGTCTATCTGGCTCTCTGCCGCTGAATACCAGAGTGCTGTCTCTGCCGTACATATCAGCGATTTCAACGATGTTTCTCTGCAATGGGACACCCTACCCTACGCCACCACGCAGTACGAGTCGGAACTCTTCAACGTCCGTTGGCAAGAGCAGTCACTCTGCAAGGCCATAGACCTCGACCCAGAGCATGGCGAGTCCTCAGAGTTTGTCAATCTCTACTACCTGCCATCTGTCTATGCCAATGGTTACGGCTTCGCTTTTTACTGGAATCCTGAAGAGGGGTCTATCTCTATCCCGAGCAATCAGCCCACAGGGAAGACTCTCTTCGGAAAAGATATTGTGATTTCAGGCAATGGTACAGCACTTGTCAATACCTACACCATTCATGGTGAGACGGTTACCGAACTCGTATTCCCTCTGTCCGTGCAGACTCAGGATGGTAACCTCATCGGCGAATACACCGAGACCTATCTCTTTGCCACTCAGGCTATCGTCTTCACCCAAGCCGATTATCTCGGTGGTTTCACGCTCACAGGTCTTCCTCTGAACGAAGAAGCAGAGAACAAAGTCGCTATTGCTATCGCTGAGACAGACGGGACTATTGCTATCGCCGGAGTGCCTTATGCCAAGAGTATCACTGCCACATACGATGAGGCAGGTAACACTTTGGCTATCTCTGCACAGAACCTCGCTGTGCAGAAGATTGGCGGACAGTTCAAGAAGATGGCACTCTCGACCATCTACAACGGAGAGACTACCGACAAACCTCTGCTACTCGAAGCAACACTCCGTGGGACAATCG
>CAVEZM010000006.1:0-46500 GCA_963620225.1 Acidaminococcaceae bacterium | reverse complement strand
ATCGAGATCTCACCGCTGTCCGAGACCAATGGATTTCTCATCTACGGCACAGCAGACGAGAAGACCTATGGCGGATTTACCGACATAGTCCTCACTCCAACCACCGCTGCTGCCGCACCTGCCAAGCGCAAACCCATGGCATGGGTTAATGACCACAGCGTACTCTCCACAGCACATCTGACCATCAAAGGTAAGGTTCACCGAACACGCAATGTGGCTAACAGACTATAACAATTATTCAATACGTTTAACTATAAAACAAGTACAGACAATGAAAAAGTATTATTATTTAGCTACGGCGGCACTCGCCTGCATCGTCCTAAACTCGTGTAACAACCAAAACAATGACCCTACACCGGACAACAAAGACACCGACAAGGAGACTACCGAAAATGTTGTGAACATTGCCCTTTCTCAAGTTCAAGTTTACGACTACTATGAGGAATATGGTGATTATCAGTTCCTCATGGTTGGTCAAGACGACAAAGGTGTGGCTTACTATGCATCTATCGACATCCTCCCTGAGAAAGCTTCTATTCTCGGAACATTCTCTGTGGCAGAAGAGTCTATCGATACTGCATACTGCGGTTTCATCGCTGGCTACACAGAAGCATCCACCAAAGAAGACATTGTAACCCCCGACACCATCTCTATCGCCATCGCTGCTAATGGAGAGAACTACAACATCAACGCAGAAGTCGTATATCTCGGTGTGACCTACAAGTTCGCTATCACCAATTGGAAGATGACAGACCCTGCTTATCAGTACGAGCCAACCGAACAGACTACTTTCAAAGAGACATATACCGAGTTCAACGGATATGATTATTCTACTGATTATGAAACAGTTGATGTAGAACTTATTAACAATGAGACCTTCGTTGCTCTTGAGTTCTATGCTACATCGGCTCTCCCCGCTGGCACCTACAAGATTTCCGACAGCCAAGAAATCGGTACAGTTGCCGCTTCTACGGGTTACAATTATTCCGATGAGTACGATACTCCTTCCTTCCTTGGCGTATTCACTGGGGACGGTTACTACAACGACTCGTACTACTTCGTCAGCGGACAAGTCGTTGTATCCTACCCTGCTACGGACACTATCTCCATACAAGGTGCCGTTACTTCCTACAATGGTTCCAGTATCAACTTCACCTACGAAGGTGCATATTCTTGGGAAGATGACAGCGAGGGCGAGGAGGAGTCTGCAGTAGCATCTGTTCAGAAACTCGCAGCCAAAGGCACGAAGGTAAACAAAGCAAACAAGCACCTCGCCATTAAGGACTTTCTCCGCAAGTAACCTTGTAGCACGCATATAGTATAACTCTACAATAAAGAGGGATGCCTATTACACATGGTGTCCCTTTTTATGTATACTCATTATAGAGCCTATTTAGATGGAGTAGTTGTAGAAAAATGCATGTAGGTTGTGTATGTCGGTAAAATATAGTACTTTTGTGGGTTGTTACGCTATTGTTGTGTATTATCCCTTTCGCGTAACGACTTAGATATATACCCAAGCGAACGCATGTTGACCAACGCAGACCAACAAGAGATACTAAGGCGACGTACCTTTGCCATCATCAGTCACCCTGATGCGGGAAAGACCACACTCACCGAGAAACTGCTGCTATACGGTGGTGCGATACACGTAGCAGGGGCCGTGAAGTCCAATAAGATACGTAAAACAGCCACATCCGACTGGATGGAGATAGAAAAACAGCGTGGTATATCCGTCGCTACATCGGTGATGGGATTCGACTACACGCCAACGCTGACAACGAATGGCACTACATATCACATCAATATCCTTGACACGCCTGGTCACCAGGACTTTGCGGAGGATACTTTTCGTACTCTGACAGCGGTGGATTCGGTTATTATCGTGATAGACGCTGCAAAAGGTGTAGAGACGCAGACGCGCAGGCTGATGCAGGTCTGCCGTATGCGCAAGACGCCCGTTATGGTGTTTATCAACAAGATGGACCGTGAGGGGAAAGACCCGTTCGATCTGTTGGATGAGGTGGAGAGAGAGTTGGGGATACATGTGCGGCCGTTGTCGTGGCCGATAAACATAGGGCAGCGTTTTAAGGGAGTATACAACATTTTCCAATCGACATTAGACCTCTACACACCAGACAAGACGCATGTGACAGAGTCGCTGCGATTTGATGATGTCACCGCCCCACAGATAGCCACGCTGATAGGCGATACCGATGCGGAGAAACTGCGGTCAGACCTTGAGATTATCAGTGGTGTTTATAACCCGTTCGACAAGGTGCAGTACCTTGCGGGCGACCTCGCACCGGTGTTCTTCGGGTCCGCATTGAACACGTTCGGCGTGAAGGAGTTATTAGAATGCTTCGTGCAGATAGCACCGTCGCCATGCCCTGTGGAGGCAATAGAGCGGTGTGTGGAACCGATGGAGGATGCTTTCACGGGTTTCTGCTTTAAGATACATGCCAATATGGACCCAAATCACCGGTCGTGTATTGCGTTCTTCAAGATTTGCTCGGGTAAGTTCCTGCGTAACACCTATTATAAACACGTACGCGAGAATCGTCAGATGCGTTTCTCGGCACCCACGTGTTTTATGGCGCAGCGCAAAGAGACAGTGGATGAGGCGTATGCCGGCGATATCATTGGTCTGCCGGACACGGGGAACTTCAAGATTGGTGACACACTGACAGCAGGTGAGAACCTGCATTTCAAGGGGCTGCCATCGTTCTCACCGGAGATGTTCAAGTATATTGAGAACGCTGCCCCGATGAAGCAGAAGCAGTTGGATAAGGGTATCCACCAGTTAATGGACGAGGGCGTGGCGCAGTTGTTTGTGAACCAGATGAACGGTCGTAAGATTATCGGTACGGTGGGACAACTGCAGTTTGAGGTGATACAATACCGTTTAGAACACGAGTATCAGGCCAAGTGCCGCTGGGAGAGTCTGCAGATGTACAAAGCCTGCTGGATAGAGTCAGATGATGAGGTAGAAATGGAGACATTCAAAAAACGTAAGGCGCAGTATATGGCATCGGATAAAGATGGTCGGGATGTGTTTATGGCAGACTCTTCGTATGTGTTACAGATGGCGCAGAACGACTACAAACATATTACGTTCCATTTCACGAGTGAGTTCTAACTGAATCAAGAATACCATGAAAAATATATTTCTATCTTTAGTCAATCGCTGTTTAGTGGCATTAGTTGCCTTTCTCGGCTGTCAATGTTGCGTATCGTGTGTATGCAAATATGGTGTTCCGTATAAGGAACTACAGGTAAAAGGTACAGTAACTAATACCCAACAAGAACCGTTGGAGCATATGCAGGTGGTGGTAACTCCTAACCGTGATACGCTCTATACTGATGTAAAGGGCGGGTATCACTACAGGAGTGAGTATGTAGGTCTCGATAGTGTATCGGTAACAGTGCATGATACGGCAGGTATGTATGTCCCGGACAGTGTGAGAGTGTCTGTTGTCTATTTGAAAGATAAAGACCGTTTTGAGGCTACGGCTGATATAGAATTGAAAGAGAAAGAATAACCAATACCCTTGTATATGAAAAATATCACACCAAGACTCATCCTTCTGAATTTCCTCGAATTTGCTGTTTGGGGAGCGTATCTAACCTCTATGGGCACGTACCTTGCAGGACATGGACTGGCTACGAATATCGGCTGGTTTTACTCCATTCAAGGTATCGTCAGTCTGTTTATGCCTGCGTTGATGGGCATCGTAGCAGACCGTTGGATACCTGCCCAAAAACTGCTGAGTCTTTGTCACACGGTAGCCGGCACGTTTATGATAGGTGCAGGCGTGTATGGTATCCTTGCTGGAGATACCGTGCAGTTTGCTGCGTTGTTTGTACTGTATACCATCTCCGTAGCGTTCTATATGCCGACATTAGCACTAAATAATTCGGTGGCTTTCACGGCATTAGAGAAAGCGGGTAAGAATATAGACACGGATTTCACACCAGTGCGTGTATTCGGGACGGTGGGATTTATCGTAACGATGTGGATAGTGGATCTCTGCGGATTCCAACCAACGAGTTATCAGTTTCTCGTTAGTGGCGGTTTGAGCCTTATCTTGGCATTGTATGCCCTAACGATGCCGGCATGTCCTGTGAAAGGCAATGTGGCAAGTAAGTCTATAGTGGAGGCATTGGGACTGCAGGCTTTTGGGCTGTTCAAGCAGAAGAAGATGGCGATATTCTTCATATTCTCAATGCTATTAGGTATGTGTCTGCAGGTTACGAATAGTTACGCTAACCCATTTATCACCAGTTTCGGTGCTATTGAGGAATTCGCTGATACCTTCGGTGTGCAACATGCTAATATCTTGATCTCCATCTCTCAGATATGCGAGGCTTTGTGTATATTAGCCATCCCATTCTTCCTTAAACGTTTCGGTATCAAGAATGTGATGCTGATGGCAATGTTTGCCTGGGTGCTGCGCTTCGGGCTGTTCGGATTAGGAAATCCTGGTTTTCCCGGTGTGCTACTGTTCGTGCTTAGTTGTGTCGTTTATGGCTTTGCGTTTGACTTTTTCAATATCTCCGGCGGCATGTACGTGGATCAAGAGGTTAGTATATCGGAGCGTTCCAGTGCGCAGGGACTGTTTATGATGATGACCAACGGATTAGGTGCTACGATAGGTACGCTATCGGCACAAGCCATTGTAAATCATTTCGTTTATAGCGATAGTGTTCGGGAAATGGGTGCGGTGCAGGTATGGCATGGCTGGCAAGCAAGTTGGTATATCTTCGCGGCTTTTGCTTTGATAGTGGCTGTCGCTTTCTGGATTATATTCCCTCGTACTCCTATCAGTAAGACGAAGAGTGCTATATAATAATCTGTTGCCTGGTGTACCGTCGTGAGTTGATATACTATTTTTCGTCTCCCATAGCCTATATAGTCATTGGGTTGTATCTATTGGTTATCAGTTTGTTTTTATGGGTCATTCCTGGTCAATGGAACATCGTTGCCTCTGGTTATGCTCAGGTAGATGGTATCTTTCAACTCTCTCCATGGTTGCTTATGTTGCTCTGTTCTGCACTAACGATGCGTTTATTCTCCGAGGAGCGTCGTAGTGGTACATGGACTTTGCTACGTGCTCAGCCGATAGCATTGTGGCGTATTGTAGTTGGGAAGTATTTTGCTGCATGGACGTTAACTGTTTTAGCCCTGTTACCGAATATTGTTCATTATTTCATAGTTTACTATATGGCAGAACCCATAGGCAACATAGACAGCGGTCAGTTTATTGGTTCGATGATGGGTTTGGTGCTCTTGAGTGCATCATTTACTGGGATTGGTTTGTTTGTTGGTTCGTTTTCCACAAGCCAATTGGTGTCATTTGTCCTGAGCGCAACTACGTGTTTTGTATTGTATTGGGTTGTTTTGCAAGAACACTATAGTAGTATTTCCCGTGGGATTGTGGATATTCGTGACATTGTGTTCTTTTTGTCTGTGGCTTTTATCACGATATTACTAAGCATTTATACCATTGATCACTTAACTCGCAAATAAAATGACACATATAGGTTTACTGAGTGACACGCATGGTTTGTTAGATTCTCGTGTCTTGAAACATTTTGAGGATGTAGATGAGATATGGCATGCTGGGGATATAGGTAGTTGGGATGTACTGCAGACATTGCGTAAGTTTAAGCCTACTCGAGCCGTTTACGGGAATATGGATAGCGGCGACGTGCGGTATTCGCTGAGTGAGTCTTATAAATTTCGCGTGGAGCAGATCAATGTATTGTTGACTCATATAGGAGGATATCCTGGTAAATACAACCCTTTGCTGCTACCGATATTTGAGAATAGTCGTCAAGGTATTGATCCTATCAACCTGTTTGTATGTGGTCATAGTCATATATTGAAAGTTCAGTATGATGACCAGTGGCATTTTTTGACTCTCAATCCCGGTGCTGCAGGTAAACAGGGTTGGCAGGTGGTCCAAACTCTCTTACGTTTTGTTATTGACGGAACAGAGATAACAGACTTAGAAGTCATCGAACTAGATAGAATATAGAGAAAATATGTTATACAACATAAAAGTATTAAAGAATAGTATAAAAGGTGTTGCATAACATAAAAATAGGTATTGTGTGGATATTCGGAAAGCAGTAATTTTGCACCCGAAATTGATACGACACAATCTTTTTTGTACCTTAAAAATCAAACAGACTAATACCGTGGAAAAATAGCCGTCGTGAGACGGCTTTTTTCTTCGTATTATTGATAGATTAAGAGAGGCATAAAGATTATAGGATGTCTATGTATTCCATGTTGTGTAGGTGGAAATAAATGTGTAACTTTGCGGGCAGCTATTGAATAAGTATTGGTGTAAAGATATGGATAATGTCCCATTGAAAGCTATTAATGTTGCGTCTAATATAGTTTTTACAAAGATGCACGGTTTGGGTAATGACTATATCTATATAGATATGGTGCAGGATTGTTTGTCTAATAACCGGTCATTGTTGGATGTAGACTCAGAGACGTGGTGCGCATTTGTCAGGAATATAAGTAATAGGCATACGGGTATCGGTAGTGATGGCGTCGTCTTGTTGATGCCGAGTGAGACGAGTGATTTTCGCATGCGTATCTTTAATGCAGATGGTTCAGAAGCACAGATGTGCGGTAATGCATCCCGTTGTATAGGTAAGTATGTCTACGAGCGTGGTCTCACGAGTAAGGAGAACGTGCGTTTAGAGACGTTGGCAGGTATAAAGAATCTGCATTTATATGTAAGAGATTGTAAGGTAGAGCGAATTTGTGTAGATATGGGTATTCCCAAGGATATTCAAGAAATTAGTATTAACACTCATGCCAATGTGTTTGATATCGTGGTAGTAGATATGGGAAACCCTCATGCCGTACTTTTCGTGGAAGACGTTCAGGCGGCTCCTGTAGCGTTGATGGGACCGATAGTAGAGTGTGCGAAGGAGTTTGGGAACCGTACAAACGTAGAGTTTGTTGCTATTGAGAGTTCTTCGTCTCTCCGTATGCGTGTGTGGGAACGAGGTAGTGGTGAGACTATGGCTTGCGGTACGGGTGCTTGTGCAGCCGCAGTAGCTGCAATGTATCGTGGACAACAAGACAGGTCAACGACCGTTCATCTGCGTGGTGGTGACTTGGATATCATATGGCGATCGGATGATCATGTGTTAATGACTGGAGATGCTAATTATGTGTTTGATGGGATAATATCAATAGAATGAATATAAATACTGATTTTTGCAAGTTGCGTGCTTCGTATCTATTTACGGAGGTTGTTGATCGTACTCTTGCTTATGAACAGAAACATCCTGATAAACAGATTATTCGTTTAGGTATAGGAGATGTACAAGGTCCATTGGCTCCTGTGATAATAGAGGCTATGCATCGTGCAGTGAATGACCAAACTGACAGTAAGACGTTTCATGGTTATGGGTTAGAAGTAGGTCCAATGTGGTTACGCAAACGTATTGCAGAGTTCGACTACCAAAGACATGGAATAGTTATTGAGCCAGATGAGATCTTTATCTCTGATGGTGCAGGGAGTGATATAGGTAACATCGGAGATATCCTATCTAAGCATAACCGTGTGGCTATTCCTGACCCAGTCTATCCAGCCTATGTTGATAGCAACGTGATGGATGGTCGGGCAGGTGATTGGTTAGGAGATAGGTGGAGTGAGTTACTCATGTTACCATGTACACCTAAAAATGGTTTCTGTCCCGCCGTGCCGAAAGAGGTGGCTGATATCATCTATTTATGTTCTCCTAACAATCCGACAGGGACAGCACTCACCCGCTCTCAGTTGAAGAAGTGGGTAGATTATGCACGTCTGCACCATAGTCTGATTATCTTTGATGGAGCCTATGAGGCATTTGTTGATGACCCTAACATCCCCCACTCCATTTATGAGATAGAAGGTGCGAAGGAAGTCGCAATAGAGATTCGCAGTTTCAGTAAGACAGCAGGTTTTACAGGTGTTCGCTGTGGTTATACGGTGGTTCCTGAGTGTTTAGTCAGCTATGATGGCTCTGGTATGGAAGTGAGTTTGAACGCTTTGTGGTATAGACGTGTATGTACGAAATACAATGGCACAAGTTATATCTCTGAGCGTGCCGCTGAGGCTGTATTGACGGAAGAGGGTTTTCGTCAGACTCGTGAACAGATTGCTCGTTACAAAGAAAATACACAATTGATCTTATCTGGTCTTCGGGACATAGGAATGGAAGTATATGGCGGAGCAAACAGTCCATACGTCTGGATGCGTACTCCTTATGATATAGGTTCGTGGGAGTTCTTTGACTTGTTATTAGATAAATGTCAAGTGGTATGTACTCCTGGTGAGGGTTTTGGCTCTTGCGGAAAAGGCTTTGTTCGTTTCTCTGGTTTTGGAGAGAGTGCGACTATTCGTACGGCTATGGAACGTATTAGCCACTTGAAATTGTAGCGATGCCTGAGATACTCTTACACTATATCTGGCAGCGTCGTATATGGTCTGGTTTTGCGCAGAAAACGACAGACGGTCGCGAGATAGAAATCATCTCTGTTGGCTGTCATAATAGCGATGCCGGTCCGGACTTTACAAATGTGCATCTACGTATAGATGGACAAGATTGGATCGGTAATGTAGAAATGCATATCTATTCTTCGGACTGGTATAAGCATCATCATCACTTAGATAAAGCATACAATCATGTTATCTTGCATGTTGTTTGTCATGCTGATAAGAAGGTCTATGATTGTGATGGTCACGCCATTGCTCAATGTGAGTTGTCATATCCACATAATCAAGACTATCTTGGTCAGTTACTGGTTGCTGCTCGTGAGATGGACTCTGTTTGGGGTACTATTTCGTGCAGCCATCAGTTAGTAGCCGAGCCTGGTATGTTGACAGATGGTTGGCGCAAGACGATGTTACACAGACGTATGGAGTGCAAGCACGAGTCGATTCGTCAGTTATTGCAGATCACTCAACAGAGTTGGTCGCATGCCTTTTACATCTCGTTAGCACATAATTTTGGTTTTCACACCAATGGTGTTCCCTTTGAGACATTGGCTATACAGACTCCATTATCCTGCTTGCAGAAGCATCGGAATAGTTTGTTTCAACTGACGGCTATGTTATTGGGACAATCTGGTTTACTGCGGCAGGACACTATTCACACGGAAGAAGATTGTAGGTTATGGTCTGAATATCAGTTCTTACAGCAGAAGTTTTCTTTGCAAGCGATAGATGGCAGTATGTGGAAACATGCTAAGTTGCGTCCACAGAACTTTCCGGAGATACGTATCCGCCAGTTTGCGCAAATACTTCACCAGTCGGAGTTTCTTTTTGCACAGTTGATGGAATGCAACGATATTAACACTATGGTTGATATCCTTCAATTGGACACTTATACTGCAGATGATTCTCTGCATTCCATTTCACCTGTTCGCCCCATAGGTAAGAATTCTATCTATATTCTATTGATAAATACTATTATCCCATACAAATATGCATATGCCGTTGCACGTCATGATGAGTGGGGTATGCACCATGCTTTTAGTCTATTGGAAACTATACCCGCAGAAGATAATACAATAGTTAGGCAATGGCGTTTATTAGGTCAGCATATGAGTACATCGGCCGATACTCAGGCACTGATTCATTTATATCAAGCATATTGCCAACCTCATCGTTGTTTCCACTGTGGGGTTGGTTATCAAATATTCTTGAATAAGCGATTACCTGTGTTGTAAGTATTTCTTACACTCTGCTTTTGAAAATATACTATCTACTTATAGACATTTTTGCTATTCCATGTCTTGGTATTTGCATAATCCATTGAAAAGAATTACCTTTGCAGACTTTTTCAGAATAAAGGTATTATGAAATGCATGAAGTTTATTCGCTCTCGTTACAACAGGATCTTGGAGGGTGCCATACGATTAAGTATGCTAACGGCTGTGTCGTTTGTTGTGACTGCATGTTATGGTATGCCTCCTGACTATCCTAACGACCCAGAATGGACTAAGCAACAGGATACATTGGAAAATCGTATATTAAACATGGCTCCTAAACTTCAAGAGTTGGACTCTCCTACCCCGGATGAAGACGAGCCTATATCGCAAAACAATTAACAAATAAATATACATAACATTTCACCACATGGACAATAAGAAAAGAGTCTACACCTTCGGCAATGGAAAGGCAGAAGGCAATGCTCAAATGCGCGAGCAGTTGGGCGGGAAGGGTGCGAATTGCGCCGAGATGAACTTGGTGGGCGTTCCTGTACCTCCAGGATTTACTATTATCACAGATGTATGTAACGAATACTACGAGGTTGGTCAAGCTAAGATTGTAGAAATACTGAATGACGAAGTCATGTCTGCAGTTAAGCATATCGAGACCTTGATGAACAGCAAGTTTGGAGACCCGAAGAATCCCCTGTTGGTCAGTGTTCGTTCCGGTGCACGTGCCTCTATGCCTGGCATGATGGATACCATCCTAAATCTCGGTATGAACGATGAAGTTGCTGAGGGTATGGTTGTCAAGACGAACAACCCTCATTTTGTGTATGATAGTTATCGCCGTTTCGTACAGATGTACGGTGATGTCGTTCTCGGAATGAAACCTGTCAACAAAGAGGATATTGACCCCTTTGAAGCTATTATTGAAGAAGTAAAGTCAATTCGTGGCATCAAACTGGACAAAGACCTCAACGTAGAGGAGTTGAAGTTACTCGTAGCTAATTTCAAGACAGCCATTAAGGACCAGACAGGCAAGGACTTTCCTACAGACCCAATCGAGCAACTATGGGGTGCTATCTGCGCTGTGTTCCGCAGCTGGATGAACGAGCGTGCTATCCTCTATCGTAAGATGGAAGGTATTCCTGACGAATGGGGAACGGCCGTCAGCGTGATGGCTATGGTTTTCGGAAATATGGGCGACACCTCCGCAACGGGTGTGTGCTTCAGCCGTGACGCCGCTACTGGTGAGAACATCTTCAACGGGGAGTACCTTGTAAACGCACAAGGTGAGGACGTCGTAGCAGGTATCCGTACTCCCCAACAGATTACCCTCGAGGGCAGTCGCCGTTGGGCAAAACTACAAGGAATCTGCGAACATGAGCGTGCAGAGAAATACCCAAGCATGGAAGAGGCTATGCCTGCTCTGTATCAAGAACTCAATACTATCCAACAGAAGTTGGAGGGCCACTATCGCGATATGCAGGATATGGAGTTCACCGTTCAAGAGGGCAAACTGTGGTTCTTACAGACTCGTAATGGTAAGCGCACCGGTACTGCCATGGTAAAGATTGCAATGGACTTGATGCGTGAAGGTGTCATCACAGAGAAAGAGGCTATCATGCGCTGCGAACCTCAAAAACTGGATGAACTACTCCACCCCGTATTCGACAAAGATGCTCTGAAGAAAGCCCAAGTCATCACCCAAGGTCTGCCCGCCAGTCCAGGTGCTGCCTGCGGACAGATAGTTTTCCATGCAGACGATGCGCAAGAGTGGAACAAAGATGGTCACAAGGTTGTGATGGTACGTATCGAGACGAGTCCAGAAGACCTCGCCGGTATGTCAGCAGCAGAGGGTATCCTCACCGCTCGTGGTGGTATGACCAGTCACGCTGCCGTAGTGGCTCGTGGTATGGGTAAGTGCTGCGTCTCCGGTGCTGGTGCTATCGTAGTGGACTATAAAACCAAAACTGTTACTATCGAAGGCGTCACCTACAAAGAGGGCGACTATATCTCGCTCAATGGTTCTACCGGACAAGTATATGCAGGTGAGATTCCTACACGCGCTGCAGAACTCAGTGGAGACTTCAAGGCTCTCATGGACCTCTGCGACAAATACACACATATGCAAGTACGTACCAATGCCGACACACCTCGCGACGCACAAGTAGCACGCGCCTTTGGTGCAAAGGGTATCGGTCTGACACGTACCGAACATATGTTCTTCGAGGACAAGAAGATTATCGCTATGCGTGAGATGATTCTTGCCAAGGATGCAGAAGGACGCGAGAAAGCACTGGCTAAACTGTTGCCTTATCAGAAGGCAGACTTCAAGGGTATCCTTGAGGCTATGGACGGCTGCCCGGTAAATATCCGTCTGCTTGACCCGCCATTGCATGAATTCGTACCTCACGATTTGGCAGGACAACAGACCATGGCAAAGGAAATGGGTATCAGCGTGGAAGAGATTCAACAGCGTGTCAACTCACTGGCGGAGAACAACCCGATGCTCGGTCACCGTGGTTGCCGTCTTGGGATTACATTCCCAGAGATCACCGCTATGCAGACACGTGCTATCCTGTCAGCTGCCTGCGAACTCAAACAAGAAGGCAAACACCCGATGCCAGAAATCATGGTACCTCTCATCGGGATCCTCTATGAGTTCAAACAGCAGAAATCCATCATCATGGCTACTGCTAAAGAGGTATTCGCAGAATACGGAATAGAGGTAGAGTTCGAAGTAGGCACTATGATTGAGATTCCACGTGCCGCTCTGACTGCTGACCGTATAGCTACAGAGGCTCAGTACTTCAGTTTCGGAACGAACGACTTGACACAAATGACCTTCGGTTACAGCCGCGACGATATCGCATCGTTCTTGCCGGTTTATCTTAAGCAGAAAATTCTGAAAGTTGACCCCTTCCAGGTTCTTGACCAGAATGGTGTTGGTCAACTCATCAAGATGGCAGTGGAAAAAGGTCGCGCTGTCCGTCCGGGACTGCGTACCGGTATCTGTGGTGAGCACGGTGGTGAACCCAGCAGTGTGAAGTTCTGCGCACGTATCGGTATGAACTACGCTTCTTGCTCGCCATTCCGCGTTCCTATCGCACGCCTCGCTGCAGCACAAGCCGCTATCGAAGACGATAAATAAAGATTGGTATCGTACGTCATTATAAAACAGGCTGTCTAACAATGCAAACTCGTTAGACAGCCTGTTTGTATCAACGTTACACAGACAATACAACCCACTCTAATCATCCTCTACATAATAATTATGCATCTCATATGGTCTTTTACCAGTTACCTTATAGAGCAGTTTGGTTATAATGCTGCGTCTATGATGTTGCTTGTTCCCATAACCATAACCATAGCCGTATCCATAGCCGTAACCGTAGCCATAACCACCCCTCTTCCTGTTCCACTGAATATCTGACAGTACCAAATATATCTTATCATGATGATTTACTGCCAGATTCTCCAATGTTTGCTTCGTGAACGATTTATTGGTCTTCATACATCTCACTATGAACAATGTCAAATCCGTCTGTTCAATCAATGACAGCGCGTCGGGCACCTGACCAACTGGTGATGTATCAATAACAATAAAATCATACCGTTGACGCAGTATATTTAACATCTCCGTCAATTTCTCACTACGTATCAGTTCGCCAGGATTAGGAGGTATTGTACCAGCTTGGATGATATCAAACGAGAATGCATCATTATGCAAAATAATATCCTCTAATGTACAGTCCCCTATCAAATAATTAGTAACCCCCAGTTGCGTCCCAACCCCCAACTTCTCATGTACATCAGGCTTACGTATGTCCATATCTATCAGCACGGTAGGTTTCCCTGTCATCGCATACAACGTTGCCATATTTGTACATACAAAGGTCTTGCCATCACCTGATTGCGTAGAAGTAACACATATAGCTATCTTAGTTTTTCGATGCACCAAAAACTCAATACGGGATCGAATACTGCGTATCATTTCTGCATAACTTGACCTGGGATGCAACTGAACAAAAGTTGGATTATGCGAACGGACATTGCGCAATGAACCTATTATGTCAAAATCGCTCAACTGCTTTAATTCTTTAGGAGTGCGTATCTTATTGTTTAACAACTCAGACAAGATAATCAGTACCAAAGGGATAAGCAGACCAATGGCTATATAGGTCATCATATTTGTTCGCTTTTCCTTACTGTTCATCGTGTAGGTAGTTCGAGCACGATCCATAACCTCATTGTCCGGAGTATTGCTCGCTTTCTGTATCTCTGCCTCAGCACGTTTCTGTAAGAAAAAAGTGTAATAGTTATCGTCTATACGATAATTACGCTCTATAGCAACCATCTGCAACTCTTTCTGGGGCAAATTCTTGATATCATGTTCCACTTCAGATAAACGATTATCAAGATCTGCCTTTTCTATGTTCAAGGAAGTACGCATAGACTTCACAACTTCCGAAATGGCTCTCTTGACATTCTCAATATCACTCGTGTACTTTGCATAGTACACATTCTTGGGACTTAATTCCCCACGTTGTATCTGCAAATCATTTAACTGCTGAACTAACTGCATCAACATCGGCTCATTTAGACCGAGTGTAGCAGGTGCAACCACGGACTCTTGCTCTATCTGACGCCCTAAATAATTAGCCATATAATCAAGATATGTCTCCTTTAATCGTAAAGCCATACGCTGTTGGTCATATTCACTGGCCTTACTCATCAAAGTTCCTGCATACGAACTGACATCAACAAACTTGTTCTCCTTCCTAAAATCAGTCATCGCTGTCTCACTAACAGTGAGACTTTGTTGTAGCACATCCAACTGTTGATTGATAAACTCAATGGACTTGTCTGCTACCTTGTTCTTACGCTCCAAGTTCTGAAGGAGGTAGATATCCAACAACTTGTTAAGAAAATCCCTGTCACGCTCAGGGGTTGTACCAATCAATTGTAACGCCAATACCGTACTACCATCCGTCATAAAGTGCATACTCAAACGACTTGAGAACTCTCCTGCTAAGGCCTCGCGATTGCGGAAACGGAAATAGATATGCTGGTCTGCATGCATCATGTTCTCTGTAGGCCATATGACTGCAGTGAACAAAGGTGTCTGCAACATCTCTCCATAATGGGTCACATATGAAAAATTATGCCCCTCCTCGGAACTCGTAATAAGCAAAGAACCATCACTTTGCAACGTACACTTAAATAGATAAGAATACGCCATAGGATCTAAATGGCTGTATTCAACTAATACAGGGGTAGCCTTATATATGTTACGGGTCTTAAAACGACCTTGAGTAATATATTCAACATTCATAAATGGCAGAGAATCCACCGTACGCGCAATCAAATCATAACTACCAAGTATTATCATCTGATTGTTGACATTCTTATAACCAGCATCAACACCAAAGCCCTGCATCAAAGACGAAGAACTACCATAACCCCTACCAGTATACTCATTAATAATTAGAGTAGCAGTGGTGAGGTAAGTCTCTATCACGCGTTTATTCTTCAGATAAGCCAGTGAAATGGCTATCACACCTGCTATCAAGAACAAGTACCAATAGTGCAAAATACGAAAAACCCACTCCATCAAGTTAAAACTGGAGCGCTCCTCATCCACCAAAAGAACATTCTGTATTGTATTATTCTCTTGTTCCATATGCATAGGTTATTAACTCTGTTACCGTTACCATATACCAGGGATAAAATTCAGCACTGTCACCAATAACGACACAGAACTGGTTATCAACGCCAAGAAAGTACTATAAGTGCTCTGTTTATAGAAACTGCCTGGATCACGACTAACATAGATCAAGTCATTTGGATATACGTAATAGTATTTTGAATCAATTATAGAACTCGTGCGAATGTCAAACTCCAACACCTCAGGCTCAGCATTACCATGAGGACGTATGATTCGTACATGACGTCTGTCACCCGAATTCATTAGATCTCCAGACATAGCTAAAGCCTGAAAAATAGTCATACGTTCCTTGTATATCTGATACGTACCCGAATTCACATCGCCCAATACTGTAAAATATTTATTGTATAAAGCCAATTTCACATCGCAATCAGGAATAATCTCTCGCATCATCTTCCGCAACGTATCCTGCGCCTCCAACTCCGTCAGCCCCTCTAACTTGACAGCAGGCAGAAATGGAATATCAACAGTGCCGTCAGAATAGATGCGATACGAATTAGCGTACTGACCAACATTGCTCGAATTAGCGGTCAGAGTCTTCGCTATGGTCTCGTCCATCGTTATGACACGATAGATAATCTCATCGTTTACTTGCAAACGATAAGGTTCGTATAACGCGCTATCATAGTGAGGCAGGTCTTTTCTGTCTTGCAACAAACCCACCTGACGATAACTGTAACACCCTGTCAAGTTTACTACCAACAGGAGCATCCAACTTACTCTATACCATACTATCCTTTTCATCCTTTCCGCTTCCTATTGCCCCGATTGAGAATGAGTATTCACCGAATCCATAATACGAACCACTAAGCCATATACAAAACCGCCAAATGCTAATGTCGTGGCAACAACGCTAATCGTAGTGGCTGCTGAGTTTATGCCGAAACTATGCCCTTTTATCTTCTGGATGTATATAACATCATTAGGCTCTATGTAGTAATACTCCGAGTTTATTATATCCTTCGAACGAACATCAAACTGCATCACTGTCGTCTTTCCCTCTTTCTCTCGGATAATACGCACCTTACTTCTGTCACCAAAATCCCCTATATCTCCCGCCATTGCTAAGGCTTCAAAGATAGTTACTTTCTCTCTCTGCAGAGAGAACACACCACTACCCTTGTCGCTGATAACACTAAATGTACGACGAACAACATTCACCTCCACGGACATCATCTTGTAATCCCCATAACTCTTGACAAACGAGCCTAACTCTTCCTCTAATAACCACTTGACCTCACGGGTCGTCTTGCCTTGCACAGAAACATGACCAACCATGGGAAAATCTATCGTTCCATCATCCAACACCAAATATGTGTACAAGTCATACCCTCCACCCATACTGTTCTGCTGGCGAATCATCGTACTCTGTGTTCCACTCGATACATTAAACATTGCACTCACACGCTCATCTACCGAATACACATACACATACAACCTATCGCCCATACGTATCTCATAATCCTCAAAAGATAATGTGTCCGTGTATTGCGGCACGCCATGCTTACCTGACTCTTGCATCAGATTGACACGACGACTCGTCACGCACGAAGACAGCAAGCCTATGCATAGCGCAGCGACAAACAATATGTGCCTCTTCTTGTTCATTTCCAACTCACATGACACCTCAACGTCTCTCATCCCAACCAAAAGGATGACGAGCCAAGGGTAACCTTGCCAGAGGATGATAATCACCCACCAAGCCGACAGGATCGGCATGACGTATCTCACTCACGATCTCTATGCACGGACGTGCCTCTGAAATACGAAAACCATGACCCGCCAATATATTCTTATAGGTTGCGGTATGCAACTCTGTAAAACCTTGACTGAACTCAAACTCCTCTCCATCTACACACAAAGCACGATAAGTCCGTTTCTCTCCTTGCACCGCATTCACAGGCAAACACTCGGCATTGATACTCAAAAAATAACGAACTCGGGCATGCTTCAACTCCAAATAACCTGCCACCCTGTCAAAGGACATTACATGCACTATATTCTTCTCCACCGGACCAAATACCCACTGCAACATATCATAGAAGTGAACGCCTATGTTAGTGGCTATACCACCGGACTTATGCACATCACCTTTCCATGAACTATAATACCATTTACCTCGACTCGTGATATAGGTCAAGTCCACATCGTATATCTTATCCTTCGGACCTTGTTCCACTTTCTTCTTCAAGGCAACTATCTTCTCATGCAAACGTAACTGTAACACAGTATAAGCCCGACAACCCGACTCACACTCCAACTCTACCAAGTTGTCTATGTTATAAGGATTCAATACCAATGGCTTCTCACATATCACATTACAACCCAAACGCAAGCCATAACGAATAAACGCATCATGTGTATAGTTCGGCGTACATATCGATACCCACGATAATGGATTATCAGTACGCATCTGCTTCGAACAGAAACGATCAAACTGCTCGCTCTCTGTAAAAAACGAACAATTGGGGAAACTCGCGTCTAAACGACCTACGGAGTCAAACTTGTCATAAGCAACCATCAAGTTGTTGCCTGTATCAGCAATAGCTTTTATATGGCGAGGTGCTATATAACCCGCAGCACCTATCAATGCAAAATTAAGTATACCATCCATTATCTTAATAATATGCACCCTCTCAAAGAATTATCAGCAAAGAGAGCCTGCAAAGATACAAAGAAAAACCAATATATACAACAAAGAAAAATGAATATACACAAATCACCACCTCGCTTACAAAAAAAACAGGAACAAAGCAAACAACAAATCAACTGTTCTTATTGGGTGATTATTGGGTGATTATTGGGTAATTATTGGGTGATTAACGAGTAATCATACTATGATAACTATATCATAATACCACCAACATCCAATGCGTACCGTATGTTAATACCGCACACAACCATTATTTAATCATGAAAACATACGATAAAACTTGATGAGACAACATTCTCCCCGTAGAAAAAGAGTTGCATAACCGCAATAATTGTTGTACATTTGCAGGCTAAACGTGGTGTACATTTTGGCAGGTATTTACGTACATATACCCTTTTGTGTTAGTCGTTGCAGATATTGTGACTTCTTTTCTACAACATCTTTAAACCAACAGCACACATATATCACCGCACTTATCGAAGAATGGAAAAACCTCAACACCCATCTACAAGCAACAGACATACAAACCATTTACTTCGGTGGGGGGACACCTAGTCTGATCGATATACCTGACCTGAAACGCTTAATCCATGCTCTACCCACACAACATGCCTCTGAGATAACGCTCGAAGCAAACCCTGGAGATGTAACTTACGACAAGGCGCAACAGTGGAGAGATTTAGGAATCAATCGTCTCAGTATAGGTATCCAGACTTTCAATGATGAACTCCTGCAACGCATCGGACGACGACATACCGCACAACAAGCAGTACAAGCCGTGCGCACCGCACAACACGTCGGATTCAACAATATATCCATCGATTTCATGTATGGACTACCTGTCATACCACATACCGATGCACACTCACAATTGACCGTAACGCAACATGACATCACAGAGGCTCTGCAACTCAATGTACAACATATATCCACATATTGCCTATCTTACGAAGAAAACACACCACTCTACTCCATGATACAACGTGGAGAACTGCAAGAGATAGACGAAGACACTGAAAACGAAATGTTTGACTGTATTGTTAACCAACTGACACAAGCAGGATATGAACATTACGAGGTTAGCAATTTTGCACTACCCAATCACCGTGCACAACACAATGCTAATTATTGGAACAACACACCATATATCGGACTCGGAGCTGGAGCACATAGCTATGACGGAAACAGAAGATCTTGGAACGTAAGTAATCTCAACCAATATATCCAACAAGCATTGGCACACGATTTGCAACCCGAGCAAGAGATACTCACACCACAGCAACATCATACTGAAAAAATAATGTTAGGACTGCGTACCGCCAATGGAATAGACTCCACAGACATCAATATGGCAATAGCTAAACCGTACATACAACAAGGATTCTTACAACAACAAGGCAATAATATCATAGCAACAACACAAGGTTACCATATTCTAAATAGAATAATAGAAGACTTAATATGAATAAGACAATGAAAAAAGATTCACAAAACGCTACCTTCAAAAAACGATTCGTATGCTGGTTCTGGGGAATATTTACAGCGGGGATACTGCTTGTCATCCTTATATTCTGGTTTATTACGAAAGGATGGGTAGGCTACTTGCCTCCATTAGACGAGTTGCAAAACCCTATCAACAAATACGCTACAGAAATCATATCGAACGATATGCAATCTTTGGGACGATTTTACCGACAAGAAAATCGCGTCGGAGTAGCATACAAAGATATATCACCGAATGTTATTAATGCACTCATAGCAACTGAAGACGCACGGTTCTATGACCACACAGGTGTGGATATCAAAGGCCTGTCACGAGCCGTATTGATGCTCGGACAAGCAGGAGGAGGAAGCACCATCACACAACAATTAGCTAAACAACTGTGGTCGCCCAGAGCAAACAATATCTTTGAACGCGCACTACAAAAACCTATAGAATGGGTCATCGCCACAAAATTAGAAAGATTATACTCCAAAGAAGAGATACTAACCATGTATCTCAACCAGTTTGACTTCTTATACAACGCCGTAGGTATCAAGTCGGCAGCACAAGTGTACTTCTCTACCACGCCAGCAGAACTTAAAATTGAAGAAGCTGCAACACTCGTAGGTATGTGCCAGAATCCTGTACTATACAACCCCGTACGACGTTCGGAACGAACACTCGCACGACGTAACCTCGTCATCGGACAGATGTGCAAATATGGATACGTAGCAACGACTGAACAACGAGATTCGCTACAAGCACTACCACTCAACATCAAGTTCCAATCCCTGGACCACAAACAAGGGTTCGCACCATATTTCCGCGAGTATCTAAGAAATATACTAACAGCTAAGAAACCCAAAGAAAGTAACTACCCGGAATGGAATAAACTGCAATACCAAATAGATTTACGACAATGGAATGAAAACCCTCTCTATGGCTTCTGCAACAAGAACCATAAAGCCGATGGAACGCCATATGATATCTACCAAGATGGATTACGTATCTACACTACCATCGACACTCGTATGCAACAGTATGCCGAAGAAGCAGTCAATGAACATATGCAAGCACTACAAAAAGAGTTTTTCAAAGAGAAACGCAATAAGACTTACGCACCTTTCTCTCGAGACCTCACTAAGGCAGATATCAACAGCATCATGACACGCTCTATGCGACAGACTGATAGATACCGGGCACTCAAAAAACAAGGATATAAAGAGAGTGAGATAATCGATATCTTCAACACACCCATAGAGATGAGCATCTTCTCATATAGTGGTATGATCGATACCATTATGACACCGCTTGATTCTGTGCGCTGGAACAAATACTTCCTACGCTGTGGATTTATGTCTATGGACCCGCATACAGGATATGTCAAAGCTTATGTGGGAGGTCCAAATTTCTCACAATTCCAATACGATATGGTCAATATAGGAAGAAGACAAATAGGCTCAACCGTCAAGCCATACCTATATACCCTTGCCATGAACGAAGGCATGTCGCCATGTGATAGCACCATCAACGATACTGTTACACTCATTGATGGGAATGGAGTAGCATGGACACCTCGCGATGAACATGTCAAAAACCAAGGCGAGATGGTAACACTGAATTGGGGACTACAACAATCCAGCAACTGGGTGACGGCATACCTCATGTCACTCTATACTCCTGAACAACTCGTACGACTCATGCGCTCTTTTGGTATTGAAGGACAACTGGACCCCGTTGTCAGCATCTGCTTAGGACCATGCGAGGTAAGTGTTAAAGAAATGGTTGACGCATACACCACTTTCCCGAACAAAGGCATCCGTGTAGAACCTCTGTATGTAACACGTATCGAAGACAACAACGGCAATGTACTTGCCACTTTTACACCCAAAACGTATGAGATTATCAGCGAATATACATCGTACAAAATGATATATATGCTTCGCAACGTGCTCGACCACGGAACGGGAGTAAGGACAAGATTAAAATATGGCATCAAAGCACCCATGGGAGGAAAAACAGGAACATCACAGAACAACTCTGACGGATGGTTTGTCGGATTCACACCATCACTGGTTAGCGGAGTGTGGGTAGGAGGAGAAGAACGCTCCATACACTTCGACAGAATGGCCTTGGGACAAGGGGCTAATATGGCACTACCTATATTCGCAATCTATATGCAAAAAGTATATAAAGATACAACGCTCGGATATAGTGAAACAGAACAATTCGATATACCTGCATGGTTTGACCCTGAGCAAGGCTGCAAAAACTAAACTGTAATATATAACATGCAATACATACGTCTTATATGGCAATACATACGACACACGCTCCTGTCAAAAGGGATGGGACTACTGTTGCTGCTCTGCTGTAGTCCATTGTTTGCACAACTCAACACCGACCGTATCACCGCTATAGGACGCAATGCACTTTACTTCGATGACTATGTGCTTAGTATCCAGTATTTCAATCAAGTCATCAAACTCAAACCCTATCTCAGCGAACCATACCTCCTACGAGCCATAGCAAAAATACAACTCGGAGACTATAACGGAGCAGAAATAGATTGTAATGCGGCTATCGAACGAAACCCTTTCCAACCCGGAGCGTACTATACACGCGGATATGTTTACCTAAGACTGGGGAAACCTGAAAAGGCGGAGAACGACTTAACAGAAGCACTCATCTTCGCTCCCGAAAACAAAACATATATCATGCTACGGGCAGACACTCGAGCAGAACTAAAACAGTATGACTTGGCACTCGAAGACATCAACCACTTACTCTATAGAGAACCTAAGTCCGCTTCGCTACTCTTCGAGAAAGGGTCTATATGCCTACGCAGCAACGATACTATATGCGCACTGCAATCTTTCCTGTCTGCCACACAATATGACTCTCAGAACCCGGCAAACTGGTCTGCATTAGGACTCACATACCTAATGCTGAACCAACAGAACGAGGCTCTTTCTGCTCTCACAAACGCTATCAACAAAGGCAGCAAATGGGCAGGAGACTATACCAACCGGGGTATCATCTTCTATAGACTACACAACTACCGCAATGCACTCGCAGATTACGACAAAGCCATCAAACTCGCACCACAAGATGCACAGACATATTACAACAGAGGAGTACTAAGACAAGAACTCGGAGATTACAACTATGCCCTCGAAGATTTTAACAAAGCACTTGACATAGAACCCGACAGAACAGAGATACATTATCAACGGGGTGTCGTACTACTCCATCTACAACAATGGGAAGAAGCACTGGAGGACTTCAAAACGCTCATCAATCGCTTTCCCTACTTCCTGCCTTCATACTACCTCGCAGCACAAGCAGAGATCGCATTAGGACATGCCAAAGCAGGAAACCAATACCGCACACAAGCGTATAACCTCGAACAGAAAAAAGACAGCATACAGGCACAATCCATGTCAACAGACCTACAACTCGCAGAGTCACAACCACAAAAGAGAGACAGAAAAAAGGAGTTCTCCGCTATGGCTGCACAAAACCAAGATGCCACAGAAGATGAACGGCAATACGAAAGCGAAACAAGAGGAACAATACAGAAACGATATACGGATGTTATTAATGAACCGAACATATCATTGTCCTATTATACAAACAATAACAACACACAGGCACACAGAAGCACCAACTATTCACACCCGGTTATTGATAACTATAACCTGTTACACATCCTACCTGCTCCACTGCAATTCACCACACAAGAGATTGCACTCACCGCCGATATGGTCAATCAACACTTCGAACGTATCAACACACTATCTAACCAAATAGATGTACTCGGACAGACAGGACAATCCAACACACCACAAAACAACCAACTGAGCGGGACATTCTTGGCAAGGGCTGTCGAATTCGCATTGGTACAAGACTATTCCTCTGCTATCGATGATGCCACCAAGGCAACCCTACTGGATGAAACACTTTACTTCCCATATTTCTGTCGAGCATACTGGCGATACAAACTGATAGAATATAGACGAGCCATGGGAGAAAAAACGGAAAGTGCAGACTTCGAACTGATGATGAGAGATTATGACTATGTCATCAATCATATACCTGATTTCTCCTTCGCCTATTACAACAAAGCAAATATGCTCTGTATTCAGCAAGACTTCAAAGCTGCCATACAGTACTATACACAAGCCATCAGTATTGACAATGACTTTGCGGAAGCTTATTTCAACAGAGGACTGACGTATATTTACACCAACCAAGTACAGGAAGGATTGGCAGACCTGAGTAAAGCAGGGGAACTCGGTATATACCAAGCATACAATCTCATATCACGATTTCAGTAAATATGCTACATAAACAACACAAAATACTACTTACCCTACTCAGCCTTATAACATGGCAGATAACCGTTACTGCACAGGTGCTGTATGAAATATCAGGTAATGCTACTAACGCAAAATCATACATCTTGGCAACCAACAAACTTGTTGACTATAGTTTCTTGGATACCATACCTTCTGTATTCAAATGCTATGGACGCTGCAACAAAGTTGTGACCGAATTCACCATGCAGGACTATGAAGCCATTGCAGCACTGAGACAAGCTGCACTTCTACCCGACTCTGTACAACTGAAAAACTTCTATACCGAACAACAATACAACGATATAGACCAGACTTTACGTATCACTCTCGGTATGGGATTAGACCGGTTAGGACGAATGAAGCCGTCATACCTGACAGAGATGTACCGAACTGAACTGATGAAACGTTGGCTTGATTACGATGAACAACGCTCTATGGAAACATTTTTCGAAGTCATCGCAATAGAGAACGAAAAGCCAATATACGGACTCGACAATATAGGTGAAACAATGTATATGCTCTTTGATCGGGAACCTTTTCACTGGCAATGCTCTGAACTGCTCAGAGTCATTGAATATCCAGAACGGGAAGTGCAACAAGAACGTGCCATACTCAATATGTACAAATACGGTAGGTTGGCAGACATCGCTTATCAAATAAAAGGACCTGACAACCAAACGTCCATATCATATTCCGACTATCAAGTATATGCCAAACGTAACCTTGTATGGGTAAAAAGATTACGCCAATACCTGCAAGACGGAAATACGTTTATCACACTCAATGCCAACTACTTGGGAGGAGAAGACGGATTGCTCAACCAACTGAGAAAAGAAGGATATAGAGTCAGACCCGTCAATAGAAGATAAAAACCACAGGTCATAGCGGCATGGCCTCCTCTCCACAGCCCATCGCTATCGGGGACAGACAATGTCCTATTTTGGGGCGGAAACATATACGAAGAAGCGTTCTACGCTGCCACTAACACCAACTATATTCAAGAGCACAGATGCGGTTACCCTGACTTATAAACCAAATATTTGCACACCTGCAATTATTGCAGTACCTTTGCACAACGAAACTAAGTCATCGTGTTAGTCGGAAAATGTACCATATCATCACTCAGCACAGGTCTGTACAAAGACCGGGGCAGTAAGTTCCTCTCCTTTGCAGAGCATATTGCGGATGAGGAGGAAGCCAAGACCCGTATCACATGGTACAAGAAGAAATATCACGATGCACGCCATGTGTGTTATGCCTACCGTTTAGGGGATAACCTATGGCGCACGAAAGATGATGGGGAACCTCATGGCACAGCAGGTATGCCTATATTGCGTGCTATCGACACAAAACAGTTAGATTACATCTTAGTCGTCGTTGTCCGCTATTTCGGGGGCACCCTACTAGGGACAGGAGGACTGATAAACGCTTATAGAGAAGCAGCCAGAGATGCATTGAAGAAAGCGATATGTGTTTCTCTGCCATAATCATTCATCCGAAAACAATGTATCATTCATCATACAAAGCAATGAGAAGAGCCATATTCCCAGGAAGTTTTGACCCATTCACCATCGGGCATTATGATATCGTCATGCGCGGATTGACAGTGTTTGACGAGATTGTCATCGGTATTGGTCGTAATATAAACAAGAAAGAAACGTTCCCTATCCGGCAACGTCTCGCTGCTATCAGCAGCATCTTTGCCTATGAACCTCGCGTCACCGTTGAGATATACGATAGTCTTACCGTTGATTTTGCCAAACAACATGATGCCCACTGTATCTTGCGAGGTGTACGTTGTGTCGAGGATTTCGAACACGAGAGAAACATGGCAGAAGCGAATAAGCAGTTAGGCGACATAGAGACTATCATTCTATATACCCGTCCTGAGTTTGCTCACGTTTCCTCTTCGTTCGTGAGAGACCTATACTCGTACCATAAAGATATATCCGAATATCTGCCTAATAAACAAACGCCCACAGAAACAAAATAACATAGAAACTAATCACACCATGTCTAAGTATCGCCCTTTCAGTCTGTATATCATTCTCTTGTTCTCTGCCAGCATAGCATCAGCAACCACAAAGACAGGATCTATTGACAAGAACCTGACTATCTACACCGATGTCATGCGCCAGTTAGATATGAACTATGTTGATACACTCAATTACGAAGAACTGATAGAGATCAGTATCAACCAGATGTTGCGCCGTATAGACCCCTATACAGTCTATATCCCAAAACGAGATAATGAGAGCCTACGTATGATGACTACCGGGAAGTATGGTGGTATCGGGGCTATCATCATGCAACGTGACAGCGATACCTATATCAGTGAACCCTATGAAGGTATGCCTGCTTACCAGGCAGGATTACAGGCAGGAGATAAGTTTATTGTTGTGGATGGCATGACTTGTCACGGTAAAGGGAACAAACAAGTATCCGACAAACTACGCGGTAGGGCAGGCACAACCATCACTATTGTGGTGGAACGTAATGGTCAGACTATAGAACGAAACGTGACACGACGTGACATACACTTGCCTGCAGTCTCTTACGCTTCTGTCATCGAAGACTCGATTGGCTATATAGCATTCAATGAGTTTACAACCAACTCGGCTCAAGAATTCCTGATGGCTTTGGATAGTATGGTACAACAACAGCATATCAATCGCCTAATCATAGATTTGCGAGGTAATGGCGGGGGTATCATAGATGAGGCTATACAGATGGTTAGTTTCTTTGTCGCTCGAGGGACTGAAGTGGTGGCTACACGTGGCAAGACTATTCAAAACAGCCGCCAGTACTTGACGAGTACCTTCCCCGTCTATCCTGATATGCCACTCGTTATACTTGTTGATAACCAGTCTGCCTCCGCTGCAGAGATCGTAGCAGGCAGCCTGCAAGACCTCAGACGTGCAACATTAATCGGTCAGCGTACTTTTGGAAAAGGATTGGTACAGAACGTCAGACCGATCGCCTACGATGGACATCTGAAAGTGACTACCGCAAAGTATTATCTGCCTTCCGGTCGCTGCATCCAGGCTATAGACTATGCGGAACGGCAACGTGGCAACCAACTGCACAGGGACACGGCTGGAGGTGTGCTACCGGACATCGTATTGACAGATTCTCAGAAAATAAATATCTGCTATGACTTGTATCGCTCGAATAAGTTCTTCGATTATGCCACATATTATCATCAGCAGCATCCGTCTATCCCGCAACCTGCGGAATTTCGATTAACCGATACTGATATAGAAGACTTCTGTCATTTCCTGGATAGTACGCATTACACCTACGAAACAGAAACAGGGCGTTACTTCAAAGAACTAATCAAAGTGGCTGAGAACGAGGACTTAGACTCAACTCTACTCGCTCAGATGCGTATATGGCAACACCAGATGACTGTGGATTATCGCAAAGCCATAGCAAAAAACCGCCAAGAGATAGAGACGTTGTTAGGGTCAGAGATTGTAAAGCGTTACTACTACCAGCATGGTAACTACGCATATGCCCTACGTTTCGACCCGGAACTGAAACGGGCTATCGAAGAAATCAAATTCATCTCCGTTTACCAAGGAGATAATAATCAAAGATAATACTCCGTCTGGCAATAGTGTCAGGATACGTAACCTGAGCAAGAGAGAGATTCTGCTTGCGTAACGACCTGTACTGCCGACGCAACGCGATAAAGTCACACCGCGCCTGTACAACAGCCTTCGCATTCTCAGGCTTACCTGCGAATAGCATCTGTATGGCTGCAACATAATCTAAGAAGAAACGTATAAATAACACAGCATACAGACGACATGTTGGCAAGTTCTTATAGAGCATGAGTAGGTTGTTTCGGAAGTTAAGATAAGTCTTACGCGGCTTCTCATATCCTAACGCCCCTCCACCTAAATGATAGATGACTGACTGCGGTACGCACACTATCTTGTAACCCCTACATTGCAACCGCCAGCATAGGTCTATCTCTTCTTGATGAGCAAAGAACACACTATCCAACCCTCCTGTCTCTTTATATAAGGCAGTACGTATCATCATACACGCTCCTGTTGCCCAAAATATCGGGATAATACTATCATACTGCCCTTTATCTTCCTCTGCGCATGTTAGGAAACGTCCTCTACAGAACGGATAACCTAACGCATCTATCATCCCGCCGGCGGCTCCTGCATGCTCGAAATGTATGGCATTGGTCTTACCCTCTGCATAATCCTCCTTGGACTGCCAACTGAGTACCTTAGGTTGTACTGCTGCCACATCCGGGTGAGCATCCATATAACTTAACAATGGCTCTATCCAACCGTGCGTGACCTCAACGTCAGAGTTCAATAACACCAAATACTCTGAGTCGGCTAGTTGACTGATAGCAAGGTTGTAGCCCTCGGCAAAGCCATAGTTTGTATCAAGTTGGATAAGGCGCACAGGTTGTGTTTGCAAGTACGCAATGGATGCATCGGTTGAACCGTTGTCCGCAACGACAATATCAACATCAGTATTCGCAGTATTGGTTAAAACAGACGGCAGGTAGCGACGAAGCATAACTTCTCCGTTCCAATTCAATATAACGACACTACATTTCATCGCTCTCCGGGTTATTATCAGTCTAACATCTGTCCGAAGTTGTTAGATAGTTGCACCATCCGGTCATACTCCTCGGGTGATAGATCATAGAAATAGTAGTTACGCGGGTCTATCGGATGGTCGTTGTATCGCACTTCGTAGTGCAAGTGTGGTCCTGTGGACTTACCTGTATTGCCGACTAACGCAATAATGTCATAGCGATGCACTTTCTGTCCCTCTCTAACCAACGATTTGAACAAGTGACCATATAACGTCCTATATCCGAAACCATGGTCCAGAATAACCGTATTGCCATACCCCTGCTTCCACCCGACAAAGACAACTTTGGCATTGCCTGTGGCATATACCTCTGTTCCAACAGGTGCGGTAAAGTCCATACCTGCATGGAACTTACGCACATGATAAACGGGATCAATACGTACGCCATATCCCGATGCTACACGTGTGAGGTCTTTGTTAAGCACTGGTTGAATAGCAGGGATGTTTTCCATACGTACTTCTTGTGTCTTGGCCATCTCAAGAATATCATCGTATGACTTGGCTTGCACATAGAGCTCCTTCTCAAGCACATCGACTTTGAGAGCGAGATCTGCAGATAACTGACTATTCGTCATCTGTGCTATCTGCTCGTAATAAGATATCTTTCGTTGTGCCCCTTGGCGGTTCGCCATCGGGATAGGTTCTGCTCCAAAGAGTACGCGATATAAATTATCATCTCGTTGTTGCAAATCGGTCATGACAAGCTGCATCTGATCCACTTGTCTGTTCAGCATCTGTAGTTGTGCACTCAATGCCTCCTTCTCGCGTTGCAACTGCTTCTCACGTGGAGAGGGGAAAAAAGTGAGGAATAGATATAGAAAAAACACACCCAATACGATACCACCCAATATATACACACTCGTCTGGCGCAGCCAATATACTATCCCGTGTTCTATCTGCTCCAGAGCAAGTGTATCAGGGTTTATCCGAAACTTCTTCTTACGTTTAAGTATCTTTACCATCTTGATAATATGCTTTTACTTATGACTTCTTCGTAACAAATGGTGTGCCGTACGAGTTGATGATGACCCAACAGAAACATGTTTCCACCAGAAGAAGTAACTATTTTGCTTTTTCTTCTGTTCTGGTGTCCGAGCCACATATATCGGCTGCATCGTATATGGGTTTATTCCAGTACAGTACATCGTTGTTGAGAGTGTCAATGGGGTTGGAGTAAAATCCTGAACTTGCTCGGGATGGTAGTGCATCTGCTGCGTGAGATAGGCTAATTGTTGCATGTCTTGGTTAGTACATCCAGGGTGTGATGAGATGAAATAGGGAATGAGTTGCTGGTGTAAGCCTGCCTCTCTATTGACTTGTTCGAAGAACTGCCGAAAGTGTTCGTAATGTTCCCATGATGGTTTGCGCATAAGTCGAAGAACCGTAGCAGATGTGTGTTCGGGTGCAACCTTGAGCCGTCCAGACACATGTTTGGTTATCAATTCCTTTCCATACTCTGCAGACATGAGATCATAACGTATACCACTACCTACAAATGCTTTTTTAACATACGGCAGCCTGTCGACTGCATGATACACATCTAACAGACTTCCAAAATCTTGGTTAAGATTCTTGCATATATTAGGTTGCAGGCAACTGGGACGTGCACAACGTTCACACAGACTCATATCACATCCATACATACCATACATATTGGCACTGGGACCTCCAAGGTCACTTATATACCCTTTCCAATCCGGCAAATCCTTTAATTTGTCAATTTGCCGCAATATACTCTCCTTAGAGCGAGAGACTATCTGCTTCCCTTGATGTGCCGATATAGTACAGAAACTGCAGCCGCCAAAACACCCTCGGTGCATACAAACAGAGAAACGTATCATCTCATAGGCAGGTATCCGTTTGTTTTTATATTTAGGATGTGGACGATATTGGAAAGGTAAGTCATATATGGCATCTATTTCCTGAGATGCCATCATGGGGTATGGCGGATTAACTACTACAAAACAATCGCCTACAGGTTGTACAATTGTGGCAGCATATATCTTATTACTCTCTGTTTCTATCAGACGAAAATTCTCTGCATGCGCCTGCTTACTACTGACAGCTTGTTCGTGACTATGAAGTAATACTGTGCTTTCATCTATCACTGGACATTGTTGACTCACCCATGCTGTCTGTGGGATATCGTGTCGTATGCCGCGTTTGGCTATTGCAAGCATCTGTTTCTCCCCCATACCATAAACCAGCAAGTCTGCTTGTGAGTCTATGAGTATAGACGGCATCAATCGGTCTGACCAATAATCGTAGTGCGTCAGTCGCCGCATAGAAGCTTCTATTCCTCCTATGACAATAGGCGTATCTGGGAAATGCTGACGCAGTATCCGACAGTACGTAATAGTGCAGTAGTCTGGTCGCATCCCTGCTTTCCCATCCGGAGTATACGCATCATCCGAACGAAGGCGTTTTGCTGCAGTATAGTGGTTCACCATAGAGTCCATACTACCTGCCGACACAGCAAAAAACAGACGCGGTCTCCCTAACTTGGTAAAATCACGATGGTCTCCTCGCCAATCAGGTTGGGGGACAATAGCAACACTATATCCTGCATTCTCGAGTACTCGCCCTATAACAGCCGCACCAAACGAAGGGTGGTCAACATAAGCATCACCGGAAAAGATGATGATATCTACCTCGTCCCAACAGTGCAACTGCAACTCCTTTGTTGTTGTAGGCAAGTATCTCTTTAAGTCATATGCCTCGTCTATCATTTATCTAACCCTGACTCGTACAATGGTTCCTTCACTGCTTGCGATAATACACTCATGTCCACTCAAGGGTAATGGAGTATTTAGTATCGAATTACCTGTCTTGTGCCGCCATATAACATGCCCAGTTTTACTCTCTATACCAATAAGCAACCCGTTCTTAGTACCGACCCACAATGTCCCGTCTTTCTCCACTGGCATACAAGGGTCATGGTCATAGCCGAACCCGGCATGGGTAATCCAACGCACAGCAGGTTCTGATGTAGTGGCATCTAACGCAACTATATCATCCCACATACATTTAGAGTACACCACTTTCCCATCCTCACTCAGTCCGACAGTCTCACGCACCTTATATTGGTTGGTGCGCCATATCTGTGCTCCCGTCTCTGCATCCAAACATGTCCAGAACCTATCAGGAGCAGTAATAAATATCTTGCCATCAGCCGCCACTGGCCACACACTTGCGGGCGACAACTTGGTATTACTCCTGCCATTCGTCCATCGCCACACGAGAGTACCATCTCCTATGTTTAGCGCATAGAAATAGGTATCCCAGCAGCCAAAAAACAGTTTATTCTTATATACCAATGGGCGTGTGAGGATATAGTTCCCTAACTGACAATACTGCCATTTTACCTCACCGTTATGTATATCTATTGCACGCATACACCCATCTCCCCCACCTATGTATGCCACACCTGCGTGTATAGTGGCAGACCCCATGACTGCTTGCCCGGTAGGCACTGCCCATACACGTTCCCCTGAAGAAGCACGCAGACCATAAATGGTGTCATTGGCACTACCGAAGACCACTACTCCACTCTCTACTGCAGGAGAACCGACTATTCGCATACCAGTATGGAAGTTCCATAGTATCTCCCCAGTCCTTATATCAATGGCATAGAGTGTCCCCGCATCATCGCCTATAAAGAGCTTCAAACCATCACGCGCAGGTGTAGAATAAATACCACCTTCCAATTGTGTACTCCAGACTTCAGACACGTTGTCATATTGTTGGTTGACACTATAGTCCGGTCGCAATGTATAGTCTGATTTGCCATAGTGTCTATTCCCAAATGGGAGACTCAACCACTGCATAGGGGGGTGTGAAATACGTTTCTCATATACGCGGATACTATCTGTAATCGTTATGTACGAATAACCATTGATAGTATCTTGTCCGCGCATATTGGAGCGGTTGATAATATCGGGTATCCCATCGCAATCAAAGAGCATGTTGTGATGATAATGTCCTCCGATGACACATTGTACATTGTATCGACGTAGCACATCTGTGACATCAAACCAGTTATCTACATCGCCATTCTGTAACGGATAATGCGTAATGACAAACACAGGAATGTTGCTGTACTGTTGTGTTATACTATCTAATTGTTGTGTCAACCATGTGATGTCCTGTGGCGAAACATGTCCATCCGCCATACGTATTACAGGACCGGAGTTAAATCCTATGAAGAATATGCTATCGTGGGTAAAGGAAAAACGATTGTTTCCAAAGACACGACTGAAATCCATAACCCCAGACTCCGACCATGTCGTCTCATGATTACCCGAAGTGGCGTAGTAAGGTACACGCAACTTGTCCAATTCAGTCTTCACTGTTTCTAACGCTCGCCTATCACCAGACTCAGTGAGATCTCCAGATACGATAACAAAATCAATATCGGCTACATTGTTAATATCAGCAACTGACCGTTGCAAGTCCTCCAAAGGCTGTGGATTGGAGTTACTAACATGTATATCCGTCAATAAGGCAAAGGAAAGGAGAAGTATGTTCGTTATAGTCATCTTACTCTAATTGCAAATTCAACTTATTCTTTAAGTCCTCTAAGTGTGGATTCAATTTCACTAATACATGATATTTCTCTGCCGCAGTATAAGCATGTTTGGACTTATCATAGGGTTCTACTTCTGCTTGTATATCTAAGAGGTCGTTTTGCAACGTATCTCTCATTATTGTCAATATCCGCCTGTAGAATTTAGAGAAATCGTTTTTCTGTATATCATTTGCCACCATAATACGATAGATGTTACCCTTGAACGGCTGTGGTGTACAAGACGAAATCATAGCCAATAGACGCTCTTCGTGTGCGAAGTGTTGTTTGAGACCAAGCCACGCGTCAATGAGTTGGTCATATGAGAAAGGGCTTTCTCGTTTTGTCTCTGGCTGTATCTGTACGGTAACGGTATTGGAGGACGTCTCTTTCTTAATCGCTTCTAATTTATCTATCGATGGTATATTATGCAACGAAGGCAGCGAGTGCGATATAGCGGCACGTTGCGTAGAGGGTTGCTGAGGTATAACAGGCTGTTGTGTAGTGTTAGTTGGTTGTGGGGAGACAATAGGTTGTTGAGATGGAGCGGGTTGTTGCTGCGTAGGTTGTTTAGCAGGAATGGATGTCTGTTGTTTGCGCTCAGGTACTGTTGAGGATAGAATGTTATCTTGTTGGGCCTTGAGTTGTGTCAACTTAACTAATGCTATCTCAACCGTCAGGCGCTTATTACGCGCTGTACGGTAGTTGATGTCACATGTGTTCATTACGTCTAATGCTTGGAACAACCACTTAGCGGGACAGCGAGAAGCCTGCTCACTATAATGCTGTCGAATGGCTTCGGAGGTCTCCAATAACTGCACCGTCGATTTATCTTTACTCACCAACAAGTCACGCAAGTGTTGTGCTAGTCCGACTATGAAATTCCCTGCATCAAAACCCTTTTGCAGAATCTCATTCAGCAATAACAAAGCATCACCAGTCTGTCCAGTCAGCGCATCCTCTACCATTCGGAAATAATAGTCGGTGTCTAACACATTCAGCACTTCGATAGCCCGCTCATACGTTATGCGTTTGCCACAGAAAGAAACTAACTGGTCAAATATACTGAGCGCATCACGCATACCTCCATCAGCCTTCTGTGCCACCACATTTAGAGCCTCTTCTGAAGCCTCTATGCCCTCCTTCTGTGCCACATACTGGAGATGATGTATGGTATCAGCAATGGTTATACGACTGAAATCGTACACCTGACAACGACTCAAAATAGTTGGTATCACTTTGTGCTTTTCAGTCGTAGCGAGAATAAAAATAGCATACGACGGTGGCTCCTCCAACGTCTTGAGCAACGCATTAAATGCACCTTGTGACAACATGTGTACCTCGTCAATGATATACACGCTATATTTGCCGATCTGGGGAGGAATACGTACTTGATCTATCAGCGAGCGTATATCCTCAACTGAGTTGTTAGACGCCGCATCCAATTCGTGTATATTGAACGACCTCTGTTGATTGAACGCAACACAAGACTCACATTCATTGCAAGCATCATGCTCAGCTGTGGGATGAAGACAGTTAATGGTCTTTGCAAAAATACGTGCGCACGTTGTCTTTCCGACTCCTCTAGGCCCACAAAAGAGATACGCATGTGCCAGATGGTTGGTGCGTATAGCATTGCGCAGTGTCTGCGTTAGAGCCGTCTGTCCAACAACAGTCTCGAAGGTACTAGGCCTATACTTCCGAGCCGATACGATATAGTTATCCATATATTATGATTTGACCCGCAAAGTTACGAAATTCTTACCAACAATCCAAATAGAAACTGTTAGTATCGGTATCATAAGATGACACTATGCTGCAGAAAGACATCTACATCACTCCAATTAGTGGGCACTTAGACACCCAGAGCGACACAGGATAATCGTGTTACCAAAAGCAAAAGAAAATACAGAAACCACAAGCCAATACTTGACTATTAGGCTCAACTACAAAACTATTCTCCTATACGTGTCGTCTGTATATACGTTTCTAATAGTCTTACTTTCGGGGATAAAGGCATCAGTTGGACATCGTTCAAGCAGGCTGGGATAAATACTGTTTCTCCTTTAGATATTCGTATAGGTGGTTGATCACAATCTGTTGAATGAATAGTAGCATCTCCTTCAACGCACATATAAGTAACAAAACTGTCTAATAGTGCATAGTCCCTTCCTATCTCTCTATTGAAACATAGCAAGTTCGTCGTGAAATGCACGTCCTCTATGAGATTAACAGAACCTAATTCGGGCGCATTGTATTCTATCTTAAGTTGCTCGTTTGCAGTATAATCAATAACCTCCAAAGCCTCTTGGATATGCAAAGGACGCATCTTACCATCTAATCCCAACCTATCGTAATCATATATACGATAAGTAAGGTCACTCGATTGTTGTATCTCTGCCACTTGTACACCTTTATTCAGTGCATGTACAGTTCCTGCAGGCAAAAAGATTACATCTCCGGTCTGGACAGGAACAAGATGCAACAAATCTTTCAATCGATGCTCTGCTAAAGTCTGCTGCAACTCCTCCATATCTATCTCTTGCGCAAATCCTAACACCAACGTAGCACCTTCTACTGCATCAACGACATACCACATCTCAGTCTTCCCCCATTCTCTATGCCGATCATAAGCAGTTATGTCATCAGGGTGTACCTGAACACTGAGAGCATCTTGGGCATCAATAAATTTCTCAAGCAAAGGGAAACGGTTACCATAAATGCTATAAATCGGCTCTCCTACCAACTCATCCATGAACGTTTCCAACAAATCTTGTAAAGTATCACCTGCTAACGAACCATTGCTGACAACAGACACAAACTGCCCGTAACAAGAGACTTGCCAAGACTCACTACCCCATATCTTAGGGATGTGTTGAGGTTTGAATTTAAGAGGATAAAGCATTACTTGATACCGCGTAGTTTCTTTTCCCAATTCCATGCGCTGAGCAGTACATCTTCCACGGGAGTATCAGCCTTCCAACCCAATACATTGTTAGCCTTATCAGGGTTAGCCCAGACCTGCTCAATATCTCCTTCACGCCGCCCTACTATCTGATAAGGGATATTAACACCCGTAACTTTCATAAATGAATTGACAATCTCTAACACGCTAAGCCCACGACCTGTGCCCAAGTTAAATACCTCTACTTGATCTGTGGCTTGCTTTGCCAACACACGTTCAACAGCCTTCACATGCGCTTTGGCTAAATCAACCACGTAGATGTAGTCCCTTATGCATGAACCATCGGGTGTGTTATAGTCATCTCCGAACACCTTCAACTCTTTACGCAACCCCGCTGCTGTTTGGGTGACAAAAGGCAATAGATTATTCGGAACACCATTAGGCAACTCCCCTATCAAAGCAGATGGGTGCGCACCGATAGGATTGAAATAACGTAAAATTATAGCATGCAATTTATCATCCGTATGTGCCTGATCACGAAGAATCTCTTCATTGATTTGTTTGGTATTACCATAAGGGGATAATGCAGGTTGTATAGGTGCAGTCTCATCTACAGGGAGATGTTCTGGAGTAGGCTGCCCGTAAACTGTACATGAACTGGAGAAGACAATGTTTTGTACTTGATGTATCTTCATCAGTTCTAATAGCGTAATGAGCGAACCTATATTGTTGCGATAGTATAATAGTGGCTTCTCTACAGATTCCCCAACAGCTTTACTGGCAGCAAAATGAATGACAGCAACAATGTCCATATACTTCTCAAACACCTTATCCATTGCTGCATAATCATTACAATCTACTTGTTCAAAAGCAGGCTGTTTGCCTACAATAGCACATATGCCATCTAAAACTGTCAGGTTAGAGTTACTCAAGTTATCCACAATAACGACATCGTACCCTCGCTGCATCAACTCTACAACAGTATGCGAACCTATATATCCGGTTCCTCCAGTAACTAATATCCTTGCCATATCAGAACAATTTTGCTGGGTAAGCACCATCGTTTACCAACTGTTGTATCTTATCTACCACCATTTGTCTATCTTCGGAGTATGTAACACCAAACCATTTGGAAGGCGTATCTAAGACTTCGCAGGTTACCTTACCCGACTTTATCAAACCATTGACAACGGTTGGTATGTAGAACTCTTTCTTCAACTCCTTCCCATTAACCGTCAGGAACTGCTTAAACGCTATCTCTGAGTATTCAAAGTACTCAGGTGTGAATCCCCACATATTCATGCTGACAGGAGTCGCAAAGGGGATCTCTACGTCTTGCCCATTCTCATCCACAAAGCATATATGCCCATCCTTATTCTCTATAGATGTACGCTCAACAACATCTGTCAAAAAACCATATTTGTCTGTTGCACACACACCACGACTGACACTGCCATGCTCACTAAGTGTATTGCCAACGCGATAGCCCGCCATACAATACTTCCCTTGTTGACCATCTACAGCGCATAGGAACTTAGCCATCACTTCAAAAGACTCTCTTCCATAAAAATCATCAGCATTGATTACCATAAAAGGCTCTTTGATAATATCTTTTGCCATCAACACTGCATGGTTAGTACCCCATGGTTTAGTACGTTCTGTATTATACGTATATCCATCTGGTACTTTATCCAAAGACTGATAACATATCTCACATGGTACATGGTTTTTATATTTACTGAGCACCACACGTCTAAAATCGGCATCAAAATCTTTACGGATAACAAAGACAACTTTGCCAAAACCCGCACGAAGTGCATCGAACACGCTATAGTCCATTATGGTTTCACCATTAGGACCTAATCCATCTATCTGTTTAAGACCTCCATAACGGCTTCCCATTCCCGCCGCTAAGACAAACAATGTAGGTTTCATCTTGTATATAATTTATTGTTCTTCTACTTCTATATGTCCATTATGCTTTCTGTGTCTTATCCACCGCCCGTACACCTCAGAACAGTTACCGGCAGTGATAAAAGCCTTAATGTCATGGTTACGTACAAACGCCATAACAGAGGCAAACTCGTCTTGCGTTAACAGGGCTTGTATCTCAATATATGGCTCATTACTGTAACCTCCTTGCACATTGTACAACGAACAACCTCGCAATAGATCAGAGACTATGTAATGACGTATCTTCTCATAATCATTCGAAATGATGCATACACGCTTCTTCCTATTAAGAGAGGCTGTGAAATAATCAACAACCAATCCATTGATCCATGTACCGATCAACCCAATGACCACCATACGAAAATCATTGATGAGAAAAGCAGTGCAACAGATTGCAGCACCCGCAACTGAAACAGACCTACCAATATCAAAGTGCAGGTACTTATTCACTAACTTGGCTAAAATATCCAATCCTCCGGTCGAGGCATTGATGCTGAACTCAAACGCCTGACATGCAGATAACAATAGCACAAAACATATCAAGTCAAACCACACGTCACCCGTACCTAAACCTGCAGACATCACAGAGTCTTTGACTTGTTCAAGCACCTCACCACCACGACTTAACAGATAAGGATTACCGTGGGCATCCAACACACGCTCACCCATCTGCAACTGCGCCAAAATATCAGGATTCTCAATGACCTTATGAGTCAGATTGGTATAGGGATATATCCTGTCCCATATTTGAATAAGCGGACCCAATATCATAGCAGTGTACACAGTCTTGGCACCAAACTCATTACCTATAAGCAAAAAAGCTAACACCAGCAGAAAAGCATTGATACCCACTATCCAATACGATAAGGTATCTGCATTACCACCTAAGAATGTATTAAAGACAATACTAAGTCCGGAGATCGTACCGATAATAAGATGACTCGGCATAAGAAAATAATAAACAGCGGCAGCACCGCATAGCATACCAAGAGTCATCATAAGTAACTCCTTCCAGAACTTTTTGGTACCTAATGCATACCAAAAAGATTTGACAAGGTTCACCCAATACCGCAAGGTGAAATACTGTTTTACGTATTCGTTCATAGATATTAGATATTATCTTTTATAATTAGCCGCGCCGTTCTTCTCGTTGTTTGACTCAACAGGATAGTTCTCCCAACTCTCTCCTTTTCCAATATATCCGGTGTTGTACCGCGTATAGTCAACAACTTCAACCCCTCGTTCCAAGATACCGCAAAGTCTTTCTCTAATTCATGAATAACCTGGCTCACATACACCGAGTTATCCACACATACCGAGATAGTGATCGCACTGGATTGTATAAGCGACACTTTCAACCGATAGCGGTGTATGATATCAAATATATGACTTAAACTCTCCTCAAGGACAAACGCAAAATCTTTGGCACGAACGGTAATGAGTACCTGGTTTTGTCGCCATATATACACTGGTACACCTATCGGCTGAGTACCTTGTCGTATCACTGAGCCAACCGCATGTACATCATTAAATGGTCTGACGTATAGAGGTATATGCTTATTCTCCAATGGGCGGATAGTCTTCGGGTGTATAATCTGTGCACCACTGTACGCCAACTCAACAGCATCACCATAACTCAACTCGTCTATCTTGATAGTCTCCGCAACAAGTCTGGGATCCGCATTGAGCACACCGGGCACATCCTTCCATATCGTTACCGACTCCGCATCAAGTATATTCCCGACAAGAGCAGCCGAATAGTCACTACCCTCACGACCTAATGTCGTAGGGTGACCATCCAAAGTACCACCTATGAACCCTTGTGCAACAATCAGCCTGCGAGCAGGAGTATTTGCCCACTCCTTTTGTATATATTCGCATGACGATGACATATCCACCTGTGCCTCTCGATATGTATCATCAGTACGTAGCAGCCGTGTCATATCCCATAGCACAGCGGGCATGTCACAATACTGTAGATAAGATGTTACAATAAGAGTTGACAGCAACTCTCCCATACTAACGATGGCATCATATGTCTGTTCATAAGAGGCAACCTGTTGCTTTACTTGCTTCAGAGTTCCTTTAACGAGGTCATGCAACCGTTCCGGGAGAGACGCACTTAACCCCAAGTCCCGTATAATAGTCGAGTGATATGACAGAATATCGTTTACTCGCTGTATCTCTCTATACTCATCACCAGCAGTTATCGCACTGACCAAAGTTTCTAATGCATTCGTCGTTTTACCCATTGCAGAAACAACGACAACCAAGTCATCGTGCTCCCGCGCAACAATCTGCTGTAGATTCCTGACACCATCAGCGTCCCTAACCGATGCACCACCAAACTTATAGACTTTCACGACCAACTATAATGAAAACTTGCTATGCTATATTTGCCATCCTCATAGCCGTCACAGCACCCTCGACACCTTTGTTTCCTAATATACCTCCGGAACGGTCTATAGCTTGCTGCTTGTTGCGTGTTGTCAATACAGAGAATATGATTGGGCACACACCTTGTGTATTCAATAACGACACACCCTGAGTCACCGATTGACAGACATAATCGAAATGAGGCGTCTCACCTTGTATCACACATCCTATGACAATAATCGCTTGGTACGTAGGAACAGAACGAACCAATCGTGCTGCAGCATATGTCAACTCCACAGTGCCCGGGACATGTTGCACAAAGATATTATCCCCAACTACCCCACTCTTAAGCAACGTGTCTATGGCTCCTTGCGCCATGGCAAATGTGATGTCGCAATTCCAATCCGCCACTATAATTGCATAACGCTGACATCTTAGCACGTCAGCGTTAGGTAAATCGTTCACATCGTATTGTGATAAGTCTGTTGTCATACAAACGTGTGTAGCACTACTCAAATATGTTAACCAATGAACACACTATCATATTATACTACTCAGACAGAGCAATATACTTTTCTATATCTTGTGCCTCGTTAGACATAGGATAATCCGACTTGATAGCACTAAAAGCCTTCAGAGCGGATTTCTTATTACCTAATTCCAAATAAACCAATCCTGCTTTCTTAAGACTCATCGGGGCTATAAGTTCATTACCCGACTTGGCAGCCGACTCAAAAGCTTTTACAGCATGATCATACTCCTCCATCTGCACATACGCATCGCCAAGTAACTGTTCAGCAGCAGGAGCAATGTTCAGATCCCTTGCAGAGAATTTCTTAAGATACTTGGCTGCATCTTCATATTGTCCCAACTGATAATAACATATACCGGCATATAATGCTGCTAATTTCCCTCCCTGATATAACTTATAGTCCTCTGCTATCTGTTCGAATCCTAAACACTCTACGTCATCACCATTAAGTGCCGTTGTATAGTCACCTTGCATAAAATATACCACAGCTTTGGCGTTCTCGTTATTCGCCTCTACTTGCTTAGGCTTGATGACGTATGTATTGATCGCCATAATACCTAATATAATGACAACGATAACGAGTACTACCCAGATAATTTTGTTTTGGTTCTTCTCAATCCATGTACCTGTAGCGTTCAAAGCATCATGCACATTCTCAAGATTCTGGTCTTCTTTCTTAAAGTCTTTCTTTGCCATATTGATTGTTTTATGATTATTCCTTACACGGTTTTTACGGTGCAAAGGTACGACAATTTCTCCATACGCACAAAACAAATCTATAAAAAAGTTGGATCAACACAACTTTAGCAGATTTCCACCTGAACATCAAAAAGTAACTCTCTCATTATTCTCCTGTCCAACATCCCCTATCCTCCCCTTTTGACTCAACCATAATAGTGACCAAATTTTTAGCAGAAACGTAGCAGAAGATAAGCCGATCTTGAGCAGAGGATAAGCCGATCTTGAGCAGAAACAAACCTGCACACACAACAGCCTCAATTGCACGCAATAAGTGTTAAGAAATTTACCCGTTATTCTTAAACTGTTCCCAGAAATCCTTCCCTCCTTTTCGTGTCTGCTGAACCGACTCTGGGTAGTGCTCCACGAACCAAACGAGAAAAGCCGTGTAGTCTATCTTGTCAGCGAGGAGTTTTTGGCGACGCTTTGCCCACTCTGTGTGCAATGCCTCTGTGCCGAGCGAGAGCAGTTCCTCTATCTTTCGGAACATCTCCTCCGATTGTTCGGGGCGGAAGCCATAGGTCAGATTGTATTGGTGTTCCTCTTCCTCCAAACAGTGTATGCGCCCCACAAAAGTGTTGCAACGAATGGCAGGTGTACCCAATACTGCCGCTTCTGATGTCATTGTCTGACTATCCCCCACCAGCATCGTGGCGTAGTACATCAGTGAGTGCGCTTTCTCCGGCGACACCCGCAACTGATACGGCAAGAACTCCTCGTCAATGTTCCGCTCTGTGGTGATAAACACCCGTCCGTGCCGACTCAGGTAGTCCACTAGCCGGCGTTTGTTCTCAATAGTCAGTCCCACCACACCCACATCATGGTGCGCCTTAAAGGCATTAAACCGCAACACAAAATATGGCTCTACTTCGCTCACAACTCCATCTATCTTTGTGTAGCGGATGCCCGCATCGTCCAGCACCGACGCATCTGGAACAAAGCGATTTGGGTGCAAATACGCCAACTCGTGGTAGGAGGGATAGTAAATGGTTTTCTTCGACTTGCGTGGTGTTCCTTCGGGCGAGAGAATCACATCCGCAAAAGGGTGCGCATACTTAGCAAACAGTGGCTCCACCGCATCATCGTCATCGTCGAGAATGATACTCTTCATTCGGCTTATCCGACTCACATGCGCCAAAGTGATAGAAGAACCGATACCCACATCGATATGTTCCCGTTGTGCGATACGCCACACTTTCCAATTATAGCGTAGTTGCTCTATGGCTTTCCCAGCCAACCTATCAGACTTCTTTCCTAAGAAGATATACGGAATATGATATAAATCCAGCAGTTGTCGTGCAGAAGGGATGTCCTTGACGGTAACGATTACTTTGTGTCCCCTTTGCGTCATCTCCGCATAGAAATTCCGCAGCAGGTGTACATGTGCTGGGTGCGCTATGTCTATCAGTATATTCATTTTTCTATCGGTATTTCCTTTATCTTGCGTGCAGGGTTGCCGGCTACGATGGTGTATGGCGGAACATCTTTTGTTACTACTGCACCTGCACCCACCACGCTGCCTTTGCCTATGGTTATGCCGTTGAGAATGATAGCACCGGCTCCTATCCAACAATCATCTTCTATTCGTACCCCCCACGAACGGGTATGTATTTACGGATGGAAGAGGCGTTCGCGTGGCTAATAAGTGTCAATATCACGCAGGGCGCAATCGATACCCGGTTGCCGATATAGAGCGTTCCACGATTTTCTGTAAAGTTCTGTGTGATAGTCAAATCGCCTGCGATATAGACTTGTTCGCCAATGGTGTACCCTAATCGGCGCATTGCCCAGATCCGCACGGGATTATAGGGAAAATGCACCCCTACCTTGTAGAGAAGCGCATTCATAATGCGTATTGTCCAAAGTCTTGCCGTCATCTCTTTTTCAGTATCTTAACGCCGAGCGTGCCAAGGCGGTAGAGCAGCGGATGGCAGACGCAGAGATAGCGCCCGTGTTCCACTTCTTTGCCTCCGAAGCGTGCCTTGAAATCCCGTACCCCGTAAGCTTCATCGGGTTTGCCTGCTCCCATCATGTCAAACAACGGATAGTCGCCCTCCGCCGCATGGCAAATACCCAGGTAGGTGGCATACGACGAGGGGAAGATGTGTTCGTATTTGCCGTCCTCGCCACAGACGAACCACTCGTACACGCCTTTCTCCGATAGGCAGACACAGACTGTGCCGCCGATGATTTTCCCCCTATATGCACAGAGCAAGAACCGCCCTCCGTCTGTCTTGTAGAGTTGCTCGAAGAACGCCCACGAGAAAAGGGGCGTTTTTACTTTCGTGCGATAGAGTGTTTGGAGAAGCGTGTAGTACTCCCGTACCTGCTTCAAAGTGGGGCTCGGCACAGGCGTAACGCCCTCGCGTATCGAAGTGTGTATATCCCGTTTGCGGCTCTTGCCGAGGTTCTGCTCCACCACAGCAGGCGAGGAGGTATCAATATGGAAATTCAGGTGCGGCTGATAGGTAAAACCATTTTGGGTGAATACCTTGTGCCAGCGGCTGTAGTCGTGGAAGTTGCGCACTTCGATATAGATAGCCTTCTCCTGCAACCCGCGGCGTGCCGCTGTGAGCAGCGCACTGAGTGCGGCAGTGGAGATCCGGTCGTCAAGCAGTGGTCCACCGATGATGATAGCACGGCGCGTGAGGTACTGCTCGAGTGCATTGTTGGTGTGTGTGATATAACCCACAATGACACCCATAAGGACATCGTCCTCTGCCACAGCATAGACAAAAGGCGTCATCTCATGCGGCACAGAGGCATAAAAACGGTACGCCTCAGGGGTCTGAAACCATGTAGCCACAGACGACCGCTCCACCAAGGCTTCCCATTGATACAGTGCTATACCATTGTACAGAGTTACCACGTGTAGCATAATGTATATGCCAAAAAGATAAACATTCCCGCAAAGGTAATACTTTTGTAACACATACACAAATCGATAACTCATAGTTGTGTAAATCACTCACATGCAACGGAAGATACCATCCTGCGGCAAAAATATATTTGTACATTTGCTTCTAAGTTTGTAACTTTGCAGGCTCTCTCTTCTAATAGAGTTCTCTATACAAGGTCTCTTGGAGAGCAAACGATGTAATAAGGAATGGAAATGCAGTATATAGGAATAATACCTGCTCGGTACGCTAGTACACGCTTCCCGGGTAAGCCACTAACAGATATCTGTGGCAAGCCAATGATACAGTGCGTGTACGAACAAGCACATAAGGCGTTAGATATCGTCATCGTGGCAACAGATGACCAGCGTATATACGATGCTGTACGTTCTTTCGGTGGGGAAGTGGTGATGACATCACCTCATCATAAATGCGGTACAGACCGCGTTGAAGAGGCATACGAGACTTACAAAGCCTCACAGCCTTATCCATTGACAGACGAGGATGTCGTGATTATCAATATTCAAGGTGATGAACCTTTCATCCAACCATCACAGATCCACGCCCTGCAGTCTTGCTTTCCTACAGAGATAGCCACACTGGTTAAGCCTTATACAGAACAAGACACTTTAGCCAACCTCGAGAATCCAAACAATCCAAAAGTTGTTTTCTCAAAACAAACAGGCGAGGCTTTATATTTCTCACGTAGCATAATACCCTATCTGAGAGGAATAGATAAGGAAGAGTATATCAGTAAGGGGATATTCTACCGCCATATTGGGATGTATGCGTATCGTGCAGACATACTGAAGCGTATCACACAAATGCCACAGACACCATTGGAACTTGCGGAAAGTCTTGAACAGTTGCGCTGGTTAGAGAATGGTATTAAGATACGGGTAGCAGTATGCAACACCTACTCTATGGGGATAGACACTGTAGAAGATCTACAGCAAGCAATAGAATATTTGAAACATAAACCAATAAACATATAAGCGTATGAACAACACTCCAACACCCCATATTGGGGCAAAGTATGGCGAGATAGCCGAGACTGTCATCATGGCAGGCGACCCTCTGCGCGCAAAACTCATGGCAGAGAAGTTCCTAAATAATGCAGTACAATTTAATAATGTACGAGGTATGTTAGGTTTTACCGGAAAATACCAAGGGAAACCTGTCAGTGTGATGGGACACGGTATGGGGATACCGTCTATCGGTATCTATAGTTACGAATTGTATAACTTCTATGGAGTGAATACCATCATTCGCGTAGGTAGCGCGGGAAGTATTCATAAAGACTTGCACATAGGCGACCTCGCTATTGCTATGGGAGCGTGCACGAATAGCAATTTTGCAGCACAATATGAGTTACCAGGCACGTATGCTCCTATTGCCGACTTTGACCTATGCAGACGCGCAGCAGAAGCATGCGAACGCTTCGGTTACCACTATCGTGTAGGAAACGTGTTCTCCTCTGACACTTTCTATACAGAGAACGCACACAACGACAAATGGATAAATATGGGTGTGCTGGCTGTCGAAATGGAGGCTCCCGCATTGTATATGAACGCCGCTCGAGCAGGGAAAAAAGCATTGGTAATATGTACCATATCAGACAATATATTAACGGGAGAAGTAACAACAGCAGAAGAACGACAAAATAACTTTACCCACATGATGGACGTTGCATTCAGTCTGATATAAAACTTGGAAAACATCCATAATATGCTTTGCATAGGTAACTAAGCAAATTTATTTGTACTAAAATAGGACGACCCGTTTGCGTATAAGGAGAAAAAGTACTACCTTTGCACCCGCTTTTGGGAAAGTTGTCTGAGTGGTCGAAAGAGCCGCACTCGAAATGCGGTGTACGCATTACGTCGTACCGGGGGTTCGAATCCCTCACTTTCCGCAAGAAAGAGATAATCTCTTCTAAATC
>CAVEZM010000005.1:20419-86825 GCA_963620225.1 Acidaminococcaceae bacterium | reverse complement strand
ACCTGCCATGCAGCAGAGCCGAGTCGTTGCGGCAGACATGGACAGTGTCCGTAGAAAGGGCAGTGGGGCGAACATGTACAATCAACCGATAGGTGCTATCACATCCTAAAGATGATTGGAGACGATCATAGTACGTACCAGACCGTGTGACGACCCGCCCTCTGAAGTCATATTGTTCATTAGGGCAGAGAAAAACACTGTCCTCTAATAGAAAAGCGGGCTTGCAGGTGAGGTGCAAAACAGTAGTACTATCGCACCCTAAAGCGGTCTTGTCTGCCTTTCTGTACTCTCCAGTCTGAACGATACGCTGCCCTCCAAAGTTGTAATAACTACCTTCGCAGATAGTCTCGTAGATATGACCAGTATGATCATCATCGGTTCCTCGCACACTGACCTTCTCTGTATGGATATCTATGCAGCTTCCCTCTCCGGCTAACTTAGCCGTTAGTGAGATAGTATATGTCCCACCTTTACTGTATGTGATAGGGGTAGTAGATAACTGATAGGTGGTCAACTGACGACCATCTCCCAAGTCCCATATCGCCTCATCGCAGTCTGTGAGAGGTAGGTATGGAGTACTGCCATCAGAAGATACACAACTCTTGTTGGTCAAGTAAATGGTATCTGCACACCCCGATACTTTCTTGATATCAAACCGGGATAGAGCATAACGGGGTTCTGCAACAACACTGAGCGTAAACGAACAACCGGGTTTGCCTATCTGAGAGATGTCGCAGAAGTATTCATCACCGTCCATCGGTACAGAGATAGACTGTGCCGTTCCCCTCTCAACTTCCCCATCCCCCTGCTTCTTGTACCAACGATACTCAAAACCGGCAGGAGCCGAGAACGTAGAACTGGTTAAGTTCCCACATGCAGAAGACTGTATCTTATTGGATTGACACCCGAGGTGGATATAAGCATACCCATAATGCCCCCCTTTAGCGCAGTCATAAGTAGTGAGACGGATACGTAACTTCTTACCTATATAAGGCATCATATTGACTCCTATAGAAGTCCAGTCCTTCCACAGTATAGTTACTCTTTTCCCAAAATAGCCACCATCTCCCTGTGTGATAGCGTTCCACCCTAACGACTCGTTGGCGATAAAATCAAAGGACATACAATCCTTGTCTATAGCGTTCCCTTCAGCATCCATCACTTCCATTTTCATGCGTGGTTGCTCGTTGGAGGTGTGATTGGGATTCTGCATCACAGCTGCATACTTCAACAGCAGAACAGGATTCGCACTATTCGGGACATATTCGAACGTGATACTCTCTGCTTCAGCACCCGTATTGTCATTACCTAAACGGATAGAGACGCTCTCACCCTCAGGGATGACCTTCAGTTGTGATACATTCGCATCGTATGCATTCACATCCGTATTGACCGTGTGACGGTTATTGGCGACACCTGTGTACATGTACGGGTTGTCATAGTTACCAAAGGTACACGTGATAGAACTGCTGTTGAGATTGGTCAAGTCAAAGCACTGAGCTAACAGCAGCATGCTCGTTATGCTAAAAAGAGATGAGAGTAGAGTTCTTTTCATAGGCCGATCATCAATTTAACATGTTCCTTCGCCGCACATTAAAGTTGTGATGGTTCTCCCCTATATTACAATCACAGTTGCGCGTGCGTAGGCAGAAAGACCAAGCGACCTTAACTCCTACATAAAGGGGTATCACACGATGCGCATTACCCGCACGGGATGCGTAAAACGGTTGCAATATCAGTTCCGTAGGATTCTCTGAGTTGATACTGTACAAAGGCACATCAGAGGTGCCGCTGAGTATATTATTCAACCCGTATTCTGCATAGGCAGAGAACTTTAACCCAAGATGTTTTGTGTGGTTGTATTCACGTAACCAAGAAAACATATCATAACCTATCTCCCCGATAACGGAAAACTTTAACCCACTTTCAAGAGGGGCATGAGCATTCGTATAATAGGTACTGTACCCATAATTCGCCATTTGAGCAAAATCTTCAATGTACTGATCGTACGTGCCAGACGTGGTATAGGTCAGATCGGTCATCTCTTGAGAATAGAGACAATAACCAACTTTGGCACCGGCACCTATGTAGAAACCGCGAAAATAATATCCTAATAACAAGGGAATATTGCCATATAACAGTGATTGAACATCGTATGACCGGTTAAACTCGTAATGATATAGCATTCTTTTCCCCTGCGAGTCCAACATCTTTTTGTCTGTCCCGGAGATATTGAACAGGGAGGCAGAGGTCAATAACTGTGCCTCTAAACCGCTCGTAAACCAAAAACCTTTGTATTGAAACTCATAACCTACACCAATCAATCCGCCTACATTGCCGATATTCTGCATATCATAGTAATCATCCAACAAAAGCGAATAGCCGACACTGCCGTACACAGAAACATAATGCAGATGCTTATAAGCCAAGCGTGCATGATACTTCGCAGAAACGTTCTCTATAGGGGATAACAAACCAATGATACCAAGAATAAGACCAATATGTTTCTTTATACTCGCACTCATCTTTTGATTGATTTGTGTTAAGTACGCTACTTGTTCTCACGGTGCTTATCGGATGCTAATGCAAACAACGAATGTTACAACACCACTTGCTTGATTAACACGGATAATTCATTGATTATCGCTACAAAGATATATTATTCTCTTTGAATTAAATTGTCTTTTACGCATTTTTTTTGCCGATTTAACACTAAATTGCAATAGATAATATATTTTATATGTGCGTATATTTATATAAAAAAACACCCGTTGTTTCACTCTAATATATTGTCTTGTAAATTGTTGTATTTCGTATGATACCTATAAAAAGTGATTATTTTCCCCTCTGCTATTGCTTCTCTCACCAAATAGTGGTACTTTTGCGGCAAAAACCTCTTTGTGAGAGTGACACGTTCGTGTAATATAAAGAAAGTGCTACCATACATAGCTATCGTTTTGGCTATGCTGTGCTGGGCAGGGTCAGGTATCGCAGTGAAGACTGCACTGGTCACCTTTTCTCCACTCACCATGATAGTTATGCGCTTTACGATTGCAGTACTGCTGATGTTCGTGATAGGGATGTGCTGCCGAAGAAATGCCGTATTAAGACTGCAATGCATAAGCAAAAAAGATATACCCCTGTTTCTCTTGGGAGGATTATTCCAACCGTTTTTGTATTACATATTGGAAACATATAGTTACCGGTTGTTTGACTCACCTACTATAGCCGAAGCACTATTGAGTACCAGCCCGTTGATAGCCCCGTTGTTTGCATGGTTGATACTCAAAGAGCGTGTGACAATGTACAATATCATCGGTATATTGATTTCGACCGCCGGGGTGTTGCTGTTGATATTGGCAGGGGCTGACAACTTCGAACTGGGCAACATATGGGGGATACCACTGGCATTCGTGACGGTCTGTACCGCTATCGCCTATACTGTCGTATTGCGTAGGATACCCACACACTACTCCTCGTTGACTATCGTCTTCTACGTACAGGCATTCTCGCTACTCTTGTTCTATCCCCTATGGGGTGTGGTGGATGGAAGACAACTGGTGGACGCTTGGCAGAACATGGATATGAGCACATTGGCTCACTCACTGTGGGCAATCGGATACTTGGCCGTACTGAGTTCTGTGGTCGCGTTCATCTTGTTCTGTTATACTGTACGCGAGATAGGAGTCACACGCGCCAATGCTTTCAACAATGTCCGCCCTATATTCACTGCTTTGATAATGTGGATAGGCTTCTCCGAGCAGTTGCCTGTATGGAAATGGATAGGCATAGTGGTGATTATCATCGGTCTGTTTGTCTGTCAAAAACAACAAAAATGAAATGCGTTTCGTGCTTTATTTGAATATGTCAGATAATATTTGTATCTTTGCAAGTTGATTAGTGCGGGACGTGTGACTAATATGTGAAAAAGAATAGTTGCCTATGGTATTTGCTACTACGTTGGATGCTTTCTATAATTTCTTGTTTATCATGGCCTTGGTAGGTCTGGTAGTGTTTATTACTTTGTTCTTTGTGGACGCTGGTTACGGAAAGATGCGTACCGAGAAATGGGGACCGGCGATCAATAACAAGATAGGTTGGTTTCTCATGGAGATGCCGGTATTTGTCGTTATGCTCTACCTGTGGGCAATATCCCCGGTACGTATGAACATACCATACCTGATATTCTTCCTTATATTCGAATTCCACTATTTCCAACGCTCTTTCATATTCCCCTTCCTCATGAAGGGGAACAGCAAAATGCCCGTTGTCATCATGGGACTGTCCGTCATCTGGAACCTTATAAATGGCTACATACAGGGTTACTGGCTCTTCCATTTGGCACCGCAATACCACCCCTATGTTGCGAATTGGCTCACTGACCCCCGTTTCATCATCGGGACACTTGTATTCTTTGTAGGGTGGGGCATCAATATGCACTCTGACCATGTTATCCGCCACCTGCGCAAACCAGGAGATACCAACCATTACCTACCCAAGAAAGGACTGTATAAATATGTTACCAGTGCCAACTACTTCGGTGAGATAACCGAATGGCTTGGCTTCTCCATTCTGACATGGTCCTATGCAGGACTGTGCTTCTGGTGGTTCAGTTGCTGTAACCTTATCCCACGCGCCAACTCTATCTGGCATAAATACAAAGAAGAGTTTGCAGAAGAGTTTGATGAGAAGAAACTAAAGAGAATAATTCCGTTTATCTACTGATAAGTGACATGGCGGCTATCGGGAAATGTATGGTCGCTATGATTGTATTACAATAACATGGAAAGTAAACTGTTCACTACAGGACAATTAGGTCCTATCACCCTGCGCAACAGGGCTATACGCTCTGCAGCATTCGAAAACATGGCTTATGGCAATAAGCCCAGTCAAGACCTGTATGACTATCACACTGCCGTAGCACGCGGAGGCATCGGTATGACGACAGTAGCCTACTGCTCCGTAACACGCTCCGGCGTATCGTTCGATGGACAACTATATATCCACGACGAGATAAAAGATGACCTCAAGAAACTGACCGACGGCATCCACGCCGAGGGTGCCAAGGCGAGCATACAACTGGGACACTGCGGTAACATGACCCACTTCTATACATGCCATTGTCTGCCCGTAGGTGCCAGCACAGGATTCAATCTCTATTCCCCTACGCTCCACCGCGCTCTCAAGAGAGAGGAGATACACGACATCGTCAAAGCCTTTGGACATGCCGTAGACTTCTGCCGTGAATGCGGATTCGACTGCGTGGAGATACACGCAGGACACGGATATCTCATCTCGCAGTTCCTCTCACCCTATACCAACCATCGTCACGATGAGTACGGAGGCAGCATAGAGAACCGTATGCGTTTTATGAACGAGGTGCTGGATGAAGTGATGAGGCATGCCGGCAACGACATAGCAGTGGTCGTCAAGACCAATATGTACGACGGATTCAAAGGCGGACTGCAGACAGACGACTGCATTCGCATAGCACAAGAGATAGAGAAACATGGCGTTCACGCCCTCGTACTTACTGCGGGATTCGTCAGCAAAGCACCATTCACCGTTATGGGAGGTGCAATGCCTATCCGCGCACTGGCACATTATATGAATCCTCTCACTTTCTGGTGGTTAAGACTTGGACTGCGCTTCGTAGGACATATCATGATACCTACTGTGCCATTCAAAGAACTATTCTTTCTCGATACCGCCAAACAGTTCCGACAGGCACTCAAGATGCCACTCATATATGTCGGAGGTGTCATGAGCCGCGACAACGCAGAGGAGGCTCTGGCTGCAGGATTCGACTTCGTACAGATAGGACACGCACTAGTCAAAGACCCTGAGTTCGTCAATAAGATGAAAGCCGACGAACACTTCCACTCCGCCTGCAAGCGATCCAACTACTGCGTAGCACGTATGTACACGCTTGAGATGAAATGTCACGAGTGCGTAGAGAACCTGCCTAAATCCCTCGAGAAAGAGGCAGAGAAATATGAACAGATGTGGTACCCTGACAAATAATACGACAATGTTATCTCTCGTAACAGGAGCATCATCGGGCATAGGACTGCAGTACGCTACGCAGTTGGCACGTGACTACCACTCCGACCTGCTGCTCGTCAGCAATCAGGAAAAAGAACTGCAACAGGTGGCAACCGACCTGTCTGCACAATACGGCGTACAAGCCATCCCTCTCTATGCCGACCTCAGTCTGACAGACGCAGCCGAGCGGCTGCACCGGTACTGCTTGGACAACAACCTGCAAGTGGACGTACTCATCAACAACGCAGGTGTGTTCTTCTTCAACCCGTACTGTGAGACCTCTATGCGACGTATCGAACTGATGCTTAACTTGCACATGATAACAGTCGCCAAACTATGCCGACTGTTCGGTGAGGATATGATAAACCGTGAACTGACGGAGGACGAGAAGCAACAACGTATCTGCGGCAAGCCACGCCGCAAGGGGTACATACTCAATATGTCATCGATGTCCGCATGGATGGCGATGCCCGGCATACAGACCTACAACGCCACCAAGGCGTTCATCTATAACTTCTCTAAGTCGCTGTGGTATGAACTGAAACCGAAAGGCGTGAATATCACAGTCATGACACCGGGAGCCGTGGACACTGCACTCTTCGGTCTTGCACCAAACCTACGCCGGCTGGCAGCGAACCTCACTGTGTCTATATCCCCGGAGAAACTGGTACACCGTGCCCTGCGCGTAATGTTCCGTGGGAAGAAAGCAGATATGCCGGGTGTCATCAACCACCTCTGCACACCACTTCTCAAACATACACCCGACTGGCTCGTATTCTTTGCCATCAAACACGTGGGCAAATACCAGAAATAACTTGTGGAAAAGAGATAGAGGGAAGACTGTCTCTTAGCACCGGCAGCGATAACGACTACATGTCATAGTGTGCCTTGGTAATAGCGAAGGATACGAAGGCGGAAGAGGTAGTTGTAGTGTGCTTGTACCCGTGTGGATTGTGCTTGGAGGCAGGTGTTCTTTGCCTCACGGTATTCGTAGGCTGTAGCACGGCCTGCATCATACTTCTGCTCGGTATAGCGCAGGGCTTCCCGGGCAGATAGTTCTGACTTCTCGGCAGATATGCGTTCGGTCTGTGCGCTGAGGGCGTTATAATAGGCTTGGTCTATCTCTTTGCGCAAGTCCTTCTTTGTCTGTTCAAGGTCGAGGCGGGCATTCTCTACTGCTACCTTTTGCCGCTTGACATAGGTCGCTGTCTGTAGGCGGTCATAGATAGGTATGCTGAGATTCAGTCCTACAGAGGAGGAGAAGTTATCGCGCATCTGTTGTGCAAACGGGGCGTTGTCTATCCCCTGCATATCGTAATAACCTGTTCCCACAGAGGCACCTGCAGACAGGGTAGGTGAGTAGGCTGCTTTGTAGCCCTTGAGCAGACTCTCGTTGGCACGAATAGTATATTCTAAGGCTTTTATCTCGGGACGATAAGCAAGGGCGTATTGATACACTTGTTCATTGTCGGGGAGTAGTCCGTCTTGCAGTTCTTGTTCGGCAGGTTCAGCGATATCGAAGTGTGCTACATCCCTAATCTCTATTGCCTGTGCGAGATCAAGTAGTGCTAATTGCAGCGCACTACGCTGTTGTATGACACTAAGTTCCTCTTTAGCGACCTGTGCTTGTATGGTGAGTAGTTCGCCCGCTGCCATACGTTGTGCCTGTACGAGAGCGGAGTCTTTGCGCAGTTTAGCCTGCGTATCTTCGAGTTGGTTCTCTGCTATCAGAAGCAGTTCCTTGTTGAGTAAGGCTTGCAGGTACATGGTAGAGATGTTCATCTTTATCTTCAGTTGCATAGCCTGTACATCGGCTTCGGAGGCTTGTAGTGAGGCTCTGGCCTGGTCAATGGCGAACTTCATCTGCAGTCCGTCAAAGAGTACGATGTTGGCTGCGAGATTGAAAGTCGTCTGTGCTGAGTTCTGTGAGCGGTTGATATTGTCGGCTCCTGTGGAGCGTCCGAATATCCAACTCTGTCCTGCTGCAGCACTGATAGATGGCGATATGTTGGCTTTGGCTTGGGTGTATTGCAGTCGTTGTGAAGTGTATTGGTTGCTCTGTTTCTGCATATCGAGACTGTTGGTGAGGGCAGAGTCTATACATTGTTGGAGCGTATAGACCTTTGTCATCCCGTTCTGTGCGGAGGGCTGTTGAGCAACCACATGGGTTGATAGACAGATGAGAAGAATATAGATAGAGCGTTTCATGAGTCCTTGTTCTGTTGTGATTCTCTCTGAGAGGAGAATTATTTCTGGTTACCTTGTATCTTATCGCCATCGTGTAGTCCGCTGACCACCTCTATTTGCATACCATTGGATAGTCCGATGGTTACTTCGTGTTTCTCTGTGTTTTGACAGGTTGTGTCGGTGTAGAGTTGTACAAATGACTGTTCGCCATCCATTGTGATGGTGTATTCGGGTATGGTCAGTACGCCCAAACGTTCATCCAACACTATCTCGGCATTGGCTGAGTAACCGGAACGTATGACTACGCTGTCCGGTATGACGGCTGAACCCTTGATTTCAAACATCATAGCACCATTTTTCTCTGTCCCTTTTGGGGCGATATACTCTAATTGAGCAGAGAAACGCTGGTCGTTGAGTGCTCCTATCACCAAGTCCATTTGCATACCCTCGCGCAGTTTACCCACTTCTGTCTCATCGATGTTGCCGACAAAGAGAAGGTCTTGCATATCGGCTACCGTAGCGATGGTAGTGCCGTCGTTAAAGGTGTTGCTTTGGATAACCGAGTTTCCTACTTTGACAGGCACATCAAGTACTGTCCCTGTGATAGTGGCACGCACTATTGTGTTGGTAAATCCCCGTACGTCCGCTTTCTGTGCTACGCCATCACGGGTTATGCTGAGGTTGTCGCGTGCGGCTTGCAGTTCCTCTTCGTCGGAGATATACTTCAGTTTGCTGCTCTCGTATGTCTCTTGTGCCACCACGCCTTGTATGAGTAGCGCAGAGTCACGTTCATAGACTTTTCGTGCATTCTGCAGATTGTATTCGGCGAGGCGTACGCGCGATTCGGCAGCATTGAGTTGGCTCATGTCGGGTATGACTTTGATCTTGGCGATAGCATCTCCCGCCTTGACTTTATCACCTGCCTGCTTGTAGAGTTCTGCAATGATACCTGATATCTGAGGTTTTATCTCTACTTCATCACGTGGTTGCACTTTTCCTGTTACGATCGTGCGTTTCTGTATGTCTCCTACGCTGACGGTTATCACTTCATAGGTTGTTGGTTCCGGACGTGACCGTTGCCACAGATAGATAAACACACCTGCTGCCAATATGACTACGACAGATAGTACAATCCATTTTCTTGCTTTTTTCATCTTGTTTTATTGACTTTATGGTTTCTATTCTTCGCTGAGGGCTTCTATAGGTTTGATGGCTAAGGCGCGTCGTGCAGGTATGATACCTGACAGTAGTCCGATAGCGATCAGTATGAAGAGTGCTGTTGCAGCGATGTTGAAACTGACTTGTATGCCACTAAACAACTCGTTGTTAGCGAGTGCCATCCCTGCCAATTGTACTATCCCGACACTGGCAACGATACCAAAAACTCCTGAGAAGAAGGTGAGTAGTGTGCTCTCGGCTAAAATCTGCTTGAGGATAGTCCAAGGACTTGCCCCTAATGCACGGCGTATGCCGATTTCTTGTGTTCGTTCTCGCACGGTAACCAGCATGATATTGGTTACGCCTACGGCTCCCGATATAAGCGTGCCCAGTCCTACTATCCATATCAAGATAGAGAGTCCAAGTACCAGGTACTCAAATGATTTGAACTGTTCCTCGATATTCATAGACCAAGTGGCTTTCTGGTCATCAGGTGCTATTTGATGTAGCAGTTTCAGGGTTGCTTTAATCTCTTCCTCTACTTTTGTGACTTCTATATTGGGTTTTGCAGTAGCCATAACCATGTGTATGGTCTCTCCGAGGTTATAGACTTGTTGCAGTGTAGTGATGGGGAGTATGACTTGTTCGTTGGGGTGTCCTCCCATATAGATGCTTGTAGTGGATGCTTTTCTAACACCGACGATGCGGTACTGTATCGCTCCTACATTCAGCATGTGTCCTGTTACATCTCCTCCCTCAGGGAAGAGTTCGTTGTAGATGTCATTTCCTATGACACAGACCTTACGATGTTCTTGTACGTCAATCTCATTAATGTTGCGTCCATAGAGGATAGGTATATACAGTACTTTGGGGAAGTCCGATTCGACACCGATGACGTTGTATGTACCTTTTCGTTCTCCATATCTGACGTTGTTTTCCCATATTCCGTTGAAGCATATGGCAGAAACCACCTCGGCACTATTGGCTTCTCGTCGCAGGATAGGCATATCACTGTTGTTTATCTCCCATTGCCGTCCTTTCTGTAACCCTTTGTACGGCTTGCTCGTTTCTGCAGTTCCTATGAAGCAAGAGTTCGTAGCGAAGCCTGCAATATTCTTCTTCACATTGTTGACAAGTGCATCTCCTACGGAAACGAGTGCGAGTAGTATCATCATCCCCCAGAATACTCCGAACCCCGTTAAGAAACTACGTGAGGGGTTTTTGGTGATGGTTATCCATATTTCGTTGAAGAAGTCCATTGTCTTCGTTGTGTATTGATTGTTGATGGCAGGCAGTACTGGTTGTTTTCCGTATCACTTATCTCTCATTGCCTCTATTGGTTTGATACGCATGGCTTTTCTGGCAGGTGTAGCCCCTGCTAAGGTACCTATCACTATCAGTATGAGCAGTGCTATCAGCACGGATCTTATATCCACTGTCGGGTTGAGGATCATAGAGTCATCTCCACCGCTGTTTGCCAGTACGGTGCTTACCGCCTGCATGATGCCTATCCCGAATAGCAACCCTATGGCTCCGAAGAGAGTGGTGATAGTGAGTGCTTCTCCCACCACGGATGCCATGATGGTGCCGGGAGGTGCGCCTAAGGCTTTTCGTATTCCGAGTTCTTTGATTCGTTCCCGTACAGACACGAGCATGATGTTGCTTACTCCTACCGCTCCTGACATGAGTGTACACAATCCCAGTAAGAGGATAAACAGTCGTATGGCATTCATCACTTTGTTTTGTTCTTCCACTCTCTCTTCCTGGCTCCATACGCCAATGGCCTGCGGGTCATTCTCATCGAATTGCATCAAGGGTGCAAGGGTATGCTTGATGCGTTGTTTAATATCTCCCGTACCGCTATGCATAGTCATGACCATTTGGCTAAATTGTTTGTTGCCATTAAAAACAGTCTGGTATGTGTCGAAAGGGATGTGTATAGTAGCACCTTCCCATCTGTCCCCTTTTTTGCATACACCAATGATGCGGAAACCAAGTTCGTTGATTGTTATGTAGTTCCCAAGTATCTGTTCCGGTGTTGCAGAGAGTTCTTCTACGGCGCGTTCGTCAAGAACGGCTACCTTCTCCCTATGTTTACAGTCGTTGGCATTGATAAAACGTCCACAGAGTATGTCTTTTCTCAGGATGGTTTGGTAGTCACCTTCCACACCTTTGACGTCTATGTCGGTCGTTTGGTTTCCATAGACCACCTTTATGGACATGTTGTCCACGCGCGAGAGTAACTCGACCTCTGGCATATTCCTGATTGCTATTGCATCTTTCTCTTCAAATTCGATTTCCCGGAAAGCGGGTAGTCCTTTGTAGGGCATGCTGGTCCACATACCCCATATCTCTACGGAGTTGCTGAGTCTTGAGCCGTATCGCACCATTATGCCGTTCTCGAGTCCATTGCTGATACCCAGGAGTACCACAAGTATAAATATACCCCATGCTACGGCAAAGCCCGTCATTGCAGTGCGGAACTTGTTAAGTCTCAGCGATTCCCATATCTCACGGAGTAAATCCATTGTTTGTCGGGCAGTATTGAGTGTTTGTTCAGTTGTCTATCTCTCCGTCTGTGATGTGTATTATTCTGTTGGTGGTGTCAGCGACGGACTGTTCATGTGTAACGATGATGGTTGTGATTCCTTCGGCATTGAGTTGTCGGAACACATCCATGACTTCGAGTGTGGTTTTCGAGTCCAATGCTCCTGTAGGTTCGTCAGCCAGAAGCAGTTTCGGTTTGCCTACTATGGCTCGTGCTATTGCGACTCGCTGTTTCTGCCCTCCTGACATCTCGTTGGGTAGGTGTGTTGCCCAGTCACGCAAGCCCATACGTTCGAGTTGTTCCATTGCCAGTAGGCGTCGTTGTCGGCGCGGCACACCTTTGTAGTAGAGTGGTAGTTCTACATTCTCTAATGCCGTTTTGAAGTTGAGTAGGTTAAAACTCTGAAAGACAAAGCCGATCATCTCGTTTCGCACCCGTGCGCTCTGTGTCTCGCTGAGGTTTTTGATTAGTTTTCCTGCGAGGTAGTAGTCTCCTTTGTCGTAGTTGTCAAGGATGCCGATGATATTGAGTAGTGTAGATTTTCCGGATCCTGAGGCTCCCATGATGGATACGAACTCACCGTCCTCCACGCACAGGTTAATCCCTTTCAGCGCATGCAACGCATTCTCTTGACCTTTGTTATAGGTCTTCTCGATGTTGTTTAATTCTATCATTGTCCGTACGTTACACTATTATTGTTGTCCTATGTAGTACTCCTTTCTGTCAGGACGACGCAAAAGTAGTGTACTTGCATATAGTATGCAACACATAGTTATGTATGTTATGGGATTATTTATGTTTTGCTATATTGACTTTACAGAATTAGGGTTTGATAGTATCTTGTGGTAATTGGAGTGTATAGAGGATCGCTTCATTCTGTCGTAGTGCGGTGCGTTTGTTTTGTCCTGGTGCGAATATGAACGTCTCGGCAGTGATGACCCGTCCATTGACTTGGTCGAGTCGTGTATGGCTGACATAGGGTCCTCCCATAGCCTCTCCTCCGCGCATTTTCCATAATCCCCGTATCTCGGCGGCATACTGTCCGTGTTGTACGCTGATATCACGCATCTGTGGTGGTATGACCTTGTACTCTGTTCCCATGTGACTGCCTTCGACAGTTGCGGTGATGACCTTTCCGAGTACGGCATCGCGTTGTTGGTTGAGATAGTTGATAGTGAATGTCTGTGGGTTGGTGTAGGGGTAGTTATAGATGACGATATCTTTTCTCATTGAGCCTTTGTTGTTGCAGCACCATAGCAGTTGAACGTTGTTGTCAGGTACATAGGTATTGTCATCTGTTTGTAGTGTGAGTGTTGTATCCATTATCAACAAGTAATCTTCCGGTATGAGCATGTCGTATCCCATCTGTTGCAGTCTTTTTCGTGCTTGCTTGTTGGTGTTGGCGTTATAGAAGCGTATCTGCCTGTCTATCTCTTGTTGTACGAACCATAGGCGCACGTCTTGCCCATGTGTTAGCCAATATGTGACGAACTGTTCTTGCGATGGTGTCTGGATACGGTATATGGCTTGTGGCTTAGACCAGTAGTTGGTGCTGATTTTTGCTTTTGTCTGTGTATATTGTTTGTTGTCGATATCGATGATGAGTATGTTGCGTGTTGGTTTGAGCATGTCATCGAAGGCAGCGGGTTGTACGTGTGTGAGTTTGAAGTAGGGTTCCACTTGTGGCAGGCATGGCATACTTGCCGCCATGACGGCGTCAACCAGGTCGCATGTAGTGGCTATAGGTTGGCTATAGGGTGAGGACTGGTCTATGAGGTTGTATTTTGCTATTTGGTTGATTTCGTTTTGCGAGAGCGCATTGTTTTGCATTACGACAAGGCATTCGTAAACAGAACCTGTGGCGGATGTCAGTGTTCGTCCTTTGGTCTTGTGGCAACCACATAGTGTGGTGGCGATGACGGCACAGAGCAGTAGTGGTATATGGTTGTATCTGTTCATATTGCGGGATGTTACTGAGTTATTGTGCAGCGAGTACTCGTTCGAGTTCTGCCTGGTCAGGGTTGCGCAGTACTATTGTCCCATTGCGGTCGATGAGTAGTGTAGTCGGTATAGCGGTGATACCATAGATGTCGCATGGGTTATATGGTTCAGTCCGTTGGTCGCGTATTTGCGGCCATGGCAACTCTTCTTCTTGTACTGCTTTCAGCCATGCTGTTTCCTCCGTATCGCAACTGACTCCGAGTATCTGCAGTCTTCCCGATGGGTGGTAGGAGATATAGAACTCTTTGAGGACGGGTAGCAGTCGTCTGCATGGTCCGCACCATGATGCCCAGAAATCCACGAGGACGTAGTCTGCTGTCCCTACAACTTGGCTGAGTGACAGTGGTTCGCCATTGGCTTGCAGTGCCGTGATGTCGGTGTATGTCTTCCCCGGTGCTCCTATTTGTTCGGCTTGGAACGTGTGGTAGCAGTGTTGCATGTCTTCTGTTTGTAGTCGTTCCTCAGGTAGTTTGTTGAAAACGGTCTCTTTCTGTTCAGCGGAGAGCATGTAATATATATCGAAGAATATGGAGTCTGCTGTAGGGTCAGACAGTCGGTCTATCAACAGGTCGTAACTTGTGTTCACAAATGCTGTTATTAACGAGTCTGCTACTTCGCGCGATATAGAGTCTTGCAGTTGTTCCATGACATCATTTTGCATGTCCTGGTATTGTTGGTATGCTGTCTGTTTATGTGTACAACCAACGAGGCAGATGACTGCCAATATGAATATGACAATACGTTTCATAATGGTTAGTTATTGTTTGGATTAGTTATTGTTTGCCAAAGGTGTTGCTTGTGTGTATGTTCGTGTACTTAACTCTTGGTCAAGTTGGTACAGTCCATACCCGTTATCACCTAACAGGCGTAGTTTCTGTATAATTTCTGTAGCTGTTTCTTCTTCCTCTACTTGTTCGTCGATGAACCATTGCAGTCGACTTTGCGAGGCAAAATCTTTGTCTTCGACGGCAATAGCCATGAGGTTATTGATCATAGAGGTGACTTTTTGTTCGTGTGCGAGAGTGTTCTCGTAAGCGGCTAATGGAGATGTCCATTGTGTCTCGACGGCGTCGATAGGTTTGAGTAATACTCTTGCTCCCCTGCTATAGAGATAGTTGATGAGGATGAGTGCGTGGTCTTGTTCTTCTTTGAACTGTACAGCGAACCAGTTAGCCATACCTACAAAGCCTTCGCTTTGGCAATATGAAGACATACTCAGATAGAGATAAGCCGACCACAATTCTGCGTTGATTTGGGCGTTGATAGCGTCCTGTAGATGTTTGGAAATCATAATGTTCTTGTTTTAATTAGGTTAGTAAATAGGTTTGTATTATAATCTATCCCAAGAGGATAGTGTTCTTTGTTTATTTCCATGCTATTCCATTCGTAGTTTGAACCCGCTGAGTAAGGTGTCGGGACAGAAGTGGAAGACGGATGCCATCTCTCCGGCCATGCAGAACCCACAGAGCCTGCACTGTTCTGTACCATATCCGAGGCATAGTCCCCTGCTGCCGTCCGGGTAGATGAAGTTCGTGACGAAACATTCTTTCCCCAGTTGGATATTGCCCAAGGTGTTCTGTTTCATCTTGCGTAGTCCTGACAGGCTATTCATGATGGGGTAACGGCGGTGTTTGTATGCTATCACTTTGTCGATTATCTCTGCTTTTTTATCGGGAGGCAGTGTCAGGTGCTCAGTGCCGGGATAGGGGGTATGGAAGTTAACGGATATCTGTTCGATGTACGGGTTGTTCTTGACATACTCCATTGTTTCGTCGAGTGAGTCAGCGTTGATTGTATTGACAACCATATTGACGCAGATATGTTTCTGGTGTGAGCGACGTATGTTTTCTTCGAGCCGTGCGAAAGTCCCCTCTCCGCGTATTTGGTCGTGGTATATGCCTACTCCGTCCATGGATACCCAAACAGAGTGTGGGTGTATCCATGAGAAGTCTTGCTGCGCATTTGTTGTGACGGTGACAGAGAAGAACCCTATCTGTTTGGCTCGGTTGATGATATCGTTTATTGTCAAGTCTGCTTCGCGCCACAGTGTAGGTTCTCCGCCCTCAAGGTCGATAAATCGTGAGCCCTGTTGGTAGGCATAGTGCATATCGTTGACTATATCTTCGAAGGAGCGTTGGTGGTATCCTGCGCTACCATAGACAGAGCAGTGTTTGCATCGTAGGTTGCATTTATCGGTGATAAATAGTACGGTCTGTAGTGGTGTCCGTCTTCCGAAGAAACGTGCCCGCACGAACCACCAAGCGAGATAGCAATACTGTTGTAGCATAGGTTATCGATATTTCTGCCGCAAAGATAGTAAAACATTTGCAGGTGTGCAAATGTGGTTAGTTGAAAGTTGAAAGAAGTGGAGGCTATCTAATTTTGTTAGACAGCCTCCTGTGTTGGTTGGATATGAGATGAAGTGTATTATATCCCCAGTTTCTTGCGGATATCTTTTGGTATGGCGTTTTTGTGTACGAGGACGTCGTTGGTCTTGTATTTCATGAATGCTTCGGAGATGTACCATATCCCATTGTAATCGCTTTTTTGTGTTCCCCATGAGTTTTTGATCATGTAGTAGCGTTTACCGTTTTGGTCGTGTGCTGTTCCGAATATCTGCATGCCATGGTCGTCTGTGTTTTCCCAACTGTCGTATGCTTGTTGTCTCATTTCTTGTGTGATCTCTAACTCAGGTAAGGGACGTTTCGTGAGTTCTTCTTTTTTATCTTTTTCTGTTAGTCCCAACCAGTGTGCGGCATCGCTTCCTGTGAGGTCTGCTCCTTTGTCAGCATCCGGCACGACACCTATACCTTTGCGTGTGAATCCCACTTCGCTGACATCTGCTCCCCATCCCAATGTATATCCGTTGGTGATAGCGTTGTCGATGATGCGCATCATGTCTTCGAGTGGTACGTTATACATATAGTCCATACGCCAGTTGTCGGGTACTTCGAGAGCAAATGTGGTATAGAAAGGGTGGTGTGTGTAAGAGGTGATGCTGACGTAGTCATCAGCATTCAGTCCGAGATACCGGGCGAAAGAGAGTGGGGTGTATTCTTTGCCGTTGTATGTGAATGTCTTCGGGCACTCACCGAGATACGTGTCGTATATGGCCTGTAGTCCCTGTTTCCATACGGGTGTTAGTTTTTTGAGTTTACTGTTTGTTAGTGCTTGTACATATCCTTTTGCCACTGCGTCAAGTTCGGTGTGGACGGGTAGTGTGTCGGCAGGTGTGCTTCCGTACCTGATGCCCGGCATAGCCTCTTGTGGTACCATGCCATAGTTTTTGAGGCAGTAGATGACATCATAGCCGGAACCTCCAGGGGCGAACTCAGCTGTTCCATACATACGTAATACGTATTCGGCACGGTCTATCATTGTGTGGTTGACAACGAACATCTCACTGAGATCAAATTCTCCTTTCCCTGTGCGTAGTAACTCGCTCTCGAGAAATCCGATGGTGGAGAAAGCCCAGCAAGTGCTAGTTCGGTTTTGGTTTTTGACAGGTGTGATGCCTACGCTGTCGATGGTTGTGAATAGGAACCCTTCGGTGGTATCGGCGGGTTGTGTGTTCTCGTTCTGTGCCATGGTGCACAGAGAGAGAGCAGACAGTGCTGCTGTGATGATAAATTGTTTTGTAATCATAGTTGTATTTATTGTTTATGCTTGCATAGCAAGCGGTTAATGTTTATTCGGGGAACTCCATGAGGTATGCTTTGATAAATCCGTCTATGTCTCCGTCCATGACTGCATTTACGTTTGATGTCTGGTAGTTGGTTCGGTGGTCTTTGACACGTCGGTCGTCGAAGACATAGGAGCGTATCTGGCTACCCCATTCAATCTTCTTCTTGCCTGCTTCGACCTTAGCGGCAGCCTGGCGACGTTTCTCGAGTTCGAGTTCGTAGAGTTGACTACGGAGGTGACGGAGAGCATTCTCACGGTTCTTGGGCTGGTCGCGCGTTTCGGTGTTCTCGATGACTATCTCGTCGGGCTGATTGGTCAGCGGGTTGACGAACTTGTAGTGGAGGCGGACACCAGACTCCACTTTGTTGACGTTCTGTCCGCCCGCACCAGAGGAACGGAAGGTGTCCCAACTGATGCCTGCGGGGTCAACATTTATCTCGATGCTGTCGTCGATGAGAGGCACTACGAAGACCGAGGCGAAGGATGTCATACGCTTGCCTTGTGCGTTGTAGGGGCTGACACGGACGAGGCGGTGTACGCCGTTCTCGCTTTTGAGATAGCCATATGCCATGTCGCCTTCGATGTTGAAGGTTACGGTCTTGATACCTGCTTCGTCGCCCTCCTGCAGGTTGGTGATGGTGACTTTGTAGTCGTGCTTCTCACAGTACCGCTGGTACATGCGCATGAGCATTTCCGCCCAGTCCTGTGCCTCGGTGCCGCCTGCGCCTGCTACTATCTTTAGCACGGCGGGCATCTGGTCTTCCTCGTGGGAGAGCATATTTTTCATCTCGAGGTCCTCAACTTCGGCTTGTGCGTGTCGGTATGCTGTGTCCACCTCTTCTTCTGTCACCAGTTCTTCACGGTAGTAGTCGAAGGCGAGTTGCAGTTCTTCGATGGAGGAGCGCACGCCTTCGTATCCGTCTATCCATCGTTTGATAGACTTGACTTTGCGCATCTGTGCCTCTGCCGCCTTGGCATCGTCCCAGAAGCCCGGGGCTTGTGTGTGTAGTTCTTCTTCCTCGAGTTGAATCCGTTTCTCGTCAATGGCGAGGTATTGCTTGAGTTTGTCGGCGCGTTGTTGAATGTCTTTGAGTTGTTCGATAGTTATCATACTGAGTATTATTGTTGCTTATGGGTCATTATGTTTAGGATGAGGTCGTCGGTCTGTGTCATGCCGTCGTGTCCTATCCGTGTGAGGTTGTGTATGGTGCGGTCGATATCCTCTTCGACGATGCCTTCGGTGCTGTCGGCGTACGAGTGTTGCATGGCGAGGAAAGCGGACATGATGGCTGTGCTGATGCCGCTGGTCACTTTGAGTGCGCATCCCGGTTTGGCTCCATCGCATATCATGCCTGATATGTTGGCTATCATATTTTTGATGGCATATGTTATCTCGTTGTAGTCTCCTCCCATGAGGTATGTCAGTCCCACGGCAGAACCTGTGGCGGCTACGACACAGCCGCAGAGGGCAGACAATCGTCCGAGTGACTGCTTGATATAGATGACGGTGAGGTTGCTGAGAGTGAGTGCGCGAAGTGTCTGTTCTTCGGAACAGTGGTTCTCCCGGGCGTAGAGATAGACAGGTACGGAGCAGGATATACCTTGGTTGCCTGAGCCGGAGTTGCTCATGATGGGTACCATGGCACCTGCCATACGTGCGTCACATGCTCCGCAGGTGTAGGAGATAATTTTTGTGTAGAGGGTGTTGCCGAATAGTGCTTCGACCGCCGTGTTTTGTATGTCGGAAGTGATATGGAGTAATTTACCCAGTCCGTGTCCGTAGTTGCCGTTGAAGGATGCTTCGGCGGCGCGGATGTTCATCCGTGCGCCGTCGAGAAGGAAACGGATATCAGCGAGAGGGACGGCGGTTGCGTAGTCATAAACTGTGCGGAGGGTTAGAGGGACTCCCCCCGTCCCCTTCAAAGAGGGGGAGGTTGTATCGGTTGCGGTGTTCTGTTGCGTAGTGTTGTCTGCTGTGTCGTCCACGAAGCGGGTGTGGTCGCCTTGTATAGTGGCAGTAGCGGTGTGTCCGTCAGCAGATACCTCGCCGTGGATATACAGGATATCAGGTGCGTTGTCGTCGATGTTGATGTCTATGGGTGTGTGGGCGATATATGCCTTGGCGTATTCTACGGCTTGTGGAGTGGTGTCGCGGAGCACTTCGAGTTGATAGTCGGACTTGCCGATGGTGGCACCGAGAGCGATGGCGATGGGCAGTCCTATCATATTAGTGTTGGGGATACCGACAGCGAGAGCGTTTTTGTAGATGTTCTTGCTGAGTGAGACGGTGATGTGTTGTGGTTCTGTGCCGAGTTGTTCAGTAGCGCGTGCGACACAGAGTGCCACTGCTATCGGTTCGGTACAACCGATGGCCGGTATGACTTCTTGATGAAGTAAAGACAGGATTTGTTGGTTAGTCATGGTATATAAAGTGTAGTTTAAGTCGGATAATGGTATAGATAGTCAGCAGTTTAAGTCTCCAGTCGTGTGTGTTGGTATATCGTTGGCGCAGGGCGGCGAACAGGGTTTGCTCAGCCCGGCGGTTGCGTCGGGCAGTAGTGGAGTGGGGGTTGAGACGGTAGTTGTAGCCCGTGTAGTGCAGAATGCGGTAAGGCGGGCGTTTGCCCCACAAGTCGATGGAGAAGAGTACATCCTCGTAAATCATACCCTCCTCAAAGGACAAGGCATGGCGCATGAGAAAGTTGCGGCGGTAAAGCCGCAGGCAAGGCGAGGTGTACCGGTGGAACGAACGCGGGCATCGGGAAAACAAGATCCTGCCGTCCTGCACGCGGCGGTAGCCGATTTGGACGACAAGCGTGTCGGGACGGAAGGCAGAAAGGAGCGTTTCGTAGTAGTCCGCGTCCAAATAGTCGTCGGCATCAATGAATGAAAGGTACTCGCCCGTGGCATATTGCATACCCCTGTTGCGTGCAGCAGACTGTCCTGCGTTGGGTTGTGTGTACACAGAGATGCGAGAGTCGGTGTGGGCATAGTGTTCTGCAATGGCGAGGCTGTTGTCGGTGGAACCGTCGTTTATGAGGATAATCTGCAAGTTGCGGTGCGTCTGGCAGAGCAGCGACTCAATGCATTGTGCCAAGTAAGGCTCGGCATTGTAAACGGGTACTATGACACTGACTACGGGCATGATTAGCGGTTGGTAAGCGATAGGAATAACTGTTCGAACTGTGCGGCTTGGTGCTGGCGGGAGAAACGCTCTTTGTTGACAACGGGTTGACGGGTATAGCCGTTCTGTTGCCACTCGCGGTACTTGGAGAGGATAAAAGCCTTGACCTCCTCCACGCGGGTCGCCGCCAAGCCCGCATGGGTCTGACGGATAAGGTCTGCTAAACATTCCTCGTCGGAACGGATACACAATACCGGCTTTTCGACACCGATATTCTCGAAGAACTTGGTGCCGATGATACCGTGTATGCCTTCTGCGCGGGCTTTCGTGGTAAGTACTAACAGAATGGACGACAAATGCATAACGGGCAGAATATCCGCACGGGGGATATACCCCTGCAGGTCCAACAGGGCGGATAGGTCGTATTGCGCCCCCAAATCACGCAACACGGGAAAGGACTGCGGGTCGGTGTGGAACAGCACTTGTACCTTATCGGGGTCTATGCGCTTTTCCGCTATGAGTTGTTGCAACGCCGCAAACAAAAGGCGCGGGTCGCGCAGCGAAACGGAATAGAGTTTGCCTAAGTAGGTAATCCGAAAACGGTCTGCGGGGATGTCGTTTGGTACGAATTCATCGGCATCATAGCCGTTGTAGATAAGGCGGGTGTTCGCATGGAACTGCGACAGGAACTGCCGATGCCAAGGCGAAACGGTGGTGACCGCATCGGCGGCACGCAAGACACGGTTGCGTTGGCGTATCTGAACGGCAGCATAGACCTTGCCCAAGAGGGTGTTGAGCCATGCAAACGGCACCAAACGGCGTGTGAAATAGGGCGCATCGCCCCACTGCTCGGCAATGTCGCGCAAATCAACTACCAAGGGGATACGGTAGGTATGGGCGATGCGTTGCGCAGTCAGCAACGGGAAATAGTAATAGGAAGAGCAGAAGATGATATCGAACGCTGCAAGGTCCGTCTGCCGTTGGACAAAGCGATAGAAAGCACGCTCCCTGCCTTGAAAGACCTTATCGCGCAACACATGAGTATAAGGGGGCATTTGATGCAAGGGGCAAATGTCTGTTCGGAAAGGTTGCGCACCGGACTGCTCCGTGGCTATCTCACAATGCCATCCGTGCTGTACCAAGTAGGAGGCAAGCGTAAGCACACGCGGTGTATAGGCCGGCGGCGCAATGGGGTCGCAGAGTATCAGGATTCGCCGAGGCATAGGATATTCAGGATGGTTTCTGCAGTATGCCCATCGCCGTATTCGGCAATGGGAGCCGGCGTGAAGGGCGTATGACAGGCGTCGATGATGCGTTGCGTATCGGTGCCGGCAAGGATATTCCAACCTGCCGCCACCGTTTCCGTCCACTCCGTTTCGTCACGGAGGGTGATACAGGGGACCTTGTGGAAGTATGCCTCCTTCTGTACACCGCCCGAGTCGGTGAGTATATGCGTTGCATTGCGTTCAAGCATAATCATATCGAGATATCCCACAGGGTCGATGCAATGGATATGTGGTGCTTGCGCTATGATGTCTTGCAGTTCCGGATGTTCTTGAAGTATATGTGCTGTGCGGGGGTGGGTAGGCAGGATGATAGTCTCGTTTATTTGCGCAAGCGCAGTGAGTATGTTGTGCAGATGAGTAAGGTTGTTCGTGTTCTCGGCACGGTGAATGGTGCAGAGGATATATTGTTTAGGGGTGAGGTGGAGTTGTGAGAGTATTGTTGCTTTGCGTTCTGCTATCTCACCAAAGACTATTGCCGCATCCAGCATGATGTCGCCGACATAGTGTACACCATTGGTGATGCCCTCTTCTCGTAGGTTTTGTAGGGCTTGGTGTGTGGGGCAGAATAGCAGTGAAGACAGTTGGTCGGTGGCAATACGGTTGTTCTCTTCGGGCATACTGAGGTTGTGGCTGCGCAGTCCTGCTTCTATGTGTGCAATGGGGATATTGCAATGGTGTGCAGCGAGTGCTCCTGCGAGGGTTGAGTTAGTATCTCCAAAGACCACCACGTAGTTGGGACGTTCTTGTTCCAAGACAGGGATGATATGCTCGGACATCTGTTGCGGTGGCATCGTGCATCCCAGGTTGTAGGCAGGTGCAGGGATGTCCAGTTCGTTGAAGAAAGTCTCACTCATGAGGTAGTCGTAGTGCTGTCCGGTGTGCAGGATTATCTCCGAGATGTCCATCTCTTGTAGTTTGTCAGCACACTGCTGCACCGCTCTGCTGAACATGGCGGCTTTGATGAACTGTGGTCGTGCACCTACAATGGTAAGTATTTTGAATTTGCGTCTGCTCATTATTCTTGCTCTTCGTGGTGTGAGTAGTGGCGTAGTCCTTTTAGTAGTTTGGTGTATAGTGAATAGTGGTATGGGACGTCGGCAAAGACGCTATTGTGCCATAGAAGTACCACTTCTCCAGCATATTGTCGGACACGGTCAAGGAGTTGTTCGGAGAAGAAGTAAGCTTCGTCTTCGGGGAGGTTCATGTAGTTGGTGTTGCTGAGTGTGCCGTCCATGATGGTTAACGGGTGTAGCGTCAGTGGTGTGAGAGTGTATGTCTTTGGGTTTATCCATCTGACGGGTCTTGTGGTCTGTAGTCGGAACCCTGCCCTGTCCGGGAAAGCCATTGAGAAGTCGTCTGTTATCCCCGAGTCTGCGAGATGCTGCATCGTGTCGATAGAGCAGTTGAGATAGTGGCTGCGGTGCAGGGTGGATGTCTCCCGGATGCCACGGGATATATGTGTGTCATTGTTTGTGACGCCATAGTAACTTGAGTGGATACCGAGTAATGCCTTATGTGATAGCAGGTATTGTCGTAGGTGTTTATAGTCTTGTCCGGAGAGGTTGTATTGCGGATAGTCGTATCCATGTCCATTGGTATATTTGACGAAATAGACCATCTCGGCGTTTGGTACCTGTTTATCCTGTTCAACGATCCACGGGAAGGTGTAAACAGGGTCTTGTGTTATGTCGTGTAATGCGTTGATGACTTGTCGTGTTTTCCCTCGTTTGATACCTCCGAGTATGCCTCTCAGGTGCCGGTAGCGGGCAATAGAATCGATGTCATGTGTGAGGTATATATGTTCGTAGTGTGGGGTGGGTACAGGGATGTTCAGCAGTTTGATGAGGATATGTGCATACTCGTCTATAATGGGTATCTCAAGGTGATTGCCCTGTCCGAGGATAGAGTATGAGGCGAGGAACCGTCCGTGTTCATCGCGTTGTGTGTTGATAAGTTCTTCGGCGCGTGAGATGAAGAAGAACGTGTTGTAGATGAGGTCGGTATGGATGACATAGGTCTTGTCCTGCTGTTCTATAACAGGGTGCGACATATCGGGCAGGACTATATCTTTGCCGAGATGGTGGTTGGGAAGGATGACCACATCGAACTGCGCCCAGAGGTTGGCGTCGTCGGTGTATCCTATACGTTTGGTGGCTTGTGTGTTGCCGTAGAGTAGGAATGACAGGATGTAATCAATGATTTCGTTCATAGGGTTGATGGTGTGAGATGATTTTACGGGTGGTTAATAATCAAAGGATATTCTATTCTTCTTCGCTGAGGATCTCCCATTCGTACATGCGTTGTTCGAGTTCTCGTTTGATATGTTCGTATCGTTGGAAGTTATCGGCAGTTTGTTGCTGCGGGTCTTGCAGCAGTTGTTCGATGTCTTGCTGCTGTTGTTCGAGTTGTGCAATGGCGTTCTCGATGTCTGCTATCTGTTTTTCTTTCTTTCTTTTTGCTGCTGCGGCTGCTTTTTGGGCGGCATAGGATGCGGATCCGACTCCCAATTCCTCTCTCAGATAGTGGGATTGCAGAGATGGACTTTTCTTTTCCAACTCTTGCAGGCTGTCGATTTTCTTAGCACGGAGAAAGTCATAGATTCCGCCGAGGTGTTCTTTGACTTTGCCGCCGCCGAACTCATAGACCTTGCTCACCAAGCCATCGAGGAAATCACGGTCGTGGCTGACGCAGATGAGTGTTCCGTTGAAGTCCTGCAGGGCTGCTTTGAGTACATCCTTCGACTGCATATCGAGGTGGTTGGTAGGCTCATCGAGAATGAGTAGGTTGCACGGCTCAAGCAGTAAGCGTATCATTGCCAATCGGCTACGTTCACCGCCGGACAACACTTTGACCTTCTTCTCCGATGCCTCGCCGCCAAACATAAAGGCACCCAATATATCGCGTATCTTGGTGCGGATGTCGCCCACCGCCACACGGTCAATCGTGTCGAAGACTGTCTGTTCGCCATCGAGCAGTGCTGCCTGGTTCTGTGCGAAATAGCCAATTTTGATGTTATGCCCTAATTTGAGCGTACCCATGTAGTCCAATTGTCCCATGATACAGCGCACAAGCGTTGTCTTTCCTTCTCCATTTCTGCCGACGAAAGCCACTTTCTCGCCACGACGTATGGTTATGTTGACATCGTGGAAGACGTTGTGTCCGCCAAAGTCTTTGCGTAGGTCTTCGGCTATGACAGGGAAGTCTCCGCTACGTGGTGCGGGTGGAAATCGCAGGTTGAGTCTTGATGTGTCTTCCAAGTCCACCTCAAGCCGTTCGAGTTTATTGAGTTGTTTGATGCGCGATTGCACTTGTACGGCTTTGGTGGCTTTGTAGCGGAAACGCTCGATAAATTCTTCTGTTTCCTGAATCATCTTCTGCTGATTGAGGTAGGCACGTACCTGTTGTTCGTGTCTTTCTTTTCGCAGTTCGAGGAAGTGTGAGTAATTGACGTTATAGTCATATATTCGTCCGAGTATTATCTCTATCGTCCGGTTGGTGACATTGTCAATGAATTTCTTATCGTGGCTCACGAGTAGTATGGCACTCTGTGCGGTGCGCAAGAAGTCTTCGAGCCACTGTATGGACTCTATATCGAGGTGGTTGGTAGGCTCGTCAAGCAGTAGCAGGTCGGGGTGCTGCAGAAGTATCTTGGCGAGTTCGATACGCATGCGCCATCCGCCGGAGAACTCGGAGCATGGTCTGTCGAAGTCTCTGCGTTCGAAGCCCAAGCCGATGACGGTACGGTCCATCTCTGCTATGCGGTGTGCTTTCTCTTCTTCGGGTTCGTTGGTAAAGACACTCATCACGTCTTCACGCAGTGTCTTCCCGTCGATATGCATCATGACTTGTGGCAGATAGCCTATGGTGAGGTCTGTGTCACGTGTGATGCGTCCTGCAGAGGGTTGTTCTTCTCCCGCGATGAGTCGCAGTAGTGTGGTTTTCCCTGCTCCGTTTTTCCCCACTAAAGCAATCTTGTCCTTCTTGTTTATCATGAAGGATATGTCTTCCAGCACCGGGTGTGACGAGAATTCTATGGTGAGATGCTCGACGTTAATCATACTTTATCGGTTATCCGATGGGTTTTATTGGTGTCTTGTGAAGGTTTGTCTAACTGCTCATAGACGGAGTTCTTGCTGATGAACTCCGGCACGATATGCTTCATCTGTTGTACTGTGGAGAACACTTTGTCCTCGTGTGATACGGCTATCAGTTTGTCTATCTCGTTAGAGATAGCGTCGAAATCGTATTCCCGTACTCGTGCCACCATAATTTTCTCGTTGGTAGTGGGTAGGGTTGTCTCTTTCTGGTTGAGTAGTTCCTCGTAGAGTTTCTCGCCGTGTCGTAGTCCGGTATAGACGATTTGTATGTCTTTGTTAGGTTCGTATCCGGACAGTCGTATCATTTTCATGGCGAGGTCTGCTATTTTGACGGGGTGTCCCATATCGAAGACGAATATCTCGCCTCCGTTGCCCAGTGTGGCAGCCTCCATGACGAGTGCGCATGCTTCCGGGATAGTCATAAAGTAGCGGATGATATCGGGGTGTGTCACTGTCACCGGTCCTCCTGCTGCTATCTGCTTTTTGAAATAGGGTATGACGGAACCGTTGGAACCGAGCACATTACCGAAGCGTGTGGTGATGAACTTGGTGGTGTTAGGATTGGTGGTGTGCAGTTTATTGAACAGCGACTGTACGTATATCTCTGCGATACGTTTGCTGGCTCCCATGATGTTTGTCGGGTTGACGGCTTTGTCGGATGAGATCATCACAAACCGCTCCACTCCGTATTTCACTGCCATGTCAGCCATATTCTTTGTCCCCATGACGTTGGCTTGTATGGCTTCGTTCGGGTTGTCTTCCATGAGCGGCACATGTTTGTATGCTGCGGCGTGGAACACGACATCGGGTCGTAGGTTATTGAATATACTCCCGATGCGTTCCCGATTGCGTACATCTCCGATGATTGGGATGAGAGTGATATCCGGGAAGTCTTGTTTGATGTCGAGTGCGAAATCGTGGAGAGGTGACTCTGCTTGTTCGAGCATGATGATGGTTTGTGGTGCATATTGGGCTATCTTGCGTACCAATTCACTGCCGATACTGCCGGCTGCTCCGCTGACCATTACCACTTTCCCGTTAATGATATGCCGAACATTGTCGCAGTTGATTGTTATTGTCGGTCGTTCCAAGAGGTCTTCTACACGAATAGACTCGATACGTCCGATGAGTGTAGCCAGTTCTTCAGTAGTAGTAGTAGTAGTAGTAGTAGTAGCGTCCCAGTCGGAGAAGAACGGGGTAGTGAGGATACGTATGTTGTTCTCGAGGAAGATATTCAAGTCTTGTGCAGGGTTGATATTTTTGAGTTTCAGTGGCGAGACGATGACATTCGTTATATTGTGTGCTTTCATGTAAGGAATGAGTCTGTCGTCCAATCGGTGTATGTGCAAACCGATGAGGTCATAGTCGTTGTTTTCGTCCTTATCGCAGATGAACCCTACGGGTCTGTAGGTTGTTTTCACGTTCGTGCGTAGCATCTTGGCGATGGCGATACCCGCAGATTGGATACCATAGATCATCACTTTCTGTCTTGAGGTGTTGCTTGCGAACTCAAAGAGCGTCTTTGTGCTTACTCGCAGGCAGAACATCCCTACGAAGGCGATGAGCATATAGATAATGGTTGAGGAGGTGTAGAAGGGTTTTTGTCCAGAGATAGCCAGTGCTATATAGTTGATGATGAGATACACTACTCCCGTAGAGATGACAGCCATCATGGCTTTGATAGTGTCTATGAACGTGGAGTAGCGCAGGATACCGGCGTAGGTATGGAACAGCCAGAACATGAATGTCTGGATGCCCATCAGTATCATTACCTGTGCCCACAAGGGTATGCTTCTTGGTAGAGCAGTGTAGTTGCTGAACAGGTTATTATCTAGTGCCAACGACAGATAGAAGGATACTACGCATATTCCTAAATCGATGAACAGTACCACCCAACGGGGTAGGTATCCTAAGGATAGTGTGTGTTCAAAGATGTCGGAAGTCTTGAGTTCTTTAATACGTGAGTGTAATTGTTTCATATTGTTATTGTGTATTTTCTATTATCGCTTTCAATGCTTGTCCAGTGTAACTATCCGTGCACTGTACGATTTGTTCGGGTGTTCCTGTTGCCACGATATACCCTCCCTGTTCGCCTCCTTCTTTTCCGAGATCAATGATATGGTCTGCAGCGAGGATGACAGAAGGGTTATGCTCGATGACAAGTACGGTGTGTCCTCTGCTGATGAGTGCATTGAGTGCATTGAGTAGCACGTCTATATCGCGATGATGCAGTCCTGTTGTGGGTTCGTCGAAGATAAACAGGGTATGCTGGTTATTCTCTTGTGCGAGGAAGGATGCCAGTTTGACTCGTTGGCTCTCTCCTCCGGAGAGTGTGCTGCACGACTGTCCCAGTTTGATGTATCCTATGCCGACATTTTGTAGTGGTTTGAGTTTATCCACTATTTTTTGGCAGTTGCTATCTTCGTTGAAGAACTCGATGGCCTGGTTGACGGTCATCCCGAGGATGTCATATATATTCTTGTTGCGGTACTGGACATCGAGTATATCCTGTTTGAATCGTTGTCCATGGCACTGTTCGCAGACCATCGTTATATCTGCCATGAACTGCATCTCGATCGTTACTGTTCCTTCTCCCTGGCATTCTTCACATCGTCCTCCCGGTGTGTTGAAAGAGAAATGTGCCGGTGTAAACCCCATCTGCCTGCTGAGTTGTTGCTGAGCGAACAGCCGTCGTATCTCATCGTACGCTTTGATATACGTAACCGGGTTTGAGCGTGAGGATTTGGATAGTGGGTTTTGGTCAATGAACTCGATATTCTTCAGCAGATGCAGGCTACCACGCAGGAAATTGAAATCTCCGGTGTGTTCTGCGATGCCTCCGTAGTACTTTTTCAGTGCGGGGTATAGCACTTTGCCGACCAGTGTGGATTTTCCGCTGCCACTTACTCCTGTCACGACTGTCATGACGTTCAGGGGGAACTGAACGGTGATATTTTTCAGGTTGTTTTCTGTTGCTCCGACCACTTCGATATAGTTGTTCCATGGTCTATGTTTTGCAGGGATGGTGTATGTGAACTGTTGTGGTTGTGGTGTTCCAGCATATACTATCTCTCCTCCGTGTCTTCCCGCCTGTGGTCCTATCTCGATGATATAGTCTGCGGCTCGTTGTATCTCTTCATCATGTTCGACAACGACTATGGTGTTTCCGATGTCTCGCAGTTCTTGTAAGACATGGATGAGCCGTTGTGTGTCTCGTGGGTGTAGTCCTATGCTGGGTTCATCGAGTACGTAGAGTGATCCTACGAGGCTACTGCCGAGTGATTTGGCGAGTGTTATTCGTTGGCTCTCTCCTCCGGACAGTGTTGCTGATGTGCGGTTGAGTGTGAGGTACCCCAGTCCTACATCTTCCATAAAACGCAGTCTTGCCCGTATCTCAGCGAGCAGGTTTTTTGCTGTCAGTTGTTCGGTGCTTGTCAGGTGTTGTTCGATGTTGTCGAACCACATAGCCAAGTCGTGTACAGACATCCGACATACGTCTGATATTGATTTGCCGTCTATCTGTACATATCCGCTCTCTTTGCGCAGTCGTTTCCCCAAGCAATCCGGGCATATTGTTTTTCCGCGATACCGGCTGAGCATGACCCGGTACTGTATCTTGGTGTACTGTTTCTTCTCCAGTTCATGGAAAAAGTCGTTTAACCCGTGGAAGTATTGGTTACCAGTCCATATGAGTTGTTTTTGTTCAGGTGTGAGTGCATAGAAAGCGGTGTGTATAGGGAAGCCAAACTTGTCGGCGTTATACACGAGTTCATCGTTCCATTGGCTCATTTTCTCGCCATGCCAACATGCTATTGCTCCTTGGTATATAGAGAGCGATTTATCCGGTACGACTAGGTCTGGGTCTATGCCGATGACATTTCCGAATCCTCCGCATGTGGTGCATGCCCCGATCGGGCTGTTGAAATCGAACAATTGTTCATCCGGTTCGATGAAGGTGATGCCGTCCGCCTCAAACCGTTGTGAGAAAGTGTGCATCTGCCCTATATTATCATCCGCAGGTATGGTAAACATACAACACTCGCCTTCTGATTCAAAGAAGGCTGTTTGCACGGAGTCTGCAAAGCGGTTGAGTGTTGCGGTCGTGTTGTCCGCTACTATGCGGTCGATAAGCAAGTATGTCTGTGACAATGTCCGGGAGGTATAAGAACTAATACGTAGCACATCTCCACTCCCGTCGCTGTTTATTCTATACAGTCGTGAGAAGCCTTGTTGCTGCCAATTGGTTAGTTTGTCAGTGATGGTGTGTTCATCCGCATGGATAGGTGACAGCAGGAACACTTTTGTTCCTAAGGGTTGTTGCCGCAGGCACTCTACGACATCTTGTACTGAATGGCGTTTGACTTCGGTGCCGCTGATTGGTGATATGGTGTGTCCTATGCGTGCGAAGAGCAGTTTGAGATAGTCATATATCTCAGTAGATGTTCCTACGGTGCTTCGCGGGTTGCGGCTAATGACCTTCTGTTCGATGGCTATAGCGGGAGGGATACCTTCGATGTTATCCACATCCGGTTTTTGCATACGTCCGAGGAACTGTCGAGCGTATGCGCTCAGGCTCTCGATATAGCGACGTTGTCCTTCTGCGAACAGTGTGTCAAATGCCAAAGAGGATTTGCCGCTACCACTAACTCCTGTGATGACGGTAAGTTTGTTTCGAGGAATATCCACCGAGATATTCTTCAGATTGTGCGTACGTGCACCCTGAATATGTATTACGTCCTCAGCCAAATTACCTATTGGTGATGTAGATATTTGTCACTCAAGTCATTTAGCAGTTGGCGTATCTCCGTGTCAGAGGTGTCCGTCCATTGCTTGTCGAGTCGGGGAATGCGTAGTTCTTGTCCAAACTTGAGCATGTTTGGGTTAGCGATATTCTCTTTGTTGGCTTCGTAGATGAATACCCACAGGTCTTTTTCTCCGTAGTATTTATATGCTATCCAAGTCAGTCGGCTACCGAATCCCACTTTCTCTATAGTGATGAAATCGTTATATTCCCGCTGTTGTTCTGCGAGTGGCGTTACGGTAGGAGCAGGTGTCCTTTCGACGGTTGGTTCTGTTGGTGTCCCGGTGATTGGTTCTGCAGGTGTCTCGATGCGTTGTTCTTCCGCCTTAGGTTGGCACTCACTCATGCATGTCCACCATTGCTGTATAGGAGCACGGAAGTAGAATAGCAGGCTACCCAAGAATAGTAGCAGTATAGCAGACATTATCCATCCTGTCCATGCTGTGGCTTTGTGGCAGCATGATTTATTATCGTGTTTTATACTGTGGTTTTTATGGTCTGCTGTTTCAACTGTTCGGGTTGACTGTTGTGGTACGTTGTTTTCTTCTGTTTCCGTTTGCGTTGTCGTTTCCTGTGGTGTTGCAGCAGTAGTGGTTTCTGAAGTCTGCGGATCTTGTCCGAGTTCTGCCAATATATCCACGATCTCGTCGGCTTGTTGTCCCAGTTTCTGCAGGGGGTCCTGGTTCAGTTCGGTGATGAGTTCCTGTGTCTTTGGTTTCGCAATACGTTTCTCAACGCTACTTTTCAAAGAGGATTCGGCGGTAAACGTCACTTTGTTGTATCCTGCTATTGTGAATGTTTCTCCGGTAGATATATTCACGCTTTTGCGTGGTGCAACCGGTTTCAGGGCAAAAGTCCCCAATCCTTTCAGGCGTACTTGTCTATCTGTCTTGAGTCCATCGACAAGGCTTTCCAAAAGAGCATCGAGGAATGTTCCCACCTCTTGTTCGTTCATGCCTGACCTTTGTGCGATGGTTTTACGCAATCGTACCCATGTCAATTTTTTGTTATCCATAGTTATGCGTCTTTTAGTTTGTCTTTAATCGTCCGGTGTGCTTTGAATGTGAGTTGCATTTTCTCAGGCACGGCTGTACGTTCTCCTGTGCGCGGGTGAACGATTACCCGTGCGTTCTTCCGCTTCATCTCTATTGTCCCGAAGTCAGGGAACTGCACGGAATTACCGGTTAGTAACTCTTTTTGCAATACAGCTATTGTCATATCGAGCAAATCCGTTGTGCGTGTCTTGGTCATAGACGTGTGTTGTGCTACACGGTCAATCAGTTCTTTTGTTGTCATAGGCTTGCATAGAGGTCAAAATCCTCACTTTTGGTTATGGTAACAGTATAAAGTTCTCCTATCCTCATCCGCTGGTTGCAGGTGTCTGTTTGTATCCATACCTCGCAATCCACTTCCGGTGAGTCGTATTGTGTGCGACCGACATAGTAGCCATTTTCTTTTCTGTCGATGATGACTTGTTGTCGTGTGCCGACCATCTGTCTCAGTATTTGTGACGAGATAGTCTGTTGTATCTCCATTATTTGTGCTACACGGTGTTCTTTCACCTCTTGTGGTATATTGTCCATGTAGTGCAGGTTAGCATATGTCCCTTCTTCATCGCTGTATGCGAAGGCTCCCATCCGTTCAAACCGCATGTTTTTGACCCATTCACACAGTTCGTTGAAGTCCTGTTCTGTTTCTCCCGGGTGTCCCAGCAACAATGTAGTGCGGATGCATATACCAGGTACTTCGTGCCGGATGCGTGCTATCAGGGCATCTTGTTGTTGTCGTGTGATATGTCGGCGCATTTTGTCGAGCATATTGTCGGAGCAGTGTTGCAGTGCTATATCGAGGTACTTGCAGATGTTCGCATGTTTCGCCATCACGGGTAGCAGGTCCAGCGGGAAGTCTGCAGGGTAGGCATAATGCAGTCGTATCCATTCCACGCCGTCTATCTGCGCCATGGCGTCAATCAGTTGTGCCAAGCGATGTTCTTTATATAGGTCTAATCCATAACTCGACAGGTCTTGAGCTATCACGTTAAACTCCTTTACCCCTTGTTTTACGAGCCATCGCATCTCGTCCAATATCTCCTCTACGGGTCTTGAGGTGTAGTGTCCTGTGATCAGTGGTATGGCACAATATGAGCAGAAGCGGTTGCAGCCTTCCGCAATCTTCAGGTAGGTGTAGTGCTTTGGCGTTGTCAGGGTTCGTTCATAGCGTGCGCATGTCTTGGGTGTACAATGTTGTATTTCGGGTAACACATTGAGTATGCCCATATAATCGAATTTCCCAAACCACTCGTCCACTTCGGGCAACTCTGTTTTCAGTTCATTCATGTATCGCTGTGAAAGGCATCCCATCACGAACAGTTTGTGCAGTTTCCCTTGTCCTTTTCGTTGCGCAAACTGCAGTATTGTCTGTATGCTTTCCTCTTTGGCGTCTCCGATAAATCCGCATGTATTGATGATAGCAATCTCTCCATGCGGGTGTGGCGAGTCGTGCACGCAGGTATAGCCGGCTAACTCTATTTGCTTCATCAAGCGTTCGGCATCTACGAGGTTCTTGGAGCATCCCAATGTGATAATATCTACTTCTTTTTCTTTCATTGTACAGGAACACCGTGCAGAATGGTGTATGATACCTTTTGTTTAGTTTCCTAGATCGCTATGGAACTGCACACGTACGAGACGCACGTTGATCTCTTCATAGTCGTTCTCTCCTAACTCATGCATCGCCAGTTGGATATTATCGTTTTCTGCATGGCGGAAATAGGTATATATATCTGTCTCTTCATCCGGGTCCACTACTTCATCAATGAAGTATTTTATATTCAATCTTGTTCCTGAATACACTATAGACTCTATCTCGTCCAACATCTCCTCCATAGACATTCCCAATCGTTCTGCCAGGTCATCCAGGTCCACACGTCTGTCGATTGCTTGTATGATAGCAATTTTGCGAGCGGAGTTCTTTGCCACACTACGTACACGCAGGTCTTCTGGTCGAATCACGTCGTTCTCATCAACATATTCTTTGATCACGTGTATGAATTCCTCTCCATAACGTTTGGCTTTCCCAGCTCCCACTCCGGGTATATTCTGCAGTTCTTCTATCGTTACAGGATAGGAGGTTGCCATGGCTTCGAGGCTGACGTCTTGGAAGATGACGAATGGAGGGATATTGAGTTTGACGCTCAGTTTCTTTCGCAGGTCTTTAAGTATGGAGAACAGTACATCGTCTGCAGCGGCGCAAGTAGCGATATGTGATTCTATTTCCGTATCTTCTTCTTCGCTGTTTGTCTCTACAGGTACTTCAAAGTGCGCGGGTTTCTTTATGAACTTTTTTCCTTCGGGTGTCAGTTTCAGGTCTCCATAGGACTCAATATCTTTTTTGATATACCCTGCCAGCATTGCTTGTCGAATGATAGAGTGCAAAGTAGGCTCGTCCTCGTCTTCTCCTGCTCCAAAATTCTCCAGTTCATTGTGTTTGTACGACAGTACTGCTGCTGTTTCATTCCCTTTGATCACATCCACTATATGTCCTGCACGGAACTTCTCGTTGAGCAGCACTATCGTTTCCAATATCAGTCCGAGTAGTTCGGTAGCATCCATCATTCGATAGTTTGTTTTGCGACAGTTGTCGCAGTTGCCGCAGTTGTCTTCGGTATATCCTTCACCGAAGTAGTCGAGTAGCAGTTTTCTCCGGCACAGTGGTGACTCGGCGTAGGACTGTGTCTCAAAGAGCAGATGGTTGCTGATCTCTTGTTCAGCAACGGGTTTGTCTTTTTGAAATCTTCGTAGTCGTTCTATATCTTCCGGAGCATAGAAGCAGATGCATATCCCTTCGCCTCCATCGCGTCCGGCACGTCCTGTCTCCTGGTAATAGCCTTCCAACGATTTAGGGATGTCATAATGCACCACAAATCTGACATCCGGTTTGTCTATTCCCATGCCAAATGCTATTGTTGCCACGATGACCTGTGCTTTCTCCATCAGGAACGCATCTTGGTTGGCTGTACGTGTAGCAGCGTCCATCCCTGCGTGGTAAGGGAGAGCACTGATATCGTTCACGCGCAGGGTCTCTGCCAGTTCTTCTACGGTTTTGCGGCTTAAGCAGTACACGATACCGGACTTTGTTCCCATGCTGCGTATGAACTTTATCAAGTCTTTGTCCACGGTGTCCGTTTTTGTGCGAATCTCGTAGTACAGGTTTGGCCGATTGAATGATGACTTGAACACTTTCGCATCGAGCATGTCGAGGTTCTTCTGTATATCGTGTTGTACTTTGGGTGTGGCAGTAGCGGTTAATGCGATGATAGGGGCATGACCTATACGTTCGACGATAGGGTGGATATGTCTGTACTCCGGGCGGAAGTCATGTCCCCATTCTGAGATACAATGTGCCTCGTCTACTGCATAGAATGATATTTTTATTCCACGCAGGAATTCTACATTCTCGTCTTTGGTCAGGGACTCTGGTGCTACGTACAGCAGTTTTGTTTTTCCTGCCAGTATATCTGCTTTCACTGCATGTATTTCCGGACGTGACAGTGATGAGTTGATAAAGTGTGCTACCCCATTTTCATTTGAGTAGTTACGCATGGCATCCACTTGGTTTTTCATCAGTGCGATCAGCGGAGATATGACGATAGCCATACCGTCCATTAATAGTGACGGTAACTGATAGCAGAGGCTTTTTCCTCCCCCAGTAGGCATCAATACGAAAGTATCATTACCATCCATCAGGTTATTGATGATTGCCTCCTGGTTTCCCTTAAAGGAGCCGAAGCCGAAATGATGTTGCAATGCTTGGATCAGTTGTTCATGTCTTGTCATAGAACAAAAATGTGTCTGTTATGCCTCTCTGTATTTACTTATGAAGTCAATCCGCATCTATTAAAACGTCAGTTAATTTGCGGCAAAGGTAAGTCTTTTTTTTTTTTCATGCAACACCTCTTTCGAAAAAAACCACAGACCGCTGTGTGGTCGGGCTGCCCCATCACCTTATGTTTATCCGTTTATGGGTTTATCAGGTCAGGAGTTGTTGAATGAGTTAAGAAATGTATTGGTTCGCTGCGCTTGCGTTGGGTATTACATGTGTTCGGCTGAAGGTAATGTTTTAATTTGTAATTTTTAATGAGTAATGGAAGAGGAAGCGAGGGGTAAGGAGGCACCCTATTTTAGTAGGGTGTTGCGTGTTGTGGATTGAGGTCTGTCGGGAGATTTTTGTTCTTTTTCGGAAACGTTTGCATATTCTTTTTGTATTTTTTGAGAGGGTTTCACTTTGCTTTTTTTGCAGAAATATCGTACCTTTGCGGTCCATTGTTAGTGGTGCATTGTTTAGAGAACAATGTGTGGAGCAAGTGGTGCAAGTATTCATTTAATCAACGGATAGTCTAATAGCATGTCAGAGAAACGCGACTTATCATTCGGTCAGTTATTCAACTTGAGTTTTGGATTCTTTGGAGTTCAGATTGCCTATGCTCTCCAAAGTGCCAATATATCCCGTATTTTTGCGACGCTTGGTGCTGATCCGCATCAGTTGTCTTTTTTTTGGATACTGCCTCCGCTTATGGGTATGATTGTACAACCTCTAATAGGTAAGTACTCTGACAAGACGTGGTGTGTGTTGGGTCGGCGTAAGCCTTACTTGCTTGTAGGGGCTATTATTGCTATTCTGGTGATGGTGTTGTTGCCCAATGCGGGTGATTTTACGTTTACCCAGGCGTTGTTCTTAGGGCTGAATGCCGCCATGTGGTTTGGGTTGTTCTCGCTTATGCTGCTTGATTGTTCTATCAATGTTGCGATGCAGCCATTTAAGATGATGGTAGGTGACATGGTGAATGAGAAACAGAAAGGGTTGGCGTATTCCATCCAGTCGTTCTTGTGCAATGCAGGCTCGCTCTGCGGTTACTTATTCCCATATTTATTTTCTTGGATTGGTATTTCCAATATAGCTCCGGAAGGGGTTATTCCAGATTCTGTCAAGTGGAGTTTTTATATAGGTGCAGCCTTGCTTATATTCTGCGTGCTATATACGTTCTTTACCGTTAAGGAGTTGAACCCGACGGAGTATTCTGCTTTTCATGATTTGAAGCCATTTGACGAGAGTAAAGAAACTGTCAAGGAGAGGGGTGGCTCCTCCTCTTTTGTCTCGCTGTTGCTGCATGCTCCTTCGAGTTTTTGGACGGTGGGCTTGGTGCAGTTCTTCTGTTGGGCAGCGTTTTTGTATATGTGGACATACTCTAATGGTGCGATAGCAGCGCAGTGTTTCGGTTGGGATGGCGCATCTACTGCATCGCCGGCTTTCCAGGAAGCAGGTAACTGGGTGGGTGTATGTTTTGCCATACAGGCTGTTGGGTCGATGTTATGGGCATTGCTGATACCCTATTTAGAGAGGCATTTTACCAATAAGGGAGCCTATTCTATCTCGCTCATTGTCGGTGCCATAGGATTTATTTCCACCATCTTTGTCACTAATCAGTACGTCTTGCTCCTTAGTTACGTTTTGATAGGTGCTGCCTGGGCTGCTATGCTCGCTATACCGTTCACTATTCTCACCAATTCGCTCAAGGGGGACAATATGGGGTATTACCTTGGGTTGTTCAATTGTACGATTTGTATTCCGCAGATAGTGGCAGCGTTGTTGGGAGGAGTATTGCTCAACAGTATATGTGCGGGGGCGCAGGTTGGTATGCTTGTTATAGCGGGTGCGTTGCTTATTTTAGGGTCGTTGAGTGTTATTTTGATACAGGAAGGTAGGACACATGTATAAACAGTAGCGTAGTAATTGTCGACAGTATCATTCAAACAAAATATTATTAACATCTAAAATCTAACAAGATGACGAAAAACAAATACCTTTTCATTATCACCACTATGTTTTTGGCAGGGTTAGTCTCTTCTTGCAAGCCTGTCATTGATGTAGAGGGCACGTGTAAGGACATAGCTGTCGCCACCATGATAGGTAGCGACTCTATACGTTCAGGAGCCGTAATGTCCGGTCTTACATTGAAGGTGGTTGACTACAAGTTCCTACCGGGCAACAGAGTCATTCGCACGGAGACGACCTTTGGTGATGGAGTATACAAGGCTCCTACTTCGAACACGTTTTCGTATGCGCCTATGGAGTATGGGAAAAACAATGTTGGGCTCAAGTTTTTGTTCACTCCATCCTCTTCGGTTACGGAGGGGACAACTGCAGAAACGGAGTCTTTCGTAGTGGAGTTTCTCAATAATATGATCATTGAGAACGAGGTTGATACCTTGACAGATCAGTTGGCTAAGGTGGAGAACTTCGGCAAGATACTGAATACTTTCCCGAACTCCACATGGGGATATCAAGATACGGTGTACTACATAGATATTACCGAATACGACAGTATCAGTGTTCAAATCATCAAGACCGTAACGCCGACAGGCATCAAGCGTGATACAATCTATGACACCATTCGTGTGGAAGTAAAAGATACGATAGGTATTCACAAGAGAACGAGCGTTGAGGTGTCCTTTAATCGTGATGCCAGCACGCTTCAAAATATTGGGCATTACAAGTATGATTATGTTGTTCTAACAAAAGGGGACTCTATTACTCCAGGTCAACCGGTTGATAGTCTATGCATACACAAGGATTATGATATGCGTTGGGGCTTCTCGTCGGTTACTACGGCGCGCCAATTTAATCTCGTCGCCATAGCAGAGGATGCGGATAAAGAGACACTGACGTTTAGTATGTTCAAGTATACCGCAGGTAGTAGTGTGATAGTTAATAACAGTTACACATACACATTCAAAGAATAATTCTTAAATCGTACTACAATGAAGATACAACATTTATTACATTTGCGTTATATATCCGTATTGGCAACCTTGTTGCTCTTTACTGCGTTTTCGTACGCTCAAACGACTATTGCAGGTTCGGTGGTAGATGCAGCCAATGGTGAACCCATTATTGGTGCAAACATTATTGAGAAAGGTACTACGAATGGTACTATCACGGATTTTGACGGTAACTTTACTCTCGTAGTACAGCAGGGTGCTACGTTGGATATCAGTTATATGGGCTATAAGTCTGTGAGTGTGAAGGCTACCGCTAATATGCGTGTGCAGTTACAAGAGGACAGCGAGTTGCTGGACGAAGTGGTGGTTGTCGGTTACGGTGTGGTCAAGAAGAACGATGCTACAGGTTCGGTCACTGCGATCAAGCCTGACGACATGAATAAAGGTCTGAATATTAATGCCCAAGATATGATGCAGGGTAAGATTGCGGGTGTCAATGTTACTTCGGCAGGGGGCACCCCTGGTGCCGGTGCTACCATTCGTATTCGTGGTGGTTCGTCGTTGTCAGCAAGTAATGACCCATTGATTGTGATTGATGGATTGGCTATGGACAATAATGGTATTCCCGGGGCATCCAATGCGTTGTCTATGGTTAACCCGAATGATATTGAGACGTTCACGGTCTTGAAGGATGCGTCTGCCACTGCTATCTATGGTAGCCGTGCAAGTAATGGTGTGATTATTATCACCACCAAGAAGGGTAAAGCGGGCAGCAAACCCAAGTTCTCCTATGAAGGTAACGTGTCGATGAGTAATTTAGTTAATCGTATGGAGGTGCTGACAGGTGACGAACTTCGCTCTTATGCTACGGCTTTAGGGTTAGGGATCGATAAGACGCGCTATCTTGGTACCGCTAATACGGATTGGCAAGACCAAGTCTATCGTGCGGCTTTCTCTACAGACCATAATTTCTCCCTTATAGGAGGTACCAAGCACATGCCCTATCGTGCTTCGCTTGGCTATACGCTCAATAACGGTATCATCAATACTAGTCAGATGCAGCGTGTCACGGCAGCCATCAATCTCTCTCCATCGTTTTTTGACAACCACCTGAACATCAACCTCAACGCCAAGGGCTTGTATATCTACAACAGTTACGAGGCTGGTGTGGTAGGAGCCGCCATTGCGATGGATCCGACAATGCCAGTGCGTGGTGGTGCGACGAGTGTGTTTGGTCAGACGCTCATCTCAGACCAGATAGTAAATGATTTCTTTGGCGGGTATTATCAGCCTACCACGACTGCCAACTATAATGACGACACTTGGAGAACGGCATACGACTCGCAATCGACGGCTAACCCTGTTGCATTGCTCAACCAGAACTCTTCGATTGCCAATTCGGGTTCGTTTGTAGGTAACTTGGAGGCTGACTATAAGATACATGGCTTCGAGGACTTGCGTTTGCATGCCAATTTTGGTGCTGACTACTCGTATGGTCGTCAGAAGTACGAGAACAGTGCCTTTGGCACGAACAGCCATTACTATGGCTGGAGCGGCTATGATGTGAAGCACAAATACAACTTGCAGTTCAATGCTTATGCGCAATACTACAAGGACTTTACGGAAACACAGCATTTTGATATCATGGCCGGTTACGAGTGGCAACACTTCTATAACGACTATATGAGTGAGGGCAACGGGCTTATCCGTGACACCAACAACGATCCCACGTTGCGTGGCTCCCAATATCCTATATCGTCGTTGTCCTCCAAGACCGAGAGTTACCTCGTTTCTTTCTTTGGCCGTTTGAATTATATCGGTTGGAATCAGTTGATGCTCACGGCTACTGTCCGCGGTGACGGTTCTTCCCGGTTTGCTCCAGAGCATCGTTGGGGTGTGTTCCCGTCTGTTGCTCTTGGTTGGAAGATAAAGGAGACGTTTCTCAAGGACGTGAATGCTATTAGCGATTTGAAACTCCGTCTCGGCTATGGTATCACCGGACAGCAGGATATCCTGCAAGGGGATTATCCCTATATAGCGACTTACACGATTAGCAAGGAGCATGCCTACTATCCTATTGGCGGTGATGGTAATATCTTGTTGGACGAGAATGGCAACCCCGTGACGGATGCGGATGGAAATCAGATCTACACCACTTATCGTCCTAATGCTTTCAACCGTGATTTGACATGGGAGAAGACCACTACCTATAACGTGGGAATTGATTATGGTTTCTTGAACAACCGCGTTTCGGGTAGTATAGACTATTATTTCCGTCAGACGGACGACTTGCTTAATGTCATTCCAGTGGCTGTGGGAACGAATTTCCGTAACAAAGTCATCAGCAATGTCGGTTCGCTGACCAATCAGGGTGTGGAGTTTGCTATCAATGCTGTGGCAGTGGACACGAAGAACTTTAAGTGGGACATGGGTTTCAACATTACGTATAATGATAACAAGATTATCAAGTTGAATACAGGTGCCGACCAGACACCTATCCCCACGGGCGGCATCTCCACTGGTACGGGTAATAATATCCAACGCCATGCTGTCGGCTATTCTGCAAACAGTTTCTATGTATATGAGACTGCCAAGGGTATGCGTGAGAATGGTGAGACGTTCTTCTATGTAGTTGACCGCAATGGGGATGGACAAATCACGGAAGAGGACCAGTACTACTATCATAGTCCTAATGCCCCCATTACTATGGGTTTCCAGACAAAGTTCCAGTTCTATGGTTTTGATTTAGGTATCTCGTTGCGCTCGAACATTGGCAACTATGTGTATAATGATGTGTTAGCGTCTAACCTGCAGTACGCCGAGAAGGATAAGTTGTACCGCAATGGTTATCACAATCTGCTCAGGTCGGCATTCGATACGTACTACAATGTAGGTATGAAGTCTGACAAAGTATATAAAGACGCTGCGGGGACGAGTGCTTTCTCGGAGTGGTATCGGTTGGATTACTTTGTTGAGAACGCTTCTTTCCTGCGTATTGACAACATCACTTTGGGTTATTCGTTCAAACGTCCGAAGATATCAGGACGTGCTTATGTTACTGTACAGAACCCGTGTGTGTTCTCCAAGTATTCAGGGTTGGACCCGGAGGTATTCGGTGGTATAGACAACAATATCTATCCGCGTAGCATGACTTCGTTGGTCGGATTGAGTCTGCAATTCTAATGGTTAAACCTATTTTATAGCATAAAGATATTATGAAGACGTTTTTGAGATATATTACAGTAATTTGTGGCTTACTACTTGCTGTGACTTCCTGTGTACATAACTTGAATACAACACCTATTGACAAAAACTCGACTACTGCTTTCAATCAGGATGCTGTGTTCTCAAAGTGCTATGCTACTCTTGCTTTGACGGGTCAGCAGGGACCTAATGGTGATGGTGATATTGATGACTTGGACGAAGGTACATCGGGTTTCTACCGTATGATGTGGGAACTCAATGAGTTTCCCACCGATGAGGGTTGGTGGATATGGAACGATGTCGGATTGGCGGATATCCGTATCATGAACTGGAATGGTGACAATGCCTTAGTAAAGGGCTTGTACTATCGTTTCAATATTGATATCAAGTTACATAACCACTTCTTAGCCAATACAGAGGGTGCTACCGATGAAAAGACGCTGCAGCAGCGTGCAGAGGTACGTTTCTTGCGTGCATTGAATTATTGGTATTTGTTGGATATGTTCAAGGTGGCTCCGTTCAGTATTACAGAGTCTTCTGAGCTCCCTGAGTTTGTAGAGCGTCCTCAGTTGTACGATTGGTTGGTTGAAGAATTGAAGGCTTTGACCGTTGAGTTGCCTGAGAAGCGTTTGAGTACATGGCGTGTGGATAGATACGCTGCGTGGTTATTGCTTGCCCGTACCTATTTGAATGCGGAGGTTTATACTGGTACTTCTGCCTGGAAAGAGGCTCAAGATGCTGCCGCAGAGGTCATGAAAGGTCATTACAGGTTGCATAAGAATACCATTACTACCCCAGACGGTGTCCGCTATTCTGCATATCAGCAGTTGTTTATGGGGGATAATCATAACAACGGTGCTCAAGATGAGACGTTGTTGATGATTTACCAAGATGGTGTGTATTGTCAGAGTTATGCAGGGTCGTATTTCCTGGTGGCTTCTGTGCGGGATGCCAAGATGGTTCCAGCAGGGACATCCGATACATGGAAGTGTTTCCGTTCGAGTCCGGAATTCGTTTATAAGTTTGTGGATAAGGCTACTGCTTCTACTATCTTGGCAGACGAGTATGAGATGCCTATCCTGTTAAAAGACGACCGTGCTATTATGTGTTCGCGCACCGATACGAACAGCCTACAGGTATGGAAGTTAAACGGTGCAAAAGCGGCTGAGTTTTATGACTGTTGGTCTGTCTTGAAGTTTACGGGTGCCAAGTCCACCGCTTCGCATCCCTCCAAGTCGGTTTCTTCGGATGCAAAGATACCTGATACGGACATTCCTTTGCTCCGTCTTGCCGAGGCTTATATGATTCAGGCGGAGGCTATGTTCCGTCAGGGGAATATAGCTGGGGCCTTGCGTATCATCAATGATTTTATTCGTTCGCGTGCCAATGCTGAGCCTTTGGCTACGTTGGATGAGGGTACGTTGTGCGATGAGTGGTGTCGTGAGTTCTATTGTGAGGGGCGTCGTCGTACGGATTTGATACGTTTCAATCGTTTTGCGGGTCCGCAAGCAGACGCTAATGCCTACAACTGGGAGGGGCGTTACAATCAATCTTCGACGGCAGGTTACAAGTCTGCAGAGGAGAAATGGAACTGGTATCCTATTCCCAATGATGACAAGGCATCTAACTCTAATTTTCAGAAACTGAATAATGGCGACGGCTATTAATTCGATAACAAAGTATTATTAACAATTTAATCATTAAGTTTTATGAAGAAGATTTCTATCATTATGGTGGCGTTGTTCGCCGCATTGAGCACTTTTGCTGCTAAGGAGACGGTTCCTACGGATGCAGATTTGGCAGACTACTATCTGAAAGGTCAGTTGTGTGTATGTGTCTATTTTGAAGAAGAGGTTTGCAATGATGTCGTTTTTGTGGGATCCTACAACGGCTGGGTAACGGACGATGTGTCTACCTTAGCGAAGTTTGAGACGGTTACAGGTTTTGATGGTTGGTATGTAGTGGCTGTAACAGATAGTACACTTATCAAAGATCCTACTGGTAGTATTCAAGGTAAGCCCGTTCAATTGACAAAGGATGGTAAGTTCGATTGGGATTACCAAACAGGAGATGTGGACTCATGGACACTCGTTCGTGGTACGGTAACCATTGAAGCTGGTTATTCTGGAGAGGCTAATCTACAGGGCTATAGCACAGCAGCTCCTGTTGTTCTGATTAGTAGTTATTTTAAGAATCACAATAGTCCTTGTGTTGCTGAGATCAGACACGACTACACCGTTAATTTGAAGGCTCCTATTTGCGCTGATGCAGAAAGTAATTATTTTGCCCCTGCAATCATTGGTTCGTTCAATGGTTGGTCTGAAGGTGTCGCAATGGAACTTAACGAAGAGACAATGGTTTATTCCTATACTTTCAATGACAAGGAAGGTGGAGCATTCAAGTTCAAGGCTCTTGGCGATACTGACTGGTCTAACCAAATCCAGATTTTGGTAAAGGATTCGACGGGTGCTGATATTTGGGAAGATAATCCTAACATCACTTTGACTGCAGACTCGGTTGTTGATGTTGACTACAGTGCAGGTCGCTACACCCAATGTGTAGAGGAGACGGCTGTTGATAATATAGGTGTTGAGAAGGTTGCTGCGTTCAAGTACTATGATGCAGCGCGTGGTCAGTTGATTATTGTCAAGGGTGATGAGCGTTACAATGTTCTTGGTACGAAGGTTGAGTAATCGAGTTTATACTCTACATAACATCTAATAGCCTCGTTTCGGCAGCCCGACAAAGTGTTGGGCTGCTTTTTTTGTGTTTAGAGTTGAGAGTTGAGCGCAGTTGAAGTTGAGTATTTATTGCAGGCGTTTGCATAAGAGCAGTATCGGTTTGTTTCCGAGTCTTGCTCCGACAAGGTAGTAGTTGTCTCCGTCATGGAGTTTGAACTTCTTGCGTATCTGTCCGGGTGTGAGCGGGTAGTTGCGTGTTACGATAGATACGCCTTCGGAAGTTATGTTTCGTATGTCTTGTACGTGTTTGATGTTCGTGCAGACGATACGCCATGCCCGTCCCGGGAAATCGCCAAGCCATCTGTCAGATGTATATAAGTGCGTGTTTGCGCCAAGTTTGGTCACAGCATACTTTTCTATCCAATGATACATACCTGCCTTTAGAATGGCTGTATTTGGTTCGTAGAGGTATTTATTCAGTTGGTTGGCACAGGCGGGTATCGTATTGTTTCTTATTGCATCGATATTGGCACAAACAGTCTGTCGGTCGATACATCCATTGTGTGAGATGATGTTTACGGCAGTGCGTGAGTTGTTGCCCATGGCGGATAGCAGTAATACTTCCTTTACCTCGTTATTTATAGCCACCACATGCACGTCCCATGCTATGCCATACCCGTCCAGACTACGCAATGCCGATGTGATATCGAGCATAGGACTTAACTTAAACAGCAGAACCTTGGTTTGTGCTTGCAGGGTAGGTAGCAGGTTGATCAGGTTGGGGGTACAATCTTCCAATCGGAATACTTTCGCTCCGTTCTTGTCCCGTCGTGCAGGGTCGAGGTAGATGACATCACATGTGGAGAGTTGTGTAAGGAACTCTTCTGCATCACAGTGATGGACGTGTATGTTGGGTGCATAGGTGGCGAAGTTATGCGTGGCGATGCGGCATAGTTCTTCATCCCGTTCTACGTAGTCCACTTGTGCAGCCCAACGGCTAAAGAAATACGAGTCCACGCCGTATCCTCCTGTCAGGTCGGCTACCCTCAGTTCTCGCCTGTTATCATCATTTATCCTCCCGGACTGCAGCAGAGGGTGGTTGTTGAGTATCTCGCACTTGTACAGTGCCGTTTGTTCGTTAGAGCATTGTTCTAAGGATAGACGAACAGGATACCACCAATCTTGCAGTCGTGCAAAGGAGGGCAGTTTCTGTTTCGTGCGTTGGCGTCCCTCTATCTGTTGTAGCATAAAACGGAAATCGGCATCCGACATGTCGGGATACCGATTACGTTGTAGAGCCAAGTGCTCAATATCGATCACTTCGTCATTATTATGCGTTGCAGGCGACATAATAAGGGAGGTGCGTTATTGTGTGACTACGATACGGAAGTCCATTTCTATAGGATTGATAGAGGTGTCGTCTTCGTAGGCAAAATCACTGGCTCGGTAGTTAAACTCTATCCATCCGATGCCATACGTGCAATCTACGGTTTCGGTATAGTAGTACCATTGGCCATCGGTGCGTTTTTCTTCATAATGGCGTGTGTAGGGTAAGAGATGTTGTGACGCATCTTTTGTTGTGCGGTTATACACCACGTATGCCGCTACAGAACCATAGTCAAAGACTGATTCAGTAATCTCGGGCATTTTGACTGTACTGTAGAAATAGTTATTTGCAAACGGTTCTTCACTCTCGTTGGTATAGTTGGTGTATGTCCAGGCATTTTTAGGTACAGTGACATTAACTATCTTTGTGACCACTCCCGGGTCTCCTTTGTCACCTTTAGGACCTTGTGGGCCTGTGCAGCCTATGATACCTGCTATCATACAGATAAAAACAAAATACTTCTTCATATCTCTTGTGTTGTTAAAACAATGCAAAGGTAGTGCTTTTCTTGTTCACGTCCAAATGTTTTTGTACCTTTGCGGCAAAATCAACAGTATGAAACGTCTTTTTTCTATAGTGTCGGTCTGTTTGTTGTCGTTGTGTGTATGTGGGCAAACGTTGAGTTCTACCTATTTAGACTATATAGCGAAGTACAAGGACTTGGCTATAGAGCAGCAGCGCAAGCATCGCATACCTGCTGCCGTTACTATGGCGCAGGGGTTGTTGGAGTCAGCAGCCGGTAAGTCCGAGTTGGCTACTCAGGCTAATAATCATTTTGGTATCAAGTGTACATCTGATTGGCCGGGTCGCACCTATCATTATGATGACGATCGGTCTAATGAGTGTTTCCGTCGCTATGCTGATGTTGTTGGTTCATACGAGGATCACTCGTTGTTTTTACTACGCAAGCGGTATGAGAGTTTATTCAGTTTGCCCATAGGCGACTATCGTAATTGGGCTTACGGTTTGAAGGCTTGCGGTTATGCGACTGATCCCAAGTATCCTGAGAAACTGATACGTATCATCGAGCAGTATGACTTGCAACAGTTGACGTTTGATACGGTACTTATCGCATCGGGTGCTGTCACGGCACAGGATACGTTGTGGGATAGTACTGTGGCTGATACCGCTATTGCTTTTGCAGATCAAGGGGAGTTGGAAGACTATGCTTCTCCTCCTATGGAGAAGTTGTCCATGTTCCATAACCATCGTTCGGGTTATCGCAATGGTGTTCGGTACATTGTGGCAGAGCCTGGCGAGAGTTTTGCCTCGCTGGCTGCTTTTCTGAACATGTACGAGCGCACTTTGCGGCGTTATAATGATGCGCTTGATATGCGGGAGTTAGAGCCTGGGGATATGGTGTATATCTATGCGAAGAAGCATCGTGCAGATCGTAAGCATCCGTCATGTTATATCAGACCCGGTGACACGGCATGGGGTTTAGCACAGAAGTATGGTATCAAACTGAAGTGTCTATACGGTATCAATGGTATCCCTTATGGTACGCCACTGACTACCTATCAGAGGTTGGATCTGCGTTGAGCCATGCAAAAAGCCCGTAGCATAGGAGAGTTGTTGGCGGAGTATATACATGGTACTACGTTGGAGCAGCCGTTGTTGGAGCATAAGGTTATTGAAGTATGGCCGGAGGTGTTGGGTTCAGCTGTTGCTCAACTGACGGGTGATATACGTGTCAAGAACGGGGTCTTGTTTGTCCATATCCATTCCGCCGCCTTGCGTGCCCAACTCTTTGAATGCCGATACGCTATTGTACAGAAACTCAATGATGCTGTGCAGGCAGAGGTGTTAAAAGATATTCGATTATTAGGGTAGTGACATATCCGGATAACATAGAACAGAAGATTGACTTTCAAGTCATTCGCACGAATCTCTATCGGCATTGTCTTTCATCACTTGGTCAGGAGCGGGTGGATGCGATGCATTGGTTGACGGACTATCAAACCATCCAAGACCTTCTCTTGCAAGTCCGTGAGATGATGGATATATACAGTGATGTATCGATATCGTTTCCCAAAGGTGAGATATATGACTTGCGTGAGGCTCTGTCGCGCATACGTATTGAGGGGTTGTTCCTTGACGAGGCAGAACTATTCTCACTACGCAAGACACTTGACTATGTCGTTGAGTTAGAGCGTTTCTTCCATAATCTTGACACAGTACGTTTCCCTATACTGAGCCGATGGACAGCTGGTGATGATGGCAATCTGTCGCATATTGTCTTATCTATTGATCGTGTTTTAGACCGGTATGGGCAGTTGAAGGACTCTGCATCGCCTGAGTTGGCGCGTATACGGCATGAGATAGTGGAGTCACAAGGTTCTGTTGGTCGTGTTCTGAATGCCATACTTCGCCAGGCTCAGTCGGAAGGTATTCTGGACAAGGACGTGACTCCTACGTTGCGTGAGGGGCGTTTGGTACTGCCTGTCCCTCCTGCATACAAACGTCGTATAGGCGGTATTGTGCATGATGAGTCTGCGTCAGGCAAGACGGTTTTTGTCGAGCCCCAACAAGTCGTTGAGACAAATAATCACATACGCGAGTTGGAGGGAGCAGAGCGTCGGGAGCGTGTGCGTATTCTGCAATCGATAACTGATACTATCCGACCGTGCGTTCGAGACATACTCCATGCAAGTGCTTTTCTTGGCGATGTGGATTTCTTGCGTGCCAAAGCTCTCTTTTCACAAGAACTAAAGGCCATCGTACCTATCATAACCGATAAGCCCCAACTGCATTGGATAGAGGCAAGGCATCCGGTCTTGTGGTTAAACTTCTGCAAACAGAACAAGGTTGTTGTGCCGCTCACATTACGTCTGCAAGATGAGCAGCATATATTGGTTATCAGTGGTCCGAACGCCGGAGGCAAGTCCGTGTGTCTTAAGACGGTTGCTATACTGCAGTATATGCTACAGTGTGGGTTGCCAGTACCCGTCCATGAGTCCAGCGAGGCGGGAGTATTTCAGCAACTGATGCTGGACATAGGTGATGAGCAGTCTATAGATGACGATTTGTCCACTTATTCCTCGCACCTTAGAAACATGAAGTATTTTGTGCGTTATGCCGATACGCACACTCTTTTGCTCATTGATGAGTTTGGTACAGGCACTGAACCTCTGATAGGTGGTGCTATTGCAGAGGCTATCCTTGTGCAGTTAAATCGGCAAGGTGCCTATGGAGTGATCACCACACACTATACCAATCTCAAGCATCTTGCAGAACGCACACCTGGAATAGTCAATGGTGCTATGTTGTATGACCGAGGTCAATTCAAGCCCCTTTTCCAACTGTCCATAGGTCAAGCAGGCAGCAGTTTCGCTATCGAGATAGCGAGGCAGACAGGACTACCCGAAAGTATCATACGGTGTGCTACCGATATTGCAGGTGAGGAACATATAGACTATGACAAGCAACTGCAGGACATTGCGCGTGACAAGCGATATTGGGAGAATAAGCGTCAGACTATCCGCCAGCGCGAGAAGCATTTGGAGGAGCGGATAGCCTATTACGAGTCAGAGATAGCCTCTCTCAAGCAGAAGCGTAAGGATATTTTAGACCATGCCAACCAGCAGGCTGCAGACATCCTTCAACAGAGTAATGCGACTATAGAGCGTACCATACGTGAGATAAAAGAGGCAAAGGCAGAGAAGGATGCTACCCGCCAGGCACGTAAACGTGTCGAACGGCTTAAGACACGCGTTGCTGAAACGGATAAGCGAGTCCTTCCCGTGAAACCTGTCAGACAAGACAAGGTGTTGCGTGATCTGAGTGAGTTAAAGGTGTTGGCCAAGAATCCGTCACGTCTCATTCAGGAGTCTCCCACTACAAGCCGCCCACTCAAGACGAGTAGTATAGCGGATGCGATGCGCCGTCGCAAGTTGTCTTTCTCTCGTGAGTTGGACCTTCGGGGTTTGCGTACCGATGAGGCTCTTGAGGCAACGATAGCCTATATAGATGATGCTATCATGGTAGGTGCGGAACAAGTGACTATCTTGCATGGTACAGGGACGGGAGCATTGAAACAAACGATACGAGAATATCTCACACAACGACAGAAGTCGATGCAACGCTCAGGCACAGGCACTATCACTTTTCATGATGGCGATATTGACCGAGGTGGAGCAGGTATAACCATTGTAGAATTATGAAAAAGAAATCGTTATTATTCCTTATTTTCGTGCCACTTATGGCAGTGGCACAGGTTCAATCAGGGGACAGTACATATTCTATCTCCTTTCATGCAGGCTATGGGCATAACCTGACTTACGGTTCTATGGGAAACTTTGACATAGATGCTTTTATGCCTGTTACCCCGTACTTTGAGATGCAAGCCAATGTGCGTATGAGTACTGCTAACACGTATGCTATGGGTGTTCAGTTACGTCCCAAGTTTGCTCTTCCTGTGGGTGAACTATTTCTTGAGGACCGTATTATGGCTAGACTTTTCCCTTCTGATGCCGTCAATGAGGCTGTCAATACCTTATCGTTTGGATACCGTATGCAGTACGTGAGTGTACAATTGGGAATGTCCACACGTTTTATTATTCCGCAACCTTATGAGTGGCATTCTACGGAGTTCATCATCTGCGAACCCTTTAATTTGCTTTATCGGGCAGAGGTGTTCGTACGACCACAGACGTCGGTATGGAATATCAGTATGTGTGTTGCCAATATGGACAACTACCAGGTAGAGAGAGTATGGCAACCTCTCTTTATGTTGGGTGGTTGGTATGATGTTACAGAGCATTGGCGTGTTCGTCTCTCTGCGGAGTGCAAACCGACGGGTATGTTCCACTTGAATGCTGCTTACTATGGTGCAGAGGTGCGTGTAGGAGCAGAGTATCGATTCTAATCACTGATTAATGATTACGATTATGAAAAAGGCTTATCTTCTATTTTCGTTTGCTATTCTGTTCTCGTTCACTGCGTGTGACCCTGACAGTACTAATCTGGATGTTGTAGGTATGGTAGCGGGTTCATCTCCCAATATCGATTGTCGTTTCCAAGACTCACAAGCCTACAATGAGCAACAGGGTTTTGCCGCTATCGCTGCGCCTCAGGACGACTATCGTGTATATGTGTGTACGGATACGCATGTAGATTTCTCACGTAATAACTGGGAGACTTTCATACGTGCTTACCGTGCTGATGTGCTATGTCCAGTGGCCATACATTTGGGTGATTTGATAAACGCACAGAATCACTTTGAGTATATGGCAACGGCATTGACTGATATTCCCCATAACACAACCAAGCATGACACATTGATGGCTTTAGTAGGGAACCATGATATTTATTTCAACCAATGGAATGTGTTTCTAAAGTATTGGAAGACGGGTTCTTATTATTTCACTGTCAACACCCCATCGGGTCAACAAGACTTGTTTATTGTTCTCGACTCCTCTGAAGGTACGATAGGTAGTAAGCAGTTGTCGTGGTTAAAGCGGTTGCTACAATGGGCAGATGAGCAACCTTTCCGTCATCGTGTGGTATGTACTCACACCTGTTTCTTCAAACGTGACTCCTCTCAAGGTCATACCTCCAATTATACTTTGGAAGAGACGTACAGTCTTCTGAACTTATTTAACAAGCATCATATAGAGATGTTGTGGACGGGCCATGATCATTCAAGAGAGGTGACGCAGTACAAGGATTTGACATGCATTATTGTGGACTCGATGGAAGATAAAGATGAGAAGCCATACTATATGCTTGTTGCTATGGGTGAGTCTATTCAGTATCAGTTTATTTCTGTCGCTCAGACACGATGACTTGTTACTTAGGTATCGGCACCAATTTAGGCAATCGTGCGGTTAACCTGTGTACAGCATTGCAGTGGTTAGACTCACGTGTTGGGCAGCAGATCCGCTGCTCGTCGGTATATCACAGTCAACCTCAGGGTTTTGTTTCGTCCAATGCGTTTGAGAATATCGTTGTGTCGTATCATACGATGCTTTCCCCTTTGCAGTTGCTCAGTGTGACACAGTCTATCGAGGAGGCTATGGGTAGGACTTCCAAATCTGTGGACGGGGAGTATCACGATCGTATCATTGATATTGACTTGTTGCTCTACTATGATGACAATGGTTTGCCTGTGCGTATGTCCAATCATACGCTCACGCTCCCTCATCCATACATGCAACAGCGTGACTTTGTGATGGTGCCTTTACGGGAGATACATACAGACTTGACAAACATAAGAAACGATGACAGTTCTATATGAGGACAATCATATCATTGCCGTAAACAAGACGTGTAATGAGATAGTACAAGGCGACAAGACGGGTGACAGACCTTTGTCCGAGTTGGTGAAGGCGTATATCAAGGAGAAGTATCACAAGCCGGGTGAGGTCTTTTTAGGTGTCACCCATCGTCTTGATCGCCCCACGAGTGGAGTAGTGCTGTTTGCCAGGACGAGTAAGGCACTTGTCCGACTCAATGAGATGTTCAAGTCACACGAACAGATACGCAAGACGTATTGGGCTATCACTCATTCGTCACCTCAACCTGCAGAGGGACGGTTAGAGAACTACATAGTTCGTAATGAGCAACAGAACAAATCGTATATAGCAAGGTTGGATAAGTCCGGGCAACCTATAGACAAAGAAGCCAAAAGGGCTGTTCTTACGTACAAGACGATAGCATATGGGGATCATTATACACTTGTTGCGATCAACTTGGAGACCGGTCGTCACCATCAGATACGTTGTCAGTTAGCGGCTATAGGGTGTCCTATCAAGGGCGACCTCAAGTATGGTGCCAAGCGTAGTAATCCTGATGGCGGTATATCCTTGCATGCGCGGCAGGTCGAGTTTATACACCCTGTCAGCAAGCAGCCTATCCTTATCACGGCTCCCGTACCAGATGATAACCTCTGGCATGCTCTTGAGCAAGAAGCAGCAGAGGAGTAGTTTACAATTTGTGGCTTTGTTCGTGCAGCGTGTTATGAGACCACTACGCAACCAACAGAATGTACAGGAGAGGGCAAAAATGAATAGAGTCAGTAACGATTGATGGGTATGTGTATCAGAGATAGGTATTCAACTTAGTACTACTTTGTAGGTAGATCCCTGGTAGTAGTATAGGTTATCGACCGTGTATCTACCGTATATCTACCGTGTATCAACCGTATATCTACCGTAGATATCGGGTCAATTACGTGACATATATGGTATTTGCTTCGTTGGTGTGGTTTTTAGGGGCTGTTGTCAGGTGCAAGATAAAAAATGCAGGCTGGTTGTGTATATTGGTTAAAAGTAGTACCTTTGCCGCCGTTATCAGGAATAAACAACGATATTGTGAAAACAAACTACCTTAAATCAAGGCATATAGGCCTTGCAGATGTTGAGCAGCAGCAGATGTTGGCTGCCATTGGTGCTAACAGTGTAGATGAGTTGATAGCTCAGACTATGCCGGGTGATATCCTATTATCTGAGCCCTTGGATTTGGATGAGCCTCTGACCGAGCAGGAGCATCTGAGTACCATGTATCAGATGTCACAGAAGAACCAGATGTTTCGTTCTTATATAGGGCGTGGTTGGTACGGCACCATAACCCCTGCAGTTATTCAGCGTAACATCCTTGAGAATCCGGTATGGTACACCTCTTATACTCCTTATCAGGCAGAGGTTAGTCAGGGGCGTTTGGAGGCTTTGTTTGTTTTCCAGACGATGATAGCGGACTTGACAGGACTGCCGTTGGCTAACTGTAGTCTGTTGGATGAGGCTACTGCGGCAGCCGAGGCTGTGACGATGATGCGTAACTTGCGTTCACGTGAGCAAGTCAAGGCAGACGTACATAAGGTGTTGGTGGATAAGCGCATATTCCCCAACACGTTGAGTGTGATGCGTACTCGTGCTGCGGGGCAGGGAATAGAGTTGGTGATGGTCAATTATGAGCAGGTGGATGCTGCGTGGCTTGCCAAGAATGGTGCTTTCTTTGGTGCTATTATGCAGTTGCCTAATGCAGATGGTTCGGTAGAGGACTATAGTGCTTTCATAGCAGATTGTCATGCAGCCGGCATGAAGGTAGCGGTCATTGCTGATTTGATGAGTATGGCATTGCTGAAGCCAGTAGATGCAGATATCCTGTGTGGTACTGCACAACGTTTTGGTTTGGCGATGGGTTTTGGTGGTCCTACTGCAGGTTACATGGCGACGCGTGAGGAGTATAAGCGTGAGCTTCCCGGCCGCATCATAGGTTTGAGCAAAGATGCGCATGATCATCCGGCATATCGTTTGGCTCTGCAGACGCGCGAGCAGCATATCAAGCGTGAGAAGGCCACCTCTAATATCTGTACAGCAGAGGCCTTGTCTGCAGTCATGGCAGGTATGTACGGAGTCTATCATGGTGCTGCAGGTATCCGAGAGATAGCAGAGGGGATACACGGCAAGGCTGTCTATTTGAGCGAGATGTTACAAGCCTATGGTTTTGAGCAGGAGAATACCGAGTTCTTTGACACTCTGAAGATCAGACCTGTCAACTCAACCGTACAGCAGGTTCGTGATGCAGCAGAGAGTATGGGTATTAACTTGTACTATGATGCCAGTGGCTGGATAGGGTTGAGTGTTGATGAGACTGTGACGGTGGATGATATGAATGATATCATGGACTTGTTTGCGCAGGTTAGTGGCAATATAGCGCAGTACGAGGATTCAGAGGATGCTTTCGTTAATCTGTGGGCTATTGCGGAGGATAAAGTGCGTCCGGTAGATTACTTGCAGGCAGATGTGTTCCAGTCTTATCATACAGAGACGGAGATGATGCGCTATCTGAAGCGCTTGGAGCGTAAAGACATCAGTCTGACCCATTCTATGATTCCTCTCGGGTCATGTACCATGAAGTTGAATCCTGCTGCTGCAATGATACCTGTGACTTTCCCCGGATTTATGAACGTACATCCGTTGTCTCCGTCCAATCAGGTTGAGGGTTATCGTGAGGTAATGGAAGATTTGGAGCAACAGTTGGCAACTATCACCGGTTTTGCAGCATGCAATCTGCAACCTACTTCGGGTGCTGCAGGTGAATACACGGGATTGGTAACTATACGGGAGTATTTGCACCAGCAAGGGCAGGCGCAACGTAATATCCTATTGATACCTGCATCTGCTCATGGTACCAATCCTGCTTCGTGTGTGCAGGCAGGTTTTATCCCATTGGTTGTCAAGTGTGACGAGAATGGTAACACCGACTTAGCAGATTGGCGTCAGAAAGCCGAAGATAATGCGGAGCATATAGCAGGATGTATGATTACCTATCCCTCTACACATGGTATATTTGAGATGGCTATCCGTGAGATGTGTCAGGTTATACATGACTGTGGGGGGCAGGTGTATATGGATGGTGCGAATATGAACGCACAGATAGGATATACGAACCCCGGAACGATAGGTGCAGATGTCTGTCACCTGAACTTACACAAGTCTTTTGCCAGTCCTCATGGAGGTGGCGGTCCGGGTGTGGGTGCTATATGTTGTGCCAAGCATCTGGCTTCTTGTATGCCGACGGAAGATAAGAACCGCGTGTCGAGTGCGCTGTATGGCAATGCTAATATGGCTCTCATCTCATACGGTTATATACGTATGATGGGTGAGTCAGGATTGCGTGATGCTACGGCTGTTGCCATTCTTAGTGCCAACTATATGGCATCGAAACTCAAAGATGCGTACGGTATCGTCTATACGGGTGTCCATGGTCGGGTAGGACATGAGTTGATACTTGACTGTCGTCAGTTCCATGCTATCGGCATCACCGAGTCGGATATAGCCAAACGACTGATGGACTTCGGATACCATGCACCTACTTTGTCTTTCCCTGTTCATGGCACATTGATGATTGAGCCGACAGAGAGTGAGAGTAAGGAAGAGTTAGACAAGTTTATAGATGCCTTGTTGACTATACGCGCAGAGATTGCGGAGATAGAGAGTGGTGTTGCTGACAAGTTAGACAATGTACTGCTCAATGCCCCGCATCCTGAGTATGAAGTGGTATCGGATGAGTGGCATCATCTCTATAGTCGTCAGAAGGCTGCTTATCCGACCCAGTGGGTAAAAGACAATAAGTTTTGGATACCTGTGGCTCGTGTGGATAATGGGTGGGGTGACAGGAACCTCATTGCTTCATTCGTATTGAACAAATAACATTAATATAGTTCCATACTCTCTTTATGGAAAGAGGGTATGGAGTTCTTTATTTGTATGACCAATCCTATCAATACAGTTGAAAATCGCTTACGCCGTAGTAAATACAGACATGCTATCATAGAGTCCAAGGAACTCTTTATGATAGCCATTGCCACTATTCCTTATTCTTTGGTTGTCAATCAGATATTGGTTCCGCATGCTATTGTTGGCGGAGGGTTGACAGGTCTATGTGAGATTATTTACTTTGCTACCGGAACTGTTGTACCTATTTGGCTCAGTTCTTTGGTGATTAACGTTATATTATTATCGATTGCCATCAAGGTCGTAGGTTGGAAGTTCTGTGTTCGTTCTGTATATGGTGTCTTTTTCTTGACCTTGTGGCTCAAGTTGGTCCCTGTTGCTTCTGAGCCTTTATTGAATGACCCTTTCATGGCTGTTATATTGGCGGGGTTGTTCAACGGCTGTGGTTTAGGGTTGGTATTTTTGAACAATGGCAGCACGGGCGGTACGGATATCGTGGCTATGATTGTTCATAAGTTCCGTCAGGTCCCTATAGGTCGTGTTCTTTTGGCGTGTGACCTGATAATCATATCCAGTGCCTATTTTTTGCCGGAAGTGAATAGTGTGGAGAAAGTGCTCTTTGGTTTGTGTTATACGTTCATGTGTTCTAATGCTGTCGATTGGACTATGGGTCGTGCACGACAATCCATTCAGTTTTTCATCTTCAGTAAGAAGTACGAGGAGATAACGCAGGCTGTTCTGAAAGACTTGCATCGTGGTGTGACGCTGATAGATGGTGAGGGAGGCTATACCCGTCAGCCCTGCAAGATCATCACCATTATGGCTAAGCGTAGTGAGAGTAATAAGATATTTCGTATAGTACGTGAGATTGATCCAGATGCTTTCATCAGTGAGAGTCAGACCAAAGGTGTCTTTGGACAGGGTTTCGCATCTATAAGGGAGCATGCTTAATCTGTGGGTGCCTTGTGTGAGTTACGGAGAGTCCCCCAACCAGTATAATGTCTAATACCAACCATATCATGTCCCGCGCATCCATATCCGAGTGTGGTGTTTCTTCTTATCTCATTGGTAATGCTGGAGGTAATCCGTGGCGGACTGCCCGCGAATACATATTTATAGTGTTGGCATTATTTCCGTTCGCTTTGATGGTAAATTGGATATTTATTCCTCACAATGTTGTAGGTGGCGGACTGACGGGTATATGCTCGATTATTTTTTATGCTACCCAGGGGCTGTTCCCGTCTATGTTTGGAGAGTATGGCGGAGCGATACCAATATGGTTGAGTTCGTTGACGATAAATGTCATACTCTTGGTCATTGCTATTCTGACGGTAGGGTGGAAGTTTTGTGTTCGTACTATAGTAGGTGTGTTGGCATTGGCTTTCTGGTATCGTGTGATACCACTGCGTGCGACACCATTGATAGAGGATCCGGTATCAGCATGCTTAGTTGGCGGTGTGGTCTTTGGTATGGGTTTGGGTATTGTGATGCTCAACAACGGTTCGTCAGGAGGTACGGATATTTTAGCGATGATAATCAATAAGTACAGGGATGTATCTTTGGGCAGGGTCATGGTCTTGTGTGATGCTGTTATCATTGCAAGCAGTTATTTTCTTCCTGTCCCTGATAACTTTTACACTCCCGGTATGGATGTGATGGATTTTAAGATAAAACGTATTCTATATGGTCTGTGTATGACTGTCAGTTATACGGCTGCGGTTGATTGGGTGATTTCTCATTTCCGTCAATCCGTGCAGTTTTTTATCTTTTCTTCCAAGTATGCGGAGATAGCGACGGCTATCAATCAAACGGTGCAACGTGGTGTGACGATAATAGAGGGGAAGGGATGGTATAGTCAGCAGCCTATTCATGTAGTGACTGTTTTGGCACGCAAGTATGAGAGTCAGCAGATATTGCATATCATCAAGAGTATAGATCCCAATGCCTTTGTCAGTCAAGCAAATGTGACTGGCGTCTTTGGTAAGGGTTTTGATAACATAAAGGTTAAATAAGACACAAAGGGTTGTTGCTTTCTTTACGTATTTAGTATGCTATTTTATGAAAAAGGCGTACTTATTTTGGGAGGCATGAAAAATGTTGTACCTTTGCAGCGTACTCTGCGTGGTTTGCCAGATAGACACACATGAAGATACTAATTTGTTCGAGCAATACAGGAGAGGGACATAATTCATGTTCTAAAGCCATACAGGCCGCCTTTTCGACACGCGGCATAGAGAGTGATATTATTGATACTTTGGCTATAGCAGGGCATAAGTTTTCCAACTTTGCGACAAAGTTTTATCTGTTTGCTGCCAAGAGCAATTTGTTTCGTTGGATGTATAACACGGGTGATCGTATAGATGACTTACTTGACAAAGAGAAGTCACCTGTCTATATGTTCAATGCGATGTACGCCAAGCGGCTTATGGATTTTATTGTCCGAGGAGGGTATGATGCTGTAGTGTGTCCGCATTTGTATCCGTCCGAGACGTTGACATATCTGCGGCGGCACAAGATGCTATACATTCCATCTTATTACATAGCGACGGACTATACGTGTATCCCTTTTATATCAGAAACTGAGTTAGATGGTTATGTTATTCCTCATCGTGACCTGATAGATGAGTATATCAACAAACATATAGAAGTCTCCAAACTATATCCATTAGGGATACCTGTCATAGAATCCAAGTTCGCTGATCGTGTGTCCAAGTCAGAGTCTCGTGTGAAGGTCAATCGTGAGTTTAAGTTACCCATGACAACAGAAGATAGCCGGTGGTTTCTAATTATGGGTGGGTCAATGGGTCATGGTGATATGGAGAAATTAGTTAAGGAGATGTTGGATCATAGCCATGTTGATGACAGGGTCATCTGTGTCTGTGGTCGTAATAAGAATGCCTATCGTACTATATCGAAGCGTTTTGCCCAGGAGCGACGTGTTGTTTCCATTGCCTATACCAAGGAGATTTCTCTGCTGATGGATGCCATCGATGTGTTGTTGACGAAGCCTGGAGGTATATCCAGTACGGAGGCTTGCATCAAGAATATTCCCATTGTACATACAGATCCTATACCTGGGTTGGAGAATCATAATATAGACTTCTTTGTCGCACATGGTATGTCATGCACGGCGACTACGGTAGAGGAGCAGGCGGACTTGGCTGTTCGCTTATGTGAAGATAATACGATGCGTGAGAATATGTTGCAAGCGCAGCGCAATAATACAAATCCACATGCTGCGGATGATATTGTGACATTGGTAGTGAGTGCGATAGAGCAATATCATGTGCAATAAGATCAGACTGACACACCTCTTGTTTCTTGTCTTGGCAATACCCGTTATCCAGACATGGGCGCAAGAATACGGTGGGTATGTGTCCTATACGCTCAATGCTGATAGTACGGTGACGTTCATGTATGTTGATTCGACGGCATTGAAAGTGTCGTTACGAGGCAGTTGTATGTTACCGAAGGAGGATCTCAGTTTTGCAGGGATGCAGGTGAGTAAGCGTATGCGTGAGGTGCGGGAGGGTGTATGGCAATGTACTACTCAACGAGCACTGACGCCGGAGTTATATACCTATCAACTTATTGTTGACGGCAAGCGTCGTACTGACCCAATGAACCCTGACTCGATATGGGTGCGTAACAAACGGCGGAGCGTGCTGCTCATTGACGGTACGGAGCAGGTCGGGTTATACAAACCTGCACGTGAACAGGGGCGAGTGGAGGTGATACGCTTTGCGGGGGAGGGCGGACATACCTATCGGATGATGGTCTATCTGCCGTATCAGTATCAAGACACTGCTTCCTATCCTTTGCTATTCTTGCTGCATGGTATCAATGGTGATGAGCGTAACTGGGTGGAGCAAGGACGTGTGAAGAATATATTGGACAATCTGATACAGCAAGGTGCGATACGACCGGTAGTGGTAGTCATGCCCCGTTGTCTGTTGTCCGCTCCCAAGAATGAAGAGCATGTGGAGTCGACCAATGTGTTCAACTACGGAGAGGTGTTGCGGGGTAAGTTCGAGATGCAGTTCTACGAGATAGAGCAGTATGTCTATGCGCATTACGCTGTGCAGCATACAGCCAATGCCATAGCGGGTCTGTCATGCGGAGCACGGCAAGCGGCTAATATCGCCAACAGGGACGACAGCACCTACGCTTATGTAGGGATGTTCTCGCCTGTCGTGACGAAGCGCCAACTTCCCGACCAAGATAGTGATAGCCTGCTGCATAAACGATATTGGGTGGGCGATGGCAAGAACGACTGGATGTTCCGGTCTGACGCTCGAGTTTTTGCGCGACGACTGAAGGCATTGGGTGTGGAGTACGAGTACTTGGAATTGAAAGGGGGACACACTTTCGCCAATTGGCGTATCTTTGTGACGCGTTTCATGCGGTGGGCATTTCCTCCAAAGGACAATAACGAGAATAAAGATAATCAATAGTATATGAAGAAAGTTATATTCTTTGTGGCGTTCGTGTTGTGCGCCTTATTTGTCTCTGCAGAACGCAGAGTGGAACTTCTGCCTTACGGAGACATGGACACTTGGACAGTACGTTATATCAAAGAGTCCGGACTATTAGGTGGTCAAACCAAGATACTCCACACTTTAGGTCCGAATGATACCATCTATGGGAATATCGCTTATGAGCCTGTCCCCGGTAACCCGTGGGCATGTAGTGAGGCTTATGCGAAAGTCATTGTAGAGGCAGGTGCTGATGGTTCTGTTTGTCCGGAGAAGAGAGGTAATGGCTATTGTTGCCGATTGAGGTGCAACATGACACATGTGAAGATTGGTGACATATACGCTATTGTGGCAGGGACTATCTATACGGGGACAAAGATAGAGCCTGTTGGTATCATTGGTAAGTGGAAACCCTATACTGTGGTCAATTTCGGTGTGCCTTTTACCAAACATCCGGTAGCACTGCGATTAGATTATAAAGCACTCATTTCTGACTCTACCTATATCACTTCTACCCGCCGTGATAAGCCTGTGCGTGTTGATGGTGTACACGACTGCGCCGAGATATTTGCTTTCTTGCAATATCGTTGGGAAGACCCTGAGACGGGAGAGATATACGCCCGCCGTGTGGCTACGGGTTGCGAGCATGTCTGCTCCTCTATTCCTGAATGGGTCAACGGTCACGAGATACCTATCCGTTGGGGGAATATCACCAATGATCCGGACTTTAAGGAGTACGAGGGGTTGAACTACACCAAGATGATGGCACTCAACTCTAAGGGTAAGATGATGGAAATTAACGAGGTGGGGTACAGTTTAGATGAGCCGACACATATCATCCTGATGATGTCGGCTGGCTGTGCCGGTGCTTTCCGTGCCCACGAAGGAAATATGTTGTGGGTAGATAATGTATGTTTGGTGTACGAAGAGTAACGTATAAAAGACTATTCCTATTGTATATCTATCATTTTTCCCGTATCTTTGCGGGATAAATAGAAAGAGTATTATTGTATGTCCACTGCTATTGAATTCCACCATATCAGTAAGCAGTATCGTTTGGGGCTTGTTTCCACACACACGTTGAGCCACGATCTTGACCGTTGGTTCCAGACTGCTATCTTGCGTCGTGAGGACCCCTATCTGAAGGTTGGTGAGGTTAATGACTGTGCCTCCAAGGGACACTCCGAATATGTATGGGCGTTGCGTGACATAAACTTCAAGGTCGAGCAGGGAGATGTGGTTGGCATCATTGGCAAGAATGGTGCGGGTAAGAGTACGCTGTTGAAACTGCTCAGTAAGGTTACTGCTCCTACTACGGGTATTATCTATGCCAATGGTCGTATCGCTTCGCTATTAGAGGTAGGTACGGGTTTTCATCAGGAGATGACGGGTCGTGAGAATATCTATATGAATGGTGCCATATTGGGCATGACTAAACAAGAGATCACCTGTAAGTTAGATGAGATAGTTGATTTCTCAGGTTGCGAGCGATACTTGGATACGCCTGTGAAACGTTATAGTAGTGGTATGATGGTTCGTTTAGGCTTTGCCGTGGCTGCACATCTTGACCCAGAGATATTGGTGGTGGATGAGGTGTTGGCGGTTGGTGATGCTGAGTTTCAGAGGAAAGCCATTGGCAAGATGAATGACATCTCGCGCGGCGAGGGTCGTACTGTGCTGTTCGTTAGTCATAATATGACGAGTATCAAAAGTCTCTGCAGACATGGTGTCATCCTACAGAACGGACAACTCATTGACGAAGGTGACATTGACCCTATTGTCACTCATTATCTTCGTGGTGACAGTGCTATTGATAATCATAAGGTATGGGGTGAACCTCAATACAGCCGTAACGGTTTTGAACTATTAGAGATAGGTGTGCGTCCGATGGGTGGTGATTATGCTGATGTCATGCATGTTACCGATGCGTTAGAGATTGTGATGCGCTATCGCCTTATGCGTGAGATGGATAAGTTCTGGATCACCCTACATGTCAAGAATGAGCAAGGTGAGCGTATGTTCTCTACGACGGGTGCCGGCCGGTGCTATGAGTGTCACCATGAGCCAGGCGAATATGAGCAGATATGCCATATCCCTGCTGAGTTCTTTAACTGGGGTATGTTCTCTATAGACTTTATGTCTTTTGAACAACGGAATAACATAGTTGGATTGGTGAGTGAACAAGATATAATCTCTTTTACCTTGAATGCTCGTCCTGTAGAGGTTGGTGGTTGGATGGGTAAGGAGCCGGGAGATGTTACTCCTAAGTTTGACTATACAGAAACCAAATTGCATTAGACACTGCGATGGATAATAATCAAATAACCGTTACTCTGCCATTACTCCCGCCGTTGGATGAGTTCGTGTCCTATCTGCAGCAGATATGGGATAACAAATGGATAACCAACAATGGTTCTTTCCACCAGCAGTTAGAGGCAACTCTTACCCAATACCTCGGTGTGGACAACCTCTCTCTCTTTACCAATGGCACTCTGCCGCTCATCACTGCTCTCCAGGCTCTGCGTATCACAGGTGAGGTTATCACGACACCTTATTCTTTTGTTGCTACGACACATGCTCTATGGTGGAATGGCATCAAACCGGTGTTCGTGGATATTGACCCCAGGACCGGTAATCTCGATCCCGGCAAGATAGAGGCGGCCATCACACCCCGCACTACGGCTATTGTGCCTGTGCATGTCTATGGGCAGCCTTGCGACACCGAGTGCATTCAGCAGATAGCCGATACCTATGGGCTCAAGGTTATCTACGATGCTGCCCATGCTTTTGGTGTGCGTGTACATGGCAAGAGTATCTTGACAGCAGGCGATATGAGTACTCTCTCTTTCCACGCCACCAAGGTCTATAACACCATCGAAGGCGGTGCTATGATAATGCCCAATGCTGAGACCAAACGCCGTATCGATGACTTGAAGAACTTCGGTTTCCACGATGAGGTGACGGTAGTGGCACCGGGTATCAACTCCAAGATGGATGAGATACGTGCTGCCTACGGACTGCTCAACCTACGTTATATGGATGCTGCCATCGCTGCCCGCAAAGAGGTAGCACGCAAGTATGTACGGGCTTTGCAGGATGTCCGTGGTATCACTCTCTTCGACTGCGAGACGCAACTGTTGCAATCCACACAAGACTACGAATGGAACTGTTCCTATTTCCCCCTTTTAGTGGACGCCGAGCAGTATGGTATGACGCGAGATGAGTTGTATGCCAAGATGCAGCGTGTTAATGTGTTTGGTCGCCGCTATTTCTACCCGCTCATCAGCGAGTTCTCTACGTATCGCGGGCTACCCTCTGCAGCACCTGAGAATCTGCCTAATGCTCACTATATGGCTGCCTCTATCATCTGCCTTCCTATGCACCACGCTCTTTCTGACAACGATATCTGTCGTGTCATCGACTGCATTAAGAAATAACCAACTCTAATACTCAACTATTATGTCCTCTTTCTATACAGAGCAAGAACTTGCTGCCCTTGGATTGGCCGGGTATGGTAAGGATGTCCTTATCAGCCGCTATGCACGACTCTACTCGCCTGAGCATATCCGTATTGGGGACAATGTGCGCATTGACGATTTCTGTATTCTGTCAGGGCATATCACGCTTGGTTCGCATATCCATATCGCTGCTTATTGTGCATTGTATGGGGCAAAGGGCATTGTGTTGGAGGACTATACGGGTCTTTCGGCTCGTACTACGCTCTATAGTGCTATCGACGATTTCGGAGGGGACTATCTCATCGGTCCCGTCCACGACCCAGCACTGACGCATGTTACAGGTGGTGAGGTGCGTCTGTGCCGTTATGCACAGGTGGGGGCAGGCAGTGTGGTGTTCCCCTCTGTGACAATGGCAGAAGGCAGTGTGCTTGGGGCAATGTCGCTATGCAAAGTCTCTACCGTGGCTTGGACTATCTATGCCGGTATTCCCTGCCGTGCTATCAAGCCGAGAAATAAAGGTGTATTGAATTTATTCTCTACCTCTTGCAATTAATCCACGAGTACCTATGTCCACTCCATTCGTTTCTGTCTTTTGTAATCAGTATAATGAGCGGCATGTGAGTACCTATATTTGGCGGACTACGCAGAAATTACTTCCGTTAGTCGGGAGTAGTGTGTCATGTCTTTGATTAGGGTGTTGTACTGTGTTTGCCTATGTGAGTGGATTGTAGTACTTTTGCAGTCGTAAAGAGTGACAAACGATGCTTGATACACCTTTTCTTGCCATTGACTGCTTGGTATATAACCATGAGCCGTATCTTAGGGAATGCCTTGAGGGGTTCGTTATGCAGCAGACGAGTTTCCCTTTTGTGGCTATTGTGCACGATGATGCCTCCACCGACCGGTCTGCCGACATCATTCGGGAATATGCAGAGAAGTATCCCGATATTATCTTTCCTATCTACGAAACCGAGAATCAGTACAGCAAGCCAGGCCGTGCGCTTGGCAGGGTGATGGACGCTGCTATCAATGCTACGGGGGCGAAGTATGTGGCGATGTGCGAGGGCGACGACTACTGGACAGATCCGCATAAACTGCAGCGGCAGGTGGCGTTTATGGAGGCGCACCCATCGTACAGTCTTTGTTGCCATCGCTACAGTATCTATAACGAGGATACTAAGATCTGGGAGGAGGATTACGAGTCGGACTATTATGCTAACGGTGCCAACCCTGATGGCTTTGCTTTCACGAATGCTGATAACTTCCGTTGCTGGATAGCGAAGACGAATACGCTAATGTATCGGCGTGAGGCACTATGTAACGAACTGCTGAATCAGTACCGTTACAGTCGTGATGTGCATCGTGTGTATCACCTGCTTTGTACGGCACCAGGCTATTGTCTGCCGTTTAATGCGGCGGTATATAGAAGGCAGGCGGGTGGGATATTCTCGTCGTTGTCGAGTGTGCAGAAACAGCGCACGTCGGTATTGATATACACTGAACTGTTAGAGCGTAACCCGCAAGATGAAGAACTGCGGGAGTACTACGGTGAGTTGTATCGTGTCTATCTGGATGTGATGCGTCGTCACGTGCAGAGTCATGAGATGGATAGGCGTGAGTTATGGGCTTTTCTGCGGATAACATGGCAGGTGTATGGGGTGCGGGGCATAGCGTTTGCTGTGCGGAAACTCAGCCTGTCTTACTGTAAACATTAGACCCATATGCATCATACCCCTATACATCATACATAGAAGAATATGTTTTGTCATTACCTGATTACCCGTTTCAATATTATTCAGTCCTGGTATAACAACTATACTACTGTTTCCGGTATGCGTATCCAGTCCGAAGAGTGGTTAGCAGAGCGTTTTCAACTTTTTGAGCAGTACTGTCTGCCCTCTGTGGCGCAGCAGACTACCAAGGATTTTGTTTGGCTTGTATTGTTCAGTAGTGAGACGCCTGAACATTATAAGGTACGCCTCAAAGGCTATCACGATATCTGTGCTGCTTTCACGCCCCTGTTCCTTGAACCTTATGGTGATGAGAATGTTCTTGTGCGCGGTTATATCCTTGAGCATACACCTAATGACCAATATACGCATGTGCTGACTACCCGTTTAGACAATGACGATGCCATCCGTTGCGACTATCTGCAACTCATGCAGTCTGCTGTCACGTCTGACCAGGCCGACCTCTTCCTCAACTACCGCTGTGGTTTTCAGTATGATATTCATACCCGACTTGCCTATATCATGGACTATCCTGCCAACCACTATGTCAGCCGCATCGAGACTCTCTCGCCCGATATTCAAAC
>CAVEZM010000005.1:0-20409 GCA_963620225.1 Acidaminococcaceae bacterium | reverse complement strand
AACCGTCCTTTGCGATCATTCTGACTTGGATAAACTGCCTAACTATCGAGAGTTAGAGATTGTTAACGGGGGAGGGTGGATAGAAGTTATTACAGGTATAAATGCCGGTAATAGATTAATGAAAGGGGCACATCCTTTGCTACTCCCACACTCTGAACAGTTTTTTGGTGCGAGAACGCTGCGGATATCGTTCCTGACCGAGATAACCTATCTCTATTCTATCATCTTGTATTATGTGGTGTACGCTTGTCGCTGGACGAAGCGTAAGATTAAGAAGCATATACTGAAACGTTGTTAGACAAAGTGTCTATACAGCAAAGATGTGTTGTATTTGTATATTCCAAAGAAATCACGTACCTTTGCATGCAGTTTGAAGAGAAAATACAACTCTTGTCTTTCATGAGATATGCCAAGGGCGAGTGAAAGAGGAGGATAAATGTGTGCGGAGATGGTATTTTCTTTAAGTCAGAAAAGGGTATTGGGAGAGTGTGGGTGGAAGAAAGAATGTAATATCTTATGCAAAAAGTCAAGCCATATTTGGATAATAAAGGGAGGGCATTGCCTTACCCATGGTTGATTAACACGGTTCTTTTTTTAGTTGGAGGTAGTCAGACTATACGATTGAGATATTGGAGTCGTTATCCTCGTCATGCGGCAGAGCGCACATTACGAGATATACTTAATATCTCCCGTGATACAGTTTATGGTCGGGATCATCACTTCGATATTATCTTGTCGGCATCCAATGCAGAAGACCTTTTTCGTTTGTATCGTCAATATGTCCCTGTTAATGAGAGTTTTGAGACTCTACGTCCGTACGTAGAGCGTCATAAGAATGGCGAGGAGGATGTGCTGTTTCCCGGTAAGCCAGATATGTATGCGACGACGTCCGGTACGACTAACGAGCCTAAGTGGGTGCCGATGACACATAAATATCTCAAGGATGTGTACGGGAAGATGTCCCATATCTGGACATGGAACTTTGTGAAGCATCGTAATCGTATCTTCGGTGGACATATATTCCCTATCGTTGGCAAGGAGGTGGAGGGCTATGCTCCGGATGGCACTTTGTTTGGTTCTGTGAGTGGTGTGTTGGTACGTGATATACCTGCCATCATCAAGAAGCACTATACTGCTCCTGCATCTGTGATGTCTATAGAGGACTATGCAGCGCGTAACTATACGCTGATGCGGTTGGCAATACAGCACCGCGATGTGACGTTGTGGGCGACGGCTAACCCCTCCACGATATTGGAATTGATGCGTACTGTGGATGAGAATACAACAGAGTTGATAGATGATGTAGCACATGGTACGCTAAGTGCCAATTTCGATATATCTGAGCGTATTCGCGAGGAATTGTTTCCATATTTACATGCCAATCCCGAGCGTGCTCAAGAACTGAAAGACCTGTACAGAGAACATGGTCGATTGATACCTAAACATTTCTGGCCATGGCTACAGTATATGAGTACGTGGAAATGTGGTAATACGAAGATATATATGGAGAAGTATCTTGATGACTTTGATTGGGACAAGACGTACTACCAGGAGTTAGGATATATAGCCACCGAGTGCCGCTTTGGGTTTGCTTTGGATGAGACGAACGAGTCTGTACTCTTCCCTCAGTTCCACTATTACGAGTTTGTGGCAGAAGAAGAGATAGACAAGCCGAACAAGCATTTCTTGCAGATAGACGAGTTGGAGCAGGGTAAGCGTTATTGTGCTTATGTGACGACCTATTCGGGTTTGTTCCGTTATAATATGAATGACCTGGTAGAAGTAGGAGGCAAGTATCGTAACACTCCGACGGTTCATATGGTATCGAAGGTGAATGGTATCGTGTCGATGACGGGTGAGAAACTGTATGAGCCGCAGTTTATAGAGGCGGTACATGAGGCGGAAAAAGAGACGGGCATCAAGACGAAATTCTTTGTGGGCTTTGCGGAGGTACAGGATTCGTGTTATCATTTCTATTACGAGTTCCTGGACGAAGATATTGACCAAGAGCAGGCTGATATGTTTACCAAAGTGGTGGACAAGCATCTGTGTGCCATCAATATCGAATATGAGGCGAAGCGGGCATCTTTCCGTCTGCATGAGCCACAGGCGCATATCTTGCTCAATAATGCTTATGCCCGTTTTAAGGCAGCCTGTCTGCGAGATGGTTTTAGAGATGGTCAGTTCAAATTTAACTTACTGATGCAGGATGACAAGCGTCGTGCTAAGTTCTCGTTGATAGAACGGTTGTCTTCTCAGATATTGGAGCAAGCCAACGTGATTGATGATCGTTTGACACAGCGTCGTGTGGAGCGTCAGCAACGAAGACTGAATAGAAAGTTGAATAGAGGTCGTCGTTAGACACATTATGTTGTGTATCTGTTATGATGAAGCAAAACAAACGATATAAGGATTTACGAGTGGAGTCCGGGGTTTACGTTCCTGCTCCACAATTGGATTACCCGGAAGACGATCCCTATCTGCATCTTGTCAATGCTCCGCAGGATAGAGAATTGGTCATAGATGCGAGTTATCCTTATCTGAATGATTCGAGGTTGTATCGATTTAACTTGTGGTGGGCATATCGAGTTATATTAGATTTCTGTTTGAATCTGCTGCTACATGTCAAGATGGGGTTGCGTATTCGCGGGCGAGAGATATTGAAGAGGTACAAGCGTCAATTGCAAGGTGGTGCCATAACGATAGCCAACCATATGTTTCGACTGGATTGTGCATGTGTTCTATTGGCAGTACGTGCCAAGCACACAACTAAGATACCTATGTTTGCTCCTAATTTCAGGACCAAAGACCAGTTTTTTCTACGTGTGGTCGGTGGTATTCCTATTCCTCAGAAAGATGCTGGTATGAGTGCGATGAAGCGATTTAACGATGCCTTTGATGAGTTCCACCGAAGGGGTTGGTGGTTTCATATTTTTCCAGAGAGTTGCCGATGGGATATGTATAAGCCTTTGCGTCCGTTTCAGAAGGGTGCTTTCACGATGAGTTACAGGTACAATATGCCACTGCTTCCTTGTGTTATCACGTATAGGGAGCGGAAAGGTATATACCGATTGTTTGCACCGAAATCACTACCTTTGTTGACTGTGACCATAGGCGAGCCAATCTTTCCGGATCTTACCCGGTCCCGTAGAGATGAAGTAAACAGGTTGCGCCAAGTAGCCCATCAACAGATGACGGAGATGGCAGGGATAACACACAATACTTGGGATGTGTCGTTCGGGAATATGTAGATACGTTACAGTTATGTAATATGACCTAATAATTGAGTAGATAATAGTATGAAGAAGTTATTGTTGCTATTGTTGTGTATTGTGGTGTCTCTTCCGTTCTTTTCTGAGACGCGTTTGGAGCGTGACTCGTTGAAGCATGAGGTTCGTGTGGGTTGGGGTGATCTTATCTTTGAGACGGGTATGTTTCATAGTAGTCCCAATACCAATCGTAATACGGATAACTATCGTTATACCGGTCATATTTTTGCGGAGTATCAGTATAGAGTGAACAGTTGGTTTTCAGTTGGTGGTCAGTTGGATTATGATCAAGTGAATTGGCGTGTGTTGCGTGAGGGTGATGCGGCACCTGACCACTATTATGTGAACCTGATGCTGATGCCGAGTGTGCGTTTCACGTATGTTCATCATCCGTGGTTTAATCTGTATTCTTCGTTGTACGTAGGTTTGAATATCAATACGGGTTCTGAGAGTGATTATCGTGGCAGGAATACTTGTTATGCTCCTGCTTTTGGTATGACTTTCTTGGGTTTGTCGGTAGGTCGTGGTCACTGGTTTGGTACGGCAGAGTGGGGTTCGGTAAGTTCGTTGAATAATATGAATGAGATATATAAGTTTAATGCCCGCAACCTGATGGTATCGGTTGGTTATCGTTTTTAACAGTCAAATAAACCTTTTAGGATATGAGAGCAAGTAATTTATCCGTTTTAGTTTGTGTTATTGTGTTGTCGTTGAGTGCTTGTACGCACTCTTATGTAGAGTGGAGTAACACCGTTAAGTCGAAGGAGTACACTGTGTTGTCGGAGAGCAATGTGGATATGTCGGATATACCGTGGGGGAGTTATGAGGAGCAGTGTCTGAATGATGATATTGTTTTCAATGACAGTTCGAGTACGGATAGTGTGTCCTATGTGAGTCCTCTGACAGCGATGGATTTGGTGCGTGAGATGGCCGATGCTACGGTTGGTAAGAAGGTGCATCAGGTGGCGGTGAAGTATATGAGTGTGGACGTTAATGGAGATTCGATAGAGGTATCCGGTAAGGTGTTTTATCCGAAAGATGGCAAGATACGCAATGTGATATTGGTTAGCCATTATACGATAGGTGCCGACCGTGAGGCTCCGAGTCAGACGTACAGTTTTGAGGGTATCTATGCGGCTTATGGCTATTGTGTGGTTGCTGCGGACTATATAGGTTTCGGTGTTTCTAAGGAAGAGGTTCATCCCTACTTACAGGCAGAGACGTGTGGTAGGAATGTGATAGATATGGGTCGTGTAGCGATGACGATGATACGTGATAGGAAGTTGAAGATGGAGTCGAATGAGATTATCTTGTTCGGTTACTCTCAGGGTGGTGCTTGTACGATGCATGTGTTGCGTATGTTGGAGACTTATCCTGAGTTTGCCGGTGAGTTTCAGATCAAGCAGGTATATGCGGGTGCAGGTCCTTATGATGTAGCGCGAACCTATGACTACTGTGTCAAGCAAGATGAGACGGGTATTCCGTGTGCGGTGCCGATGATTATCCAGGGGATGTCGCTTAGTATGCAGCCAACGTTGGATATGTCCTATTTTTTCAAAGAGCCCTTATTGAGTAATTATAATGATTGGCTCAACTCGAAGGAATATACGACGAATGAGATAAATAAGAAGATAGGTTCTAATTATCTGCATGACATATTGACGGAGAATGCTATGGATCGTACGAAGGAGGAGACGGCTCGTTTCTATACGGAGTTGTTGTTGAACAGTGTTCCGAGTACTTATAAGCCTAGGGCCCCATTGCACATGTTCCATTCGATGGATGATCAGACAGTTCCTTTTGTCAACTCCCAGTTGTTGCAGCGTCAATTCCGTACTACTCCTGATGCAGACGGTGTGGCCGGAACCGTAGAATCGCCTGTTAATGTAACGTACGATTTTGGGCATTATGGCAGTCATATGCGTGGTGCTGTGGTCTTTATTTACAAGACGTCCAAGAAGTTGAAATAGAAACAGATATGACTATGAGACGATATATACGAAAAGTGTTGTTGCTACCTTTGTTGTTGTCGGTTGTGTCATGCCAATTAGAGAGTGTATCGGATAGTTCGTTCGAGATAGGTATCACCTATCCGAAAGCTACGGGTTTGCTGTATGAGGTAATACCACAGACAAATGATTACTATTATATGTGTGATGCTGTATCTGTTGCGGACTACGATCGTATGGGTGAAGATGCTGTGTTGGATAGTTTGAACACGTTTAACAAGGCTGTGTATGAGATTATCGAGATGTTGTATAAGGAGTATTTGGGTTTGTCTGCTCCTGCTTTCCGTGATATATTGGAGAATGGTGCCATATATGGTTCAATAGCAGGTCTGTCACCTGAGACCAACTATTATCTGTGTATTACCTGTTACAACAAGCGCAATAGACCGATGAAGCCTATTGTGAAGCAGGTGTTTATGACAAAAGATTCGTTGGCGTCGAGTATTATGTTTGATGTGCGGGCTAATGGGTTGGAGGTCTTTGTTGCTCCGTCTAATGATGAGAAGTATTTTTGGAGTGTTATAGAAAAAGGGGAGTTGGACAGGCGTTATTTGGGATTGCCGGAGTATTTCTATTTAGAAACCATAGAGAACTTCGAGCGTTACGGTTTCATCAACACTGTGCTGACAGAGGGGAAGGATAGCATAGACTTGTCGTACTTGCGTAATCTACAGGTGCAAGATACGCTGTATTTAGTCACGGCGGGTTATTATAATGAAACCAACTCAAAGACATTTGCCTATGAGTTGGTTTATCAGCGTGGTGACACTTTCTCTATAAAACTTTTGGAGTCTCGTTGGGATGAGTACTCGTCCCATCGTGCGGAGAATGTGGCTCGTCGTTTATTTCGCAAGAATGCGGTAGGTCCACGGTTCAAGCGTTAGTGTTTGTATGGTGTCGAGTGTTATCTTTTTGCCGCACAGGCACTGATACTCACCTGCATAATTACCGATATTCAGTGTGACGGTCTGTGTTTCTGCAGACATATTCATGATGGCGATGACGGTGTTGTCGCCATATTTTTTGCATTGCAGTGGGCGTACACAGGCGAATATCTTGTCGTTGTCGTTGTCAAGACGCAGCATAGGTGCTCCAAGTTCGTTGCTCCATAGGGCGCGGTTGTTGGCACGCAAGTCATTGAGTTCTTTGTACATTGCATATTGTGGAGCATTGGGTATTCGGTCTATACAGTCTTTCTCGAAGAAAGACAGTCGGTGGTTGTTACCACTGATTTGTCCGGTATAGATGAGTGGCATGCCCGGTACGACGTATGTGAATGCTGTGAATATGTTTGCCGCATCGCCCATGCGTTCATATTCCGTGCCGTTCCATGAGTTCTCGTCGTGGTTGCTGGTGAAGTTCATGCGGATTGCCTCCGTACGTAGCGTGGTGTCTACTTTGTTGAAGTAACTCCATAGGTCGTTGACGGTGTTTTTGCCTTGTGCTACGGCGTTCATGAGGTGGTGTAGTTCCCATCCGTAGTACATGTCGAATGCCGATTCGGTGAGTTCTTGTGCTTTGTCTTCGTCCTCAGCGAGTGTGAACATGTCTGGGTGTTTGGTTCGTAGTTCCGCCATTGCTTCGTTCCAGAACTCAGTGGGCACTTCTCCTGCCACATCGCATCGGAATCCGTCCACTCCGATAGTATCCATCCACCAGTGCATCGCCTGTTTCATGGCGGCACGCATGTCCTGGTTTTCGTAGTTGAGTTTGGAGATATCTGTCCAGTCGTACTGTACCATGAGGTTTCCGAGCGAGTCCCGGTAGTGCCATCCGTCGTTTTTTGTCCATTCGGAGTCTGGTGCGGTGTGGTTAGCGACCCAGTCGAGTATGACCTTGAATCCGAGTTGGTGTGCAGTGGCGAGCAGGTGTTCGAAGTCTGCGCGTGTGCCGAACTCGGGGTTGAATCGGCAGTAGTCTATGATGGAGTAGTAACTACCGAGTGTGCCCTTGCGGGTTATCTGTCCGATAGGCTGGCACGGCATAATCCACAGGATATCGATGCCGTTCTCACGTAACTCTGGTAGCAGTGCTTCGGCGGCAGCAAACGTGCCTTCCGGTGTGAGTTGGCGGGTATTTAACTCGTAGATGGTAGCGGGGTAGGCGTAATCAACGTGCCTCGTTTTGGTTTGCTTGGTGGTACATGCTGTGAAGGCGAGTACTCCGATAGCAATAATTAAGATTTTGTTCATCGTACTATATGTTTATTTATAAGTTATGTATGCTGTATCTTCCGCTTAAGGTCGGCTCAAGATCGGCATAAGATCCGCACATGTTTTCCATTTTTATCGGATATCAATTTTATCTTTGATTAATCCTCTGCCAGTTGCAGTGAGAGTGCATGTCCCTTGTACGATGACTGTCAGTTCACCGGAGAAGGCGTGGTGCTGTGGTAGGTGGAATATATCCAGGTTGGCAGCATCGCCATTGGCGGCAGCACGGAAAGAGCCGATACCTTTGGTTGTGAAATAGATGAGGTTGTCAGCGTTTGGGCAGATGTTGCCGTCCTTGTCGCATACCTGTACACGAATGAAATGCATTTGTTCGTTGCCATCGTAAGGCAGTGGTTCGCGGTACATGTGTATATGGTGTGGTTTTCCTGCCGTGTGTCTTGCGTCTTCTCCATAGGGTGTCACGACCCGTATTTCTCCGGCTTGGAATGGAATGCTGTCCCATATAAGCCGGTAGCGGCGTTGCAGAGCCAGCGGATCACCGTTGGCAGCAGCGGCTTCGGACTGTTCGCGTGTGAGTTTATGACGTTTTCCCATACTCTTGCCATTGACAAAGAGTTCTCCCTCGTTGGCATCGGTGTATGCCATTACCGGTATGATGTCTCCCTCGTTCCAGTTCCAGTGGGGTAGGAGGTGGGTGGTATGGTCGTTAGTGTTCCAGTATGATCGGTAGAGATAGTATCTGTCTTTTGGTATGCCAGCGAGGTCTATGATGCCGAAGTAGGAGGCGTGACTTGGCCAAGCGTCGGTGTCGTATGGTGAGGGTTCGCCGAGGTAGTCGAAGCCTGTCCATACGAACTGTCCGATAGTCCAAGGGTAGTCGTCCATGTTACGGAAGTCGTCGTCCGGTAGGTTGCTCCACGGACAGTACTGCAGGTCGTATGAGGAACACTGGTTGGTTCGGCTGTTGCCGTTTGGGTGGTTCCGGTTGGTGATGCTGTCGGTGTTATCGGGCGTGGCGGGTAGCAGATAGACACCTCTGGATGAGACTGTTGATGCAGTCTCGCTGCCGAGTACAAGACGTTGCGGGGTGCGCCGGTATGCCTCTTCGTAACGGAAAGTGCGGTAGTTGAGTCCCACTACCTGTAGGATATTAGCGAAGCCGTTCCCGAGTACGCAACTGACTTGGTCCATGCCGGCTGTGACGGGACGAGTGCCGTCTTCACGCACGCAGATGTCTTGCAGCATCTTTGCTACTTGATAGCCTTGTGTGTCACATTGTGTAGGTACTTCATTGCCGACCGACCACATGACGATGGAGGGGTTGTTGCGGAAATGGTGCAGCATATTCACCATGTCCCGTTCTGCCCAGTCGTTGAAGAAGCGGTTGTATCCGTTGGCGCATTTGCCCCAGTCCCACTCGTCGAACGGTTCGCACATGACCATGAATCCCATCTCGTCGCACAGGTTGATGAGTTCGGGAGCGGGCATATTGTGTGATGTGCGTATGGCGTCACAGCCCATGTCTTTCAGTATGAGTAGTTGTCGGCGTATAGCGTCTTTGTTGACGGCTGCACCGAGCGGTCCGAGGTCGTGGTGCAGGCAGACACCTTGGAACTTCCGCACCTGTCCGTTGAGCATAAATCCTATGTTAGGGACAATCTGTATGCTGCGAATCCCGAATATTGTTTCAATGTCTTCCTGCCATTTGTCGTTGGCATACAGTTGTGTGCGTGCGACATATAGATTGGGTGTTTCGGGTGACCATAGTAGTGGGGCAGTGAGTGTGATGTTTTGTTCTAAGGGGAGGTCGTGTTGAACGTCGTAGTGGCTTGTGAGTGAGTCAACGGGTGTGTTGGTGGCTTTATTGTATATTGTCGTACGTAGTGTGATATGTTTTCCCGTGGCGTTGGCAACTTGTGTCTTGATGTTGACAGCGGCAAGCGTATCTGTGACGTAGGGAGTTGTGATATGTGTTCCCCATACGGGTACGTGTATCAGTGGAGTAGTGATGAGATGTACGTTTCGATACAGTCCTGCTCCGGGATACCAGCGGCTACTTTGCTCTTTATTACTCAGTCTAACGGTTATGAGGTTATCCTTGTCCGCATGTAGGAAAGGTGTTATATCGCAATGAAAAGCATTGTATCCATATGGCCAATAGGCTACTTGTTCTCCGTTGACATACACTTCTGCTTCGCTCATTGCTCCGTCAAAGAGCAGTGTATATTGTGTAGAGTCTGTATATAGCGTTGGTATGGCAGGTATGGAAGTCTTATACCACGCTGTTCCCATATAGGGAAGTCCTCCTGTTCTTCCTGTTTTGATGGACGGGAAAGTCTCTCCGTTTTGCCATACGGTAACGTTTTGCAGGTCGTTGTTACGGTCGAATGGTCCGTAGATAGCCCAGTCGTGCGGAATGGTTACCTGTTGCCAAGCCTTGTCATTTGTTGCAGGTATCTGATGTTCTACCTGTTCGTGTGCAAACTGCCACGATGTGAGTAGTGAGATGATGGATAATAGTAATGCTTTCATGTGTGGTATTATTTCCAAAGTTCTTTGATGGAAGCGTTTGGTTGTCCTTTATTAGTGAATGCTCCCATGTTGTATGCTCCCCATCCGAGTGTGGTATATTCTTGTGGTTTCCAGTTGTTGTACACCTGTGGTTCCCAATAGAATATCCCTTTCACATAATCAAGGGTATCGATACGTTGTCTTATGTCTTTGATGACGAGCACTCCTGTAGCCTCTTGAGCAGCGATTGTCCCTATTTCGGCTATCATGATAGGGCAATTGAACTCGTTGTATAGCAGTTTTATGTTTTGTTCTGCCAGTTTGTTTGTTTCTTGCCAGTCTTTTCCTGTCCACTCTTTCATCATAGGGTAGTGGCTAAGACCTATCATATCGAATTTGCCTCCGTTTTGTTTGAGTTTTCGGAAGAACCAGTTGTTGTTTTCGTATGCGTTGTCTATGTGTACGATGACTATTGCGTCCGGGAACACTGCTTTGCATGCGTCGTATCCCGTTGTGGTGAGTTGCGCATAGTTTTTCCATCCATCAGGCAGGTCTCCATCACTGTTCCACAGTCGTCCTGTTTCCCACAGCATACCGCACCGGGTCTCGTTGCCCACTTGTATCCATTCAGGTGTTATTCCATCGTTCTTTAATGCTGTGAGCACCTCTGTTGTATGGTCTTTGACAGCCTGGTTGAGTTGTGCAAGGTTATAATCTTTCCATGCCTCTGGTGTGTTTTGTTTGCTAGGGTCTGCGAAGTTATCCGAGTAATGGAAGTCTATCATTATTCGCAGTTTCAGGTCATGCGCACGTTTTGCTTTGACAAGCACATCGGGTAGGTTGCACCAGCCCGTGTTATGGTTTACCCAGACACGTAACCTAACGCTATTCATACCATTGTCTCGTAGCAATCTCATGCACTCGATGGGTTGTCCGATAGAGTCATAAAAGAGGACTCCATCATGCTCTTGTTCGGTGATCCATGATATGTCTGCGCCTTTTGCATAACTCCCTATAGGAGCAGGGGTGTAGTCATCTGTTCCTTGCTGTTCGGTTGTGTCATTATCTATTGGTTTGTCTGTTTGTTGCCCCTCCGGGGTGTTGCAACTGTTACAGGCTAAAAGCCCGAGAGCCATTGATAGTAATAGTACTTTCTTCATTTCTGCTTATTTTGATGTGTATATTTTCTCCCATGTATGTACGTTTGAACTCGATAGTGTTATCATCGGCATGAACAGGTATATACTCCCCGTAAAGCAATGCCATATTGTTACGCCGTATGTTGATGAGTTGTTGAACTTGTTGTTTGAAGTTCTGTTCGTGTTGTGTCAGATTATCGAAACGCATCATGTGTCTGTTATCCGGGTCATTGCCTCCTACTTCTCCATATTCGTCGCCTTGGTATATGCATGGCACTCCCGGTATGGTGAGGTTAAGCATCTCGAGTAGTAGTGCACGTCGATATGCGTCATGTGTCAGGCTGTCACGTAGGTTGTCGGGTGTATTGTCAGGTAATAGTCCTACATTACGTGTCCACCCCTCTAATTTCCCATCTTCGTAGAAGTGTATTCCTCCTCCTGCCAAACTTGCGAAGCGTACCTGGTCGTGGTTGCCTGATATATTTCCCATGGTGTGGTGTGCTCCATAGGTGTTCAGAGATTCTCTGATGACGCGGTCAATGTCGCTCATTCGTCCATCATTGCACAGTGCATGTATGGCGGTAAAGTATGTGTTGAAGTCAAACTGTGCATTGAGCATTCCTGTCTTGACATACGTGTTGATGAGTTCCGGCGAGCCATACGTCTCGCCAATCATCCATATATGTCTATTTGGGTAGCGGCTTTTCATCTTGTGTGTTAGTGTGCGCCAATAGCACTCCGGTATATGTTTACAAGCATCGTGTCTGAATCCATCGAAGTCATAGTTCTCAAGCCAGTATAACGCGGAGTCTGTCATAGGCATATACACCTCTTCTTTCTCGAGGTCGAGGGTAGGTATGTGTACATCGAACCAGGTAGTGAGTCGTTGTTCGTCCCATAGTTCGAAGTTACGTCTTCCATCGGGTAGGATACTATCGGTGTGCCATGCAGGGTGCTGTTGGTAGACAGGAGAGTTGATGTGTAGGTGGTTAGCCACATAGTCCAGTATGACATTGATATTGTGTTGGTGTGCTGTGGTGAGCAGGTCGCGTAGTTCTTGTTCTGTTCCGAACCGTTTGTCTATGGTGGTGGTATAGATTGGCCAGTAGCCATGGTAGGCTGAATAGCGGGTGTATGTTTTTGTGGTGTCGTATTTGTTTCCGTTAGGGAAATGGTATAGTCCCCATGCGTCCCAAGGGTTTTGTGTGATAGGAGATATCCACAGTGTTGTGACGCCAAGGTCATTGAAGAAACCTTCTTCTATCTTTTTCTGTATGCCTTTGAGGTCTCCTCCTTGATAATCCACGATGTCGAGCACTTCAGGGCTATTGAGTTTCCAGTCGTTGTGTGTGTTACCGTTATAGAACCGGTCAATCATCAGTGAGTACAGCACTTTTGCCTGGTCATCATGTCTTGTGAGTTGTTTTGTGTCGGTTACCGGAACGCCATCTTGCAGCGGAATGAGCAGGTCGTTAAGTCTTTGTCCATTGGCTATGGCGTATATACGGAGGAAAGTACGTCCCGGTATGTTTTTCCAGTTTTTGTTGAGTATGATGGTTGCCCTCTCATCTCCTTCTCCACATTCGATGGCAGAGGGTGGTAGTTTCTCGTTTTGCCAGAAAGCGCGCCACTGCATGCGTAGTTCACCCATCTGTAGTGTTGGATGCAGGATTGTTATCTGTATGGTGCTATCTGTGCAGCCGATGGTTGTTAATCCTTGAGTGGTGGGTAGATCCGGTACGATAGGGATATCGTAGTGTTGTGTGTTATTGACATCGACAGAGAGAGCAGACAGTGTATTGTCTCCGATGATTTCATACGTACCATTATTTGAGTTCCAGATATGGTACGATGGCTCGGTTGTAAAGCATACTTGGTCTGTATCAGATAGTTGTGGCAGGTAGTCTGTGAGATAGATATGCGTTGTTTCTCCAGTGAAATATATTGGAGTAACAGGATTTTGTGTGTTGGCATTTTTGTCAACTACAGCCTCTTGTACGGTCGTTTTTGTGCAACTGACGAATACTACGAGGGCGAAAACAGACAGCAGATGAATGTGTTTCATGGTGGGTATGTGTATTTTATATGTTTACTAGGGGTTCGCAAAGGTACTCTTTTTTCTATGATATTGCAAACTTACGTTATAAATTGTAACAGAAACTGCAATCATGCTGACTATTCTCTATTCCCCCCTATGAATGTTGGTTCCAGGTATGTCTGCTCTATGGCGTCAATATCGGCAATCTCACGAGGTGTCAACATACGTGAGAGGCTACACAACTGCTTACTGAAATAGGCTGCTAACGTTTCTATGCTATTTAGAGAATGTATATCAGCAGCCCCCTCCAGGTCCATCAGATTCACTACACGTTGTCTGACTGACTGAACCCCATGCTTCGCCAACTTTTCTCTCGATGGGGTGATAGCCTGCTGTAACATGCTGAAATTCACATTATACAGCAACGTACCATGTACAATAGTACCTGTCGGTAACGCATAACATGCATTACCGGAAACCTTATGCCCATCTATCAATATGTCATTATGCTCCGACTTCACAGCGTGAAAACCTAATGCACGCAATGTATCAGATATCATATCCAAGTACTCTTGAAACACTTCTTCACTATGTGTCGAAGGGGTGATATAACTCAGCATAAGGTTACCCCTATCAGCAAAGACGCATCCCCCGCCACTCTTGCGACGATAGGTGGCAATGTCATGTTCGCGACAATAGGGGATATTGACCTCGTCTTCCATCACTTGGTGACGACCGAAAATGACAGTGGGGGATACTACCCACGAGAAAAACAAAGGCTCTGCGCCTACATGCTGCGCTAGGTACTCTTCCATTGCCAAATACCAGACCAGTCGCTTATTTTGAGGGGCTATAATGTATATCATAAACAAATAAGGTAGTACATTGCTGTTGTGTAAAAGTCCGATAGATACGGAAGCTGCAAAGCGCGCGGAAGCACACGAGGACGCAGTCCAAATTTAATGTCATAGTTTGGATTTATTAGATAATGCGTGTGTTGTAACACGCAATAATGCTCGTCACGCAAGATATGTTCAAAACGATGAATACTCATCCCTGTGGTCTTGATGCTCAATAACTCATTGATGGTGCCTTTCTGCTCTCCTCCAAGACGAAGAATATTCTTGTAAAGCCAACGTGGTAACAAGTGAAGCCATGGCAAATGTGACAGTATCTTGCTTTGACAAACCTGTTGATGCCCACCAAACGGGTTGCACCAAACCGGAAATCCAAAGAATACAATGGTGTCGCTGTTCATAAACTGCTTTAGGTTATGCATAAATCGTTCTTGATGAGGTATGTGCTCGATTACATCGCGAAGAATAATAATATTTACCCCCCCCCTATGTCTTCGCGGTTCACGTCGTAGATATCGCTACAGATAAACTGTATACGATCTTCATAGGGATGCCCGACATAATGCGTTCTACCCATCTCTATTCTGGGTTGATCAATATCAACACCCACGCAGTAACATCCTAAGTCCAGAAAAGGTTTCAGGTTGCCAGCTTCACCACACCCAATCTCTAACACCCGCATATTTGCAGTTACGGGTAGTTGCTGCTCAATATATGGAATGACGTAACGACGCATACATTCTGCTTGCTCGTTGAAATAAATGTCGTGGTCATTATGACGCTTCTGCATAATCGTATCTATTATTGGTTTATTATCGAATGGTACTTATTGTATGGGCTCAGAGAGGCAGTGTCCTTGGCAGAAGCGATGGGTGATATACCTATCATCACCTATGTATATAAATCGCTCCAACCGATGTGGTAACGAGTAATCCTCACTATTCAACGCTCTATCATCTATGACTAATGCATCAAAAGCGTATCCTCTCTCAAAACTGCCAACTCTCCCAAAGAAAGCACCTCCGCCTTTCGTCGCAAGATAAAAAGCCTCTGCCAAACTCAAGAATGACATCGCCCCTTCCGACAATGCATATTGTAACTTACTCATCTGCATAGCATAGCGGATAACACCAAACACACTCAAATCATGTCCAGCAGAGATATCCGTACCCAGAGCCACAGGTATTCCCGCGCGCAGGAACGTGCGAACGGGTGCTATACCTGAACCGATATTACAATTCGATGTCGGGCAATGCACCATATACACACCATTGGCACGCATCAAGTCAATCTCGTCCGATGGACTGTAACAGCAGTGAGCCATCAACGTTTGCGTCTGACCAAACAGCCCATACCTGTTGTAAGCATCTCCATAGCATATCGAATCGGGCTCCAACTCTTTCACCCATGCAACCTCCGACCTGTTCTCGCTCAGATGTGACTGCACCGGTAACGCATATCGATGGGCTAACTCGCCCAATGCTTCTAACATCTTCGGAGTACATGCTGGCAAAAAGCGAGGCGTGACAATGGCTTTGACGAGTGCATTACCGGATAGACACGTATACAACTTCTCCGTGTCACGTACTACCTCCTCTGCTGAGTTGCGCAGATTGTCGGGACAGTTCCTATCCATACCCACTATACCTATATATGCACCCATGCCGGCTTCTGCAAACAACTGAGCCAGCATACGTGTCGATGCCGGATGGACAGTCGCATATACAGACGCACGCATCGTACCGTGCAACCACAAGTCATGAACAAAACGACGATATATACGCTCTGCATAGGCTATATCAGCAAACTTAGCCTCCTCTGGGAATGAATAAGTGTTCAGCCATGGCAGCAACTCCATATCCATCGCTAACCCTATGTTCCTATATTGAGGAGCATGGACATGCAAGTCATTCATCGCAGGAATAAGCAACGAATCGCCGAAATCTGCCACTGGCAGTCCACTGTAACTCTCGGGTAGAGTAGGGTAAACACCCTCTACCATACCTTTATTATCTACCACCACATAACCACGTTCCACACACTCCAATCGAGCGGTCGTAGGTGTGAACAGTATATTTGCGCGATAGACTCTCATGATGTTGCTTTACTACGTTTACGGAAAAAAGGTACTAACACAAAGTAGTTGATAACACCTGCTAATACAATCGCTACAATCCCTGATAACTCTTCTGACAGAGTACACCATATCAGTAGGTGCAGAAAACATAACTGCATCAGGTAATTTACCAAACGACCTAATAGAAAACCACTGGCATTCTTCCAATCAGGACGGGTATGAAACGTATAGAAACTTGTCAAGAAATAGTTACATACCATCTCTATCACGAATCCAATCGTGAACGCTAACGACACGCGCAGTTTCCATTCAGGGAAACACCTGTCAAACAATGCTAAGAAACCATAGTATATACCATACTGCAAAGCCGTCCCGAATGCGCCAACGCATACGAAACGGACTGCAGAACGATATTTCTCCGGCAGACGCCGTGTCAATGTCTTCAAAACGATACGATTACTTAGTACTATTATTCTTTCTACAACAGAGCAGATAATAACTCCTCCATGGCAGCATCCAATCCGCCACTGTCACGACCTCCGGCTGTAGCCATCCAGGCTTGACCTCCTCCACCACCTTGTATATGCTTTGCAGCGGACTTGATTATCTGACCGGCATGCTTTCCTGATTCTACTAAGGGCTGAGAGAGGAAAAGAGAAATCATCGGTTTATTATCCCACTCCGTAGCCCCAACAACAGCAAAACGTACATCCGTGAACTTACCGCGCAACATCGGTAATACACCACGAATCATGTCAGGTTGTACACTGCCTTGCAAGCGAACAAGGCGAATACCATTGAAATCCTCTGAATGTTCTATCAACCTATCCCTGTACTGCTCTAACTTTTCAGCCATGTAGTTCTCCACCTCTTTCTTCAGATCCACATTCTCTACCACAGCTTTATGAACAGCCCCCAACAAGTCAGGTGCATTATTAAACAACCCACGCAAGCCCGCCAACATATCCTGCTGACTATAATACATCTCATCCACCTTGGCTGCAGTCACAGCCTCTATACGACGTATCCCGGCGGCTATACTGGTCTCCATCACTATGCGGACAGAACCTATCCGACCTGTCGAACTGACATGGCAACCACCACACAACTCCACCGATGGACCATACTTGACGACACGCACATCATCTCCATATTTCTCTCCGAACAGAGCCATAGCACCCATCTCTTTGGCACGGGCGATAGGCGTATGACGACTCTCCTCCAACATATAGTCTTTACGTATCAACTCATTGGCCAATCGCTCTACCTGACGTAACTCCTCAGGCGTGACTTTCTGATAATGTGAGAAGTCAAAACGCAACGAATCGGGAGTCACTAAACTGCCTTTTTGCTCCACATGATGTCCCAACACACTACGCAAGGCATAGTGTAATATATGTGTGCAGGTGTGGTTACAGGCTATCGCCTGACGACGATCGGCATCCACCTTAGCCACCAGCACGCTCTCTATATTGTCCGGCAACTCAGTGCAGATATGCACGGTGAGGTTGTTCTCATGCTTGGTGTCGATGATACGTGCTGTACCTAACACACCTGTATCACCGACCTCGCCACCCATCTCTGCGTAGAAAGGTGTCTTGCTCAGCACCACCTGATAAAACTCTTTGCCTTTCTGGTTCACTTTGCGATAACGAAGTACTTGTGTCTCCACCTCTAACTTGTCATATCCGACAAACTCACTATCGCCCTCGTGTAGTACCACCCAGTCGCCCAAGTCCTGTTTGTTAGCGGAACGACCCATCTCCTTCTGATGTGCTAACGCCTTCTCATACTCCGCTTCATTCGTAGTAAAACCATTCTCACGGAGTATCAACTCGGTCAAGTCAAGAGGGAAACCATAGGTATCTTTCAACGTGAACACATCCATGCCCGATATTTCCTTGCTCTTAGCCTCCCGCATCAGTTTATCCAACAGCGATATACCCTTATCCAAAGTGCGTAAGAACGACTCTTCTTCACTCTTTACTACAGGGATAATCTGCTGCTCCTGCTTCTTCAACTCAGGATAAGCATCACCCATATCTGCTATCAACTGGGGAACCAAAGCATACAAGAACGCCTCTCGTTGACCTAAGAAAGTATAACCATACCGCACTGCACGACGCAAGATACGACGGATCACATAACCGGCTTTCTCATTACTCGGCAACTGACCATCCGTGATAGCAAAAGCAATAGTGCGTATATGGTCGGCTATCACACGCATAGCGATATCCGTCTTCTCGTCTTTCCCATACTCACAACCGCATAACTCACCTATACGATGCAGCATAGGCTGGAACACATCCGTGTCATAATTCGACTGCTTACCCTGCAACGTACGCACTAAACGCTCAAAACCCATACCTGTGTCTATCACACGCTTGGGCAGATCGTCCAACGAACCATCAGCCTTGCGGTTATATTGCATAAACACCAAGTTCCATATCTCTATCACTTGCGGATGATCTCTATTCACTAACTCACGACCGGGCACCAATGCTTGCTCTGCTTCGCTACGGCTATCCACATGTATCTCCGAGCAAGGACCACACGGACCCGTATCGCCCATCTCCCAGAAGTTGTTATGCTTGTTGCCATTCAGGATATGATCGGCGGGCAGATGCTTTGCCCAGATAGTAGCAGCCTCTGTATCACGCTCCAACCCCTCTGACGGAGAGCCTTCGAAAACAGTCGCATACAGATTCTTGGGGTCGATATGCAACACATCCACTATATACTCCCAAGCAAAATCAATGGCGCCCTCCTTGAAATAATCACCGAACGACCAGTTACCCAACATCTCGAACATCGTGTGGTGGTAGGTGTCACGACCCACCTCTTCCAAGTCATTATGCTTGCCGCTCACACGCAGACACTTCTGCGAGTCGGCCACACGCGAGTATCGGATAGGGTCATTACCCAAGATGATACCTTTCCATGGGTTCATGCCCGCATTCGTAAACATCAACGTCGGGTCATCTTTAATCACCATAGGAGCAGACGGCACGATATGGTGCCCCTTACTCTCCATAAAATCCAAAAAGGACTGTCTAATCTCTTTACTTGTCATTATCTGTCTATATCTCTTCGTCATTATCTTTCTGTGGACGGACACCTCTCTCTTTCTGCTCCTCTCGAGACTGGAAAGGCAAGGGATGAGCCTTCAACGCTGCGTTCTCTAAACGGGTACGACGTATGTCTATGGCAGCATATAACGCATGCAGAAAACTCTCTGCATCAGCCTCATTACGACCCGCTATATCGTATGCCACACCATGGTCGGGAGAGGTGCGCACTACCGACAAACCTGCAGTATAGTTCACACCACTCATGTCCAACGCCTTGAAAGGTGCCAAACCCTGGTCGTGATACATAGCCAACACCGCATCAAAACGGTTATACTGACCTGCTCCGAAAAAGCCGTCCGCCGGATACGGACCAAAGACCCACATCCCCTGCTCATTCGCTTTCGCTATAGTAGGGCGTATCACCTCCGACTCTTCCTTGCCTGTCAAACCGTTATCCCCGGCATGAGGGTTCAATGACAACACGGCAATACGCGGCTTACGTACCGAGAAATCATCCTGAAGAGTCTTGTTCAATTGGGATAACTTGGATAATATCCGTTCCTCAGTTATCATCTGAGGCACTTGCGATATAGGAGTATGATTGCATACCAAGGCTACACGCATCCTGTCACTCAACATCATCATCAGACCATCCGAACCTCGACCGAATAGTGACGACAGATACTCCGTGTGTCCAGGGTAACGGAACGCATCACATTGGATGTTATCTTTGTTGATAGGGGCTGTCACTAAGGCGTCCACTAAACCCTGTTGCAGGTCTTGACAAGCACGCTGCAGACTCTTCAAGGCTGCCTGACCACCGGATGGCGTTGACTCGCCCATGTTGATAGGCGTGTCGTCCGGGTAACATGTGATCAGGTTCAAACGACCATCTTTGACACGGGAAGGAGTGTCAATGATATAAAACTGTAGATTATGGAACTCCTCATCCATCGTCTGTGTGTACAGACGGGCTACTTTCGCATTACCATATATTATCGGGTGGCATATCTCACAGATGTGCGGGTCTAACAAACTCTTCAAAATAACCTCATAACCGACACCGTTTATATCGCCGGCACTGATCGCTATCGTTGGCTTCATACTATATACACATGTACTATATTGTCCTTACTCTTTATTCCTATCAAGCCTGCAAAGATACTACTTTTCCCGTATATACACAACCACCGCATATTTTTTCAAGGGCAACCGCATCAAAATCAGTAAGAGAGTTATATGGCGCATAGTGCGAATAGAGGTG